>NZ_JBIVIC010000017.1:0-113388 GCF_044749545.1 Pseudomonas sp. NPDC089396 | reverse complement strand
CGCGTGGTGTTGAAGGCCCCGGATGGCATTGGCCTGACCTGGCATCTGCGCACCGAACTGGGGGGAGGGCCGTTGGCCTTGCTCGGACTGCGGGGCTTCCAATTGCCACGGCAGATCTTCCTCGCGGAAGACGCCGCAGAGCCGCGGCTTGCACTGCGAGAGGAACTCGAATGACGTTGAACAAGCTCATCGACATTTGCCTGCCCGAAGGCGATCCGTTGCACCTTGCGCGCCAGTACGGGCAGTGCTGGGAGGGCTGGTTGCAGCCCATCCGCCCGAACGCTCCAGTGGGAGATGATCCGGCTTACGAAGACGACTTCCAGCGCATGCGCGAGGAGGTCAACAAGCTTTCCGGTGCGGATGTCGATCAGGTGGTCTCGCTGGCAGAGCGGCTTCTAAAGCAAATCAGCAAGGACTTGCGTATCGCTACCTATTACCTGTGGGCGCGCCTGCACAAGGAAGGGGAGACGGGGTTGGCGGACGGGCTGAATCTTCTGGCAGCGCTGGTGGAGCGTTACGCCACCGACCTTTTGCCTGCACGTGCCAACAGTCGCAAGCTGGCCATGGACTGGCTTGCCAGCAGCAAGGTACTGGACAGCCTGTCGCTGTATCCGCAAGTGGTCAAAGCGGAGGCTCAGCGAACGGTGGCCGCACTCGCATGGCTGCAGAGCGGCCTGAGCCGGTGGCCTGAGGAGCACCAGCCAAACCTTTCACCCTTGGTCGGCGCCCTGTCCAATCGCCTGGCACAGTCCGGTGGCGTCGATGCAATCGTTCCTCAGACCAGTAGCGAACAGGCGTCTATCAATAAAGCCCCTAGGCCCGATGCAATGCCCATCAAGTCAGGTCGCGATCTGCTGGACAGCGGTCGGAGTCTGGCAAGCTACCTGCGTGATCAACCCGACGGCTGGCTGGCCGCCCATCGCCTGATGAAAAGCCTGCGGTGGGACACGCTGAACCAGGTTCCGCCCCAGGACGCCAATGGCGTTACACGCCTGGCCGCTCCCCGGGGTGAGTACCGTGCCCAGCTCAAACGTCTGTATTTGCAGCAGGGGTGGAGCGAGCTGCTCGACCAGGTCGAGCGGATGTACGCCGAAGGGGTGAACCATTTCTGGCTGGACCTGCAATGGTACCTGTACCAGGCGCTGAGCCAATCGGCGGCGCACCCCAGTAGCTGGGCGGGCATCGTCAAGCGTGACCTGGGCATGTTTCTGGAACGCATGCCGGGTATTGAGCTGCTGTGCTGGAGCGATGGCACCCCCTTCGCGGATGAAGCGACCCGCGACTGGATCAACCAGCACGTCAGCGGCAACCAAGCGCATCAATGGTTACCCACTGCCTCGACAGTGTCCGCCCAGGACGCGCACGACGTGCTGAGCCTGGAAGCCGAAGCGCTGGCGCAGGCTGACAGCGATGGAATCGAGCACGCACTGACATGGCTGACGGCGCGCCCTGACCTGGAGAGCGGGCGACAACGCTGGCTGCTGCGGCTGGTGATGGCACGGGTGGCCGAGCAGCACGGGAAAGGTGAGTTGGCATTGCACCTGCTGGCCGAGCTCGATACCAGCGCCCAACGGCATGGACTCTCGCAATGGGAGCCAGAGCTGTATTTCGAAGTGAAGGCGCGGCTGCTCAAATTGCTGCGCTTGAAAGCCCAACGCAACGATGCCGACAAGTCAGGCCTGGCTCGACAGATGGAGGCGCAGCTGGCTGCGCTCGTTTCAATGGATCCCGTGCGCGCTGCGGTGCTGTGCGGCTAGCGCTTTCTAACAGGAATGGTTTCTTGAATACGGACAACCCCACACTTCGCTATTTCGATGCCGAGATGCGCTACCTGCGTGAAGCCGGCAAAGAGTTCGCGCAAGCCTTCCCGGACCGCGCGGCGCAGTTGAACCTCGACAAGCCCGGTGCCGATGACCCCTATGTAGAGCGCCTTTTCGAAGGGTTTGCATTCTTGATGGGGCGACTTCGCGAGAAGCTGGACGACGACCTGCCAGAATTGACCGAAGGGCTGGTAAGCCTTTTGTGGCCACATTATCTGCGTACCATCCCATCGCTCTCGGTCATCGAACTGATGCCCGATGTCGAACAGATGAAAGGCAGTGCGGTGGTCGAGCAGGGTTTTCAGGTCCTTTCGCAACCGATTGGGCCGGCCCGAACCCGCTGTCGCTATTCCACGACCTGCGCCACTACCCTTCAGCCGCTGACGCTAAGCGCTGTTCGCCTCGACCATGAGCTCGATGGGCGTGCGCTGCTACGCTTGCGCTTTTCATGCGGCGTGCTGGCGGACTGGGCCGAAGTCGATCTTGCCGATCTGGCTCTCTATCTTCATGGCGATGCAGCGCTGACCAGTGCTTTGCACCAGGCGCTGACCTTGCACGTGGATCAGGTGTACGTGCGAGTGCCGGACGGGAATCGCCGACCACTGGATGGCCATTTCGCACCCAAGGGTTTTGCTGAAGAGGACCGACTCTGGCCCAAGGGCGATAGTGCGTTCAGTGGCTATCAACTACTGCTGGAATATTTCACGTTCCGTGAAAAGTTCATGTTCGTGACGCTGCGAGGCCTGGAGCAGCTTGAGCTGGATGCCGGTACGCCCTGGTTCGAGCTGGACGTGGTGCTCGATGCGTCCTGGCCGCACCCGTTCACCCCGAGCGCCGAGCATATTCGCTTGCACGCGGTGCCCGTCATCAACCTGTTCCCACTGGAAGCCGATCCGCTGACGGTCGATCCATTGCAGAGCGATTACTTGCTGCGCCCCATGCGCTTGCAGGATGGCCACACGGAAATCTACTCGGTCGACCGCGTCACCGGCTCGAAAAACGAGACGCGGCATGATTATGTACCCTTCACCAGCTTTCGCCACAAAGGGGGAATGCTGCGTGACGAGGCACCGGAACGCTACTTCCATACCCGCCTGCGTCGGGGCGCCAATGGCCTGCATGATACGTGGCTGATACTGGGTGGGGAGCGCTTCGACAAGGATGCCTTGCACCCGCGTGAAAGCCTGTCATTGCGCCTGACCGGGACCAATGGGCAGCTTCCCCGCAAAGCCCTGCAGAGCACACTGCTCGATACCGTCGCCCAATCCGCCCAGGCAGGCCTGAGGGTGCGCAACCTGTGTGCACCGACCTTGCCATGCTACCCGCCGAACCGTGACCGCTTTCACTGGCGGGTGCTCAGCCACCTGGGCTCCAACTTCCTGCCGATGCTTGCCAGTGCCGAGGTATTACGCGGCACGTTGGCGCTCTATGACTGGACGGACAGCGAGATGAATCGACGCCGTCTGGAGGCGATCGTCGATGTCAAACACCACCTGATCCAGCGTTTTGAAAAGGGCTTCTTGCTCCGCGGCGTGGATATCGAAGTGACTCTGGATGCCAATGGTTTTTCAGGGGAGGGCGATATCAGCCTGTTTGGCGAGATGCTCAACCGCTTCTTCGCGTTGTATGCCGATATTCATCTGTGCACGCAACTGACGCTGATCCTTCAACCCACTGGAAAGTACCTGCGATGGAACGAACATCACAGTCAGCGTATGCCCGGCTGAAGGCCACGGGTTTGCTGCAAGCATTACAAGGGCGTTTGACCGAGGCCGACCTCTTTCGTGTTTGCCAGGTGCTGGAACAGGCGATGCCTGGGCAGCCTGTGCTGGGCAGCACGGCCTACCCAAGGCATGACGTCATCCGTTTTCGTCCGGACCCTGGCATGGGGTTTCCTGCCAGCGAACTGCGCGCTATCGAGATCGATGAGGCGAATCCAGATAGGCCAGCCACGCTGCGGACTCGTCTGCTTGGTCTGTACGGCGTCGATTCCCCGCTGCCTACGGCCTACCTGGATGACATCGCCCAGCGCCGCGAAGGGCACGAGGCGGTAGAGGCCTTCCTGGATATCTTCAATCACCGAATCTTCACCCAGTTCTACCGAATCTGGCGCAAGTATTCGTACCCGGCGACGTTCGAGGCAGGTGGCGGCGACGCGACTTCACAATGCCTGCTCGGCTTGATCGGCCTTGGCATACCCGGTACTGCTGGGCAAATAGCTACCCCGATGTCGCGCTTCCTGGCCTTGCTCAGCGTGATGCGCCTGCCGACGCGCAACGCCGAGGGGATTGTCGCGCTGGTAAAGCTGCTCGCGCCGGATACACGAGCAACGATCACCGGTCACTGGCCGAGAAAAGTACCGCTTGAGCAGCCCGCGCGGCTGGCTGCCAGCAGGCCGGTGAAGCTCGGCCAAGGTACGCCGCTTGGCGCTTTCAGCGTCGATGGCAACAGCCAGTTGCACCTGGCCCTTTTCACCGAAGACCCAGGCGAAGCGCTTGGCTGGTTGCCGGGAGGTCAGTTGCATCTCGATCTGCTGGTGTTGTTGCAGGTGTACCTCGGTTGGCGTTGCACCGCCAAGCTCCAGTTGTCACTCCCTGTGCGCATCCTTCCTGCGCCGGTACTCGGCAAGGCCAGGGCGATGCTCGGCATGACTGCGGTGCTGGGGTTGACCGATGCCACTCAGGCCGCCGCTGGGCGAAGCCTTGTCACCCTTCATCTGGGCCACTACCAAGGCCTGCATTTGAACCCATGTATCAGGGAGGTACAGCATGTGGCGTACCGTTTTTAACGTGCTAACGGTCATGGCGACGGCAGGAGGGCTCAGTGGCTGCGGGCTGACGCAAACGGTGGCGGATACCAGTTCCGCCGTCACCAAGGCAATCTTTTACAAGCAGGTGAAAACGCTCCACCTGGACGTCGTTGGCCGTGCGGCGATCAACACGGATGTCGCCGACGGGAGGGGATTGTCGGTCCCGACCCTGGTCAGGGTTTATCAGCTGCGCGACGGCAAGGCATTGGAGCGTCTCACCTACGACGACTGGCTGAGCAATGCAGATCGAATGCTGCGTGATGACCTGCTCAGCGAACGAACCCTGGTCATCAAACCTGACGGGGCTGCATCGTTGAGCATGCCCATGGAGGAAGACACCCGTGTCGTCGCCGTGGTGGCCCTGCTTCGGGCACCCGACAGCCAATCCAACACCTGGCGCTTGAAGCTCAGTCGCGACGATCTGGATCCGGATCAGGCGCGGGTAGTTGAGCTTGGGGACAATCGCCTGGCGTTGCGACCCCGGTCGAAGGAGTAGGTGATGCCTGAAACGACGCCCTCGCTGTACGAGTTGTTGCTGCAGAATTTTGCTGGCGACCTGGAGCTTTATCGTGTCGATGCAGAGAACCAGCAGACGCTCTCTGTGCTGGACAATCTTCAGCGCATTCTCAACAGCCGCGCCGGGGCCCTGTCCCACTTGCCGGACTACGGGCTGCCTGACATGGGGACCATCTTGCAGGGGTTACCTGCCACCGCGCACGTGATGATGACGACCCTGGTCGGCACCTTGCTCAAGTACGAGCCGCGCTTGGCCGCAGTCGACATAGACATGCTGCCGCAGACACGGGCTGGCCACCTTGAGTACACCCTGGACGTACAACTGAAAAATGGTGAGCGCATGACATTCGGGACGACCCTTGCGCCCGAGGGAAAAGTGCTGGTGCGCCACCTCAAGCAGCAGGGTTACCTGTCGAATTCGTAGGGACCGGAGGAAACTGATGTCGCCGTTGTTTGAAGTGCGTATTCGAATGGGGGGTGATCCGCGCGCCCTGGAGCAGTTCAAGGCCATCCAGCAGGAGTTGGCCAAATTGAATCATCCGGCTTGCCCGGATGTGGATTGGGTGAAAATCGAAAGGGCATGCCTCGACATCTTTGAACAGCATGGGGCGGAGTTGCAGACTGCTGTGGCCTTTGTCATGGCGCGCAGTCATCGCGCGGGCCTTGCGGGAATGGGTGAAGGTCTGGCGTTACTGGCAAGGTTGATCGACGAGTGGCCGCGTCTGTGGCCAATTCAGGCGTCCGTGCGCAGTGATCTGCTTGGAGGGCTGTTCGCTCAACTGCAACGTATGTTGCGCGCGATGCACTGGGGGCCGGACAGATTGTCCGCGCTCGATTACCTGGCGGTTGAGCTGGCCCAATTGGAATCCCGGCTGTTCGAGGTCGCGCCAGTCACTGCGGCCCCACTTCAGAGCCTGCGCAGCCTGGTCGATCTGTTCAGGCAACGGATGTCCGAGCAGCGCATCCAGGCTGTGCCGGTACAGCCGTGGGCGAACAGCCCTGTATCGGCCTTCATGGCGCCAGCTGCGTTGCTGCCGCCATTACAAAACACCTATCGGCTGGTTATCGAACCTCAAGCCAAGAAGCGCGGTTACCTGCCGTGGCTATTGGTGATGGGGCTGGTGATTGCCCTGTCGGGCGTGGGCGGATGGCAGTATTGGCGGGCTTACCATGCCAGTCAGGTGCTCACGCCAGAGCCGGTCCAGCTGGAGAGCCTGAGCCTCTTCGCGCCAGGCAGTGCGCAGTTCAAGCCCGATTCCACCAAGTCTTTGATGAGCGCACTGGTCGAAATCAAAGCGAGACCGGGTTGGTTGATCATGATCTCCGGGCATGCCGATGCCAGCGGCGAGGTCAGCGCGAATCTAGAGTTGTCACGTGCGCGCGCCAGCGCAGTGAGGGATTGGCTGCAGCAGATGGGGGATATCCCGGACAGCTGCTTTGCAGTCCGTGGTGCCGCGGCGAACCAGCCGCTTACCAGCAATGAGACGACGTCAGGGAGGGCCGCAAACCGTCGGGTAGATATTCGTTTGTTGCCTGCATCGGGGGCGTGTGGCGAGGTCGATCAAGCGTCGCGATAACGGCATGGGCGAAGCGTCACGCACTTGTAATGCCCAGCTGATAGCGTGCGCTTCCCTTTCCGGCCCAAGGTGTACGACACGGTGTCCCCCGGCACGCCCCGCAAGCAGTTCATGCTTCGCTCCAGCAACATGCGCAGCGACGATTTCGCTGCGCTGTTCACCCAACTGCACGGCACCCTCTACGCCGACATGCCACGCCTGCCGGAGGGCATCGCCGTCGGCGGTGTCTATGGTCGTTTCGAGGACATGAGCGTGCGGCGCATGCATTACCAGGGTGATTTCACCCTCGTCCTGCCCACGCCCCAGGATGAAATCACCTTCGTGCTGCCCACGGCGGGCAAGATCATTTTCGATCACCGCGGCGAGTCGATTGGCGGTGCCCAGGTGGGGCTGGCGGTCGACAAGCTCGACATCCGTTCCGTGCGCTTTGCCGAGAGCCACGCCCAGTGCGGCATGTCGCTTCGCCGTGGGCTGTTTGCCGAGCGGCTTTCGACGCTGCTGGAGCGGCCATTGGCCGTGCCTGTTCGTTTCGCCCCGGTGGTGGACCTCAAGGTGGCGGCCTTCCAGGGCATTCGCGCCTTGCTCGAACTGGCCACCGGCACCGAGTTCGATCCACTGATCAACAGCGGCGTGCTGATGCCGCTGCGCTTGCAGGAAATGCTGGTCGACGCCCTGCTGGAAGCCTGGCCGCACAACTACAGCGAGGCGTTGCACAGCCCCACGCCCTCGCTCGCGCCGCGCCACGTGAAGCTGGCCATGGCGTACATCCGTGAACATCCCACCAACCTGGTCAGTGGCAGCGAGCTGGCGGGCTTGGCCAATGTCAGCTTGCGGGCGCTGCAGGAAGGTTTCCGCCGATTTACCGGTACCTCGATCGTCGGCTATCAGCGCCAGGTGCGCCTGGAGCAGGCGCGCCAGGTGTTGGCGAGCGAGGAGGGTGGTTCGGTGGCGCAAGTGGCCTTGCAGCATGGGTTCACCAATGCCGGGCGGTTTAGCCAATACTTTCAGCAGGCGTTCGGGGTGAGCCCGGCGCAGGTCAGGCGTCGGCTGAACTAGTCGAGAACCTGCCGCACGCCAAACGTGCACACTTTCGCGATCCCTGTGGGAGCCGGCAAGCCGGCTCCCACAGGGAAATCACTGCTTTCAAGGCATGTGGTGAATGTCTGGGCACGGCCCGCTAATGGTCAGAAGGCGTAGCTGGCCTTGAGGCTGCCACTGACCCCATGGCTGTCTCCGCCGCCCAGGGCCGCCACCTCGGCGCCGACACTCATTGCCCCCAGGTTGGCCATCAGGTTCAGGCCAGCGCTGAACTGGTCACGGTTGTCGAAGGCCGCGCGCTGCTCGATATCCAGCCCCAGCAGGTGGCCTTCGCTGTCGACCTGTTGGTCGCCGAGAGCGTGGTCGTAGCCCACTTCGATCCCCGGCACCAGCTGCCAGCTGCCCATGGCCATCGGGGCGAGCGATGCCTTCAGGTGGGTGAACGCACTGCGCCGGGTCTCTTTCAAGTCGTCCACCTGCAACGCCAACTCGCTGCCTTTCTCGGTGAACCCTGCCAGGTCCACTCGGCTTACTCGCATGCCCAGGCTCGGCTCCAGCACCACGCCACTGGCGTTGAGGCGATAGCCCAGCGCCAGGCTGCCTCCGGCCAGGGTGCCATGGCTGTCGCCTTTGGCCGTGCCCAGGCCGCCACCCAGTTCGCGCTTGCTGGAGTAGTCGAGGTAACCGGCGCTGGCATTGGCGTCGATGAACAGGCCTTGCTCCAGGCTGCCTGGCGCAAAGCGGGCGCCGAGGCGCAGGAAGGTCAGGTCGGTGTCCGCTTCGCCACCGGCACCGCCCACGTTGCCTTGGCTGTAGCCGATCCCGGCATGGGCGCTGAGCTGTTCGGAGAAACGCTGGGTCATGCCGACCATCAAGCCTTGGCTGTGCTCGTTGCTGCTGGCGGCGTGGGCCGAGCCATCGGTGCCCAGGTAACCGGCCAGGGCGGTGCTCCACAGGCGCGACTGGCCGACCTTGAGGTCGCTGCCATCGGCAAACGGGGCCGCCGCACGGTCGATCATGGCCGCCTGGCGCAGCAAGTAGCTGGCAGCGTCGGCATGTACCTGACCGCCGACAGTCGACTCCACGCCACCGAGAGTGCCGGCGTCGATGGCCGATTGCAGGTAATAGTTGTAGGCGCTGAACGTGCCGGACAGCGCCGTGTCCTGCAATTGCCCGAGCAAGCGCGCCCCGGCGGCGGCATTGCCCTGCAGGCCGGCCTCGCCGGGCAGGGTGGCGTAGCGCACCATCTTGCCGCGCAGCACGTAGAGCGTTTCCTGGCTAAGGCCCAGACCTTGCTTCAGGTAGTTGTCCATGCTGCCGTACTCGGCTGTCACTTCGTCCAGACCGGCCTGCAGGTAGCTGGCCTCGACGCCGAGCAGCGGCGCGTAGACTTCGGCCATGCTAGCCGGCATGTGCGCCAGGGTCGCTGCCACGCGGGCGGCGGTGTAGTCGTTGGTGGCCAGGTAGTTGCTCATGATCGTGGCGTCATCGACCCCCGCAATGCTCTGCAGCACCGCCGCCGTCCAGCCGGTACGGTCCTTGCCGGCGGTGCAGTGGAACAGCGCGGCGCCGTCGGCACTGGCCAGTTCATTGAACAGCTGTGTGAACTGCCCGCGCATGCCGGCGTCGCTGACAAAGGCACGGTTGGTCTGCTGCATCATCGCCCGGGCTTCGGCGGCGCTGGAGAATGAGATGTTGGTGATGTTCGAGCCTGAGGTGGTGCTGCCGATGATGTCAATGTTGGTGTAATGGGCGCCGGCAGGGAGGGTGTCGGGCGTTGCGGCGATTTCACTAGGGGTGCGCAGGTCGAACACATCGCTGATACCCAGGCCGTTGAGGATGGCCAGGTCGGCGGCGGTCGGGGTCAGGGCGTTGGCGCGGTAGAACACGCCTGCACGCATCACGCCATCATGGCTTGTGCCGTAGGCAGTGGTGGTGCCGGCCACGTCGCGGAAGTTGTCCATGCCGGCCAGGCGCGGGGTGTCGAGCGTATCGGCGGCGTGGGCGGCAGAGAGGGCGAGGGTGAGCAGGGACAGGGAGCAGAACAGACGTTGCAACACGGAAGTGGCCTCGAGAGGGGAGCTTGGGATGGCCACTCTCCGGGGCTGAGATGAAACTGAATGTTACAAAGCGCAGGCCGATGCAAAAGGCTGCGCGATGTGTCCAGAGCGTGCGTTTTCTGTCTGCACCCTCCGCCACTACTTGAAAAACTGACTCGGACTGATCCCGAACTGGCGCTTGAACATGCTGGCAAACGCACTCGGGCTGTCATAACCCAGCGTGCCCGCCACGTCGATGATGCGCTCGCCCAGCGCAATGCGCTCCAGCGCCTGCATCAGCCGCGCCTGCTGGCGCCACTGGCCGAAGGTCATGCCGGTTTCCTTGCGGAACAGGCGTTGGATGGTCTTTTCGCCGATACCCAGATGCAGGCCCCAGTCGGCCACCGTCGAGGGGTCGTCCGGCTTTTGCTGCAGCGCCGCGCAAATCGCCCGCAGGCGCGTGTCGCTGGGTTGCAGCAGCATCAGCGGCAGGGTCGGCAGTACGCTGATCTCGTCGAGGATCAGGCGCATGATGCGTGCCTCGCGCGAGTCTTCGGCGAAGGGCCCGCTGAAGTCCACCGAGGCCTTGATCAATTCGCTGAGCAGCGGCGAGATGCTGATGGCCTTGCTCTGGGGTGGCAACTGCGCGGCCGTGTCGGGGCGTACGAACACACTGCGCATCTTCACGTCACCGATGCAGCGGATGGCGTGTACCTGCCCGCAGGGCATCCAGATGCCGCGACTCGGCGGCACGGTCCAGCGTTCGGCCTGCGACTCCACGATCATCAGGCCCTTGATGGCGTAGATCAGCTGGTGCTTGGCATGGGAATGCGGGGCGATGTACCAGTCCGGCGGGTAGTCGGTGGCACGGCTGCCCACTTCCCAGGACCATTCATCCACCTCCACCAGCATGTCTTTCAAGGGCTTGACCATGGCGCTCCCGTACAGCCGCATTGCCGCGCGGCCAGCTTAGCAGCAGGTGGCCGGCCGCGCTTTGCTGCGGGTTGCCGGCAGCAGTGCGGTGGCAAGCCCCAGCAATGGCAGGAACGCGATCGCCTCATACACCCACTCGATGCCGTGCCGGTCGGCCAGCACGCCGAGCCCGGCAGCGCCAACGCCGCTGATGCCGAACATCAGGCCGAACATCACCCCGGACACCATGCCGACCCGGCCCGGTACGGCTTCCTGGGCATACACCACCAAGGCGGCGAACGCCGAGGACATCACCAGGCCGATGGCCACCGCCAGCACCGCCGTCCAGGCCAGGTTGGCGTGGGGCAGGGCGAGGGCGAAGGGGGCAACGCCCAGGAACGAGACCCAGATCACCGCCTTGCGCCCGATGCGGTCGCCCACCGGTCCGCCGGCGAAGGTGCCCAGGGCCACGGCGGCGAGGAACACGAACAGGTACAGCTGGCTTTGCTGCACGCTCAGGCCGAAATGTTCGATCAGGTAGAAGGTGAAGTAGTTGGTGAAGGAAGCGATGTACACGAACTTGGCGAACATCAGTACCGCGATCACCCCGACGGCGCGCCACATGGCGCCCTTGGACAGCCCGGGGGCCTGCTGGCCGGAGAAGGTCTTGAGCCGGGTCTGGCCGTGGCGCACGGTCCAGCCGGTGACCCGCAGCAGCACGCACACCGCCAGCGCGGCGGCCAGCATGAACCAGGCGATGGCCGATTGGCCGTAAGGGATGATGATGGCGGCGGTCAGCAAGGGGCCGATGGCCGAGCCGGTATTGCCGCCGACCTGGAAGGTCGATTGCGCGGTGCCGAAGCGCCCGCCTGAGGCCATGCGCGCCACCCGCGAGGCTTCGGGGTGGAAGGTAGCCGAGCCGACACCGACCACCGCCGCCGCCACCAGCAGCAGGGTGTAGCTGTCGGCGAAGGCGAGCAGGGCAATGCCGACCAGGGTCACCAGCATGCCGGCGGGCAGCAGGTAGGGTTGCGGGTGCTTGTCGGTGTACATGCCCACCCAGGGTTGCAGCAGCGAGGCGGTCACCTGGTAGATCAGGGCGATCCAGCCGATCTGGGCGAAGCTCAGCGAGAAGTCGCTCTTGAGCATGGGGTAGATCGAGGGCAGCACGGCCTGGATCAGGTCATTGAGCAGGTGCGCGAAGGCGGCGGCGCCAACGATGCTTACCAGGAACCCCTGGGGTTGATCGCTGGGCACGGAGGGCGAGGCCGTAGTGGCGGCGGAAGTGGTCATGGGCGTGGCTCTTTTTCGAGTGAGGGCAAGGCATTGCCGCTGGAGGATAGCCAGCGCTGCTTTTGTCTGTCTCACGTCGAACGGGCATTCACTAGCGCGTTTCGGACATTACCTTGGGCCTCATCGCCGGCAAGCCGGCTCCCACAGGTACTGCGGCGCTCTTCGGATAGGTGCAATCCCTGTGGGAGCCGGCTTGCCGGCGATAGGGCCATTACCGACAACCGATCAATCCGCGGCCCGCCGACGGCCAACCGTGCAAATGGCGCCAGCGCTGCTATGCCTAACCTTGGCGCATTCACTTGCCCCTGGCCACGGTGCCCCAGGGCGGGCGTAACGCACAGGTGCCGAGCAACTGGGAGGTGCCACATGTTGTTCATCATCCACTGGACCATCGCCCCGGAAAACCGCAATGCCGCCATGGCCCGCTTCGCCGAGACGGGCGGGGTGGCACCTGCCAGCCTGAAGGTACTGGGCCGCTGGTATGCCGTGGGGCAGCTGTTGGGGTTTGCCGTGGTCGAAAGCGATGAACTCGCCCCGGTATTGCAATGGACGCTGGATTGGAGCGACCTGATGCAGATGCACGTCTGCCCGGCGATGACCGACGAGCAGCTCGGGCCGCTGCTGGTCGCGGCCGTCAACAAGATGGCGCTCTGAACCCTGGCCAGAGGATGGCTAGAGCGGCATGCCTTCCCTGGCCATCCACTTCAGCAGCGTGGCAATCGGCACGCGGCGGTGTACTTCATGACGTTGCAGTGCATTGCCGTTGCCATACCGCTCGCGATAGCGGCTCACGATCAGGTCTCGACCATCGTCGGACACCCGCGCCTCAAGCTCGTGCAGCAGCCCCTGCCTGGCGTCACTCTCCAGGCGGCGGAACAGCAGCACTGGGGACTGGACTACATCATTCATCGCTGTTCATCTCCTGGCAGCTCGACGGGCGTTTGCCCGGCGCGCCAATCTCGGCTTCGGCCACTCGGTCGGCGCGCTGCTGCGCCGTGTAGTTACGCAATGCGCTGTAGTAATCGGGCTGCAGGCGCAACATGTCGGTCACCGGCAGTGCTGCCGCGCGACCGTCCACCAGGCCGCCGGCCGACGCCACGCTGGTCATCGTACTGACCGTGTCGCTGCTGTCGCCAAATGGGTTGAGCGCCAGGCCCAGCACCGTGCCGGTCGCATCACGCAGGTTGTGCGAACCCAGCACTGGCAGTTCGACGATCGGGCCATCGGCCATGTCCCATACGGCGAAGGTCTGGCCGAAGTCCGAGGTGTGGCGGTCCAGCCCCATCTTGCCAGACACATCGAACAGGCCGGCCACGCCCAGGGTGGTGTTGAACATGAAGCGCGACAGGCTGGTCATCGCCCGTTCGCCATTACCTTGCAGTACGTCGTTGACGAAGACTTTCGGCTCGCCGAAGTTGGTCGTGAAGTTGTGTACGCCTTGGCGGGTGAAGTCGGGCAAGTGCTTGTAGCCGCGAGCGATGGGGGCCAGCGCGTAGTCATCGACACTTCGGTTGAAGGCAAACACGGCTCGGTTGGCCGGTTCGGCCGGGTCGCTGACCTGATAGGCCATGTGTCCGCAGGCACTGGCAGGCGGGCGATTGCTGCAGCCACCGGCGGCGAGCAGGGTCAGGGCGAGAACCGTTTTGTAGGCTGAAGAAGACTTGGGCATGGGGCAGATTCCAGTCAAGAACTGGTGCCAATGCTGCCGATGTTTGATTGCCTGGGAATGTCCGCTTTATCTCGTTGCTGACACTTTATTGCAGCGTAGAAATATATGACGGATGCCGGATGATGGCATTACAGTACGTCTTATTTGACTTTGTTCGCGGTGCCCCGGCGTGAGTTATTTGCTAATTGTCGACGATGATGTCGAAGTGCTCGACCTGCTCCAGAAGTTCCTTCGTCAGCAGGGTTATGAAGTCGATGTTGCCTGTGATGGCAAGGGGCTCTGGCAGGCGCTTGAGCGGCGCGTGCCAGACCTGGTCATTCTCGATGTGATGCTCCCGGGCGACAGTGGCCTGGTGCTGTGCCAACGCCTGCGCGCCGAATACAAGGTCGGCGTGATCATGCTCACCGCCATGGGTGAGTTGAGTGATCGGGTGGTCGGGCTGGAGCTGGGTGCGGACGACTACCTGACCAAACCGTTCGCCGCCCGGGAGCTGCTGGCCAGGGTGCGCGCGGTGCTGCGCCGGGCGAGCGAAAGTACCAGCAAGGCGCCGGCCAACCCCCGGACATTCCTCGAGTTTTCGGGCTGGCAGCTGGATGTGATGCGGCGTGAACTGCGCTCGCCGGAGAACGTCCTGATTCCCTTGTCCAACGGTGAGTTCGAACTGCTGCTGGTGTTCGCCGAGCACCCCCGGCGCGTACTCAGTCGCCAGCAGTTGCTGGACCTGGCGCGGGGCGAGGCACACGACGCCTGCGACCGTAGCATCGACGTGCAAGTGAGCCGGCTGCGCCGCAAGCTTGAAACCGATGGCGACAGCGAGCCGCTGATCCGCACCTTGCGCAATGTCGGTTATCTGTTCACCGCTCATGTGAACAAGCGATGAGCTGGCTTGCCTGGGCACGCAAGGCCATGCCCCGGCCACGTATCACCATTGCCCGCTGGATCGCGCTGACCACCCTGGCGGCCATGCTGAGCCTGCTGCTGCTCAAGTGGCTGTTCAGCCTGGTGCTGGGCGTCTGGACACAACCGCCGTTGCTGGAAAGCGGTGTCATCGAAAAGATCGCCACCGTCACCCGCATGATCGATGCCGCCGCCATGGCGCAGCGCGCGACCATCGCCAGTGCCGCTGGCGATGGATCTTACAGCGTGCAATGGCTGCGGCGGCGTGACGAGTCCGACTTGCCGCTGCAGGGCGAGCGCGACGTCCACAAAGGCGCGATGATACTGAGCGACCTGTTGCAGCGCCCGAATGTGCAGATCGAGGTGTTCGGGCCCAAGAACCTGCCGGCATCGCAGCGCGGTTATGCCCTGCTGGTCCAGCTCTCGGACCAGTCGTGGGTGCAGTTTCATGTCAACGATCGCAGCTGGGGTTTGGATGAGCTGCCGCGCAACCTGATCATCCTGGCGCTGATGATGGTCTCCAGCCTTGCCGTGGCCTGGTTCGCCGCGCGTTATCTGGCCGATCCGCTTGAGCGCTTTACCGAAGGCGCACGGCGCTTTGGCAAGGATTTCAACGCACCGCCGATTCCGGTGGTCGGCCCCCACGACCTGCGTCAGGCCATCCTCGCGTTCAATGCCACCCAGGCCCAGCTCAAGCATTTCATCGATGACCGCACGCAGATGCTGGCGGCGATCTCACATGACTTGCGCGCGCCGCTGACGCGCATGCGCTTGCGCGGCGAGTTCATCGAGGATGCCGAACTGCAGGCGAAAATGTTCAAGGACGTGGACGAGATGCAGGCGATGGTCGACGCCGCACTGCAGTTCTTCCGCGATGATGCGCGGCTGGAGCAGGTCACCGCCTTCGACCTGGGCGGGTTGCTGCTGACGGCGGTCGACGATTTCAAGGATGCGGGCGTGGATATCACCTACAGCGGGCCGCAGCGCTGCGTGTACGTTGGCCGGCCAATCGGGATCAAACGGGTGGTGGTCAACCTGCTCGACAACGCTGCGAAGTACGCCTGCGAGCCTGCGGTCCAGCTGACGGTCGATGCCGAGCAGATCGTCATCCGCGTGCTCGACCGTGGTCCGGGCATTGCGACGCATCTGCAGGAGCGTGTGTTCGAGCCGTACTTTCGCATCGAAGGCTCGCGCAACAAGGATACTGGCGGCGTTGGCCTCGGCTTGCCTGCAGCCCGCGCCATCGTGCTCGAGCAGGGCGGTAGCATGACCCTGAGCAATCGCCCGGTTGGCGGGCTCGAAGTCAAGGTCACGCTACCGGTCGGCTGACGGCCATCAGAGCCCGAGGTCGCTGAGGCCGGGGTGATCGTCCGGCCGTCGACCCAGGGGCCAGTGGAATTTGCGTTCCGATTCAGCGATCGGGTGTTCGTTGATGCTCGAATGACGATGCTGCATCAGGCCATCGTCGGCAAATTCCCAGTTCTCGTTGCCATAGGCGCGGAACCACTGGCCGCTGTCGTCGTGGTACTCATACGCATAGCGCACGGCGATGCGGTTACCGGTGAAGGCCCAAAGCTCCTTGATCAGGCGATAGTCCAGCTCGTGGTTCCACTTGCGTACCAGAAAAGCCTCCACTTGCACACGACCACGGGGAAACTCCACTCGGTTGCGCCAGACGGTATCGAGCGTATAGGCAAGCGCCACCTTGGCGGCGTCGCGGCTGTTCCAGCCGTCTTCGGCCAAGCGGACTTTTTCGATGGCGCTGTCGCGGGTGAAAGGGGGCAATGGGGGGCGGGACATCGGTGAGCTCCTCGAATTGATTTCGCAGGTAGGAGCGTAGTACCGGGAGGAGCGCCCGAGAATGGGCGCTCGCGACATTTGATAATTTCGGCAAGTGCAATGCTTGTGCTGTCTTGCCCGAACCGAAGGGCCCGAGGCTGCGGCGCAGCCTCGGGAGGTTGTCGATCAGGCCATGCCGCTCAGGGCCTTGTCAGCCACTTTGTCGCGCCCGCCCAGCCACACCAGCAACAAGCCGGCAGCCGCCAGCATGCCACCCGCCATCGGTACCGCCGCATAGCCCAGGTCCAAGCTGATCACCGCGCCGCCCAGGGCCGCGCCCACGGCATTGCCCAGGTTGAATGCGCCGACGTTGATCGACGATGCCAGCCCAGGTGCCTCGGCGGCTGCGGTCATCACCCGCATCTGCAGCGGCGGAACCACGGCGAAGGTGAACACGCCCCACACCAGCAAGGCGACGGCGGCACCGAGGTGGCTGCCGAGCACCAGCGGCATCAGCAGCATGATCAGCGCCAGGGCGCCGAGGAAAATGCGCGCCGCGCCGTCCAGCGACCAGTCGGCCAGGCGACCTCCCAGGCTGTTGCCCAGGGTGAAGCCGACCCCGATCAGTACCAGGCCAAGGGTGACGAAGCTGTCCGAGGCACCGGTCAGTTCGGCCAGCACCGGCGCCACGTAGGTGTACAGGGTGAACATGGCGCCGGCGCCGAGCACGGTGGTGGCCATCGCCAGCAGGACGTTGGGACGAGCGATCACGGCCAGTTCCTTGCGCACGTGGGGCACGCTGCCGCGCTCACCCTTGGGCAAGGCATACCACAGGGCGGCCATGGCCAGCAGGCCAAGCACCGCAGTACCCGCGAACGCCATGCGCCAGCCGACCTGCTGGCCAATCCAGGTGGCGGCCGGCACGCCGCCGATATTGGCGATGGTCAGGCCCATGAACATGGTCGCCACGGCGCTGGCCTGCTTGTCCTTGGGCACCACGCTGGCGGCCACCACCGCGCCGAGGCCGAAGAAGGCCCCGTGGTTGAGGCTGGTGACCAGGCGCGAGGCGAGCAGGGTGTAGTAGTCCGGCGAGAGTGCCGACAACAGGTTGCCGAGGGTGAAGATGGCCATCAGCGCCATCAGCGCGGCACGTTTGCCGAAGCGGCTGAACAGCAGCGTCATGATCGGCGCGCCGACCATGACCCCGATGGCGTAAGCGGTAATCAGCATCCCCGCGCTGGGAATGCTGACATCCACGCCTTCGGCAATGACCGGCAGCAGGCCCATCGGTGTGAACTCGGTAGTGCCGATGCCGAAGGCGCCGATGGCCAGGGCCAACAAGACCCGTTTAGGCGAAAGTGTGCTCATTGCTGGTCAGTCCCACTCCGGTGCCAGTCCATCCGGGCTGACTTCACGGCCACCGCGTTCGAGCGCGGCGATTCGGGCCATGTCATCCGCGTCCAGGTGCAGGTCGCGGGCAAGCAGGTTGCTCGCCAGGTTCTCGCGTTTGGTGGACGAAGGAATGACCGCGTAACCCAGTTGCAGGGCCCAGGCCAGGGCCACCTGGGCAACGGTGGACTTGTGCTTGGCGGCAATCTCGGCCAGCACCGGGTCTTTCAGCACCTTACCGTAGGCCAGGGTCATGTAGGAGGTGACGGTGATGCCCTGCTGCTTGAGGAAGCCGGCCAGCTTGCTGTTCTGCAGGTAGGGGCTGAGTTCGATCTGGTTGGTGGCGATCTCACCTGCGCCCACCACGTCGATGGCCTGGCGGGTTAGCGCGATGTTGAAGTTGGAGACACCGATCTGCCGCGTCAGCCCAAGCTTTTTCGCCTCGGCCAGTGCGCCCATGTATTCGGGCAATTCAACGCCGTTGCCAGGCGCCGGCCAGTGGATCAGCAGCAGGTCGACGTGGTCGGTGCGCAGCTTGGTCAGGCTCTCGCGCAAGCTGGGGATCAGTTTGTCGGCGGCGTAGTTCTCGACCCAGATCTTGGTGGTGATGAACAGCTCGCTGCGCGGTACGCCGCTTTCGGCGATGGCTTGGCCGACTTCGGCTTCGTTCTTGTAGATCTGCGCGGTGTCGATGACCCGGTAGCCCAGTTCCAGTGCGGACTTGACCGAATCGATGACGGCTTGGCCAGTGAGGCGGAAGGTGCCGAGGCCGAAGGATGGGATGCTCATGGGGCTGCTCCTGAATTCAGCGGGCCGTGGCCCGGTCGATGTGTCGAGTGACAGGCAGTGTGCGGCTTTGGGGCGTGATGATTAAGGGGCCCGTCGGCCAAGGTCATTTGCGCCGTGGTCACGAATTAGCGTAGCGGTCGTGCAAAAGGTACATAGATATGGCCTGGGAACAGTCCTTGTCAGGTCAGCTGCCGTTCTCCTTTCAGAACGGACCCGCGCGCCATGACCGATTCCCCGATTGCCAAGGATTCCATCGATGCCCTGATCGCCCGACAGCTGCCGAGCTGGCTGACCGGCGCAGCACCTGAACTGCTGGCGCAGTTGCGTATCTGTGCAACCCGCCAGCAACAGGTCCAGGCCCAACTGAAACCTTTGCTGGGTGCTGTCGAACCCTTGGACAGCTTCGCCGAGCCGCTGCTCAGGCAAGCCTTGGCCAATGCAGGGTTAGCCGAGGTAAATCCGCGCAGTGCTCAGCTGAAAATAAAGTATCTGCGGCTGAAGCCACCGATTTCCCCAAGCTTGCCTCTTCACTACGAAAGCACCGAGCAGCGCCGGACACTACTCGCGGCCGCGCTGCATAATTTCCACCAGCGCGAGACCACAAGCGCAGGTTTCGCCCCTGGCTCAGGCCTGCTGGATGCGAACGGCCAGCCGCTGGCCATGGCCCCTGAGCGCTTCGCCGAGCTCTGTCGCACCCTGGACCTTGGCACGCAATATCAAAACCATCTGAAGTCGCAGCTTCAAGACGGTGCAACAGGGCAAGCTGTCGCGGCGGCCATGGAGCAAGCCTTGCGCATCAACCTTGAAGTGTCCGCTGTGGTTGCCAGGGTCCGCAACGAGATCGACCAGGCTACGCTCCAGCCCATCCTGAACATGCTTGCCGAGCAACCGGCAAACCCGCTCGCCGCTGCGACGCTGCACTGCCACAGCGTGCGTTTGCTGGGCAAGCGGCTGATCGGCGCGCTGGCCATGGAACTGCGCCAGGCAGGTAAGCTGCTCGGTGTGGTCGCCTGGCTACCGGATGACCCTTATGCCCCTCTGAGCTGGCACGCCAGCTGGCCTTCGCTGTACCTGACCCTGGGCGTGCGCCTACGCAGTAGTAGTTACCGCATTTACATCCAGCGCCTGATCGCCGAGCGTGATCGGGTCGGTTTCAACACCGTACTCAGGGCGCGCCTGGCCACGGGCGGCAACGATGTGCCAATGGAGGTCGATGGCCGGCATTTCGCAATCGAAGGTAACGTGTTTGCCAGCCTGCGTCGGGAGCAGCTCGACAAGATGCTGGATGACGCTCGGGTGCTGGCAGTGCCAACCGGAGACGAAGACAGCGAGGACCGCCGCGCCCGTTTGCATGCCTACCTGGAGTTGGGGCTGGACTTGTTGGGGCTGGCGGCGTTCTTTGTGCCGGGGCTAGGCGAAGTGATGCTCGGCGTCATCGCGGTGCAGATCGCCAGCGATGTTTATGAGGGCTATGAAGATTGGCAACTGGGAGACCGGGATGCTGCTTTGGGGCATCTGTTCAATGTCGCCGAAACCGTCGCGCTGGTTGGCATCACTGCCGGCGCTGCCCATGGCCTGGGCAAGCTTGCCCAGCGGGTGAGCAAAGTCGACGGCCTGCTGCCGGTGGCCCTTGCCGATGGCCGACTGCGCCTGTGTGACCCTGGCCTGCCGGGTTATGCGGTGGAAGAGGGCGAGCAGGCATTGGATGTGGGCCAGACCGTTCACCAGGGTATTCGACAGCACAGGCGCCTGCACGAAGGTGTGTATGTGGTGGCACAGGATTCGGCCGGCGGCGACTGGCAAATCCGCCACCCTACCCAGCCCGATGCCTATTCACCACGCCTGGAACACAACGATGCGGGGGAGTGGCGGCATGAGTTGGAACGCCCGCGCTACTGGGATGACCCTGTGTATCTGGTGCGGCGTTTGGCCAGCCGCACGGCTGCGATCAGTGAAGAAGAGGCGCAGAGCGCGCTGCGCAGCACGGGCTTCGATACCAATCGCCTGCGTCGCCTGCACCTGGAGAACGCCCCGCCGCCCGCACGGCTGCTGGATGCTATCGAACGTCAGCAGTTGCACGCGCGTTATCCGCAAGTGCAAGGGGACGCGTTCGAAGAGATCTTCAACAACCGCCAGGTCCATCCGCAGCCTGCCGACCAAGTGTTGATGCGCGACTTTACCGGCCTTACACCGCGCTGTGCCCGGGAAATCGTCGAGCAGGCCAACAGTGTCGAACTGGACAGCCTGCTGAACGCGCAACGTGTGCCCTTGAGCCTGGCTGAGCAGGTACGCTGGGCCGTACGCGACAGCCGGCTGGACCGCGCGTGCGCCGCCTTGTACAAAGAGGGGACGATCGCCGAGGGTGTTGAGCTAGACCGGGAAGCGCTGGCAAAGCAGATCGGCCTGGCGCCTGTCGGGCAGGGTATACGCCCACCGCAGCGCTTGCTGGACGGGCGCCTGGGTTATCCGCTCAGCGGTCGCGGCCAAGGTAGCCGCCAGGCACTTCTGCAGGGTTTGGGGCAACTGTTCCCGCTGCTTGACGATGCCCAGTTGGCGCGTTACCTGGAGGGTTTGGTACAGCGTCAGGTGGACCCTTGGCAGCACTTCAGCCAGTTGCGCCGGGCCCGAGAAAGCCTGCAGCAAGCCTTGCATGCCTGGCGTAATGAGCCAAGCCAAGGCCTAATCCGCCGCCTGCGCCGCGCCTGGGTGGCCAGGCGTATCCTCGGCAGTTGGCGGCGCATGTACCCGGGCACGGTGGAGGGCGACTTTCATTTGATCATCAATGGCGATCATGTGGGAGGGCTACCGACAGTGCCCGCAGATGTGGACTTCAGCCACATAAGCCACCTGACCCTGCGCGACATGCATCTGGACGCCATCGATGCTTCCCTGTTCGCGCGGTTCTCAGGCGTTCGCAATCTGGACCTGAGGGACAATCAGTTGTCTCGTCTGCCTGCTGGGATCGAACAGATGAGCGGGCTGAGAAGCCTGCTCCTGGGCAACAACCGCATCGTGCTCACCGCCGAGGACAACCTGCGTTTGAGCCAGCTCCGTGATCTGCGGCGCCTGGATCTGAATGACAACCCCATTGGCATGTCGCCCTCCCTGGCGTCTTTTACGCAGTTGCGTCGCTTGTCCTTGCGCCGGACCAATGTGCGCGAGTTGCCGGCAGATGTGACCGTCCATGCCAACTTGCAAGCCCTGGACCTGCGTGACAACCGGATCAGTGAGTTGCCGAACGATCTTTCGGGTTACTCGCCGCGTTTGTTGCGCCGCCTGCATCTGCATGACAACCCGCTCACCGAGGAAAGCGCGCTACGTTTACAGCGCGCGCGTGCCAGTGCCGATGCAGGTATGTCGGCTGGCTTCGTTCATTCGCAAAGCGACGGCTCCCCCCACGAATCATGGCTGCGCGGATTCACACCGACTCAGCGTGAACAGCGGCTGGCGCAATGGCAGCGTGTCCAGCGCGAGCGGCGATCCGGGGACTTGATGCGGTTCTTCTCGGACCTGCTCGATACCCGCGAGTACCACAACCAACCCCGCGATGTGCAGGCGCGGGTATGGCATATCATCGAGGCCTGCGAACAGCATGCCGAGGTGCGCACCCGGCTGTTCGAACAAGTGAGCGGGCCACGAACCTGCAGCGATCAGTTTCTGATGACACTCAGCGAGCTGGAAGTCGGTGCACTGGTCGCCAGAGCCAATGCACAGAGCGCGGGGCTTCACACTGAGCAGGCGCTGGTAAGCCTGGGACGCTCGCTGTACCGGCTGGACCGGGTGAATGCCATCGCCGCCCGGCAGGTGGCCGTACTGGGGGCGAACGACCCGGTGGAAGTTTACCTGACGTATCGCGTCAGGCTGGCGGACAGCCTGGATCTACCTGCCCAGCCGAGTGACCTGGCGTATCAGCCTTTCAGTGGAATAACTGCGGCGGACCTCGGGGCCGCCCGGGCCGAGGTGCTGAGGGAGGAAACCACCCAGGCATTGGCCGAGGCACTGGCTGACCGGGAGTTCTGGGTGGAGCATCTGCACGCGCAGCATGCCCTGCGCTTCGAACAGATGAACGTGCCCTTTCACGAGCGTTTGGATGCATTGACGGAGCAGGCGCCGACGATGGCCGATCAAGCTTATCTGCAGCAGGTGGAGCAAATCGTCGTGGAGCGTGAGGCGGCGGAGCGCAACCTCATCGTTGAGTTGAGCCGCGAGGCGGTGCTGCGTCAGGGCTGGCAGATCGGTTAATGCGGGAGAAAGGAACCAGCCCGCCAAATGGCGGGCTGGGCGTCATGCGCCTATCTGCCCCGGTACGGACTGCAACAGCCACAGGTGGCGCAGCCCGGCCAGCTGGTCTTCCAGCGTTGAAGCCGCCCCGGTGCGCCGCGCGGCCTGGTCCTGGTCGAGCAGCTTTTCAAGCATGTTCAGCAAGTCGCGTGATCGATCCGCCGAAGCGCGGCTGGTGTCATCCGTTTTCAGTACCCCGTCCTGATAGGTGCGCACACGCTCTTGCTGGCTGGCCTCCTGGGACGTGCTGGCTTCCACCAGCGAGTTGTTGGCGAACGCCAGGCGGGTGGTGCTGCGCGAAACGTCCTCGACCTCGTGATAGCGGTAGTTCTGCGATTTGCTGTCACGGGTAAGCATCAAGTCCACCAGCGGGTTGAGGCCCTTGTGCCAGGCCGCCTTCAGGCTGGCTTGCTGATCCTGCTGCACGGTCAGGTTTGCAGCATTGCCTTTGCGGCGGGTGGACTGCGAGACCTTGTAGTCGAAGTGATCCGCTTCCTCAGGCCGCATCGGGTTGGTCTTCTGCACGGTTTGCGTGATCGAGGCATCGAAGTCGGCCAGGCCGCTCAACAGCGTGCGGCTGACCTTGTTCTGCGCCGTGTCATGCCCGGATGGGCGTGGGCTGGCGTCGTCCACACGGTTGAGCTGGCTGAAGGCATCCTTGAACAGGGCCATCAACTGCTCATCACCTTGGCCGCGCTGCTGGGCGGTATCGAACTGGGTCAGGTAGTTGGCCACCGCCGCCTGGCGCTGTGCCTGGCTGCCGATCAGGGTACCGCCCTGGGTATCGAGGTTCATCTTCACCTCGCCGCTCGGGCCTTGCAGCTTCAGGCTGCGGGTGTGTTCGTCCAGGTGCAGGTCAAAGGTCTGCTGGGTTCCGCTGGCGGTGTCCAGCTTGGCGTTCATCTGCAGGCCAGTGAACAGGCTTGGGTCGAGCTTGACCAGCGCGCCCAGTTGCAGCTGAGGGGGCTCCCGGGTCAGACCGTTGATTGCGGACTGGAAGCTGTCTGCCAAGGCTGCCAGACCTTTGAGCTCTTCGCGGGTCAATGTGCCGCCCTGTACGTCGGCGTCGACCGCGAGGCCCGCGTCGCTGCTGTACAGGCCCAGGGAAATGGTGGCGCCCGATGCGCTGGTGAGCTGGAAGGTCACACTGTTGGTGGCATGCTCGCGCAGCCTGGCTTGTTGCATGCCCAGCAGCAAGGGCTCGGTGGCCGTGCCGTCATTGACCGCCAGGCCCGACTGGGTAATCCGTTGCCCACCGTTGGCCGCCAATTGTTCGAGCAGGGCGGCGCCAAGGCCCTGGAAGCGTCCTGCAGGGGAAGTCGACTGAACCGCGCTGTGCATGTACATGCTGAGCTTGTCGAGGCCGTTCTGCTCCCATACGTACTGGCCCTGCACCGCCTGGAGCGTGCCTTTGGCGGTGTAGGTCCGGGGTTCGACGCTGGTGGGCTGTTGGCCAAGGCTGACCACGGTGCTGGGGCGCACGGTCAATGCCTGGGGCCAGTGGGTGCTGGCGACCTGGGGGGCGCGTGAGGCGATTTGAACGACGGGTGTCAGGCGTACCGCGGAGGTGATGAGGGTCATCGCCAGCATCCTTACTGATCATCAAGGCTAAACCTTGATATCGGCAGGCCGGCAACAAACCTGAATGCTGCAACAGAAAGCACATGGCCCACCAAAGGGTGGGCCATGTAGCACAACGATCAGCGGCGGCGGAACAGCGGCAGCGGTTCGTCAGTGGCGGCCTGATAGGTCACCGAGAAGTCTTTCAGGCTTTGCAGTGCGTCTTCCGGGTCCTTGTCGGCACGGATGGCGAACGCATCGAAACCGCAGCGGGCCATGAAGAACAGCTGGTCTCGCAGCACGTCGCCAATGGCGCGCAGCTCACCCTTGAACTGGTAGCGGTCACGCAGCAGGCGCGCATTGGAGTAGTTGCGCCCGTCGGTGAAGGCCGGGAAGTTCAGGGCGATGACCTGGAAGTGCTGCACGTCGTCACCGATCTCTTCGGCTTCTTCGTCGCTGTCCAGCCACACGCCCAGGCCGCCGTCGCGGGCCTTGAGCACGTGGGCATGGTCACGCCACAGGTGCAGCGGGACGATGTAGTCGTCGCAGTTGGTCAGCTCGTCGAGGGTGGTTTCCTTGGGCAGCAGGTGCCAGGTTTCGTCGACGATCTGATTGTTCTTAATGATTCGCTGCATAGACGCGTTCCTTGAAGGGGTCGATGCCGATACGCTGGTAGGTGTCGATGAAGCGCTCTTCCTCGGTACGCTGTTCCACGTACACGGCGATCAGCTTTTCGATCACGTCGGCCATGGCGTCCTGGGCGAAGGACGGGCCGAGGATCTTGCCCAGGCTCGCGTCGCGCGCGGCGTTGCCGCCCAGGGACACCTGGTAGAACTCTTCACCCTTCTTGTCCACCCCGAGGATGCCGATGTGGCCGACGTGGTGGTGGCCACAGGCGTTCATGCAGCCGGAGATGTTCAGGTCGATTTCGCCGATGTCGAACAGGTAGTCCAGGTCGTCGAAACGGCGCTGGATGGATTCGGCGATCGGGATCGACTTGGCGTTGGCCAGCGAGCAGTAGTCACCGCCCGGGCAGCAGATGATGTCGGTCAGCAGGCCGATGTTCGGCGTGGCGAAGCCCGACTCGCGCAGCTCCAGCCACAGGGCGTGCAGCTGGCGCTGCTCGACGTCGGCGAGGATGATGTTCTGCTCGTGCGAGGTGCGCAGGAAACCGAAGCTGTAGCGCTCGGCCAGGTCTGCCACGGCGTCCAGCTGCTTGTCGGTCAGGTCGCCTGGGGCAACGCCGGTCGGCTTGAGCGACAGGGTCACGGCGACATAGCCAGGGCGCTTGTGGGCGCGGGTGTTGCGCGAGCGCCAGCGGGCGAAACCTGGGTTTTCGGCGTCCTGGGCGCTGTAGTCGACGTTGTCGAGGGCCAGGTACTCAGGGTCGACGAAGTGGCGCGAGACGCGCTGCACTTCTTCTTCGGTCAGGGTGCTGCTGCCGCCGCGCAGGTGGGCCATTTCGGCCTCGACCTTCTCGGCGAACACTTCCGGCGTCAGTGCCTTGACCAGGATCTTGATCCGCGCCTTGTACTTGTTGTCACGGCGACCGTAACGGTTGTACACGCGCAGGATGGCATCCAGGTAGCTGATCAGGTCCTGCCACGGCAGGAACTCGTTGATGAACGAACCGACCACCGGGGTACGGCCCAGGCCACCGCCGACCAACACGCGGAAGCCCAGCTCGCCAGCGGCGTTGCGCACCGGCTCCAGGCCGATGTCGTGCACCTCGATCGCGGCGCGGTCTTCTTTGGAACCGTTGATGGCGATCTTGAACTTGCGCGGCAGGTAGGCGAATTCCGGGTGGAAGGTAGTCCACTGGCGGACGATCTCACACCATGGGCGCGGGTCGACGATCTCGTCTGCGGCCACACCGGCGAACTGGTCGGTGGTGGTGTTGCGCAGGCAGTTGCCGCTGGTCTGGATCGCGTGCATCTGCACGGTGGCCAGCTCGGCAAGAATGTCCGGGATGTCTTCCAGGGCCGGCCAGTTGTACTGCACGTTCTGGCGGGTGGAAATGTGGGCGTAACCCTTGTCGTAGTCGCGAGCGATCTTGGCCAGTGTGCGGACCTGGTGGGCGTTCAGCTGGCCATAGGGCACAGCGACGCGCAGCATCGGCGCGAAACGTTGGATATAGAGGCCGTTCTGCAGGCGCAGAGGGCGGAATTCTTCTTCGCTCAGCTCACCGGCCAGGTAGCGGCGGGTCTGATCACGGAACTGCTTGACGCGGTCCTCGATGATCCGCTGATCGTACTCGTCGTATACGTACATAAAAGTCCTGTCTCAGGCTGCATGCAGCAATTCGCGCGCACGGCCGCGCACTCCAGTTCGGAGCCGAGGAACGATATCAGGTTGGGGTTATGCGCTAAAGTGATGTTTTTGCATATGAAAAGAACCAAACGAACTAACTGAGACTGACTGGCATTTGTTCGTCGGCGCTTATAATCCCGCGTTTTTTACAAGGGGTTGACCGCATGCTCAAGGCGCTATGCCAATGCTTGTGCCTGAGCTTGCCAATGGCAGCCACGGCGCAGGCTGCTTCGGTGGTGTTCCTCAACCCCGGGCAACCCACTGAAACCTTCTGGCTCAGCTACTCGCGCTTCATGCAGGCGGCTGCCGATGACCTGGGCATGACCCTGCGGGTGGAGTACAGCGAGCGCAATGCCGAGCGCGCGCTGACCCAGGCGCGGGCCGCTCTCGAAGGGCCGCAGCGGCCGGATTACCTGGTGCTGGTCAACGAGCAGTACGTGGCGCCGGAGATCATCCGGTTGTCCCAGGGTACCGGGGTCAAGCTGTTTCTGGTCAACAATGGCCTGACCGCAGGCCAGGCGCACAGCATCGAGGCGCAACCTGGCCGATACGCGCAGCTGTTGGGCACGCTGACGAGCAATGACGAACAGGCCGGTTACCAGATGCTGCACCAGATGGTGGCGTTGCTGCCGCGCAGCAACGAACCGATCGACCTGGTGGCGTTTGCCGGGGTCAAGACCACACCGGCCTCGCAGTTGCGCGAGCAAGGCATGCGCCGGGCCCTGGCCGATTTCCCACAGGTGCGCTTGCGCCAGGTGGTGTACGGCGGTTGGAACCGGCAACGTGCCTTCGAGCAGGCGCAGCAGTTGCTGCAGCGCTACCCGGATACAAAGCTGGTGTGGTCGGCCAATGACGAGATGGCCTTTGGCGCCATGCAGGCGTTCGAAGCGGTGGGGCGCAAGCCGGGGCGCGACGTAGTGTTCAGTGCGGTCAACAGCTCGCCCGAAGCGCTGCGCGCGCGGATCGACGGCCGGCTGGGGGTGCTGATGGCCGGGCATTTCAGTGTCGGCGGCTGGGCCATGGTCATGCTGCATGACCACGCGCAGGGGGTGCAGATCAACCGTGACGGTCGGTCCGAGCATGTGCTGCCGGTGTTGCAGTCGATCGACCAGGCCAAGGCCCGGCGCTGGCTCAAGTTGCTGGAAAAGGACGACTACGGTGTCGATTTTCAGCGTTACAGTGCCGAAGGGCGGCCGGCGAACTACCAATATCCTTTTATTGCGTCACCCGTCGACTATTGAAAGACCCTGCTTGAGCAAAGGGCATGGCTCGTCTTAACTGCTGGTGGTGAAGTGCATTCCCATAACCACTACAAGAGGCAATGCAATGGGAAACTCTACCAAGGTCCGCAAAGCTGACAGCAGTGTCGATGCCTGGGCGATCCTCTGCCTGATCGTTCTGGTGGTGGTCACTGCCGTGTATTGGGTCAGCCACCAGTAGCACCTTGTTTTTTAGACCGTGATGCAACCTGAGCCGCCCGCGGAAGGGAATTTCGCGGGCGGATTGCGTTCTAGCGGGCGGTGAGGTGCAGGGCCAGCTGCACCAGGCCGATCAGTACCAGGATGAATACCAGGGTGAACAGCGTGCCCAGCGCGATGAAATGGCTGGCTTTGCCGTGGGTGAAGTCGCGCGCGCGGTTCTTGCCGCTTTGCACGCCGAAGGCGGCGGCGAGGATGCTGTGCAGCATCTGCCAGAAGGTGGGCGGCTTGCCTTGGCTGGAATCGTCCATGGGGGCTCCTGAGGAAATCGGAGGCAATCAGGGACAGTGTAGGTGGGCTAGGGGCTGCTGCGCAGCCCTTTCGCGACACAAGGCCGCTCCTACAGGGCGTCGCGTGATCCTGTAGGAGCGGCCTTGTGTCGCGAAAGGGCCGCAAAGCGGCCCCAGCGATCTCAGCTGTCATACCCAAGGTTAGGCGCCAGCCAGCGCTCGCTCACGCTCACATCCTGCCCCTTGCGCGCGCTGTAGCTGTCGATCTGGTCCTTGTCCACCTTGCCCACGGCGAAGTACTGCGCCTGCGGGTGGGCAAAGTACCAGCCACTGACCGCCGCTGCCGGGAACATCGCAAAGTGCTCGGTCAGGAACACACCACTGGCCCCGGTCTCACCGATCGCGGTGCCATCGAGCAGACGGAACAGCGTTTCCTTCTCGGTGTGGTCCGGGCAGGCCGGGTAGCCCGGGGCAGGGCGGATGCCGCTGTACTGCTCCTTGATCAGCGCCTCGTTGTCCAGGTGCTCGTCACGGGCATAACCCCAATGCTCTTTACGCACCTGTTCGTGCAGCCATTCGGCGCAGGCTTCGGCCAGGCGGTCGGCCAGGGCCTTGACCATGATCGAGCTGTAGTCGTCGCCCTTGTCCTGGTAGGCCTTGGCCACTTCCTCGGCACCGATGCCGGCGGTCGTGATGAAACCGCCCACATAGTCGGTGACGCCGCAGCCCTTGGGGGCAACGAAGTCGGCCAGGGAGAGGTTGGCCTTGCCTTCGGGCTTGATGGTCTGCTGGCGCAGGTGGTGCAGGGTAGCCAAGGTCTGGCCGTCTTCGCCATACACTTCGATGTCGTCATCGGCCACCTGGTTGGCCGGCCAGAAGCCGAACACGGCACGGGCACTGATCAGCTTCTCGTCGATCAGTTTGTCGAGCATCTCACGGGCGTCCTTGTACAGTGCCGTGGCGGCTTCGCCGACCACTTCATCGGTGAGGATGCGCGGGAACTTGCCGGCCAGGTCCCACGAGATGAAGAACGGTGTCCAGTCGATGTACTCGGCCAGGGTGCGCAGGTCGATGTTTTCCAGCACCTTGACGCCGGTGAAGGAGGGGACCGCCGGCTGGTAGCTGGCCCAGTCGTACTGTGGCTTGGTCGCCACCGCCTGGGCATAGCTCAGGCGCTCGGTGCGGGCGCTGCGGTTGGCGGTGCGCTCGCGGACTTCGACGTAGTCCTGGCGGGTCTTCTCGACAAAACCGGGTTTGAGTTCCTTGGACAGCAATTGGGTTGCCACGCCCACCGCGCGCGAGGCGTCGGTGACGTAGATGACCGCGTCATTGCTGTACTTGGGCTCGATCTTGACCGCTGTGTGCGCCTTGGAGGTGGTGGCGCCACCGATCATCAGCGGCAGGTTGAAGCCCTGGCGCTGCATTTCGCGGGCGACGTGGACCATCTCGTCCAGCGACGGGGTGATCAGGCCGGACAGGCCAATGATGTCGCACTTTTCGTCGCGGGCGGTCTGCAGGATCTTCTCGGCCGGCACCATCACGCCGAGGTCGACGATGTCGTAACCGTTGCAGCCCAGTACCACGCCGACGATGTTCTTGCCGATGTCATGCACGTCGCCCTTGACCGTGGCCATGAGGATCTTGCCCTTGGCCTCGGGCTTGTCGCCTTTCTCGGCTTCGATGAACGGAATCAGGTGGGCCACCGCCTGCTTCATCACGCGAGCGGACTTCACCACCTGCGGCAGGAACATCTTGCCGGCGCCGAACAGGTCACCGACCACGTTCATGCCACTCATCAGCGGGCCTTCGATGACCTCGATGGGGCGTGCGCATTGCTGGCGGCATTCTTCGGTATCTTCGACGATGAACGCCGTGATGCCCTTCACCAGCGCGTGCTCCAGGCGCTTTTGCACCGGCAGCGAACGCCACTCTTCGTTTTCCACTTCCTTGGCTGCGCCGCCGCCCTTGAAGTCGTCGGCAATGGCCAGCAGCGCGTCGGTGCCATGCGGGGTGCGGTTGAGCACCACGTCCTCGACCTTCTCGCGCAACGCGGCCGGGATCTCGTCGTAGATCTCCAGCTGGCCGGCGTTGACGATACCCATGGTCAGGCCGTTGCGAATGGCGTGATAGAGGAACACCGAGTGGATCGCTTCGCGCACCGGGTTGTTGCCGCGGAACGAGAACGACACGTTGGACACACCGCCGGAGCTCAGCGCATGGGGCAGGTGGTCACGGATGAAGGCACAGGCTTCGATGAAGTCGACGGCGTAGTTGTTGTGCTCTTCGATGCCGGTGGCGACGGCGAAGATGTTCGGGTCGAAGATGATGTCTTCTGGTGGAAAGCCCACTTCGTTGACCAGGATGTCGTAGCTGCGCTGGCAGATTTCCTTCTTGCGTGCGGCGGTGTCGGCCTGGCCGACCTCGTCGAAGGCCATCACCACCACGGCGGCGCCGTAGCGCTTGCACAGGCGGGCGTGGTGCTTGAACTGCTCGACGCCTTCCTTCATGGAAATCGAGTTGACGATGCCCTTGCCCTGGATGCATTTGAGGCCCGCTTCGATCACTTCCCACTTCGACGAGTCGATCATGATCGGCACGCGCGAGATGTCCGGTTCGCAGGCAATCAGGTTGAGGAAGCGGACCATGGCGGCCTGGGAGTCGAGCATCCCTTCGTCCATGTTGATGTCGATCACCTGGGCGCCGGCCTCGACCTGCTGCAGGGCGACTTCCAGGGCCTCGGTGTAGTTCTCTTCACGGATCAGTCGGGCGAACTTGGCGGAACCGGTGATGTTGGTGCGCTCGCCGACGTTGACGAACAGCGACTGGCGATCGATGGTGAACGGTTCCAGTCCCGACAGGCGGCAAGCCTTGGCGATTTCCGGAATTTCACGTGGCTTGTACTTGGCCACGGCTTCGGCAATGGCCTGGATATGGCCCGGCGTGGTGCCGCAGCAACCGCCGATGATGTTGAGGAAACCGCTGGCGGCGAACTCTTCGACCACCGCAGCCATCTCGGCCGGGGTTTCGTCGTATTCACCGAAAGCGTTCGGCAAGCCGGCGTTGGGGTGGGCCGAGACGTGGGTGTCGGCCTTGGTCGACAGCTCTTCCAGGTACGGACGCAGGTCCTTGGCGCCGAGGGCGCAGTTCAGGCCCACGGAAATCGGCTTGGCATGGCGCACCGAGTTCCAGAACGCTTCGGTGGTCTGGCCGGACAGGGTACGGCCGGAGGCATCGGTGATGGTCCCGGAGATCATGATCGGCAGTTCGATGCAGTCGTCCTCGAACACCTGCTGCACGGCGAAGATCGCCGCCTTGGCGTTGAGGGTGTCGAAGATGGTTTCGATCAGGATCAGGTCGGCGCCGCCTTCGATCAGGCCGCGGGTGGCCTCGATGTAGTTGGTTACCAGCTCGTCGAAGGTGACGTTGCGGTAGCCGGGGTCGTTGACGTCCGGGGAGATCGAGCAGGTACGGCTGGTCGGGCCGAGCACGCCGGCGACGAAGCGCGGCTTGTCGGGGGTTTCCAGGGTCTTGGCATCGGCCACCTGGCGGGCGATGCGCGCGCCCTCGACGTTCAGCTCGTAGACCAGCGACTCCATGCCGTAGTCGGCCTGGGAAATCTGCGTGGCGTTGAAGGTGTTGGTTTCGAGGATATCGGCACCGGCGTCGAGGTAGGCTTTCTCGATGGCGGCGATCACGTCCGGGCGGCTGAGCAGCAGCAGGTCGTTGTTGCCTTTGACGTCGCTTGGCCAATCGGCGAAGCGCGTGCCACGATAGTCGTGTTCCTCGAGGCGATAGCTTTGGATCATAGTACCCATGCCGCCGTCGAGGATCAGGATGCGCTCTTTGAGTGCGTTCTGGAGTGCTTGGAGACGAGCGCTGCGGTCGGACATAGGAACTACCTGGTCGGGCAAATATCAGAAGGTGCGGAATCATAACAAAGCTGCGCGGTTTTTAGGCGCATCGGCCATTTGCATGAATTTTGTTCATGTTGAGCCACAAGCACCCAAGGACGACCAGACAATCGTGATGGCTTTCAAGAACCAGGACTTACGGCACATGGTGCATCGCCTTATGGCTGCCGCCCTTGCCTTGCTGACCAGCAGCATGGCGTTCGGGCAGCCCCCCCAATCGAGCCCGGCAATTTCCTACACCCGGGATATCCAGCCGATCTTCACCGAGAAGTGCGTGGCCTGCCACGCCTGCAACGACGCCGCTTGCCAGCTCAAGCTGGAAAGCCCCGAAGGGGCGGTGCGCGGCGCCACCAAGGTACCGGTGTACCAGGGTGAACGCAGCAAGGCGGTGCCCACCACGCGGCTGTTCTACGATGCCCACACTGAAGAACAGTGGCGCAGCAAGGGCTTCTATTCGGTGCTCGACAACCAGGGCAGCCAGGCGGCGCTGATGGCGCGCATGCTCGAGCTGGGGCACAAGACGCCACTGACCCCCAATGCCAAGTTGCCCGAGGACATCGTTCTGGGGCTGAACCGCAACAACATGTGCCCCTTGCCCCACGAGTTCGACGCCTATGCCGGCGCCCACCCGAAAGAGGGCATGCCATTGGCGGTCACCGGCCTGACCGACCAGGAATACCAGACCATGCAGCACTGGCTGGCAGCGGGCGCGCCGGTCGAGTACCAGCCAATCAAGCCCAGCGAGGTGGAAGCCAAGCAGATCGCCGACTGGGAGGAACTGCTCAATCGCCCAGGCTCGACCGAGGCACTGGTGGGCCGCTGGCTCTACGAACACCTGTTCCTGGCGCACATCTACTTCGTCGGCGGCGATCAGGGTCACTTCTTCCAGTGGGTGCGTTCGCGCACACCTAGCGGTCAGCCGGTCGACCTGATCGCCACCCGGCGCCCCAACGACCCACCGGGCACCGATTTCTACTATCGGCTGATTCCGGTGCAGGGCGTGATCGTGCACAAGACCCACATCACCTACCCGATGGGGCCGCAGAAGCTCAAGCGGGTCAAGCAGCTGTTCTATGCCGGCGACTGGCACGCCTCGGCGCTGCCGGGCTACGGCCCGCGCCACCGGGCCAACCCGTTCGAGACCTTCGAGGCGATCCCGGCGGTGGCGCGCTACCAGTTCATGCTCGACAACGCCGAGTACTTCGTGCGCACCTTCATCCGCGGCCCGGTGTGCCGGGGGCAGATCGCCACCGACGTGATTCGCGACAACTTCTGGGCGCTGTTCCAGGAACCGGCCCACGACCGTTACATCACCGATGCCAAGTACCGTGGCCAGGCCACGCCTTTGCTGGCCATGCCGGGCCAGATCGATGACGTGGGCAGCGTGCTTTCGCTGTGGCACGCCTACCGCGACAAGCGCAACGAGTACGAGAAGCTGCGCCGCGAAGCCTATGCCGATATGCCGGAGCCGGGCTGGGCGACCCTGTGGGCCGGCAACGACAACGCCATGCTGAGCATTTTCCGCCACTTCGACAGCGCCTCGGTAACCAAGGGCCTGATCGGTGACGTGCCGCTGACCGTGTGGTTGTTCGACTACCCGCTGTTCGAGCGTACCTATTACCAGCTGGCGGTCAACTTCGATGTGTTCGGCAATGTCTCGCACCAGTTGCAGACACGCCTGTACTTCGACCTGATCCGCAACGGCGCCGAGATCAACTTCCTGCGCCTGATGCCGGCGGGCCAGCGCGGCGCGATCCTCAGCGACTGGTACCAGAACAGCGGCAAGGTGAAGATGTGGCTCGACTATGAAGACATCGACACCGATACGCCGAGCGGCATCAAGCTCGACCCGCGCGACCCCAAGCGTGACTTCGGTCTCAAGCTGTTGCAGCGCACCGGCAGCCTGAATGCTGCGCCCGACCCGATCAACCGCTGCCAGGGCGCTTACTGCTCGCGGCCGCAGATGAGCGAAGCGTTCCGCAATGCCGAACAGTCGCTCAGCCGTCTGGTGTCGCGCCCGGCGGCGGGACTGAAGGTGATCAACCAGCTGCCCGAGGCGACCATGCTGCGCATCGAAGGCGAGGGTGGCCAGCGCCAGGTCTACAGCCTGTTGCGCAACCGGGCGCACAGCAACGTGGCCTTCCTGCTGGGCGAGGCCCGTCGCTACCTGCCGGGGCTGGATACCTTGACCTTGTACCCAGGGGTGCTGAGCAGCTATCCGAACTTCATGTTCAACATTCCGGTCAAGGATGTGCCTGAGTTCGTCGAGGACATGGAGTACGCGCGCGACGATGCCGACAAGTTCGAGCGTATCGTCATGCGCTGGGGCGTGCGCCGCAGCCATCCGGAGTTCTGGCGCTACTTCCATGACCTGAACACCTACATCAAGGAGACCACGCCGGTAGAGGCGGGCGTGCTGGACATGAACCGCTACGAGAACCTCTGATCGGTTCGGCTGACCTTTGCGAAAGCACTGCGGTCGGAAACGGTGGGTGGTCCGGGGCTGCTTTGCAGCCCAATCGCCGGCAAGCCGGCTCCCACAAGGCCATGTACAGCATGATCTGTGTGGGAGCCAGCTTGCCGGCGAACGAGCGCGAAGCGCTCGCCGGGCCTCAATGCACCGGCAATCGCAGGGTATTTCATGCTGTATTCGCTTCAGGCACTGCGGGCGTTCGCCGCCTGGGTGGTGGTCTGCCACCACTTCATGCAGATCTTCTTCGACTTCCACGCCACCGGCCCCATCGGCCAGCTGCTCAGCGACCGCGGCGCGGTGGGCGTGGACATCTTTTTCGTCATCAGCGGGCTGGTGATCTACCTCTCGACCCGTGACAAAGCCATCCAACCGCGTCAGTTCCTGCTCAACCGGGCCCTGCGGATCGTCCCTGCCTACTGGTTCTACACCGCACTGATGGCGGCGCTGCTGCTGGCCTTCAGCCAATGGATGCCACATCAGGAATTCGCCTGGCGCCACCTGTTCCTGTCGCTGTTCTTCATCCCTGCGGAGAACCCCGGAGGCTACGGTTTGTACCCGACCCTGAACGTGGGCTGGACGCTGAACTTCGAGGTGTTCTTCTACCTGCTGTTCGGCCTGGCATTCCTGGTTCGCCAGCGCCACCACCTGTTGCTGGTGACGGCCGCGTTGCTGCTGGTCAGCGAGGTGCTGGGCCGCCTTGGCGTGCTCAGCCGCTTCTACAGCAACGACATCATCTACGAATTCCTGCTGGGTATCGGCCTGGGCGTGCTGTATCGCCGAGGGCTGGTGCGCGAAGGCCTGTGGCTGCCGTTGGCGCTGCTGGCGGTGGCGGGTTATGCGCTCTACCACCTCGACGCTTCCCAGCGTCTGCTGCACTGGGGCCTGCCCAGCGCGCTGGTGGTGCTGGCCTTCATCGCCCTGGAGCCGTACTTCCAGGGCAATCGCGTGCTCAAGGCGCTGGGCGACTGCTCGTACTCGGTGTACCTGGTCCACGTACTGGTGCTGTATGCCGGCTGGTTCGCCTGCCAGCGCCTGCACTTGAACCCTTACCTGGTGTTCGCCCTGTGCGTGCCGTCCATTGGACTAATGTCGTGGTTCAGCTATCAATGGCTGGAGCGTGGCCTGTACCGGCGGATGCAGGCCTGGCTGGCGGCGCCACGGGAGCAAAACCCGGTGTTCGCGCTTTCCCGAGTCAAATGCTAGGACTTTGTTCAAGGGCCAGGTTGGCGTACACTTGGCCGCAAGACTGTGAGGAACTTCCATGAGCGCTATAACCATTACCGACGCCGCCCATGATTACCTGGCCGATCTGCTTTCCAAGCAGAACACGCCTGGCATCGGCATCCGCATTTTCATTACCCAGCCGGGCACCCAGTACGCCGAAACCTGCATCGCCTACTGCAAGCCGGGCGAAGAAAAACCCGACGACGAGCCGGTGGGCCTGAAGAGCTTCACTGCCTACCTCGACGCGGTCAGCCTGCCGTTCCTGGAAGATGCACTGGTCGACTACGCCACCGACCGCATGGGTGGTCAGCTGACCATCAAGGCGCCCAACGCCAAGGTGCCGATGGTCAACGAAGACAGCCCGATCAACGAGCGCATCAACTATTACCTGCAGACCGAGATCAACCCGGGGCTGGCCAGCCACGGCGGTCAGGTGAGCCTGGTCGACGTGGTCGACGATGGCGTAGCGGTGCTGCAGTTCGGTGGTGGTTGCCAGGGCTGTGGCCAGGCCGATGTGACCTTGAAGGAAGGCATCGAGCGCACCTTGCTCGAGCGTATCCCCGAGCTCAAAGGCGTGCGTGACGTGACTGACCACAGCCAGAAAGAAAACGCCTACTACTGATGGGTGTTTGATGGTTGCTAGCAACAAACTGTTACGGTTTCAACCCCTGCGACAACTGGCCGCAGCCCGTGTTTAAAGGGCTGCGGGCCTTCTCCGCCTTGGTCGGGTAGAACCCCTCTGGGTGTCATGCAAGAATGCCCCGGTTTTTTCGGCCGGCCCGCTTTAGGGGTCGGCACCTTCCCTGAAAAGGATGGTTTCATGAATGATCTGTTGACCCGGCGCGCAGTAGTCGCCGGGATGGGCGTTCTCGGGCTCGGCCTGCTGGCAGGCTGCAACCCGGCCCGGGGGCTTGATTTCAAGTATGGCAAGAACATGAGCAACGAGATCCTCGGGCGCAAGTTCCGCCTCAAGGATCCCCAGGGTAACGAGCGTACCCTGTCGAGCTTCTACGGCAGCATGCCGATGATCTTCTTCGGTTTCACCCAGTGCCCGGCGGTCTGCCCGACTGCGCTGGCGCGCGCGGCGCAAATCAAGAAGCTGCTCAAGGGCCGCGACCGCGATCTGTTCCAGGTGGTGTTCATCACCCTGGACCCGGAACGCGACACCCCCGAAGTGCTCGATGCCTACCTCAAGGCCTTCGACCCGACGTTCACCGCGCTCACTGGCACCCCCGAGGAAATCGCCGAGGTGGCCAAGGAGTTCAAGGTGTTCTACGAGAAGGTCCCGGCCGGCGACACCTATACCATTTCCCATTCGTCCACCAGCTACGTCTATGACACGCGTGGCACCTTGCGCCTGAGCCTGGGCCATTCCCTGAACGCCCAGGAATGTGCTGAAGACCTGCGCACCCTGATGGAGATCTGCTGAATGTCGATGCAACCAATCAAGCGCGGCCTGGCCGTTCTGGCCTTGATGGGCCTGGCCCTGCCGGCCCTGGCCCAGACCACCGTGAGCGATGCCTGGGTACGCGCCAGCGTGCCGCACCAGCAGTCCACCGGTGCCTTCATGACCTTGACCGCCAGCAGCGACAGCAAGCTGGTCGGCGTGGCTTCGCCGGTGGCCAAGACCGTGCAGGTGCACGAAATGACCATGAACGGTGACGTGATGGGCATGAAGGAAGTGAAGGCGGTCGAGCTGCCGGCGGGCAAGCCGGTGAGCCTGGATCCCAATGGCTACCACGTGATGCTGATGGGCCTGACCCAGCAGGTGAAGGAAGGCGAGAAAGTGCCGCTGACCCTGACCATCGAAGATGCCAAGGGCGCTAAGGAAACGCTGGACGTGCAGGCAGAAGTTCGAGCCCTGACTGCGGGCGCGGGCGGGCATGACCACATGCACATGAACCACTGATTCAACTGATTCACCCGGGGCCGCTTCGCGCCCCTATCGCCGGCAAGCCGGCTCCCACAGGTTCTTCACAGCGCTCAAGGCTTGCGCTGTACCTGTGGGAGCCGGCTTGCCGGCGATAGGGGCGCGAAGCGGCCCCGTTCATTTTTCAGCTACGAAACCGTGGCAAAGGCCGGTCGAGCGTCAGCGAGGTCAAGGTCTTGCGGACCTGGGCTTCGTCGGCCTCCAGCGCCTTCAGGCTAGCGCGGATCTTGCCGGCGGCGGGCACATCGCCCTGCCGGTCGATCCAGTCGGCAATCTCCTTGCAGGCACTGCTCAGGCAGGCTTGGCGCTGGGTCATCAGCGACAGGAGGGTGGTGAGCTCTCTTTCGGACATGGCAGGATCCTCCGTTTAGCCCTGTCAGTGTAGCAGAGGGTTTCTGCCTGGCTTCGGACCTCTCTGAAACTTCGCTATAAGAATGGGGGCAAGCGCAAGCCTGTTACCTTTCGAAAAAATTACGCAAAATGTTTAAATTTGATTCAGTGCCGGAAGTGTGAAATGTGGTGAAGCATTTTAGGGTGCATTCTAGAGCCACTTTACTTGCTTTCAGGTTACGAACTCCGGTGATGAGTGTAAGAAAGTTCTTCTTCCTCATTCGTTGTGGCGGTTCTGTTACACGTTGCCTGTTGCGTACTTTCAACGAGCGTCTTAGGTTGCTTTTCCCCCGCAATGGATACCTGACATGCTCGCCTTGAGTGTTAATCGCAGAACACGACCTCTTGTAATCTCTTGCTGCTTATCAAAGTGTGGTGAGTTTGCATTTGAAACCGCCTTTGCGGTAGCCGTAGTATCCATGACAGATGCCGATCTGTTTCTCATAGGCGTGGTGTATTTCTTCCGCTACATACCAAGTTTGCTATTTTCACCCTGGGGTGGTTGGCTGGCGGATAACGGCAACAAGAAGCGCACCTTGTTGTGGGTGGAAACAGTCAAGAGTATTTTGGCGCTGGCCTTTTTCGCCCTTTATAGCTCGTCCATGTTTGCATTGCCTGCGCTCACAGGGTTGGCGATGATCATGACAGCGCTTGAATGCCTTTATGTGCCGACCTTTCGTGCTTATTTTCCCGACATTGTCGAAAAGGAGAGCCTGGCATCGGTCAATAGTGTGATCCAGGTGATAGAAGATGCAGCATCGATTGTCGGGCCGTTGATTTTTTCGGCATGCGTGCTGATGCTGTCTCGTGAGGCAAGCTTCTTGTTTTTCGCGGTTTGCCTGGGTTCGTCGGCTCTTTGTATCGCTAGGTTGGGCCCTTCCAGCTCGAACGCGGGACAGGCCTTCGACGGGCGAGTGATGATCCGCGATGCGATGCGCAGCGTGGGCCAGCTCAAGACCAGCAACGCTCCGCTGTTTGCAGTTATTTGTTGCACGACGTTCTGTGCAATGTTCGCCACCTCCGTGATTCGCTTCATCCTACCTGCTTCGGTGCTGGAACATTTCGCTTCCGAGGCCGCGGTTGGCTATGTTTTATCGCTGCTTGCGGCAGGTACCGTGATGGGTGGTGTGCTCTACACCCGCTTCAATAAGGTCACGACTGCACGGTTGGTGCTGCGTTGCTGGGCGTTATACGGTGCGCTGTTTTTTCTTGCGGCCGTTGCGCTCCAGTACAACAAGTGGCTATTTCTTTCGATTCTGTTCGCAGTTGGTTTCATTGGTGCTTTCGTCGATATCGCCATTGTCACCAATATTCAGTGCCTGTCAGAAGAGCATGAAGTCGGCAGAAACTTTTCTCTCTAATACTTTACCGCCGTCATCGGTGATGCGGTTTCAGGGGTGGTAGCCAGTCTGATCTTTCTGCTTGCGGGGCCAACGACTTTTATCTGGATGACCTTCATGCTGTTGATCGCGCCGATACATTGGAACAGCGGTGGGCGCGCCCGTGACACGAATAAATAATCTACTTGGCAGGAAATGACGGGTGAACGCATGCCTGCCGATAGGCCCCCGGCGTCACGCCATAGGCTTGCTTGAATTGCCGGCTCAGATGGCTCTGGTCGGCAAAGCCTAAAGCAAACGCCACTTCCGAGGCCGCCTGGCCTCTCTTCAGTAGATCCCGGGCATGGGCCAGACGACGCTGCTTCAACCAGGCATGCGGCGGCAAACCTGTGGCCTGGCGGAACACCCGGGCGAAATGGAAGGGTGACAGGTTCACCGCCGCTGCCAACGCCTCCAGCGAGGGCGGGTCCGCCAGTTGGCTTTCCAGCAACTCGCGGGCGCGGGCAACCGCCACAGGCTCGTTGCCGGGGGCCGTGGGTTCAGGACAATGGCCGTGGCGCTGCACCAGTGCCAGCACCGCCTGGCGCCAGGCGGTCTGCTGCTCGAGGGCGCTGGCGCCTGACTCCGACAGCTGGTGCAACTGGCTGAAGGCCGAGGCCAGGGCCGGGTCCTGGATCACGCTGGCCTTGAAGTGGGGCATGCCATGGCGGCCCAGTTCCAGTTCGTCCAGTACGCGGGTGACCCGCTCATGCTCGGGGTAGAAGCCACGGTAGCGCCAACCGGCCTCATGGGCGGTGGCGCCCGTGTGCAGTTCGTCCGGGTTGATCAGCACCATGCTGCCGACCGGGGCCAGATGCTCGCTGCCCCGGTGCCAGAAGCGCTGGGCGCCGGACTCGATCACGGTGAACACGTAGCCTTCATGCACATGGGGCGCGAAGCGCTGCTGGAAGTAGCGCGCGTGCAGCATCTCGACATCGCCCAGGGCGGGCGCTTGCCAAAGGTGGGTCTGTTCGCGCAGGGGCGGGGTCATGCCAGCCAGCTGCGCAGCAGGAAGAAGATCAACATGCTCGCCAGCATGCTCAGCAATACGCTGCGGGTCAACAGCACCAGGCCGACGGCGACCAGGGCACCGAGCAGGTACGGGTTGAGCAGACTCAGGTCCAGCTGGTGACCGGGCAGGAAGATGATCGGCCCGCAGATGGCCGTCAGCATGCCGGGCACGGCAAAGCCGAGGAACTGGCGCGCATTGGAGCTCAGGCGCAGCGGCAGGCGCGGCTCGAGGAAGGCATAGCGGTTGAGGAACACCACGGCGCCCATGGCGAAGATCAGTAGCCAGGTCATGCGCGAGCTCCGGAAAACTTCTGACAGATAAAGCCAGCCGACATGCCCAGCAGGCCGGCGACCACCAAGGCGGTTTCCCAGTGCCAGTAGCTGAACAGCACGGAGCAGAACAGCGACACCGCTACACAGACCACTGTGGCGAGGTTGCGCACCAGCGGCGCGATCAGCGCGACGAAGGTGGCGACGATGGAAAAGTCCAGGCCCAGTTGGTCAAGGTGCGGGATGTTCTGGCCCAGCACGATGCCGGCCAGGGTAAACAGGTTCCAGGCCACGTAGAAGGTCAGCCCGACGCCGAGGGCATACCAGCGGTTGAATTGCTGTTGGTCGTAGTGGCTGGTCAGTGCGAAAAATTCGTCGGTCAGCAGAAAGCCCAGCCCCAGCCGCCAGCGCAGTGGCTGGTTGGACAGCACAGGGCGCATCGACAAGCCATAGAGCAAGTGCTGCGAAGTCAGCAGCAGGGTGGTCAACAGGATCGACAGCAGGCTGGCGCCGCCCTTGAGCATGCCGATGGCCACCAGCTGTGCGGCGCCCGCGAAGACGATCGCCGACAGGCCCTGGCCTTCCCAGGGGCTGAGGTTGGCCTCGATGGCCATGGAGCCGGCCAGCAGGCCCCAGGGGGCGACCGCAAGCGACAGCGGAAGGATGGCGATGGCGCCGTGAAGGAAGGCTTGGCGAGCGATGGGGGGATTGCTGGACATGATGGCTGCGACACGGTTACTCGGTAGGGCAGCTTGCCAGAGGACGGTGCGGCTGGCTTGAACGATCTTGCTCGTTTGTGGCCGAACCTTGGGGCGTCGGCTAGGGCCGAACGATCAGCGATGACTGGTCAAACGCTGCTGGGCCGCCACGCATCCGTTGATCTCCACGGCCTTTTGCAGCAGCGTCTGGCGGTGTTGCGGGTCGAGATCGCCCAGCAGCCGGTACACCTCGGCCTGGTAATCACGCTGCCGGCCCCACTGCATTTCCAGCCCCTGCGGCTGGCTGCGGCTGCACGCCAGGCGGGTAGCTGGCTGCGGATAATACGCTGCATACAGTGTCGCCATGCTCGGTATCGCTTCCAGTGCCTCACGGTAGGCACGGCTGGCGTTATACGGTGGGCACCAGGTGGCGATCGCCGTCGCCGGCGGGGCGAACCCCTGCTTCAGGCTCGCTTCCAGCAGCGGGCAGGCGGCATCGGGGATTTGCGCCGCAGGCAGATAGGTCGTGTAGTACAACGCCAGGCGATACTGAGCCACCGGATGGCCAAGTTCCACCGACTTTTTCAGCAGTGCCACCGCCGTTGGCAGGGTGCGGGCCAGGGCCTGGCCCTGGCGGTTGAGTTCGGGGTCGCCGCCAATGGCAGTGCGGATGGGGATGTCGCTGTCGTCCTGGTTGTCGGCCTTTTCCAGCAGCGGCAGGGCCTGGCGATAGAGCAGGTCGGCATGCGGGTCGATGCGGACATCGAGCGCGCGCGCAGCCTGCGGCGCCAGTGTGATGAGCAGCGCAGCCAGGTACGGAAGGACGGCATGGTGTTTCATGAGGAATGCAAATGCGCCTCGGGCGTATCGGAACGACGCGGTATTCTAGCCAAGCCAGCAGCCTTACCGAAAGGCCGGCGTGCAATTGTCAGACGAGCTTGATCGGCGTGACTTTGCGCTGGGCGTGCTTTTCCTGGGCCAGACCAAGCTTGGCGGTGATCACCTTGGCCAAGGCATTGTTGCCCAGGTCGTTCAGGTGCAGACGGTCGATGAAAAGGTCGGCGCCGAACACCGGAGAGCTGCTGAGCATGCTGTTCATGTCGTAGCAAGGCACTGGATCGGCCTGGCTCTTGATGCGCCGGAAGAAATCCATGTGCAGCTGGCTGTCGAAGGTGCCTTGCAGCAGGCGGTCGAAGTTGCTCGGGTGCCGTTCCAGGTTCGTCAGCATCGCCTCTTCGCCCGCCGGCAGGATCTCACGGCACCAGGGCAGCAGCGGTTGCAGGATGAAGGTAAGGGTGGCGTGGCTGTCGGCCAGCATGCGGTCCCATTGGCGCAGGGTGCGGCCTACCGTATCGGCGGCGCGTGTCAGGCGCTTTTCCGGGGCGCAGAGCAACCAGTCCGGCAGAGGCTCCGGGCGAGGGGGCAGGAGCGCCTGCCCCAGGCGCCGCAACAGGGACGACGGCCGGGTTGGGCCGACCGGCGGCATGCCTTCGTTGAAGCTGCCGAGGTAGGCCTGGTGGGCCTTGGCGTGGTGCGGGTCGTGCGGGCCGGCCAGCACTTCGCCCAGGGCTTCATGGGCCAGGGTATTGAGCCCGCTGAGCAACACCACATGGCCAACCTCGCCCAGGCGGTGCTGATGGGTGAGGAACAGCAGCAGTTCCTGGCTGGCATTGAGCCCGCAGCCCGCCAGGCTCAGCCAGACCTCCCCGGTCAGCATCGACAGGTGCGAAGCCACCGTATGCTCGTCGGTGCTGGCACCGATGCCCATGGCGGTAGAACCACCCACCAGCAGGTTGATGCGCGCCGCGCTTCCGCGCTCGGCGGCCGAGTAGCGTTTCCCGGCGCAATGGCTGTAGCGCAGCCCGAGGGCGTCGGTGTTGATGGTGCCGGAGCGGTAGCCGCTTTCGTGAACATGCAGGTTATGGGGCGCGCGGCGGCTACCCAGTTGCAGAAAGCGCTGGTAGTCCTGCTGCAGCAATGCGCGCAGGCCTTGGCCGTAGGCGGCGGTGTCGAGGGTCGTCATCAGCGCTTCCTTGGTTCTGGCGTGGCCTCAGCCCGCCAGCTCCTTGAGGTTGTAGGCCAGGCCGCCGACGGCGATCAGCAGCAGGGCAACGCCGGAGGCCAGGGAAATGAAGCGATTGCTGCGCGGCGAGGCGAGCTTGCCGATGGCGAAGATGTACAGGCTGAGCACGGCGAAATCGATGAACACCCACAGCAGCGACAGCACCACCATGCTCTTGCCGAACGACTCGGTGATCTGGATGAACTGCGGGAAGAAGGCGATGAAGAAAATGATGTCCTTCGGGTTGGAGATCCCCACCATGAAGCCCTGCCAGAGACCGCCGCGGCCGGCTTTCGGCGCTTGCTCGACGGTTTCGCTGGCCGGTGCCTGCAGGCACTCGCGCAAGGTGCCCACGGCGATGTAGCCGATGAACAGGCATCCCAGCAAGCTCATGCCGCTGAGCCAGGCCTTGTCGATGGCCGCGCTGGTCAGGATGATCCAGGCCGCGGCGCCGATCAGCACCAGCGACGCCCAGTTGGTGCCGACGGCGGTGAACATGGCCTTTCGGGAGCCGGATGCTGCAGCAGTGTTGACGATCAGGGCCACCACAGGACCAGGCGTGGCGATCAGCAGCAGGACAGTCAGTGCGTACGTAGCAGTCAGTGCGGTATTCACGGTCAGTTCTCGGTCAATGTGTCGGGTGTCGCGTGGACGTGGGCATGGAAGGGGCAGCGCGACGGGTTGAGCGAGCCTGCTTCCTGCAGTTGGTATTGTTTCCATTCGTAGTTGTCGTCCTGGCCAAAGAAGCCCAGGCTGTCTGGCATGACGCCATCGTTGTAGTGGCGTACACGGTCGCGAATGCGCGCGCGGATGCGCTGGCCGCTCTCGGTACTGGCGTTGGCCACTTCGTCGAAGTTTTCCCGCGGGTTGATGACGAAGGTGATGTGCTTGCCCAGGTTACGGCTCTTCATCTGCTGGTGGCCGGGGAAGTTCATGTTGATGAACAGCGGCATGCCGGCGTAGCAGAACGACCAGCCGGTGTCGTCCGGGTCGGTGGGGACCGAAGAAGGCCAGGGGTGCGGATCACGCGCATGGACGCCGCGCAGGACTTTCCAGGCCAGCGCCTGTTGCTCGGCGAGGGTGCAGTCGGCGGCGGTTTCGAGAAACACCACCAGCGGGCTGCCGATGCGTTGCTTGACCGGTACCGGTGCGATGTCGCGAACGTAGTCGGCCAGGCCCTGGGCGATGTCATCGGCCAATTGTTCGGCACGGGCGAATAGGATATGGCACGTTGCGCCGTTCACCGCCTTGCGCCCGAACAGGCATGGAAATTCGGGGTTGGCGAGCACGTCGCGAAAGTGTTGTAGTGTCTGGTATGTCCAGTGGCGCGTGTTCCGCACAGGTTCAGCGGTCAGCTCTAGCGCATCCAGGCGATAGCAATTTCCATAACCCGTAAACATGATTTCCCCAGGCGTTTAATGAACGGAAAGTTCGAGTGATATGCAGGCAGGTTATTGGCTTATCTTTGTTATTTACCTGCATTTTCTGAGACGCACTTAACGTTGTAAAACGCGTGGAACTATGACCTACTATTAGTCTTACTCATGCTTTTGGGGGCTTCATGTCGGAACGGATCCAGGCTTTGCACGCACTGCGTGCCTTCGAGGTTGCCTCGCGTTATGGGTCGTTTACCCGCGCAGCCGAAGAGCTGGCGCTGACCCAGGGCGCCGTCAGCCATCACATCAAGACCTTGGAATCCATGTTCGGCTGCGACCTGTTCGAACGCCGTGGCCCCAAGCTGAGCCTGACCGAGCACGGGCGCCTGCTGGCCCAGGAGCTCAAGGTCGGTTTCAAGATCATCGAAAACGCCTGTGCGCTGTTGCGCCAGGACCGCTACGGCGTGCGCCTCAAAGCGCCCTCGACCCTTACCGTGCGCTGGCTGCTCAGGGCGCTGGATGCTTTCAAGAAGGCCGACGACGCGTGCAGCGTGCAGCTGTCGAGCGTGTGGATGGACATCGACACGGTGGATTTCTATTCCGAGCCCTACGACTGCGCCATCCTCCTGGCCAACGGGCGCTTTCCCGCCGATGTCGAGAGCTTCAAGCTGTTCGACGAATGGCTGATTCCGGTCTGCCACCCCGACTACATGGAGCGGGCCCAACCGGAGCTGGCTGACCTGCGTCAGTGCGAGATCCTGCACCCGTCCCCGGACCGCCGTGACTGGCGCCGTTGGCTGGCACGCATGGATGCGTTGGAGATCAACATCGACCAGGGCCAGGTGTTCGATACCCTCGACCAGGGCATCTCGGCGGCCCAGCAAGGCCTGGGGATTTCGGTGGTCGACCTGGTGCTGGCCACCGCTGACCTCGGCGCCGGGCGCCTGGTCACGCCGTTCAAGCATGCCGTTGCCACCGGCGATGGTTATTACATGACCTGGCTCAAATCCAGCCCCAAGGCGCGGCAGATGCACAAGTTGCGCGACTTCCTGCTCGGCCAGGTGCCAGCGCTGGCCTACAAGGACATCGATTACCTGTACGGCTGACGCGCCCGGGAAGCCAGGCCGCACCGCTCACAGGCGCGCGGTGCTCACGGTGATGTAGCCTTTGTCGAGCAGGGCAATGCGGATAGTCGTTTCATCGACGCACGCCTTGCGCTTCTGCTTGATGCACACCCCCTCGATTGCCGCCGCCCGCATCTGCTGCGCGACGGCGCGGCCGCAGACATCGAAGAACGCTTCGCTGGCCAGCAGCTCGATACGCTCGACCAGCTGCCGCGTGCGCTCATCGGTTGCGCAGAAAAACAACACACCCGAGAAGTGTGGGTCATCGTCGGGGTTACTGACGTCGTGGGCCATCAATTCACGCAGGGTCTTGCGCAGTTCGGCGGTGGTGCTGAGGTGCGAATGCATGCGGAGCCTCCTCTGGGTCGAGCGCTGGTGCCGGGCTGAGGCCGATACCGTCCAGGGGCTGATGTTGTTTTCAGTAGGTGACGACGACAAGTAAGATGATTCTGAGCTTAGCGTAGGAATTTTCTGATGGCGCTGAACGGATGCTTCAGCCCTGTCGATGCGGCACAATTGCGCGCCTACGTGCACACCGACCGAGGACACCGATGAACAGCCATTTTCAAGCCGTCGACCTGAAAAAGGCCTACCGCCTGCTCAACCACGGCCCGACCGTGCTGGTGTCGGCCAGCCATGAGGGCGTGGACAACGTCATGGCCGCGGCCTGGGCCTGTGCGCTGGACTTCGACCCGCCCAAGGTCACCGTGGTGCTGGACAAGAGCGCTCGCACCCGGCAACTGGTCGAAGGCAGTGGCTGGTTCGTGATCCAGGTGCCCACGGCTGCCCAGGCGCAGCTGACCCATCAGGTTGGTACCCGCAGCCTGTTCGACCAGCCCGACAAGCTGGCCCGCATCGGCGTCGAGCTGGCGCGGGTAGAGGGGCATGCGGCGCCGCTGGTCGAAGGCTGCTCGGCCTGGCTGATGTGCCGGGTGATCGACGAGCCGCACAACCAGAACACTTATGACCTGTTCATTGGCGAGGTGGTGGCGGCCTGGGCGGATGACCGGGTGTTCAAGGACGGGCACTGGGCCTATGAGCATGCCGACCCGCAGTGGCGCAGCTTGCACTATGTGGCGGGTGGGCATTTTTATGCGATTGGCGAGGCGGTGATCGTCGATCCGCAGGGTTGAACTTACCGGCCCTATCGCCGGCAAGCCGGCTCCCACAGGTACCCCGCTGGGCTTGAGAACTGCGAGATCCTGTGGGAGCCGGCTTGTCGTGGCGACGAACCGCGGCGATTGGGCCGCGCAGCGGCCCCTTACCCCCCAACCTCCTGCTTGAAACGCAACCGCCAGCCATGCAGCAACGGCTCGGTATACCCACTGGGCTGCTCAAGCCCCTCGAATACCAGCGCCTGCGCCGCACGGTAGGCATGTGACCCGGCAAAGTTGCCTGCCATCGGCCGGTAGACGGGATCGCCGGCATTCTGCTGATCGACCACTTTAGCCATCCGCTGCAGCGTCGCCTCCACCTGCTCGGCCCCCACCACACCATGGTGCAGCCAGTTGGCGATGTGCTGGGCCGAGATGCGCAGGGTCGCGCGGTCTTCCATCAGGCCGACGTCATGGATGTCGGGCACCTTGGAGCAGCCGACCCCTTGTTCCACCCAGCGCACCACGTAGCCAAGGATGCCCTGGCAGTTGTTGTCCAGTTCGGCCTGGATGTCCTGTGCGCTCCAGGGCCGGTCCGGGCTGACCGGAATGCTCAGCAGGCCGTGCAGCAACGGTTCGCGCTCGGCGGCCAGGTCGGCGTTTTCCAGCGCCTGCTGCACCGCTGCCACATCGACCTGGTGATAGTGCAACGCATGCAGGGTCGCCGCCGTGGGCGAGGGCACCCAGGCCGTGTTGGCACCGGCCTTGGGCTGGGCGACTTTCTGTTCCAGCATGGCCGCCATCAGGTCGGGCATGGCCCACATACCTTTGCCGATCTGCGCCTTGCCGCGCAGGCCGCAGGCCAGGCCCACCACCACGTTGCTGCGCTCGTAGGCCTGGATCCAGGCACTGTGCTTCATGTCGCCCTTGCGCAGCATGGCGCCGGCTTGCATGGCCGTGTGCATCTCGTCACCGGTGCGGTCGAGAAAGCCCGTGTTGATGAACACTACCCGCGCCGCTGCGCTGGCGATGCAGGCCTGAAGATTGACACTGGTGCGCCGCTCTTCGTCCATGATGCCCATTTTCAGGGTATGCCGAGGCAGGCCCAGGAGGTCTTCTACGCGGCTGAACAACTGGTCGGCGAAGGCGACCTCGTCCGGCCCGTGCATCTTCGGCTTGACGATATACAGGCTGCCCTCGCGGGAGTTGCCGCGGCGCTTGAGGTCGTGCAGGCCGATCAGGCTGGTGACCACCGCGTCGAGGATGCCTTCGGGAATCTCGTGGCCGTCGCCATCATGGATCGCCGGGTTGGTCATCAGGTGGCCGACGTTGCGGATGAACAGCAGCGAACGGCCCGGCAAGGTCAATGGCTGGCCATTCGCGCCCTGGTACTGGCGATCTTCGGCCAATGCCCGGGTGAAGGTCTTGCCGCCCTTGCTGACCTGCTCGCTCAAGTCGCCTTTCATCAAGCCCAGCCAGTTGCGGTAGACATTGACCTTGTCCTCGGCATCCACCGCGGCCACCGAGTCTTCGCAGTCGATGATGGTGGTCAGCGCGGCCTCCATGAGGATGTCCTTGACCCCGGCCAGGTCGGCCTGGCCGATGGCGCTGCTGGCGTCGATCTGGATTTCGAAATGCAGGCGATGGTGTTGCAGCACGATGGCGGTGGGCGAGGTCCGCTCGCCCTGGTAACCCTGCAATTGCCCCGCGTCTTCAAGGCCGACCTGACGGCCATCCTTGAGGGTCACGCGCAGCGCCCCTTGCTCGATGGCATACGCCGTGGCATCGGCATGGGAGGCACCGGCGAGCGGCGCGGCCTGGTCGAGGAAACGTCGGCCGAAGGCGATCACCTTGGCCCCACGGGCGGGGTTGTAGCCTTGGCCGCGTGCGGCGCCGTCGCTGTCGGCGATGGCATCGGTGCCGTACAGCGCGTCGTACAGCGAACCCCAGCGGGCGTTGGCCGCGTTGAGCGCATAGCGGGCATTGCTCAGCGGCACCACCAACTGCGGGCCGGCTTGCTCGGCGATCTCGCGGTCGACGTTGCGGGTGCTGATCCGTACCTGCTCGGGGGTATCGACCAGGTAGCCGATGCTGCGCAAGAAGGCCTGGTAGGCCGCCATGTCGGCGATCGGCCCAGGGTGCTGGCGGTGCCAGCGGTCCAGTTCGCCCTGCAGGCGGTCGCGTTCGGCCAGCAGTTGGCGATTGCGTGGGGCAAGGTCGTGGACCAGGCTGCTGAAGCCTTGCCAGAAGCTGGCGGCGTCGAGGGCAGTGCCGGGCAGCACTTCATCTTCGATGAAGCGCTGCAGGAGGGGGGCGACCTTGAGTGGATTCATGTTTGTCTCACTGTTCATGTTCATTCAAATGAGAGGGCCGGTACTGCCGATCACAACGCCGCGGCCCCGGCCTTGGCGACCTGGGCATCCTGTTCGGGCTTGACCCCGGACACGCCGATGGCGCCCACCACCTGGCCGTCGACCCGCAACGGCACGCCGCCTTCCAGGCTGGTGAGCAAGGGCGCGGTGACGAACGCGATGCGTCCGCCATTGACCATCTGCTCGTAGTCACGCGTGTCCTTGCGCCCAAGGGCTGCGCTGCGGGCCTTTTCCAGGGCGATGTAGGCGCTGGCCGGTGCGCAGCCGTCCAGGCGCTCCAGGCCCAGCGGGTGGCCGCCGTCGTCGACGACGGCGATGGTCACGCTCCACTGTTGCGCTTCGGCCTCCTGGCGGGCGGCGGCGAGCAGGCGGGTCACCTCGGCCTGGCCGATCACGGACTTGCTATGCATGGCGGTTCTCCTGGTTCAGGGCTGCTTCGACGATTTCGATCCAGTGCCGCACCGGGGTCCGACCAGCACCGTCCAGGTGGGTCTGGCAGCCGATGTTGGCGGTGGCGATGACCTGCGGTTTGCCACTTTCCAAGGCGTTCAGGCGGTTGTCGCGCAACTGCCTGGACAAGACCGGCTGGGTGAGCGAATAGGTGCCGGCAGAGCCGCAGCACAAATGCCCGTCCGGCACGGGCGTGAGGGTGAAACCCAAGCGGGTCAGCAGACTTTCGACCTGACCGCCAAGCTTCAGGGCGTGCTGCAGGGTGCAGGGGCAGTGGAAGGCCAGGCGTTGTTCGGCGCACAGGCCCAGCTGCTCGACTGGCTCGTCACGCAGCACTTCCACCAGGTCGCGTGACAGTGCGCTGATCCGTGCCGCCTTGGCGGCGTAGTGCGGGTCCTTTTCCAAGAGGTGGCCATACTCCCGGACGAAGGCGCCGCAGCCGCTGGCGGTCTGCACGATGGCCTCGGCACCGGCCTCGACAGCCGGCCACCAGGCATCGATATTGCGTCGGGCGCGCTGCAGGCCTTGTTCCTGGGCGTTGAGGTGGTAGTCCACCGCACCACAGCAGCCAGCCTCGGGCGCAGGCTCGACGCTGATGCCCAGCCGGTCCAGCAGGCGCGCCGCGGCAGCATTGGTATTGGGCGACAGGGCCGGTTGCACGCAGCCTTCGAGCAGCAGTATCCGGCGGGCATGGCGCGGTGCCGGGCGTTCGCCGGCCGGGGCCACCTGGGCTGGCAGCTTGTTCTTCAGGGCGGCCGGCAGCACCGGGCGCAGGGCCTGGCCGGTGCGGGTCAGGGCCTTGAACAGGGCCGGGCGAGGTACCACCGCGCGCAGGCCCTGGCGCAGCAGGCGCTGGCCGAGTGGGCGCGGTACCTGCTGCTCGACCACGGCGCGGCCGATGTCCAGCAGGTCATGGTATTTCACCCCTGACGGGCAGGTGGTTTCGCAGTTGCGGCAGGTCAGGCAGCGGTCCAGGTGCAGTTGCGTACTGGCGCTGACCGGCTCGCCTTCGAGCACCTGCTTGATCAGGTAGATGCGCCCGCGTGGCCCGTCCAGTTCATCGCCGAGCAGCTGGTAGGTGGGGCAGGTGGCGGTGCAGAAGCCACAGTGCACGCAGGTGCGCAGGATGCTTTCGGCCTCTTCGCCGCGGGCCAGGCGCTTGGCGCTTTCGCTCAGGTTGGTTTGCATGGCGTGGCCTCACAGGTCTGGGTACAGACGGCCAGGGTTGAACAGGCCCTGGGGGTCGAGTTGCTGCTTGAGGGCGCGGTGGTAACGCATCAGCGCGGCCGGCAGCGGTGCACTGCTGTCGTCGCCGGGGGTGTAGCCGGTGACATGGCCGCCGACCTTGGCCACCTGTTCACGGATCTGCTGCGCCGGCGCGCTCGACTTGAGCCAGCGCTGCGCGCCGCCCCAATCGATCAATAGCTGCCCAGGCAGGTCCAGCTCGGCCGTGGCGGTGGGCAGCGACAGGCGCCACAGCGGGGCCGGTTCGTCGAAAAACGCCAGGCGCTGCTCGCGCAGATCGCTCCAGAAACGGCTGTCGAGTACCTCGCCGCCCAGGCGTTGGCGGGCCGATTGCACCGAGCCTTCGCCGCCTTCCAGGCGCAGGTAGAGGGCTTCGCCGTCATGGCAGGCGGCGCTGATCGGCAACGGCTGCTGGCCCCACTCGGCCAGTTCGGCCAAGGCCTGGTGGCGGTCCAGCGCCAGGCGCAGGCTCAGGCATTGGCGCGGGCGCGGCAGCACTTTCAGCGACACCTCGGTCAGCAAGCCCAGGCAACCGAAGCTGCCGGCCATCAGCCGCGACACGTCGTAGCCGGCGACGTTCTTCATCACCTCGCCACCAAAGCGCAGCAGCTTGCCGTGGCCGGTGATGACCCGCGTGCCCAGCACGTAGTCGCGCACCGACCCGGCCCAGGGCCGGCGTGGCCCGGACAGCCCGGCCGCGACCATGCCGCCGAGGGTCGCCTCGGGGCCCAGGTGCGGGGGTTCGCAGGGCAGCATCTGCCCGGCTTCGTGCAGCGCCGCCTCGATCTCCAGCAAGGGTGTGCCGGCGCGTGCGGTGAGCACCAGCTCGGTGGGGTCGTAGCTGACGATGCCGCGGTGGTTGCGGGTATCGACGATCTCCCCGGCTACCGGGCGGCCAAGCATGGCTTTGCTGTTGCCGCCCTGGATGCGCAGTGCGGTGCCCAGGTTCAAGGCCTGGTTGACCTGCTCCAGCAGGTCCTGGCTCATGTCGCGGTCCAGGTTCATCAGAAGCGCTCCAGGTCGGGAAAGGGCAGTTGGCCATGGTGCACATGCAGGGCGCCGAACTCGGCGCAGCGGTGCAGGGTGGGGATGTTCTTGCCGGGGTTGAGCAATCCCTGCGGGTCGAAGGCCGCCTTCACGGCATGGAACAGGGAGATTTCGTCGCTGTTGAACTGGGCGCACATCTGGTTGATCTTCTCCCGCCCCACACCGTGCTCGCCGGTGATGCTGCCGCCCACCGCCACGCACAGTTCGAGGATGCGCCCGCCGATGGCTTCGGCGCGCTCCAGCTCACCGGGCAGGTTGGCATCGAACAGGATCAGCGGGTGCATGTTGCCGTCGCCGGCGTGGAACACATTGGCCACGCGCAGGCCGTATTCCGTGGACAGTTCGCTGATGCCCTTGAGCACCCGTGGCAGCTCGCGGCGGGGGATGGTGCCGTCCATGCAGTAGTAGTCCGGCGAAATCCGCCCCACCGCCGGAAAGGCATTCTTGCGCCCGGCCCAGAAGCGCACGCGCTCGGCCTCGTCACAGGCCAGGCGCACCTCGCGGGCACCGGCCTCGCGCAGCACCGCCTCCACCCGCTCGCAGTCGTCCTGCACATCGGCCTCGACGCCATCGAGCTCGCACAGCAGGATCGCCGCGGCGTCCACCGGGTAGCCGGCGTGGATGAAGTCTTCGGCGGCGCGAATCGCCAGGTTGTCCATCATTTCCAGGCCGCCGGGAATGATGCCGGCAGCGATGATCTCGGCCACCGCCCGGCCGGCGTCCTCGACGCTGTCGAAACTGGCCAGCAGCACCCGGGCGACTTGTGGCTTGGGCAGCAGTTTCACGGTGACTTCGGTGACGATGCCGAGCATGCCCTCGGAGCCGGTGAACAGCGCCAGCAGGTCGAAACCTGGGCTGTCCAGGGCATCGCTGCCCAAGGTCAGGCGTTCGCCTTCGACGGTGAGGATCTCGACCTTGAGCAGGTTGTGCACGGTCAGGCCGTACTTCAGGCAATGCACGCCGCCGGCATTCTCGGCGACGTTGCCACCAATGGAGCAGGCGATCTGCGAGGAGGGGTCGGGTGCGTAGTACAAGCCGTAGGGCGCGGCTGCCTGGGAGATCGCCAGGTTGCGCACACCTGGCTGTACGCGGGCGAAACGGCCCTGTGGGTTGACCTCTAGAATGCGGTTGAAGCGCGCCATCACCAGCAGAATGCCCTTGGCCAGCGGCAGTGCACCGCCGGACAGGCCGGTGCCAGCGCCGCGGGCCACCACCGGCACACCCCGCTGGTGGCAGAGCTTGAGCAAGGTCTGCACTTGCTCCAGGCGCTCGGGCAGCACCACCAGCAGCGGCACCGTGCGGTAGGCCGAGAGGCCGTCGCACTCATAGGGCTTGAGGTCTTCTGCGCGGTGCAGCACCTCAAGGTCGGGCAGGGCATCATGCAGCGCCTGCAGCAAACCTGGCAGGTCTACGGCGGGCAACACACCATCGACGCGTTCGTCGTACAGAATGTTCATGGGCTTACTCGATTGTTTTTGTTGTTTGCCTCAGGTCAGCGTGCGCCGCAGCGGCCTTCAGGTCGAGCACACTGGAAACTGGTCCTACCAGTTTTTCGCTACGGCACTGTTCATTGCCGGCTTTGACCGGCTAGATTGGAGAGCACAAGAGCAGTGGTCCTACCAGTTGGAGGATGTCCATGGGTGCAGAAGGCAAGGCCAAGGTCGCCGATCAGGTAGCCGAGCGGGTCGAGCGGTTGATCGTCGAAGGCGTGCTCAAGGTGGGCCAGGCCTTGCCCTCGGAGCGGCGCCTGGTGGAAAAGCTCGGCTGTTCGCGTTCGGCGTTGCGCGAGGGCCTGCGCATCCTGCGGGGGCGCGGCATCATCGACACGGAGCAAGGGCGTGGCTCGTTCGTCGCGGACTTAACCGGTCAACCGGGCGTCACGCCACTGATGCATTTGTTCAGCTCGCAGCCGCGCACGCTGTTCGACCTGCTCGAAGTGCGCGCACTGCTTGAAGCCGAATCGGCGCGCCTGGCGGCGTTGCGCGCCACCGACGTCGACCGCCTGCTGATCCGCCGCCGTTATGAAGACATGCTCGCTGCACATGCCGCGGGCGAAACCCTTGACCCCCGGGAACATGCCCGGCGCGACCACGCCTTCCACCGAGCCATCAGCGAGGCCTCGCACAACCCGGTGCTGGTGCATACCCTGCAGTCGCTCAGCGACCTGACCTTGAGCACGGTGTTCGCCTCGGTGAACAACCTGTACTGCCGCCCGGCGCAGAAGCGCCAGATCGACCGCCAGCATGCGCGGTTGTATCACGCGGTGATGGAGCAGCTGCCGGAGCAGGCCCAGCGCGCGGCGCGCGAGCATATCAATGGGATTCGTGACAGCTTGCGCGAGATCGAGCAGGAGGAGCAGCGGTTGGTGCGGGCGACGATGCGCATGGATGGCTGGGGGTGAGGTTTGCCTGTACCGGCCCTATCGCCGGCAAGCCGGCTCCCACAGGTAGTGCGCAGGCCTTAAGAGCGGTGCAATCCCCGTGGGAGCCGGCTTGCCGGCGATAGGGCCGGTACAGGCAATCCATCACTCGGCCAGGTGCTTGATCATCGCCACCGTCAGATACAACCGCGGCGCAATGCTGGCCAACTCGATGTACTCATCGTCCCCATGCAAGCCAGCCCCCACCACCCCCATGGTCTCCAGCACCGCCGGCTTGTCGCTGCCGGGCACATAGGCATAACCAGCATCGGTACCGAATCGCATGGCAATCGGCTCGATCTTGTGGCCAACCTCGCCATACAGTTGCTGCGCCGTTTGCGCCAGCTTCGCCGAGGCTTCGTTGCGCGCCAGCGGCGGCCGACCCTTTTCGACAGTGACCGTGGCTTGGGTATCGGCCACCAACTGTTTTTTCACGATGCGCTGGGCGTCAGCCTGCACCCGGTCGGTTTCGCTCAGGTCCGAATAGCGCATATCGGCTTCGGCCGTGGCCAGCGCCGGAATGATATTGGCCTTTTCGCCGGCCTTGGCCAGGGTCCAGTTCACCGTGGTGCCTTTGCTCGCATCGCCCAGGTCCTTGAGCTGGAGAATCTGGTGGGCCAGCTCGGTCAGGGCGTTGCGGCCTTCCTCGGGCGCGGACCCGGCGTGGGAGGCTCGGCCCTTGACCTCGAGCTTGAGGCGGTTGATGCCGTTGGTCGCGACCGTCACCGCGTCCTTGTCCGGCGGCTCGTAGGAGAACACGTAGTCATGTTTGCGGGCCAGTTCGGCGATGATCTGCCGGGAGCCGGCCGAGCCCATTTCTTCGTCCGGGTTGAACAGCACGGTCAGCGTGCGGTAACCCTTGAACTGTTGGTCCTGCAGCAATTTCACCGCATGCAGGATCATCGCTACGCCACCCTTTGCGTCGGCAACGCCCGGGCCATAGGCGCGCGGCCCGTCGACCCGGAAAGGCCGTTTGGCCACGGTGCCGGGGACGAACACGGTGTCATAGTGCACCATCAGCAGGAAGTCCTTGCTGCCGGTGCCTTTGAAGGTGCCGACGATGTTGTCGCCCACCGAAGGCTTGGCGGCGTGGGTCTGCACCTCGGCGCCCAAGGCCTTGAGGCGTTTGACCAGCTCAGCACTGACTTGCGTCAGGCCAGGTTCGGTCCCGGTGCCGGTATCGACCGAGACCAGCGCCTTGAGGGTGTCCAGATAAGCTGACTGTTCGCCTTGGGCCTGTTTCAGCAAGGCCTGAGGGGCGGAATCGGCAGCGGTTGCCTGGGTACAGGCGATCAACAGCGCCAGGGCGATGGCGTGGGGAGGGCGAGGCAATGGCATTGGCAGCTTCCTTGTTTTTCGATGCAATGGTGGCCCCATCGCCGGCAAGCCGGCTCCCACAGGGATTGCACCGTTTCCAAGGCCTGTGCAGTACCTGTGGGAGCCGGCTTGCCGGCGATAGGGCCGCTACTGTCCTTAATGATTGGCCACCGAGTCATCCTGGGACAGGATGGCCATGGCAATGTCTTCGTCATTGGCCTGCAGGCCAGGATGCTCCTTGCGGACCTGCTCCAGCGCCGACTCCACATAGGCGCCACGGATCGCCCCGTCACTGGCGACGAAGGCGGACAGCTCGTCACGGGCCGGAATGATCCGTTTGTCGTCCTTGAAGGTTGAGTACAACGAGGCGGAGATACCGGCCGAGGTAGCGACGTCTTCCACATCGACGTCGGCCAGAGCAGCTCCGGCAGGCAGCAGGAGCAGCAGCGCAGGGGCGATGATCAGGTGGCGCATGTCGTGTTCTCCAGTAGCTTGTAAGCCCAAGGAAATTACCACTCAGTGTTTAAGAAAACGGGACAGTGGTGGTAGTTCCCTTGGCTGTACCGCAGCGTGCTGGCTCAGGCGGTCATGCGGCGGGCGACGAAGGCGCTGATGTTGTCCACGGCGCTGTCCATCAGTTGCTGCATGGCGTCTTCGCTGCTCCAGGCGATGTGCGGGTTGAGCAGGAAGTCGTCGCGATCGATGAGCTGGAACAGCGGGTTGCTCGGGTGCAGGGGCTCGACTTCCACCACATCCAGCGCCACACCACCCAGGCGGTCGCGTTGCAAGGCGTCGATCAGCGCCGCCTCATTGGCGATCCCGCCGCGGCCCGTGTTGATCACCAGGGCATCGGGCTTCATCAAGGCCAGCTTGTCGGCGTCGATCAGATTGACGGTTTCTGCGGTAAGCGGGCAGTTGATCGACAGCACGTCGCACCAGCGGAGCAGTTCGTCCAGCGGCCGAGCGTCAGGGTCTTGGCGCTTGCCCCCGCGGTCCTCGAACAGCACCTGCATGCCGAAGGCCCTGGCCAGGTGAGCCAGGCGCAGGGCGATCGGGCCGCTGCCGATGATCGCCAGTCGCTTGCCACGCACATCGCGGATGCGGTGGTTGAAATAGACGTTCTGGTAGGGCTTGTCGCCGGCGTGCACCTGGCGCATGAGGCGGGTGAAGGCGGCCGGTCGGCGGAACAGCTCCAGGATCATCGCCAGGCTATGCTCGGCCACGGTGTTGGCGGCATAGCCCGGTACGCTGGCGACTTCGATGCCATGGGCGTTGCAGTAGTCGACGTCGACGATGTCGCGCCCGGTCAGGGCCAGCGAGATCATCTTCAGCTTCGGCAGCTGGCGCAGGTGCTCTTCACGCAGCGGCACGCTGCAGGTGAAGGCGATGGTGGCGTCCTGCAGGTGTTCCACCATCTGCTCCGGGTAGGTGTAGGCAAACTGCTTCCAGGTGTGCTCGCAGTCCGGCCGCTTCAGCCGGGTGGAGGGCGCCAGGCCTTCGTCGTCGATCAGTACGATGTGTTCGCTCATGCTGCGCTCCTTAGCGTTTTTGTACGGGTAGCCGACCACAGGCCAAGAAAGCCTCCGCCGACAATGCACACGTCGGCTTGAATCGAGTCCTGCAGGGCGGGGGCGGGGGCGGGGGCGAGGTCGCTGTCCAGGTCCAGCGCCTAGGCATACCAGAATCCACGGTACATGAGGGGGGCCTCTGAGCATCTTGTTGTGGCTACATGATGCTCAGCGCGGCAGGCGGGCCGATATTACAGGCATGACAATTGATAGAACGGTGGCGCCTTTTGTCATGGGGCTACTATTTGTCCTGCGCCATGTGATATGTCAGACGCCAGGCGCGCCCTACAATGGCGCCATCCAGCAGGTCATGAGGCCGACGTCCATGGTTGCCCAACAAGAACAACTACAACAGCAGCAATCCCCTGAACCGCCCGCACAGATCAAACCCGAGCTGCGTGTCGGTTTCGTGCTGATGAACCAGTTCACCCTGGTACCGGTGGCAGGCCTGGTCGACTCGCTGCGCTTCGCCGCCGACAAGTCGTTTCGCAGCCAGCAGGTGTACTGCCAATGGGACTGGATGACCCTCGACGACCAGCCGATCACGGCCAGCTGCGGCATGCCGATCTCGCCGACCAAGCCCCTCGATCTGTTCGCCCAGTACGACTACATCGTGCTGGCCGGCGGCTTGCTTGGCGAAACACGCAACCCACCTGACTGGTTGCTCGATGCCTTGCGTGACGTGTACGCGGCGAACATCCCGATCATCGCCCTGTGCTCGGGTTCGTTCGTGCTCGGCAAGGCCGGCCTGCTCGATGGGCGGCGCTGTGCAGTGCACTTCACCTTGCGTGAGGAATTTCGCGAACGCTTCCCGTTGTCGACCATGGTGATCGACAAGAGCTACGTGGATGACCGCGGCATCATCACCTGCCCAGGCGGCACGGCGATCGACCTGGCCGCCAACCTGATTCGCCGCCATTGCGGCGCGGTGCGGGCGCAGAAGGGCCTGGAGTACTTGCTGGTGGACGACTGGGCCGAAGGCGAAGCACAGCAGGCCGCCGGCGACAGCGTCTACCAGAATGACCGGGTACAACGGGCGATTGCCTTCATGCGCGCCAACCTGGATGCGTCGATGACCCTCAAAACGGTCGCTGAAGCGGTGGGTACCCACCCGCGGCAGTTGCACCGAGAGTTCGTCGCCAACACCCAGGAGCCGCCGGCCAACTACTGGCGCAAGCTGCGCCTGGACCACGCCCGGCGGCTGCTGGTCAATACCAGCCAGAACATCACCACCATTGCCCTGGCGTGCGGGTTTTCCGATGCGTCGCACTTCATCTTGTGGTTCCGCAAGCAGTATGGCGAGACACCCTACAGCTTCCGCAAGCGCCGGCATGAGGTGGAGCGCTTTGACTGGCATGGCGACAAGGTAGGCCTGGACCCGGATTTGTAAACCACTTGTGCCTTGTACGGTCCCTGTGGGAGCCGGCTTGCCGGCGATAGGGCCGGAACAGAAAAAGCCTAGCGCCCAGGCAGCCCCGACCGGTTCAGCAAACCATCGAGCACCACCTCGCACGCCGCCCCCCAGCTGGCACTGGCCGGCTGGTGCATCAATACCGCCAGCCCGTCTGCGGTAAAGGTCCCCGGCGTGGCAATCGCCTGCCCCAGCGCCTTCAGGCTGTACTCCGGCTGCTGCCGGGCACTGCTCAGGCAGTCCTGCAGGTTGCCCAGCACCAGGTCGCGCGCCTGGGCAGGCGGCAGGCCTTTGTCGCTTAGCCAGTGCTGCAAATCGTGCAACAGGAAGTAGAACCAGCCATTCATGCACGCCGCCACCGTGGCCAGCTCGAATGCCGGCTCATCCTGCAGGACCACCAGATTCCCCAACGGCCCCAGGCACTGCTCGGTCAGCGCATCCGCTGGGCAAACCACCACGGTGGACTGGTTGTACTGCGCCGCATACGACAGCATCACCCGCACGCAGTGGGCGCCGGGAAAGCCCGCGGCCAACTGATCCAGGCCAATGCCTGCCGCCAGCGACACCAGGCGCTGGCCGGGGCGCAAGCGCACCTCGCGCGCCAGCTGTGCCAGCGATTCCGGGCGCAAGCCTAGGATCACCAGGTCGGCCTGGTCGACCACCGCCTGATTGCTCGCCAGCACCTCGCAACCCTGCTCGACGGCCAAGGCCTGGGCACGCTGGGCATTGCGTGGCGACAGCAGCAACCTGCCGTCGAAGCCACTGCGGCGCAGGCCGATCACCACTTTTTCGGTCAGCTCGCCGACCCCGAGAATACCTAGGCTATGCATGTCGCCTCCCGCGCTGTTTTCTTCACTGTCGCATGGGGGCCGCAACGGGACATATAACGGATGGGACGGGTCTTGGGACGTTTCGCCCGGCAAACCCTGACAGAGCCAACCTATCACCCCCCAATAGCCACTCTATTAGAAGTCTGCCCAAGCTCGACTAGTCTTTCCCCTGGCCCCGCGAATTGCGAGGGAGCCCCGTGTCGGAACGTGACCGACCAGGCCTGATAAGGGGTAGGCATGAGCCCATGTGCTCGGCTGGAAAGAACACCTGGCATAGACCGGAAATCTGGATAACCGACCCAAAGGTAAAAGCAGATGTCGAACGAATCGAAATGCCCGTTCCATCAAACCGCAGGTGGCGGCACCACCAACCGAGACTGGTGGCCTGACCAGCTCAATCTCAGGATCCTCCACCAGCATTCCAGCAAGTCCAGTCCCGACCCGGACTTCGACTACGCCAAGGCATTCAAGAGCCTCGACTTCCAGGCCCTGAAGCGCGACCTGACGGCCCTGATGACCGACTCCCAGGAGTGGTGGCCGGCCGACTTCGGCCATTACGGCCCACTGTTCATCCGCATGGCCTGGCACAGCGCCGGCACCTATCGCATCGGTGACGGCCGCGGCGGTGCAGGTTCCGGCCAGCAGCGCTTCGCCCCGCTCAACAGCTGGCCCGACAACGTCAGCCTGGACAAGGCCCGGCGCCTGTTGTGGCCAATCAAGCAGAAGTACGGCAACAAGATCTCCTGGGCCGACCTGATCGTGCTAACCGGCAACGTCGCCCTGGAGTCCATGGGCTTCAAGACCTTCGGCTTCTCTGGCGGGCGCGCCGACGTGTGGGAGCCGGACGAAGACGTGTACTGGGGCTCGGAAAAGGTCTGGCTGGGCGGTGATACCCGCTACGGCAAGGAGCAACTCAAGGCCCAGCCACCCGGCCAGGGTGACCTGGTGGCCGAGCCCGCCAAGCATGGCGAAGAACAGAACCGCAACCTGCAGGCCGAGCGCAACCTGGAAAATCCACTGGCTGCCGTGCAGATGGGGCTGATCTACGTCAACCCGGAAGGCCCGGAAGGTGAGCCCGACCCCGTGAGGTCGGGCATCGACATCCGCGAGACCTTCGGGCGCATGGCCATGAACGACGAAGAAACCGTGGCCTTGATCGCCGGTGGCCACGCCTTCGGCAAGACCCACGGCGCCGGCCCGGCGGATAACGTCGGCGCCGAACCAGAGGCTGCAGGCCTGGAGATGCAGGGCCTGGGCTGGGCCAACAAGTTCGGCACCGGCAAAGGTGGCGACACCATCACCAGCGGCCTGGAAGTGACCTGGACCTCGAACCCGACCCGCTGGGACAACGAGTACCTCAACAACCTGTTCAACTTCGACTGGGAACTGACCAAGAGCCCAGCCGGCGCCAACCAGTGGCGGCCGAAAGAGGGCAAGGGCGCAGGTAGCGTGCCGGATGCCCACGACCCGAGCAAAAAACATGCACCGTCCATGCTGACCTCCGACCTGGCGCTGCGTTTCGACCCGATCTACGAGCCGATCGCCCGGCGCTTCAAGGACAACCCCGACCAGCTGGCGGACGCCTTCGCCCGTGCCTGGTACAAGCTGATCCACCGCGACATGGGCCCGCTGGCGCGCTACCTGGGGCCTGAGATGCCCAACGAGGAACTGCTGTGGCAAGACCCGTTGCCCAAAGCCGAACAGTCGGTGCTGGGTGAGCAGGATATCGCTGCACTCAAGAGCAAGATCCTGGCCTCGGGCCTGAGTGTTGGCGAGCTGGTTTCCACTGCCTGGGCTGCCGCCTCGACCTTCCGGGGCTCTGACAAGCGCGGTGGCGCCAATGGTGCCCGCCTGCGCCTGGCACCGCAGAACGGCTGGGCGGCCAACCAGGGGACCGACAAGGTGCTGGCGGCGCTGGAGAAAATCCGGGCCGAGTCCGGCAACAAGGTCTCCCTGGCCGACCTGATCGTGCTGGGCGGTACCGCCGCCGTGGAAAAGGCTGCCAAGGATGCCGGCTACAGTGGCAGCGTGGGGTTCCGCCCAGGCCGCGTCGATGCCTCCCAGGCGCAGACCGATGTCGAGTCGTTCGCCGTGCTGGAGCCGCTGGCCGATGGCTTCCGTAACTTCAGCAAGGCCCGCTACAGCGTCAAGGCCGAGAAGCTGCTGCTGGACAAGGCCCAGTTGCTGACCCTGACCGCGCCGGAGCTGACCGTGCTGATCGGTGGCCTGCGGGTGCTGGGCGCCAACCATGGCGGCAGCAAGCACGGCGTGTTCACCGACAAGCCGGGCACCTTGAGCAACGACTTCTTCCGCAACCTGCTGGACATGGGCGTGGAGTGGAAGCCGACCTCGGACGACAACGAAACCTTCGAGGGCCGCGACCGCAAGACCGGGCAGGTGAAGTGGACCGGCAGCCGCGTTGACCTGGTGTTCGGCTCGCATGCGCAGTTGCGGGCGCTGAGCGAGGTGTATGGCAGCAGCGATGGCAAGGACAAGTTTGTCAGGGACTTCGTTGCGGCTTGGGTGAAGGTCATGGAACTGGATCGGTTTGATCTGAAATAACTGTGTAACAGGGGCTGCTTTGCAGCCCAATCGCCGGCAAGCCGGCTCCCACAGGTGCACCACAGCCCTTGAGCATTGTGGAGACCCTGTGGGAGCCGGCTTGCCGGCGATTGGGCAGCGCAGCTGCCCCACATCCGGTGCCATCCCGCCAATTCCAGGTCGGATAGATACAAAAGCGTCCTCGTCGGTTCTGTTGCAATGCTTCTCAGGCGGCCGGCCTGAACAGCGTGCTCACAACGACAAGGAACACCGACCATGCAAATGCCCCAGACCCTGAACATCCGCAACGGCGACAAGGTCAAGCCGACCTTCTCCGCGCAGGAGTACGCCGCCCGCCATGCCCGCCTGCGGGCCTACATGGCCGAGCAGGACATCGAGGCGGCCATCTTTACCTCGTACCACAACGTCAACTACTACAGCGACTTCCTCTACTGCTCGTTCGGCCGTCCCTACGCCCTGGTGGTGACCCAGGACAAGGTGGTGTCGATAAGCGCCAACATCGACGGTGGCCAGCCCTGGCGGCGCACGGTCGGTACCGACAACATCGTCTACACCGACTGGCAGCGCGACAACTACTTCGTCGCCATCCAGCAGGCGCTGCCGCTGGCTTCGCGCATCGGCGTCGAATACGACCATCTCAACCTGCAGAACCACGCCAAGCTTGCCGCCTGCTACCCCAGGGCAGAACTGCTGGACATCGGCGCGCCGTGCATGCGTATGCGCATGATCAAGTCCGCCGAAGAACAGGCGCTAATCCGTCATGGAGCACGCGTTGCCGATATCGGCGGCGCGGCGGTGGTCGAGGCGCTGCGAGACCAGGTGCCGGAATATGAAGTGGCGCTGCATGCCACCCAGGCGATGGTCCGCGAAATCGCCCGCAGCTTCCCCGACGGCGAGCTGATGGACACCTGGACCTGGTTCCAGTCCGGCCTCAACACCGACGGTGCGCACAACCCGGTCACCAGCCGCAAGGTCAACAAGGGCGACATTCTCAGCCTCAACTGCTTCCCGATGATCGCTGGCTACTACACCGCCCTGGAGCGCACGCTGTTCCTCGATCATTGTCCGGACGACCACCTGCGCCTGTGGCAGGCCAACGTCGAGGTGCACGAAGCGGGGCTGAAGCTGGTGCGCCCTGGCATGCGCTGCTGCGACATCGCCCGTGAGCTGAACGAGATCTTCCTGCGCCATGACCTGCTGCAGTACCGCACCTTCGGCTACGGCCACTCGTTCGGCACCCTCAGCCACTACTACGGCCGCGAGGCGGGGCTGGAGCTGCGCGAGGACATCGACACGGTGCTGGAGCCGGGCATGGTGGTGTCGATCGAGCCGATGATCATGCTGCCCGAAGGGCGGCCAGGGGCGGGCGGTTACCGCGAACATGACATCCTGATCGTCAACGAAACGGGTGCCGAGAACATCACCCAGTTCCCGTACGGCCCGGAACACAACATCATCCGCAAATAAGCCCGGTGCCCGTGCCGGTCTCTTTGTGGGAGCGGGCTTGTCCTGCGAAGAGGTCGGCACAGATAAAAACAAGAATCGAATGACCCCCAGACCCTGCCTCCAATTAGAAGAATCAGAGGGTACCCGTCATGTCCAGCACCACCCTTAACGCTCCCACCCTCGACGGCGCCGCCCAGAGCGCCGAACGCCAAGCCTTGCGCAAGGCCGCCCGGGCCAGTTTCATGGGCAACTTCGTCGAATGGTTCGACTACGCCGCCTACGGCTACCTCGCCACCATCATCGCCGCCACGTTCTTCCCGCAAACCGACAAGACCACCGGCCTGCTGGCCACCTTCGCGGTGTTCGCCCTGTCGTTCCTGGTGCGCCCTCTGGGGGGCGTGGTCTGGGGGCACTTCGGCGATCGCCACGGCCGGCGCAACGCGTTGTCGCTGTCGATCCTGATCATGTCGATCTCGACCTTCTGCATCGGCCTGTTGCCCAGCCACGCGCAGATCGGCCTGTGGGCGCCGTGCCTGTTGTTGCTGATCCGCCTGGTGCAGGGCTTTTCCGCCTCGGGCGAATATGCCGGCGCTTCCGCCTTCCTCGCCGAATACGCGCCACCTGGCCGGCGCGGGCTCTACACCAGCATCGTGCCGGCCAGCACGGCGGCCGGGCTGTTGTTCGGCGCGGCATTCGTCGCCGTTCTGCACGAGCTGCTCAGCACCGAGGACCTGCACAGCTGGGGCTGGCGCCTGCCGTTCCTGCTGGCCGCGCCGTTCGGCCTGGTGGGTCGCTACATCCGCATGAGCCTGCAGGACACGCCGAAGTTCCTGGAAATGGAACAACGCCTGGAGAGCAAGGCGTGCATGACCCCGGCACCGATCCGTGAACTGCTCACTCTGCACCGCCGCAGCCTGGCCATCGGCATCGGTGTCACCTGCCTGAATGCGGTGGCGTTCTACCTGCTGCTCAGCTACATGCCCACCTACCTGTCGAGCGAGATGGGCATGAGCGAGCGCGATTCGTTCGTCGCCTCGACGGTGTCCCTGGCCACCTACATTGGCCTGATCTTCCTGATGGGGCGGCTGTCGGACCATTTCGGGCGCAAGACCATGCTGGTGGTTGCTTCGCTGTTGTTTCTCGGGCTCACGGTGCCGTTGTTCAAGCTGCTCGACGGCCAGCCGTTGCTGGTGATTCTGGCGATCCAGATCCTGTTCGGCGCGATGCTGGCGATGAACGATGGCACGCTGCCTTGCCTGCTGGCGGAGATCTTTCCGACCCGGGTGCGCTTCAGTGGCTTTGCCTTGAGTTTCAACCTGGCCAACGCGCTGTTTGGTGGGACTGCGCCGTTCATTGCCACCTGGCTGATCCAGGCCACTGGCAGCAAGCTGGCGCCGGCTGGGTACCTGCTGGCGGCGGCTTTGGTGGCCTTGGTGGCGATGTTGATGTGCCGGGAGACCGCGTATGGGGAACTGAAGGACTGAGTTGGCAGTGCTGGCCCTATCGCCGGCAAGCCGGCTCCCACAGGTACTGCGCAGGGCTTGAAGACTGTGATGATCCTGTGGGAGCCGGCTTGCCGGCGATAGGGCCGGTGCAGTCACTAAAGGACCCAATCAGTGCAACGAAGCCTGCCGCCGCTCCCCCAACGGCGACAACCCAAAGAACCGGCTGTAACTCTTGGAAAAATGCGCCGGCGAGCTGAACCCGCACGCCAGCGCCACCTCGCGCACCTGCACATCGCTGCGCAGCAGCAACTCCCGTGCCCGCGACAGACGCAGCTCCAGGTAATACTGGCTGGGCGTACGCTGCAGGTACTTGTGAAACAGGCGCTCTAGCTGGCGCACGGTCACTTCGTTGAGGCTGGCCAGCTCCTCCAGCCCCAGAGGCTCCTCCAGGTTGGCCTCCATGATCGCCACCACCTGGCTCAACTTGGGTTGAGCGCTGCCCAGCAGGGTGCGCAGCGGTACCCGCTGGCGCTCGCGCTCGCCGCGCATGCGGTCGCATAGCAGCAGTTCGGCGGCCTTGGCGGCAATCTCCTGGCCGCCGTCCTCCCGGGCGACCAGCTGCAGCATCATGTCCATGGCCGCCACGCCGCCGGAACAGGTGTAGCGGTCGCGGTCCAGTTCGAACAACTGGCTGGAGATGACGATGCCGGGGAAGTGCTCCTGCAGGGCCTGGATGTCCTCCCAGTGAATGGTGCAGCGGTACCCCTTGAGCAGGTCGGCCTTGGCCAGCAGGTAACTGCCGGTGCAGATGCCGCCCAGCGGCACATGCTGGCGCGCCAGTTGGCGTAGCCAGTCGGTCAGTGGCCGATTGCCGCGGCCACGGTCGATCGGGTTGGCGCCCACCACGAACAAGGCGTCCAGCGATGGTGCGTCGGTGATGCTGTGGTCGGGCAGGATGCGCATGCCGTTGCTGGCCATCACCGGCGCCTGGCTGGCGGCGATCAGCACGCTGCGGTACAGGCTACGGTGGGCGGCCAGGTTGGCCATGCGCAAGGTCTCCACCGCCGAGGCCAGGCCAATGGTGGTGAAGTTGGGCAGGACCAGAAAACCGAAGGTCTTGGCGCGGGGAGGAGTTAGGATGGCAGAAGCGGGGTGGACCATTGCGATCTTCCTGTGCAAGCTGAGGCATAGTTCGTCAGGGGCAGTGAGAAAAACAGGCCTCGCACGTTTCTTGTTGTTATGGGTCGTTGCAGGGTCGATCTTACACCCCGCACGCAGCGGCCAGGAATGGACCTGATTGCAGACAGAAGGTGACCTACGTGAACCCCGATTCCATGCTGGCGGCGCTGCCAGGTTTCGCCATCGCTGCAGACGCGATCCAGGTGTTGCCCGACGCCGCAGCCTACCGAACCTGCCTGCTCGAGCGGATTGCCGCCGCTACCCGGCGCATCGTCATCGTCGCGTTGTACCTGCAGGAAGACGAGGCCGGGCAGGAAGTGCTCGATGCCTTGTACCAGGCCAAGGCCGCTCGGCCGAGCCTGGAGATCGTCATCGTGGTCGACTGGTTCCGCGCCCGCCGTGGTCTGCTGGGGGCCGGGCGGCAGCCGGGCAACGCCGCCTGGTACCAGGCCCAGCGCCAGTTGCGCGGGCTGGACGTGGTGATCCATGGGGTGCCGGTGCAGACCCGCGAGCTGTTCGGCGTGCTGCACCTCAAGGGCAGTGTCATCGACGACTGCGTGATCTACACCGGTGCCAGCCTGAACAACGTCTACCTGCACCGTTTCGACCGCTATCGCCTTGACCGCTACCACCTGTTCCAGTCAGCGGCGCTGGCCGACGCCATGGTCGACCTGGTCAAGCGCCTGTTGCACGACACCGCCACGCCGCGCCTGGACCTGCCGGCGCCCGCGCCGACGCGCAACCTGCGTGGCGATATCCGCCGCTTGCGCGCACGCCTGCGGCGCATGGCCTATGACGTACCGGCGGCCGAGCCGGAGCAGGGCCTGCGGGTGGTGCCGTTGCTTGGCGTTGGCCGTGGCAACCCGCTCAACCGTGCGCTGTGCGCGCTGCTGGCGGCGGCACGTTCGCAGATGATCATCAGCACGCCGTACTTCAACCCGCCGCGGGTGGTGATGCGCGAGCTGGACCACGCCCTGGATCGCGGCGTGCGGGTCGAGCTGATCGTCGGCCACCGCACCGCCAACGACTTCTACATCGCCCCGGGCGAACCGTTCAGTGCCAGCGGCGCCTTGCCGTACCTGTACGAGGACAACCTGCGCGCCTTCGCCCGCCGTCGCCACGCCGCCATCGCCAGCGGCCAGCTGGTGGTGCGGATCTGGAACGACCCTGGGCATACCTTCCATGCCAAAGGGGTGTGGGTCGACCAGCGTTATTCGCTGCTGACCGGTAACAACCTCAACCCGCGCGGCTTCAACCTGGACCTGGAAAACGGGCTGCTGATCGATGACCCGCAAGGGCAGTGGCTAGCACCCCGGGAAGCGGAGCTGGAGGGCATTCGCCGGCATGCGCCGAAGATTGCCTCGGCGCAAGACCTGGGGGTGAAGGCGGAGCATCCCAAGGAAGTGCGCAAGTTCTTGCGCCGGTTACGTTTCAGCCGTCTTGAACCGTTGATCAAACGGGTGCTTTGAGCCGTCGTCCCCCTCTCTGAAAAGTCATGGCAAACGGCTACAATCTGGCGTTTTCCACGTTAACCAGATAGGCCAATTCCTTCATGGCGCTCGATCCGCCCACGATGTTGACCATCTCGATCGCCTTGGCAGCCGCCGCTGCCTTGTACCTGGCGATCGAATGGCGCAGTGTCCGCGAACCTTCATTACTGTTCTGGAGCGCGGGGTTTGCCACCATCACGGTCGGCTCGACCCTGGCGCTGTTGCGCGGCATCGGCCTGCTGCTGATCGGCATCTGGTTCGCCAATGGCCTGCTGGTGGTGGCCCACGCACTCTTCCTGATGGGCGTGTTGCGCTTTACCCAGGCCCGGGTGTCGCGGGCCTGGCTGCTGATCGTGGTGGTGTGGTGCGGCTTGCTGCTGCTGCCGGTGGGGCCGCAGTGGTCCAAGGTCATGCTGATGGTCAACTCGCTGCTGGTGGCACTGCTCACGCTCAAGGCCAGCTTCCTGCTGCGACCGCACGGCAAGTCGCTGAGCGTAGGCGCGGTGCAGTTGCGCTATGTGCTGCTCATTCACGGCCTGTTCTACCTGGCCAAGGCGATCATCGCGATCACCCCCGGCACGTTGATCGACCTGGCGACCTTCGGTGGCCTGATCATCCAGATTTCCCTGGTCGAGGGTGCGATGGCGATCATGCTGATCGCCCTGTCGATGACCGGCACCGTGCGCTATCGCCGCGAGGAGCGCATCGCCCAGCTGGCCGCGCGCGATCCGCTGACCGCGCTGTACAACCGCCGTGCCCTGGAGGTGCGTGCCACGCACCTGTTCAAGCATGTCAGCCCGGCGCGGCCAGGCGCATTGCTGCTGATCGACATCGACAACTTCAAGCTGGTCAACGACCTGCATGGTCATGCCGCTGGCGACCGGTTGCTGGTGGCGCTCAGCGAAATGATTCGTGCGGTGCTGCCGGAGCGCTCGCTGGCGGCGCGTCTGGGTGGCGATGAGTTCGTCATTCTGCTCAGCGATGGCAGCAGCGAGCGGGTGGTGGCGTTGGGCGGGCAGTTGCGCACGCAGTTCCAGGCCTTTGCCGAACAGGCCATGCCCACACCGCAGGCGGTGACCTTGAGCATCGGTGCCAATGTGTTCGACCAGCCGCCGGCGAGCCTGGCGGCGTTGATCGAGCAGGGGGATGTGGCGTTGTACCAGTCCAAGCGGGGAGGGCGGGACAGTATTCAGCTGGTTGATCGGACAGTGGAGAGCCCGGTCAGGTAGTGATCATGAAACTGGGGCCGCTGTGCGGCCCTTTCGCGACACAAGGCCGCTCCTACAGAAGATCGCGGCGCCCTGTAGGAGCGGCCTTGTGTCGCGAAAGGGCTGCGCAGCAGCCCCAATGTCCTCAGGTCACAACCTGATAGCACGGCACATACGCCGCCCCACCCGGCAATTTCATCCGATGCTGGTCGACGAACGCCTGCAACAGGCGCCCCAACGGCTCCAGCACCGCACTGTCACCCCGGATCTGGTACGGCCCGTGCTCTTCGATCAGGCGGATGCCCTTGTCTTTGACGTTACCCGCGACGATCCCGGAAAACGCCCGGCGCAGGTTCGCTGCCAGTTCATGCGGCGGCAGCTCGCGGCGCAGGCCCAGTTCGGCCATGTTGGCATGGGTCGGGTCGAACGGGCGCTGGAAGCCCTCGTCGATCTTCAACAGCCAGTTGAAGTGGAAGGCGTCGTTGCGCTCGCGGCGGAACTGCTTGACGTCCTTGAGCCCCTCGACCATGTGCCGGGCCACTTCGGCCGGGTCGTCGATGATGATCTGGTAGTGCCGCTGGGCGGCTTCGCCCAGGGTTGCGCCGACGAAGGCATGCAGCTGCATCAGGAACGGCTCGGCACTGCGCGGCCCGGTCAGTACGACAGGGAAGGGCAGGTCCTGGTTGTCCGGGTGCATGAGGATGCCGAGCAGGTAGAGGAACTCCTCGGCGGTACCGGCGCCACCGGGGAAGATGATGATGCCATGGCCGACACGGACGAAGGCTTCCAGGCGCTTCTCGATGTCCGGCAGGATCACCAGTTCGTTGACGATCGGGTTGGGCGCCTCGGCGGCGATGATGCCCGGCTCGGTCAGCCCCAGGTAGCGGCTGCCGTGCATGCGCTGCTTGGCGTGGGCGATGGTTGCGCCTTTCATCGGGCCTTTCATGACGCCGGGTCCGCAGCCGGTGCAGACGTCCAGCTTGCGCAGGCCCAGTTCGTGGCCGACCTTCTTGGTGTACTGGTACTCCTCGGTGCTGATCGAATGGCCGCCCCAGCACACCACCATCTTCGGCTCCACGCCCGGGCGCAGGGTGCGGGCGTTGCGCAGCAGGTGGAAGACGTAGTCGGTGATGCCCTGGGAGCTTTCCAGGTCGATGCGCTGGCTGGCCAGCTCGCTCTCGGTGTAGACGATGTCGCGCAGGGCGCTGAACAGCATTTCACGGGTGCTGGCGATCATTTCGCCATCGACGAAAGCGTCGCCCGGAGCATTCAGCAGCTCCAGGCGAACACCTCGGTCTTGTTGGTGGATGCGCACCTCGAAGTCTTTGTAGGCTTCGAGGATGGTCTTGGCATTGTCGACATGGGCGCCGGTGTTGAGGATGGCAAGGGCGCATTGGCGGAACAGGGTGTAGAGACTACCGGTACCGACTTCGCTCAGTTGCTGGACTTCACGTTGCGACAGCGTCTCCAGGCTGCCTTTGGGGCTGACGGATGCATTGATGACATGGCGTTGGGGCATCTAAGTCTTTCCTGTGCAGGTAAAACATCCTTCTCTGCCACCACCTTATGTCATGCGAAGAGCTTTTGCACACCCAGCGTGATCGCGATCCCACCCCCCAGCAGCCACAGGTTGAGAATCGCCCCGGTAGCCAGCGCACGCGGCCCGGCCTGGCGGATCTGGCTGTAGCGGGTCTCCATGCCCAGCGCGGTCATGGCCATGGTCAGGGCGAAGGTGTCGAGGTCGTTGATGACGTGGGTCACGTTGCCCGGCAGGATCTGCAGCGAGTTCACCAGCACCAGGCCGAGGAAGCCGAAGGCGAACCAGGGCAGGGCGATGCGGCCTTTGCCGTGAGCGTGGTTCGCCTGGCGAGCACGGTTGATCCACACGCCCACCACCAGCAGCACCGGTACCAGCAGCATCACCCGGGTCATCTTGACGATGGTGGCGATGTGCGTGGCCTCAGGGCTGATATTGCTGGCCGCACCCACCACCTGGGCAACCTCATGGACAGTGCCGCCGAGGAACAGGCCGGCGCTCATGGTGTCCAGCGGCAGCCAGCCGGCATTGATCGCCAGTGGGAAGATGAACATCGACAGGGTACCGAACAGCACCACGCTGCCCACCGCCATGGCGCTCTTGTGCGGTGCACTGCGCAGCGCCGATTCGAAGGCCAGCACAGCGGCGGCACCGCAGATGGCACTGCCGGCAGCGGTCAGCAGCGCGGTGTCGCGGTCCAGCTTGAACAGCTTCATGCCTACCCACAGGCCGATCAGCAGGGTGCTGACCACTACCAGCAGCGACACCGTCAGGCCCGACCAGCCGACTTCGGCAATTTCCTGCAGGCTGACCCGCAGGCCGAAGAAGGCCACGGCGATGCGCAGCAGTTTGCGTGCGGAGAAGTTGATACCCGCCGCCCAACTGGCCGGCACGCCATCACGCAAGGCGTTACCGTACAGGGCGCCAGCGACGATGCCGACGATCAATGGGCTGATGCCCAGATTAGCGATGGCAGGTATTGCCGCCAGTTGCGTGACGGCAACGGCAAACAACGCGACGAACAGGATGCCATTGAGCTGCCCTCGGGTAGAGAGGGTGGGCGCAAAAGCGGGGTTGGACGGAGCCGTGGCCATGTGAGTCCTCCGGGACATTTTTTGACATGGCTTACGTTAATCTGGTTATAAGCTTATAAAAAATCGTAATTCAGGATGTGAAATATCCGTTTCACTGATACTTTGGATTCATGACCCCTGAACAGCTGATAACTTTCGCCACCGTTGCCGAGCACGGCAACATCAGTCATGCGGCCCTGGCCCTGCATCTTTCCCAGCCGGCGGTCTCCGGCCAGCTCAAGCTGCTGCAGGAGGCGTTCGGCGAGCCGCTGTACCAGCGTGCCGGCCGGGGCGTGCGCCTTACCGCTGCAGGCGAACAGTTGCTGGCCCATGCCGAGCGCCTGCGCGGTACCTTCCGCCAGGCTCAGGCACTGCGCGAGGCCATGCGCGGGCTGGAGCGCGGCACCTTGCGCATCGGCGCCAGTACGACGCCGGCCAGTTACCTGCTGCCCTACCTGATCGCCGATTTCCATGCCCGCTACCCGGACGTGGTGGTGAGCACTTCCCACGGCAACACGGCAGAAATTGTCGCCGACCTGGGCAGCGTCGATATCGCCCTGATCGAGGGGCCGCCTGGGCAGGAACTGCCCTTGGGCACGGCGGTGACACCTTGGCGGGAGGACGAGATCGTGGCCGTGGTGCCCAGCGGCCACCCGTTGGCCGACGAGGAGCAGCACGCCCTGGAGGCGCTTGGCCGTTACCCGTTGGTGTTGCGTGAGAGCGGTTCCGGGGTCAGGCAAGTGGTCGAGCGAGCGTTCGCCCGCAGCGGCGTGGCGATGCGCGTGGCGATCGAGATCGCCGGGGTGGAAGGGGTGAAGGAGGCCGTGCGGGCAGGGATGGGGATCGGCTTCGTGTCGGCGATGTCGATTCGCCATGAGGATGGGGTGTTGCGGCAGGTGCGCATTGCGCCGCAGCCGCTGGTACGGCGTTTTTCGATTTTGCTGCCCCATGCTGCCACGCCATCGCGGGCGGCAGCGCGGTTTCTGGAGCTGTGCCAGGCGCCGACCTACCTGGTTTGACGCTGAAGGCTGCTATTTACCCTGTGGCAGCTTCTAGAAATTGAGCAAGCCGGCTCCCACATGTAAGGCAGCACGCCGTACCTGTGGGAGCCGGCTTGCCGGCGATAGGGCCCGTGCAGGCAAAGCTACTTAAGCAGCAGCTACCTTGGCACTCATCTGCCGACGACGATAGGCACTGTCACGGCTCGCCAGCCACCAGTACAGCGGCGAGGTGATGACCAGCCCCACCAGCCACGACAGGTCGGCACCGTTGATGTGCTCGGAAATCGGCCCAACGTACAGCGGCGTGTTCATGAACGGGATCTGCACCACGATGCCCACCGCATAGGCAAGCAGCGCCTGCGGGTTGTAGCGCCCGTAGATACCGCCATCGACCTTGAAGATCGACTGGATGTCGTAGTCACCCTTGTGGATCACATAGAAGTCGATCAGGTTGATCGCCGTCCACGGCACCAGTACCACCAGCAGCACCAGCACCATGTCGACGAAGTGGCCGATGAAGTCCGCCGAAGCGAACACCGCCACCACGCAGCAGGCCGCCAGCACGATCAGCGACAGCACCGCACGGCTCTTCGCGGTGGGGATCCAGCGGTAGGCGAAGGTCTGGATCAGGGTGATGATCGACAGCACGGCGCCATACAGGTTGAGGGCGTTGTGGCTGATCACGCTGAGCAGGAACAGCACCAGCATGATCGGGCCCAGGGTGCCGGTGGCCAGCTTGACCGCATCCATGGTGTCCATGCCGGCGGGAATCGCCAGCACCGCCACCGCGCCGAAGATGAACGACAGGCTCGAACCCAGGGCCGAGCCCAGGTAGGTGGTCCAGAAGGTCGAGGAGACTTTTACGTCGGCCGGCAGGTAGCGCGAGTAGTCCGACACATAGGGGGCGAAGGCGATCTGCCACAGCGCCGCCAGCGACACGGTGGCCAGCCAGCCGGCCAGGTTGAAGCCGCCGCGGGTCAGGAAGTCATCGCTCTGCACGTGGGTGAAGATGTAGCCGAAGCCGACCACGATGCCGATACCCAGCACCCAGGTGCCGATGCGGTTGAGCACGTGGATGAAGCGGTAGCCGATGATGCCGATGATCCCCGAACCCAGCGCGCCGATGACGATGCCGACGGGCACCGGCACGGTATCGACCACGCCATGCAGCGATTTGCCGGCCAGCACGATGTTGGACGCGAAGAAGCCGATGTACATCACCCCGGCGATCACCACCACCAGCAATGCGCCGAGCGAGCCGAACTGGGCGCGGCTCTGGATCATCTGCGGGATGCCCATCTGCGGGCCCTGGGCCGAGTGCAGTGCCATCAGCACGCCGCCGACCAGGTGTCCGACCAGGATGGCGACGATGCCCCATACCAGGTTCAGGTGAAACAGCTGCACGCCCAGCGCGCCGGTGACGATGGGCAGCGGCGCGATGTTGCCGCCGAACCACAGTGTGAACAGATCCCTTACCTTTCCATGGCGGTCTTGCGGGGGCACGTAGCCGATCGTGTGTTTTTCTATGAGGGGTGCCGAGTTGGCTGCACTGGTCATGACTGACTCCAAGGCAAGGTTGGGCAACGGGGGCTGCCCGGGTACGTGCCGGCGAAGGGCGACGCGTTCTTGTTGGAGCGATGATGCGGGGTGCGGGGGCAAGGAGAAATTAGTAAATATGTGCCCATAAACGTTAAAAAACCTAAGGCTGACAAAAGGTTAAGGGACGAGTGGTAGCAACAAGCGGGCCACCGGGCTGGAGGGCCCGGGCTTGGGGTGTTGGAGGGGGAGCGTGGTCAAACGGGTGTGTCGGGTTGGTGCGGGGTGCTCGTTTGCAGTGCAGGTGAATGGGGCGCCTTTACCGGCCCTATCGCCGGCAAGCCGGCTCCCACAGGGTCACCACCGCCCCCCATGTGGGAGCCGGCTTGCCGGCGATGAGGCCGGTACAGACAACCCCTCTACATCGGCAGTATCCGATCCTGAATCACTTCCTTCATCACCAGCGTCGAGCTCAACCGCTTCACATTGGGAATGCTGGTCAACTGCTCGTCATACAGCTTCTGAAACGCCGGCAAGTCCTTGGCCACCACATGCAGCAAGTAATCGGGATCGCCAAACAGCCGCTGCGCCTCGACGATCTGCGGTATCTCGCTGACTGCCGCTTCGAAGTCTGCCACCGGTTGGCGGGTCACTTCACGCAGGGTGACGAACACCAGTGCGGCAAAATTCAGCCCCAACGCGCTCGGCGCCAGGCGCGCGTGGTAGCCGAGGATGGCGCCGCTCTCTTCCAGCGCCTTGAGCCGCCGATGGCAGGGCGACAGGCTGAGGCCCACGCGGTCGGCCAGTTCGGTCACCGAGAGGCGACCGTCTTTTTGCAGCTCGGCAAGGATTTTTCGGTCTGTGCGGTCCATGGAGGGAGAATCTTCCAGTAATCGTGCGTATTCGGGAAATATACGGAAGAAAATCCTCCGACGAAATCTTTACGCTTTCTTCACCGCCAACCTGTGAAGGAAGACTCAAAGTGGCAATCAGTGTGCTGACGGCGTTCTGGGCCGTGTCGTTGTTGTTCGTGATTACCCCTGGGGCCGACTGGGCCTACGCCATCTCGGCGGGCATGCGCGGGCGCTGGGTCATGCCGGCGGTGGTGGGCATGTTGTCGGGGCATTTTCTCGCCACCCTGGTGGTGGCGGCGGGGGTGGGCAGCCTGCTGGCCGGTCACCCGTTGGCGTTGACGCTGCTGACGTTGGCCGGCTCCGTCTACCTCCTGTGGCTGGGCGGCAATCTGCTGCTCAAACCTTCGGTGCCCGAAGCGGGGCAGGGCGATGCCGAAGAATCCGGTTCGCGCTGGGCGTTCAAGGGCTTTTGTGTCAGCGGGCTCAATCCCAAGGTGTTTCTGCTGATCCTGGCCTTGCTGCCGCAGTTCACCGATCCGCAGTCGAGTTGGCCGGTGCCGCTGCAGATCGTGCTGCTGGGGCTGGTGCACCTGTGCAGTTCGCTGGTGATCTATTCGCTGGTGGGGTATGGCGCCAAGGCGGTGTTGAGCACCCGGCCGGAGGCGGCGAAGAGGGTGGGCAGGGTGTCGGGGTTGGCGATGATTCTGGTGGGCATGGGGTTGATCATCGGGCAACTGGGCTGAAGTCACTGGCCCTATCGCCGGCAAGCCGGCTCCCACAGACGGTGGTGTCCCTGTGGGAGCCGGCTTGCCGGCGATAGGGCCGCTACAGACGCCAGCCAACCCCTCGGATACACTCGCCTCACCTAATCGCCCAGCAGGACGCCCCCATGCCCGACACCGCGCAGTTGCTGACCTTCGCCCTGATCTGCCTGGGCATGGTCCTGACCCCCGGCCCCAACATGATCTACCTGATCTCCCGCTCGATCTGCCAGGGCCGCCAGGCCGGGCTGATTTCCCTCGGCGGCGTGGCCCTGGGCTTCGTCATCTACATGTGCAGCGCCGCGCTTGGCATCACCGCGCTGATGATGGCAGTGCCCTTTGCCTACGACGTGCTGCGCATCGGTGGCGCGCTGTATCTGCTGTACCTGGCCTGGCAGGCACTGCGCCCCGGTGGCCGTTCGCCTTTCCAGGTCCGCGATCTGCCCGCCGACAGCCCACGACGGCTTTTCGGCATGGGGCTGGCCACTAGCCTGCTCAACCCCAAGATTGCGGTCATGTACCTGTCGCTGATGCCGCAGTTCATTCAGCCGGACCATGGCAGCGTACTGACCCAGTCACTGGTGCTGGGTTCGACGCAGATCGCCATCAGCGTCACGGTCAATGCACTGATCGCGACCATGGCCGGCTCGATCGCCGTGTTCCTCGCCGGGCGGCCGCTGTGGCAGCAGGTTCAGCGCTGGCTGATGGGCACCGTGCTGGCCGGCCTGGCTCTGCGCATGCTGGCCGAAGGGCGCCGTTGATCATTCGGTAAAAAACTCGGGAACGAACCGTCGAGCGCTCATCTCCTATCCATCAGATGGATGGCAATGTGCCTGGGACTTCCGAGACATGAAAGTGCTTCAGCAACACGACACCCAGAACCCGCCACTGCACTTCCTGCTCAACGGTGGGGGCATCGGCAGTCTGCTGCAGTCGATGGACTGGAGCGATTCCCCACTTGGCCCGCCAGAGACGTGGTCACCGCACTTGCAGGCAGTGATGGCCACGCTGCTGCCGGCCCAGGCGCAATTCGTGCTGTTCTGGGGTGCGTCGTACGCCGCGCTCTACAACGACGCCTATGCACCGACCATCGGCACCAAGCACCCCCAGGCATTGGGGCGGCCCGGTGAAGAAAACTGGCGTGAGCTGTGGGATGACCTCGAACCCCTGCTGCGCGGGGTGCGGGAAACCGGCCAGACCTTTTCGGCCAAGGATCGGCCCTTCTATATAGAACGCCGCGGCCTGGGCGAAACCGTGTACTTCGACGTGTCCTACTCCGCCGTGCGCGAGGCCGATGGCAGCGTCGGCGGGGTGCTGTGCCTGGTCACCGAGACCACCGAGCGGGTGCGCTTCCAGCAGCGTCAGGCGTTTCTGCTGGAGCTGAGCCGGAGCTTGGCGGGGCTGGGCGAGGCAGAGCGTATCGAGGCCTATGTCGTCAGTCGCCTGGGCCAACACCTGGGGGCGGCGCAGGTCTATTTCGGCGAAGACAAAGGCGATGGCGCAGGCTTCAAGGTCGCCCATGACTGGGCCGACGGCGTGCCATCGTTGGTCGGCCAGCACCGCTACGCGACGTTCGGCGCAACGTTGCGCGAGCAACTGGTGGCGGGCCGGGTGATGCAACAGGCGTATGACAGCGTGTCGACGCCGCTGAGCGGCCAGTTCACCATGCTGCATGTCCCGGTGCTACGTGGCGGTCGCCTGGAGGCGGTGCTTGGCGTGCACTTTCGCAACCCACGGCACTGCTTCGAAGACGAATGTCAGCTGGTGGAAGACGCCGCCAAGCAAGCCTGGGCGGCCATTATCCATGCCCGCGCAGAACGTGCCCTGCACCTGCTCAACGAAAGCCTGGAAGAGCGCGTCGCGGCGGTGCTGGCAGAGCGCGAGGCGGCGATGCTGCAGCTGCACGAAGCGCACAAGCTGGAAATGATCGGGCAATTGACCGGTGGCATTGCCCATGACCTCAACAACATGCTCACGCCGATCATCGCCTCCTTCGAGCTGATGCGTCGGCACCCGCAGTCCGAGCGGGCTCCGCGCTTGATCGACGGCGGTCTGCAGGCCGCGGAGCGGGCGCGCAACCTGGTCGGACGCTTGCTCAGTTTCGCCCGCCGGCAGACCCTCAAGCCGCAGGCCGTGTCGCTGGCCGAGCTGGTGGAGGACATGCGCGAGCTGATGGCCCGCTCGCTGGGGCCGACCATCGCCGTGCAGGTGCAGATCGACCCGACACTGCCAGCGGTGGTGGTCGATCCGCATCAGCTGGAGCTGGCCCTGCTCAACCTGGTGGTCAATGCCCGCGACGCCATGCTCGACGGCGGTGTCCTCAGCATCGCCGCCGGGCTCGATCCCGATGACCCGCAGAGGCCTGCGGGGGGGGCTGGCGCACAGCTGGTCTGGTTGCAGGTCCGCGACAGTGGCAGCGGCATGAGCGAAGAGCAGCTGCGCCGTTGCATCGAGCCGTTCTATTCCACCAAGGGCGTGGGCAAGGGCACGGGCCTTGGCCTGCCGATGGTCCAGGGGCTGGCGGTGCAATCGGGTGGGGGCTTCGAAATTCGCTCGCGACAGGGGGAGGGGACGGTAGCCACGTTATGGCTGCCGATCAGCGATGTCGCGGCGGTTGGCCGAGACAGTGAGATCATCGACGTGCCTTTGGCTGCCCGTGCGGCCCGGGTGCTGCTGGTGGACGATGAGGAAATCGTGCGACATGCCACGGCCTTGCAGTTGAACGACCTGGGCTACGAAGTGACCGAAGCCGCCAGCGCTGCGGCAGCGTTGCGGCTGCTGGAGCAGGGTTGGATGCCCGATGTTTTGGTGACCGATCACGTCATGGCCGATATGACCGGGGTGCGTTTTGCCCAGCAGCTGCGCGAGCGCCAGGCCGACCTGCCGGTGCTGATCATCACCGGCTACGCCAACCTGACGCCCAAGGAACTCAAGGGCTTCGAGGTGCTGCGCAAACCGTACCGGCGCTCCGAGCTGGCGCAGAGTGTGGCGCGGTTACTGGCCGCCCAGCGTTAGCGGCGGTTCATTCGTGGCCTCGGCGAGTTCGGCAGACGGCGCTGCTTGCGGCAGGTACAAGGTAAAGGTCGTGCCCTGACCGTCGACGCTGGTCACCTCGACATCGCCCCCGGACTGCTTGGCGAAACCGAACACCTGGGAAAGGCCCAGCCCGGTCCCCTCACCGGGCGCCTTGGTGGTGAAGAACGGGTCGAAGATGCGTTCGAGCAGCTCGGCGGCGATGCCAACACCGTTGTCCACCACCGAAATGGCCGCGAACGCCCCGGCTTGCGCAGGCAGGCCGCGCAGGCCAGGCATGCGCTGGTCGGCCAGCAGGCGCAGGCGCAAGGTGCCTTCGCCGGCCATGGCATCGCGGCCATTGAGCATCAGGTTGATCACCGCAGTCTCGAGCTGGCTGAGGTCGGCGCGGATATGGCAAGGCATTTGTGGCAGCTCCAGTTCAACCTGGATCCTCGCCCCGGTGGCGGTATCGAGCATATCGGCCATGGCCTGCAGGCGCGGCCCGGCCTCGAACACTTGCGGGCTCAAGGCCTGCCTGCGGGCGAAGGCGAGCAGCTGGCCGGTCAACTTGGTGCCGCGGTCGACGGTGTCGGCCATGGTCTTCAGGTAACGTTCGCGGCGGCTTTCGTCGAGGTTGGGGCGCTGCAGGAAGTGCAGCGACGAGCGGATGATGGTCAGCAGGTTGTTGAAGTCATGGGCCACGCCACCGGTCAGTTGGCCGATAGCTTCGAGTTTCTGCGTCTGGCGCAATACGGCTTCGGTGTGCAGCAGCTGGCGGGTGCGTTCTTCGACGCGCTGTTCCAGGGTTGCGTTGAGCGCTTCCAGGGCCGCCATCGCCTCGCTCACTTCAGCGTGGGCCTGGATCCGCTGGATATGGGACCAGCAGCGCTCGGTCACTTCGCGGATCAGCGCTTGTTCGTAATCGGTCCACTGCCGTGGCGCGTTGTCGTGGATGGCCATCAGTGCCGTCAGACGGCCCTTCTTGATCAGCGGCATGCAGATGGTCGCGGTAATGCCGATGGCCTGGAAGGTCGCGGCTTCCTCGCTGGCCAGCTCGCTGAGGTTGTCGTTGATCACCAGGGGCAGGCCGCTGCGTAGGCGGCTGACCGCCAGGCGGCCAAAGTCGGCCAGGCGGTACTGGCCCACCAGCCGGGGCGAGCCCGCTGCCACCGAGTCGCCACAGATAGTGAAACCGTCTTCGTCGGCGTCCATCACGGCATAGGCGCAGCTGGACAGTTGCAGATGCATCACCAGCATGCCGGTGGTGATGGCCAGCACCCGGTCCGGGTCGGTGGCGTCGGCCATGGCACGCCCGAGGTTGTCGAGGAACGCCAGGCGCTGGTTGGCGACCACGCTGTTGGTGGTTTCGGTGACGGTGTCGAGCATGCCCAGCACAGCGCCATTCTGGTCGCGTATGGGGCTGTAGCAGAAGGTGAAGTAGGCGCGTTCCGGGCCGCCATTGCGCTCGATGGTCAGCGGGAAGTCCTCGATGTACACGGCCTCGCCGGCCAAGGCACGGTCGGCCATGGCCGCGATGTCGGCCCAGGCTTCCTGCCAGACCTCGCGAAAAGGTTTGCCCAGGGCTTGTGGTTTCTTACCGAGGATTTGCGCGAAGGCGTCGTTGTGCAGGGTCAGCAGGTCCTGCCCCCAGAGCACGGCTTGGGGGAAGCGCGAGGCCAGGCACAGGGCCACAGTGGTCTTGAGCACGTCGGGCCAGGTGTCGATCGGGCCCAGGGAGGTGGTGGTCCATTCGTGGTGGCGGATGCGTTCGGCCATCAGCCCGCCGCCGTCTAGCCATTTCGCCATGTGCTCTGCCTTTCCATTTGCCTGGGATGATAAGGGTGCACCGAGAATGGCAAGTTGGCGAGGGTATTGTGTCGCTTGCAGCGGCCCCATCGCCGGCAAGCCGGCTCCCACAGAGTCACCACCGCCCCGTGTGGGAGCCGGCTTGCCGGCGATGGGTCCGCTGCAGGCTCAGCGAATGAAATGCACCTTGCCGGTATCGTCATTGCCCATGTAGATCCCGTAAACCCCCGCCTGGCGCTCAAGGATGTAGCGCTCGAGAATCTGCCGGATGGCCGGGTAGTAGATCTCTTCCCAGGGAATCTCGTCCGGCTCGAAGAACTTGTAGGCCAGCGTCTCCGGCCCATACTGCCCGGTCTCTTCGGTAGCGATGGCGCGGAAGATGATGTACACCTCGGAGATTGTAGGCACGCTGAAGATCGAATACGGCGAGACGATTTCGCCACGCACGCCACTCTCTTCCCACACCTCGCGCAATGCCGCCTGCTCGGTGGTCTCGCCGGCCTCCATGAACCCGGCCGGCAAGGTCCAGGTGCCGGGGCGCGGCGGGATCGCACGCTGGCACAACAGGTACTTGCCATCGCGTTCGATGATGCAGCCAGCGATGATCTTCGGGTTGATGTAGTGGACGTAGCCGCAGCTGGTGCAGTGCAGGCGTTCGTGGGTGTCGCCTGTGGGAACGCCCCGGGCCAGTTCCGTGGTGCAGTGCGGGCAGTAGCGCGGGGCGGTGGGCATGGTCAGCGGCCTGTGCGGGGTTGTATGCGTGGCTCCTTGAGGGCCAGGGGCTCGACGATGTCGCGCACCTTGGTGTTGTCGTCCTGCTTCTGTCGCAGGTAGTCCAGGGCCACCTTGGCGGCAGCGCGGACGTGATCGACCGAGGCCTGGTGAGCGGCCAGCGGGTCGCCGCCCTTGATCGCCTCGACGATCTTTTCCATTTCACGGTTGCTGGCGCCGCGGCGGTTTTCCTGTGACACGGAGGTGGCGCGCAGGTAGCTGATGCGTGCCTGCAGCTGGCGCAGCTGCTGCGCTGCCACTTGGTTGCCGGAGCCTTCCAGGAGCACGTCGTAGAAGCCTTGCACCGAATCCAGCACCTGTTGCAGTTCGCCTTCCTCGAGCGCCTCGCGGTTGACCTCCAGCGCCCGCTCCAGGGCGCGGATGTCCTTGGCCTTGGCGTTGAGGGTGAACAGCTGCACGATCAGGCCTTCGAGCACGCAGCGCAGCTCGTAGATGTCGCGGGCATCTTCCAGGGTGATGATGGCCACGCGCGGGCCCTTGGCGTCGGCGAATTCCACCAACCCTTCGGACTCCAGGTGGCGCAGGGCTTCGCGCACCGAGGTGCGGCTGACCCCGAGGCGGTCGCAGAGGTCGCGCTCGACCAGGCGGTCGCCCGGGAGCAGGTGGAAGTTCATGATCGCGCCACGCAGCTTGTCGAGCACGATTTCACGCAGGGTAACGGGGTTGCGGTTGACCTTGAAGCTGTCGTCGAGTGGCTGGCGTTTCATCAGGTGCGCTCTTTTAAGAGGCTGTTGCGCCAACATCACGGAGCACCCCGAACCGAGGCACTCCTTGCAGTGGTTCGAACAGCCCGTTGTTAACGGGTTGACTCCGCATCGGCTTCGGCGAACGCTTCGCGGGCCAGGCGGAAACTGTCCACCGCCGCGGGCACGCCGCAATAAATGCCGACTTGGAGCAGGATCTCGCGAATCTGTTCACGGCTCAGGCCATTGCGCAATGCGCCGCGTATGTGCAGCTTGAGCTCGTGGGGCCGGTTGAGCGCGGAAATCATGGCCAAGTTTATCATGCTGCGCTCTTTGAGCGACAAGCCTTCGCGGCCCCAGACGTGGCCCCAGCAGTACTCGGTGACCAGCTCCTGCAGGGGCTTGGTGAAGTCGTCGGCGTTCTGGATGGAGCGGTTGACATAGTCCTCGCCCAGCACCTGGGTGCGGATCTGCAGGCCTTTCTCGTACTTTTCGTTGCTCATTGCTTCGCTCCGAATGAAAACAGGGGCCGCAACCGAGTGGTGAGGGATAGCGCGGCCCCTAAAAAGGGGTGTACGGGACCGCTTCGCGGCCCAATCGCCGGCAAGCCGGCTCCCACAGGTACAGCGCAGGGCCCAAGGTATGTGGGGCGCCTGTGGGAGCCGGCTTGCCGGCGATTGGGCTGCAAAGCAGCCCCTCTCAACATCAACCCAAGGGCGGCAACGCGCCCAGTTTGCCCTTGTGGTAGACCATCGGCGTCACCGCCTGCTCCGGCAGCACCAGGTTCATCACCGCGCCAACGATGATCGCGTGGTCACCGCCGTCGTACTCGCGCCACAGTTCGCACTCGATGATCGCCGTGGCCTTGGCCAGCAATGGGTTACCCAGCTCGCTCAGGTGCCAGTCGATGCCCTTGGCCTTGTCCTTACCCTTGCCAGCAAAGGCATAGGCCTCGGCGGTCTGGTCGGCGGACAGCAGGTGGATGGCGAACTGCTTGCTGTCGCGCAGGATCGGGTAGGTGTCGGAGGCGTAGTTGGGGCAGAACAGCACCAGCGCCGGGTCGATCGACAGCGCGCTGAACGCGCTGGCAGTGATACCGACGATGCCGCCGTCGGCGTCCAGGGTGGTGACCACCGTGACGCCGGACGGGAAGGAGCCCATCACGTCTTTGTAGATGCCGGGTTCGATCATCGAGTTTTCCTCCTAGCGCATCACGAACGGGTCGGGCATCGGCGCGGTGGACAGGTTGATCCACACGGTCTTCAGCTCGGTATAGGCCAGCACCGAATCGATGCCACTTTCACGGCCGTAGCCGCTGTTCTTGAAGCCGCCGATCGGCGCCATGGCCGACACCGCACGGTAGGTGTTGACCCAGATGATCCCCGAACGCACGTCGCGGGCCAGACGGTGGGCACGGCCCAGGTCGCGGGTCCAGATGCCGGCCGCCAGACCGAACTGCGAGTCGTTGGCGATGGCCAGGGCCTCTTCCTCGGTCTTGAAGCGGATCACCGCGGCGACCGGGCCGAATACCTCTTCCTGCATGATGGTCATCGAGTTGCTGTCGCACTCGAACAGGGTCGGCTCGTAGAACCAGCCATCACCCTCGACCTCGGCACGCTTGCCGCCCATGTGCAGCTTGGCGCCTTCGGCCTTGGCCGCCGCCACCAGGCCTTCGACCACGGCCAGCTGTTGCGCGGTGGCCATAGGGCCCATTTCGCTGGCGTCATCCTGCGGGCTGCCGATGCGGATGCGTTTGGCACGGGCGATCAGGCGCTCGACGAATTCGTCGAAGATCTCGTCCTGCACCAGCAGCCGCGAACCGGCCACGCAGCTCTGGCCGGAGGCGGCATAGATGCCGGCCACGGCGCCGTTGATGGCGCTGTCCAGGTCGGCGTCGGCGAAGATGATGTTCGGCGACTTGCCACCCAGCTCCAGCGACAGCTTGGCGAAGTTCTCGGCACTGCTGCGCACTACATGGCGGGCAGTGGCGGCGCCGCCGGTAAAGGCGATCTTGCGCACCAGCGGGTGGCGGGTCAGCGCCGCGCCCGTGCTTGGGCCATACCCGGTGACCACGTTGACCACGCCCGGCGGGAAGCCGGCTTCATGAGCCAGGCGGGCCAGTTCGAGGATGGTCGCCGAGGCATGCTCGGAAGGCTTGAGCACGATGGTGTTGCCCGCCGCCAAAGCCGGGGCCAGCTTGATCGCGGTCAGGTACAGCGGGCTGTTCCACGGGATGATCCCGGCCACCACGCCGATCGGCTCGTGCACGGTGTAGGCGAACAGGTCGGGCTTGTCCAGCGGCAGGGTGCCGCCTTCGAGCTTGTCGGCCAGGCCCGCTGTGTAGTGGAAGAACTCCGGCAGGTAGCCGACCTGACCGCGGGTTTCGCGGATCAGCTTGCCGTTGTCGCGGCTTTCCAGCTGGGCCAGGTGTTCCTTGTTCTCGGCGATCAGGTCACCCAGGCGGCGCAGCAGCTTGCCGCGCGCGGTGGCGGTGATGCTGCGCCATTCTTTGCTGTCGAAGGCGCGCTGGGCGGCCTGCACGGCCAGCTCGACATCGGCTTCGTCGGCGTCGGGCAGTTGCGCCCAGGCCTGGGCGGTGGCCGGGTTGAGGCTGTCGAAGGTCTTGCCGCTCTGGGCATCGCGCCATTGGCCGTCGATGCACATCTGGAAACGAACGAGGGTCATGCAACAATCCCCTTGGCGGATTCGGTGAGGGTGCGGGCTTGGCTGAGGAAGTCCAGGAGCATCTTGTTGACTTCCCGTGGTGCCTCTACCGGCATCATATGCCGTTGCTCGGCGAGGACCACGCTTTGCGCGCCTGGAATGCTGGTGGCGAGCTGGCGGGTCATGGCCGGGGTAGAGCCTGCGTCGAGTTCGCCGGTGGCGATCAGCGTCGGCACCTGGATGCTGCCCAGGTCGGCTGCGCGGTACATGTCCTGGGTGGCGAACAGTGAGTAGGTGGTGTGATAGCCCTGCGGGTCATTGCTCGCCAGCACCTGGCGAATCGCGGCGACCTGCGCCGGGTTGGCGGCCTTGTATTCACGGCTGAACCAGCGGTCGAGCGCGGCATCGACGTTGGCGTCGGGGCCCAGTTGCGCGGCCTGGGCGGCGCGGGCGATGACCCCGGCGCTCTGCTCGGGGGTGCGGTTGAACACGCTGTTGAGCACCACCAGCGCAGACAGGCGCTGCGGGTATTCCAGGGCAAAGGCGCGGGCGACCAGGCCCCCCATGGAGAAGCCGATCACAGTGGCCTGGGGGATCTGCAGGTGGTCGAGCAGTTCCGCCAGTTGGGCGGCATAGCCTTCCAGGCCGATCTCGGCCGGGGGCAGGGCGCTCTGGCCGTGGCCGAGCATGTCGTAGGCGATGACGCGGTAGTCGTTGGCCAGGCCCACGAACTGCCCGCCCCACATTTCCTTGTTCAGGCCCACGCCGTGGATCAGCACCACGGGTTGGCCCTGGCCTTGGACCAGGTAACTGGTGCCGGCCGGTGTACGTTCAGCGACAGGCTGAATCATGGAGGGCGCTCCTTGAAGGTCGGGCGTGGCGCATGCACGCCACGCCCCGGCCCGTCTGGTTTGTTGTTATTGAGCGTTGGCTTTTTCGGCAGCCAGTTCTTCCAGGTCGATGTAGCGGTTGCCGATGCGCGGGTGCAGGCGGCCGCCGTCGGCGGCACCGAGGACCACGACGATCTCGTCGGCACGCGGGGCGTCTTCGATCTGCATTTCCAGGGTGATGTAGTGCGAACGCAGGCCTTCGTCGTCCTTCTGCATCATCGGGATCTGGATTGAGGTGCCTGGGCCGCCGCGCTTGTTGGTGAAGCTCAGGTAGCTCTTGGCTTGTACCGCTTCGCGGTAGTGGTTGCCGAAGCGCAGGGTGTGGATCACGGCGGAAGCGTGCTCGATCTCACCGTCGGCACCGACCACGGCGGCCTTGCCATAGGCTTCGATCTTGTCGGCACCGCCGATGGCGGCGGTCAGGCGCTCGACCATCAGGGCACCCAGTTCGGAACAGTTGGCACGGATTTCCGGCTTCAGATCTTCAACGAAACCGCGACCGGCCCATGGGTTCTTGATCACGACGGCCAGGCCGACCATGGTCACCGGCTTGTCGGTGGCCTTGCCGCCTTCGATGCGGGTCTCTTCGGAGTAGGTGACGATCTTGCGGATTTCGAAACTCATGGGGGGCTCCTGGTGAGGGTTATCAGCTCTTGTTGTCTGATGGTATACCATAATATTTGTTGTGCAAGAGGTGCTTTGAAATTTCTCGGGCGGGGGGGACGAAAGGTGGGCTGATGCCTTGATTCATGGGCTGTCTGTACGGGCCCTATCGCCGGCAAGCCGGCTCCCACAGGAGTGCAGTGGAGTACCTGTGGGAGCCGGCTTGCCGGCGATAGGGCCGGTACTGCCTAAGCACCTCTCAAAAAAATGCCCGCTCGCGAAGGCCACAAGGGCCCCGGGAGCGGGCTGATCCCACAACTACTTCAGGCAATGGGAATTCAGGCGAACGCCGGCACCACTTCCTTGATGAACAGCTCCAGCGACTTCTTCTTCTCGGCGTGGGGCAGGCTGTTGTCGCACCAGAAGCTGAACTCGTCGACGCCCAGTTCCTGGTAGTACTTGATGCGCGCGATGATCTCTTCGGGGGTGCCGATCATGGTGTTCTTGCGGATGTTCTCAAGCGCGAAGGCCGGCACCTCGGCGAACTTGGATTCCGGGCTTGGCTCCAGGAAACCATTGACCGGCGTGGTCTTGTTGCCGAACCAGGCGTCGAAGGTGCGGTAGAAACGCGAGATGGCCTGGGCACCGACTTTCCAGCCTTCCGGATCGGCCGGGCTATGCACGTGGGTGTGGCGCAGCACCATCAGTTGCGGGCGTGGCACCTCGGGGTTGTTGTCCAGGGCAGCCTGGAACTTGTTCTTCAGGTCCAGCACTTCCTCATCACCCTTCATCAGCGGGGTGACCATGACGTTGCAGCCGTTCTTGACCGCGAAGTTGTGCGAGTCCGGGTCACGGGCGGCGATCCACATCGGTGGCATGCCTTTTTGCACCGGTTTCGGCACGCTGGTGGAGGTCGGGAACTTGTAGACTTCGCCTTCGTGGGCGTAGTCGCCTTGCCACAGCTCGCGCACCGCCGGGACCATCTCGCGCAGGGCCTTGCCGCCGTCGGTGGCCGGCATGCCATTGGCCATGCGGTCGAACTCGAACTGGTAGGCGCCGCGGGCCAGGCCCACTTCCATGCGGCCGTTGCTGATCACGTCGAGCAGGGCGCATTCGCCGGCCACGCGGATCGGGTTCCAGAACGGCGCGATGATGGTGCCGGCGCCCAGGCGGATCTTCTCGGTGCGGGCGGCCAGGTAGGCCAGCAGCGGCATCGGGCTTGGCGAAATGGTGTATTCCATGGCGTGGTGTTCGCCGATCCACACGGTGCTGAAACCGCCGTTCTCGGCCATCAGGGTCAGTTCGGTCAGGTCTTCGAACAGCTGGCGATGGCTGACCTGTTCATCCCAACGTTCCATGTGCACGAACAACGAAAATTTCATGGGGCTTTCCTCGGAGCTTGAAAGTCTCGCCTGGCGCGCCAGGCGTCAGTAATAACGATAGGCGTCTCAGGCGAAGGCGGGCAGGCTGGCCATCTTGCCGCGGCAGTACACCATCGGCCGTGGCGCTTGCTCGGGGACGATCAGGTTGTGCACCTTGCCGACCATGATGGCGTGGTCGCCACCTTCATACTCGCGCCACAGTTCGCATTCGATCACGGCAGTGGCGCCGGCCAGGACAGGATTGCCCAGTTCGCTCAGGGTCCACTCGATGCCGGCCGCCTTGTCCTTGCCTTTTTTCGCGAAGGCATAGGCTTCGGCCTGTTGCTCGCCAGACAGCAGGTGGATGGCGAAGCGCTTGTTCTTGATCAGCACCGGGTAGGAGTCGGAGCTGTAGTTGGGGCAGAACAGCACCAGCGGCGGGTCCATCGACAGGGAGGAAAAGGCGCTGGCAGTGAGGCCGACGATCGAGCCGTCGTCGTCCAGGGTAGTGATGACGGTGACGCCCGACGGGAAGGAACCCAGGACGTTCTTGTAGACGGTTGCGTCGATCATGGCGAGTACCTCGAAAGGGCTGCGGTGGTCCGCGGTTTTTTATCGTTGATGTGTCTGATGGTATACCGTAATACTCGATTTGCAAGCGGAATTTCGCAACGCCGCAGATTCACGATGAATGGCGCAAAGCCGCATGAGCAGGGGCTTTGACCAGTGCGCAAGGCTTTGGCGCCGACTGCTGAACCGGATCAGTTACAGATTTTTAGACCGCAGCAGTGTTGTCAAAAGCTTGGAATACCATAATATGGTCCGCAGCTGAGAGGCCGCCTTGATGCGGTTTCCTTACAAAGATAAAAACGACCTTTCGAGCTGAATCCTATGTCCCAACCGTCATTGCAACACCAGTTTGTCGAGAATCACACGGTCGATTACGTTCCACCTGCCGAGCGCCATGGGAAGGCGCGCGACCTGTTCACCCTCTGGTTCAGTACCAACATTGCGCCACTGCCCATTGTCACCGGCGCCATGGTGGTGCAGGTGTTCCACCTGAACCTGTTGTGGGGCCTGATCGCCATCGTGCTGGGTCATCTTCTGGGGGGCGTGGTCATCGCCCTGGCCTCTGCGCAGGGACCGCAGCTGGGCATTCCGCAGATGGTCCAGAGCCGTGGCCAGTTCGGCCGCTATGGCGCGTTGCTGATTGTTTTCTTCACGGCGCTGATCTACGTCGGCTTCTTCATTTCCAACATCGTCCTGGCGGGCAAGACCATCCATGGCATCGCGCCAAGCGTGCCGATGCCGGGCGCTATCGTCATCGGTGCCCTGAGCGCCACGGCCATTGGTGTGATCGGTTACCGCTTCATCCATATCCTCAACCGCATCGGGACCTGGGTGATGGGCTCGGCGTTGTTGGCCGGCTTCATCATGATGTTCGTTCAGGACCTGCCCGCCGACTTCTTCAGCCGGGGCGCGTTCAACCTGTCGGGCTTCATCGCCACCGTGTCGCTGGGCACCATCTGGCAGATCAGCTTCTCGCCGTACACCTCCGACTACTCGCGCTACCTGCCTAAGGAAGTCGGCATCGCCAAGCCGTTCTGGGCCACCTACTTCGGCGCCACCCTGGGTACCATCCTGTGCTTCAGCTTCGGTGCGGTAGCGGTGCTGTGCGTACCGGAAGGCACCGATGCGATGGACGCGGTCAAGCAGGCCACTGGCTGGCTGGGGCCGATCCTGATGGTGCTGTTCCTGCTCAACATCATCAGCCACAACGCCCTCAACCTGTACGGTGCAGTGCTGTCGATCGTCACCGCGATCCAGACCTTCGTCGCCCAGTGGACGCCCAGCATCAAGGTGCGGGTGATCCTGGCCTCGGTGATCCTGGTGGCTTGTGGCATGGTGGCGTTGAATGCTTCGGCGGACTTCATCGGCCAGTTCATCGGCCTGATCCTCGCGCTGTTGCTGGTGCTGGTGCCGTGGGCTTCGATCAACCTGATCGACTTCTACCTGATCAAGAAGGGGCAGTACGACATTGCCTCGATCTTCCAGGCGGATGGCGGCATCTATGGGCGCTTCAACCACCACGCGATCATCGCCTATGCGTGCGGGATCCTGGTGCAGCTGCCGTTTGCCAATACGGCGCTGTATGTGGGGCCGTATTCGAACATTGTCGAAGGGGCGGACTTGTCGTGGCTGTTCGGCTTGATCGTGACGGTGCCGCTGTATTACTGCCTGGCGACGCGGGGCAAGGGTGCCGAGAAGGTTGTGCTGACCAATATCTGAAGAAGGGGCTGCTTTGCAGCCCATCGCCGGCAAGCCGGCTCCCACAAGTACTCCACAGTGCTTGAAGTCTGTGCTGTACCTGTGGGAGCCGGCTTGCCGGCGATGGGCCGCAACGCGGCCCCAGCTGTTTCAGATCAAACCTTGAACTGCGCCACCATGCCATTCAAATCCACCGCCAAACGCGACAGATCCTGCGCCGCCGCACTGGTCTGATTGGCCCCCGCCGACGTCTGCATCGCCAGATCCCTGATATTCACCAGGTTGCGATCCACCTCCCGCGCCACCTGCGCCTGCTCCTCCGAAGCACTGGCAATCACCAGGTTGCGCTGGTTGATCGAGGCAATCGCCTCGGCAATCACCTCCAGCGCCTGCCCCGCACCCTCAGCCACTGCCAGCGTCCCGGTGGCACGCCCCTGGCTGCTTTGCATGGCTGTCACTGCACGCCCGGTGCCGTTCTGGATCCCGGCGATCATCTGCTCGATCTCCGCCGTGGACTGCTGGGTGCGGTGGGCGAGGGCGCGCACCTCGTCGGCGACCACGGCAAAGCCACGGCCCGCCTCGCCAGCACGCGCGGCCTCGATGGCGGCGTTGAGTGCCAGCAGGTTGGTCTGCCCGGCAATCGCGCCGATCACGTCGAGCACGCGGCTGATCTCGTTGGCGTTGGTGGCCAGCTGTTCGATCTCGGCAGAGGTGCCGGTCACGTCTGCCACCAGGTGCTGCAGCGAGGCCAGCGCCTGGTTGACCTGGTCGCGCCCGTCACGGGTGGTGCGGTCGGCGCCCTGGGAGGCGTCGGCGGTACTCACCGCGTTGCTCGCCACTTCTTCCACGGCAACGGTCATCTGGTTGACGGCGGTGGCCGCCTGGTCGATTTCCGCGCTCTGCTGGTGCAGGCCGCGGCTGGTGTCCTCGGTGACGGTGTGCAGCTCTTCCGAGGCCGAGGCCAACTGGTCGGAGGAGGCAGCGATCTTGCGGATGGTGTCACGCAGGCTGGCCTGCATGCGGCCCAATGCCCGCAGCAGCATGGCGGGTTCGTCGCGGCCAGTGACCTGGATGTCCTGGGTCAGATCGCCGGTGGCCACACGTTCGGCCACGGCCACTGCATCGGCCAGCGGTACGACGATGCTGCGGGTGAGCAGGGTAGCAATGGTGGTCAGGGCGAGGATGATCACCAGCAGCGAGCCGATGATGGCGTTGAAGGCCTGGTCGGCCACGTCGCTGCTGCGTTGCGAGGCCTGTTCGGCGCCGCTGCCGTTATAGACGATCAGCGCGGCCATGGCCTTCATCATGGCGTCCGCATGCTGGCTTAGCGAGCTGTTGATCTGCTGCTTGGCTTCGGTCATGCGCCCGGCGAGGATGTCCTGCAGTACCCGCGCCTGAAGGTCGCGGTACTGATGGTGAGCGGCATAGAAGGCGTTGTACAGGGCGCGGTCGTCGGCGGCGATGATGGTGCTCTCATAGTGCTTGAGGTCACCGTCGAGCTGGGAATTGATGCTCTTGAGCAGTTCGACGTTGCGTGCCTGTTCGGTGGGGCTATCAGACAGCGCGGCGCGCAGGGTGACCGCGCGGGCGCGGCCGAGGTTGCTGCTGATGTCACTGAGGGCGACCACGGCAGGCATCCAGGTGACGCGGATCTGGTCCGTGGCCTTGTCCATCTGCCGGGTTTCGTAGAGTGCGAGCAGGCCCATGAACAGGACCAGGGTGCCCAACAGGGCGAATACGCTGGCAGCGCGAATACCGATCTTCATGTTCCGTAACTGCATGGAAATGCTCCTTGACGGTGGCGTGCAGAGCGTCAAGAGCGGGGGATGCCAGGCATCTTGATGCGCTGCGGATTTAAGTGTGTGCCTCACCCTCTCGAATACTTTTTTGATTTCGATGATGCCATATGGCCACCACCATTGGCCAGACATCCACCCTTGTGCCATGCATAGGCAGATCCGTCATTTTTTGGACGGATCTGCCGGGATCATGCGGTCAAACGATTGCGATCTGCGGGTCTGCGGCTGCCAGTGCCACGGCGCGGTCTGCGGCAGGTGGGTAGATCCATACCGAGTTGATCTGGCGCTTGAGGTCCTTGCCTTCCTGGCCGTGCAGTTTCAGTTCGCGCTCCCAGCCTTCACTGTACGCCGCGCCCCATTCACCGAGGTCGAGGCAGGTGACGTACTTGGGCTGGCGGTAGACCACCGGCTGCACACCGAGCAGGTCGGCCATGGCGTTGTTGCCACTGTGGCGGCCCATGGGGATGGCGTGCTGGCAGGTCATCAGGGCGTGGTTGCCGATTTCGTCGACGGCTGCCCAGGCGGTATCGCCCGTGGCATAGATATGCGGCTGGCCAATCACCTTGAGGTGGTCGTCGACCTTGAGCCGGCCGAAGTTGTCTCGTTCACCGGCTACCTGCGCGGTCAGCGGGCTGGCCTTGACGCCGACGGTCCAGATCACGGTCTTGCTGGCGATGTATTCGCCATTGTCGAGGGTGACGCCGCCGGCATCGACGGCAACCACCGTGGTACCGGTCAGCCATTCGACGCCAGCCTGCTCGGACGCGGCGACGATCGACGGTTTGATACCCGCGCCCAGTGCCGCGCCAATGCTGGCGCCACGGTCGACCAGCACGACACGCACATCGCTGTCACCGAGCAAGGCACGCAGGCGTGCGGGCATTTCAGTGGCGGTTTCGATGCCGGTGAAGCCCCCGCCGCAGACCACCACGGTGTTGCGTGCCGGCGAAGGTGGCAGGGCGGCGAGGCGCTGCAGATGCTGCTCCAGGTGCATGGCCGATTCGATCTGGTCGACATCGAAGGTGTGTTCGGCCAGGCCTGGGACAGCCGGGCGTGCCACCTGGCTGCCGGCGGCGAGGATCAGGCGGTCGTAGCCGATCTGCTGGCGCTGGCCGTGGCTGTCGGTGTAGCTGACGTTGCGGGCGTCGGCGTCGATGGCCTCGGCGTTACCCGTGATGAAGCGCACACCCACGGCCTCGAACAGTTCGCCCACCGGGGCTTTCAAGGTATGTGCGTTGGCTTCGTAGAAGCGCGGGCGGATGCGCAGCTCCGGCTGCGGTGCGAGCACGCTGATGCTGAGGTCGTCGCGTTTGGCCTGGTCGAGCAGGCGGGCGGCGCTCAGGGCGCTCCATACGCCGGCGAAACCGGCACCGATGATCAGGATGTTGGATTTCATGCAGGTGCTCCGCAAAGGTCATACAGGGAAGAAGAGGGCTTCGATCAACACGGTAGGTGTCTCTCGAATAACTGCGACTGTATTGGTCGGAGTTTAGGTTTGCAAGTTTTTTCTTCGCGACGAGGGGGCCAGCTCATCGGTCGACGCGTAGAAAGGCCTGTACCCAGGCGGCTGGCGGGCGGTTGGGCGCAAACCTTGATATCCCCACCCCCATCCGTTATAGATAAAAAGGAAACCCACAAAGAAAAGAGGCCATTGCAGCCCCCATGTACGAGATCACACGTATCTTGCGCCCCTCAGGCCCCCATTTCGCGCCCTGCGCTGATGGATACGGGCCCACTCCCATGAACCTCTCCCCGCTTTCAAGCCTGTTTCACGTGTTGTCGATCCCGCCCGCCAACATCCTGCTGCGCCAGATGCGCAAACGCCCCGTCCCTCCACCTGCACCGTAACGCCTGAATTGCTCCACCCCCGGCCTTTTGCCGTTCGGGGTTGGGGAGCCTTTGCATTTTTTTCAGCGTTCAACTGTTCAGGAATCACTATGACTCTTCGTGTAGCTATCATCGGTGCCGGCCCGTCCGGCCTTGCGCAACTGCGTGCGTTCCAGTCCGCCCATGCCCAGGGCGCCCCCATGCCGGAAATCGTCTGCTTCGAAAAACAGGCCGACTGGGGCGGTATGTGGAACTACACCTGGCGCACCGGCCTCGACCAGCACGGCGAACCGGTGCACGGCAGCATGTACCGCTACCTGTGGTCCAACGGCCCCAAGGAGTGCCTGGAGTTCGCCGACTACAGCTTCGATGAACACTTCGGGCGCCCGATCTCCTCGTACCCGCCGCGCGAGGTGCTGTGGGACTACATTCAAGGCCGCGTGAAAAAGGCCGGGGTGCGCGACTACATTCGCTTCAATACCGTGGTCAAGAACGTCAGCTTCGATGAACACACGCGCGCGTTCACCGTAAGCGCCCATGACTACAGTGCAGGGGTTGGTATCGAGCAGGTGTTCGATTATGTGGTGGTGGCCAGCGGGCACTTCTCCACCCCGCACGTACCGGAGTTCGAAGGCTTCGAGCGTTTCACCGGGCGTATCCTGCACGCCCACGATTTTCGCGAAGCCATGGAATTCCACGGCCAGGACCTGCTCATTGTCGGCAGCAGCTACTCCGCCGAAGACATCGGTTCGCAATGCTTCAAGTACGGCGCGCGCTCGATCACCACGGCCTACCGTACGCAGCCGATGGGCTACAAATGGCCCAAGGGCTGGGAAGAGCGCCCGCAACTGGTGCGGGTCGAAAACGACCTGGCGTTCTTCGCCGATGGGTCGAACAAGCGCGTGGATGCCATCATCCTGTGCACGGGCTACCAGCATCACTTCCCGTTCCTGCCCGATGAACTGACCCTCAAGACAAACAACCGCCTGTGGCCTGCGGGGCTCTACCAGGGTGTGGTCTGGGAGCAGAATCCGCAATTGCTCTACCTGGGCATGCAGGACCTCTGGTACAGCTTCAACCTCTTCGACGCACAGGCGTGGTTTGCCCGCGACTACATGATGGGCCGCATCCAGCTGCCGTGCCGGGCGGACATGCAAGCGGACAGCAAGCGTTGGCGCGAGGATGAAGAGGGCCTGGAAACCACGGCCTCGATGTATGAGTTCCAGGGCCGATACATCAAGCACCTGATCGGGCAGACCGATTACCCGAGCTTCGATATCGATGCAGTCAACCGCATCTTCCTGCAATGGAAGCAGGACAAGAAGCACGACATCATGGGCTACCGCGACAAGTCGTACCGCTCGGTGATCACCGGCACCAAGGCGGTGCCCCACCATACTCGCTGGATGCAGGCGATGGACGACTCGCTGCAGGAGTACTTGCGCGAGACGGACGGCAAGAAAGGCGAGGTGAAGGCGCTGCGCGGGTAGGCATTGGAGGGGCGCCAGCACCTGAAGTGGCAAGCCGCTTTGCGGTGCTGGCGCTACCCGCGTATGATTTGCGACAAAGTTGGTCGGAGATTGAAATGTCGCTCTACAGTGCTGGCGTCGAATACGGCATCCATTGCCTGCTATACCTCGTGGACGAGCGCGGCGACACGCGCGAGTCCAGCGTGCGCGACCTCGCAGAGCTGCAGGGCGTGCCACAGGAGTACCTGGCCAAGGTCTTCACCAAGCTGGCTCGCGCCAAGCTGGTGGTCGCCACGGAAGGGGTACGCGGTGGCTTCCGCCTGGCCCGGCCGTCGGACGAAATCACCGTGCTGGACATCGTCAATGCCATCGATGGGCCGAAGAAGATCTTTGACTGCCGCGAGATTCGCGAACGTTGCACGCTGTTCGAGGGGTCGCCACCTGGCTGGGCGACTGAAGGCACCTGCGCGATCCATGCCGTGATGCTGAGTGCGCAGAAGCGCATGGAAGAGGCGCTGGCCCAGCAGACCATTCTCGACCTGTCGCGCCGGTTCGGGCGCAAGGCCCCGGCGGAGTTCGGGCAGCAGGTCAATGCGTGGATGGGGGAGCGGCGGATCCCGGCGAGTCAGGCTTGATGGGTTTGCCTGCACCGGCCCTATCGCCGGCAAGCCGGCTCCCACAGGTAGCCCACTGAACCCAAGACCGGTGGAGTACCTGTGGGAGCCGGCTTGCCGGCGATAGGGCCCGTGCAAACACCAAAAATCTCAGCGCCCCTCATGCTGCCGCCGATACGCCCCAGGCTGCACTCCCACCGCCTTGGCAAACGCCCGGGTAAACGCCGCCACCGACTGATACCCCACCTGCGCGCCCACCTGCTCCACGGTATTGCCCGCCTGCAGCAACTGGCAGGCATGGCGCATGCGCAACGCCAGCAGCACCTGCCCCGGTGACTGCCCGGCCAGTTCGTTGAACCGCTTGAAGAACGCCGACCGCGACAGCCCCGTACACCCCGCCATGCTCTCCAGCGTCCAGGCCTGCCCGGGCTGTTCGATCAGCTGCTGCAGCAAGCCGGCAAACGCCGGCTGCCGGGCAAGGGCGACCAGGCCGCCGAGTGGCTGCCCGGCATGCACCTGTTGGCGCAGCACATACAGGAACAACAAGTGCGTCAGCCGCTCCAGCAGGGTCTGCGAGGGTGCTGGCAGGCGCTGGCATTCGTCCAGGATCAGCCCGAACAACGCCCGCGCCGCATGCCCGCTCGGTTCCTCGGCACGCAACAGGATCCACTCGGCCAGGCCCTCGACGATCAGTGACGACAAGCCAGGGCGAAAGTGAAAGAACCCGCACACCAGCCCCACGCCGTCCGCCGCGTTGGCATCCAGCGCCTGCATGGCCTGGCGCGGCTGGGCGCAGGCGTTCAGCGGGTCCTGGTCGCTGGACAAGCGGTAACCCAGGTCGCGCAGCAGAAACACCGCGTCCCCGGTTTCCAGGCGCACGGCTTCGGCCTTGCCATCGATGTGCAGCCAGCAATGGCCCTGCACCACCAGGTGAAAACTGGCCCGGCCCATGCCCTCGGTACTGGCATGCCAGCCGCCGCAGTAGCGGCCGACGTGGAACAGGCTGGCGTCGAGCTCAAGGCCTTCTAATAACCAATCGACAAGTGGGCTGGATGAAATCATCTAATGTAAAGACTCAGGAGCAAGGAAAGGCGACTGATGAATATGGAGGGCGATTCTTATAACCAACAGACTGTATGGACACACACCGAAGGAGACCACTCCATGTCCTCGCGCATTACTCTACACACTCTGCAGAGCGCCCCGGAAGCGGCCCGCCCGTTCCTTGAGAACGCCCAGAAGAATTCCGGCTTCATCCCCAACCTGCTGGGTGTGCTCGCCAATGCCCCGGCGGCCCTGGAAACCTACGTGACCGTCTCGGCCCTCAACGGCAAGGCCGAACTGACCCTGGCCGAACGCGAAGTGGTACAGCTGATCGCCGCCACCCAGCATGGCTGCGACTTCTGCGTGGCCGGCCACACCGCCGTGGCGCTGAACAAGGCCAAGCTGCCGCAGGAAGTGGTCGATGCCCTGCGCGCCCGTGGCGAACTGCCGGATGCGCGCTACGAGACCCTGGCCGCGTTCGCCCGCGAAGTCATCGCCACCCGCGGCAATGTCAGCGAGGCCACCTACCAGGCCTTGCGCGATGCCGGTTTCACCGAGGGCAATGCCCTGGAAGTGATTCTCGGGGTCAGCCTCGCAACCCTGTGCAACTTTGCTAATGTGTTCGCCCAGACGCCGCTCAACGACGAGCTCGGCAAGTACCGCTGGCAGCCTTCTGCATAAACCGCGCGGGGCGCCGTGGCGCCCGCGTTTTCAAAAGGAGTAGGGATATGCTTGATGCTGCATTTGCCAACTGGCTGGATGCCAATGCCGAGGCCATCGACCAGGGCCAGTGCGACCCGCAGCGGGTGCTGGCGCAGATTGCCGAGTCGCAACTGCTGCGCATCGGTGTCGACCCGGCGCTGGGGGGCAGTGGTGGTGAGGTGACCGACGCCATCGAAGCCATTGCCGCGATCGCCAGTCGCTCGCTGGCAGCCGCCTTCGTCTGCTGGGGCCAGCGTGCCTTTATCGAATACCTGCTGCAAAGCCCCAACCAGGCACTGCGCGAGCGCTTGCTGCCGAGCCTGCTGACCGGTGAGCTGGCCGGTGCCACGGGCCTTTCCAATGCCATGAAGTTTCTATCCGGCATCGAGGCGCTGCAGGTATGTGGCCGCCCCGAGGCCGACGGCTGGACCCTCGAAGGCCGTCTGCACTGGGTAACCAACCTGCGCAAGAGCGGCTTCGTGGTGGCTGCCGCCATCGACGACGATGCGGGCGGGGCACCGTTCGTACTGGCGATCCCTTCGCAGGCACAGGGCCTGGAGCGCTCCGACGACCTGCAACTGATGGGCCTGCAGTCGAGCAACACGGCGGCCCTGGCCTTCCACCAGGTGGCGCTCGGCCGCGACTGGCTGCTGCACGAAAACGCCCGCGAATTCCTGCCCAAGGTGCGCCCGGCGTTCCTCGCCCTGCAGTGCGGCATGGCCATCGGCCTGGCGCGCCGTTCGTTGGACGAAGTGCACGAGCACCTGCATGGTCGCCTGTCGTTCCTGGAAGAGCACCGCCAGGTCCTCAAGGAGCGCCTGGAGAACACCGTGACCGAGCTCAAGCAAGGCCTGCTCGACGGGCGTTTCCAAGGCCAGCCGGCGGCGCTGTTCAAGCTGCGCATCACCCTCGCCGAAAGCGCGGCCGACGCCGTGCAGCTCGAATTGCAGGCCAGTGGCGGCAAGGCCTACCTCGACGAATTCGGCTCAGGCTTCGCACGCCGTTGGCGTGAATCGGCGTTCGTGCCCATCGTTACCCCGAGCCTTGTGCAACTGCGCGCCGAACTGCACCGCCAGGCGGCCACTGCATGAGCCACGCGTTACTCGAAGCCCGCGCCATCAGCCTGGGCTACCCGCGCGAGGGCGGTTGGCAGGAGGTGCTGGCGCGCTTCGACCTGCAACTGGCGCCAGGCGAGGTGGTGACCATCCTCGGCCCCAGCGGGGTCGGCAAGTCCAGCCTGCTGCGGGTGCTGGCGGGCTTGCAGCCGCCGCGCGGCGGCAGCGTGACCCTGCACGGCCAGGCGCTGCAAGGCCCCCATCCACGCCTGGCGGTGGCCTTCCAGGACCCGAGCCTGCTGCCTTGGCTGAGCCTGGAAAAGAACGTCGCCTTCGGCCTGGATTTCGCCCGCCAGCCCAAGTTGGCTGCGGCCGAGCGCCGCGCGCGCATCGACCATGCGATCTGCGCCGTGGGCCTGGCCCATGCGCGCAACCAGTACCCGGCGCAACTGTCCGGCGGCATGGCCCAGCGCACCGCCCTGGCGCGCTGCCTGGCACGCCAGCCCGAAGTGCTGCTGCTCGACGAACCCTTCGGTGCCCTTGACGAAGTCACCCGCGCCGACATGCAGAAACTGTTGCTGCAACTGATCAGCACCCACAACACCGCCGCGGTGCTGATTACCCACGATATCGACGAAGCCCTGCTGTTGTCCGACCGGGTACTGCTACTGGGCAACCACCCGGCGCACATCCTCGGCCAATGGTCCATCGACCTGCCGCAACCCCGGGCACAGCGGGTTGAGGAGCTGGGCGCGCTGCGCATCGAGATACTCAAAACCCTTCGGCGGGCCAGCCGCTCAGACGAAACTTCCTCTCCCTCGTTGCCTTCGGAGCCTGCCCATGTGCATGGATGACTGCTGTTCCTCCACCTCGCGTCGCGACTTCCTCAAGCTCAGTGCCATGCTCACCGCCGCCGGCGCCGTGCCCTTGCTTTCGAGCCTGCAGGCGCGCGCCGCCGCAGAGCCGGATGCGCCGGTTCGCATCGGCTACCTGCCGATCACCGACGCCACGCCACTGCTGGTCGCGCACAATAACGGTCTGTTCGAGGCCGAAGGCATCAAGGCCGAGCGCCCGGTGCTGCTGCGCAGCTGGGCCCAGGTGATCGAGGCGTTCATCTCGGGCCAGGTCAACGTCATTCACCTGCTGTCGCCGATGACCGTGTGGGCGCGTTACGCCAGCAAGGTGCCGGCCAAAGTGGTGGCGTGGAACCACGTCGGCGGCTCGGGCCTGACCGTGGCGCCCGACATCACCGACATGCAGCAACTGGGCGGCAAGACGGTGGCTATCCCGTTCTGGTATTCGATCCACAACGTGGTGCTGCAGCAGATGCTCAACGACAACGGCCTGACCCCGGTGTCGAAACCGGCCAATGCGCCGCTGGCGGCCAACGAGGTCAACCTGCTGGTGCTGCCGCCCTCGGACATGCCGCCGGCCCTGGCCAGCAAACGCATTGCCGGCTACATCGTCGCCGAACCGTTCAACGCCCTGGCCGAGAACCTCAAGGTCGGCCGGGTGCAGCGCTTTACCGGCGACGTCTGGCGCAACCACGCGTGCTGCGTGGTGTTCATGCACGAACATGACCTGAACAACCGTCCCGAGTGGTCGCAGAAGGTGGTCAACGCCATCGTCAAGGCCCAGCACTGGACCCGCGACCACCGCGCCGAAGCCGCCGCGTTGCTGTCCAAGGCCGGCCCCAACAAGTACACCCCGCACGAGCCGGCGGTGCTGACCAAGGTACTGGCCCCGGCCGCCGAAGACCGTGCCGGCTACATCGCCAGCGGCGCAATCCGCCACCAGCAATGGGACGAGAAGCGCATCGACTTCCAGCCGTACCCGTTCCCCAGCTACACCGAGGAACTGGTCAAGCGCCTCAAGCACACCCTGATCGAAGGCGACAACGCCTTCCTCGCCGGCCTGGACCCGGCCCAGACGGCCCGCGACCTGGTCGACGAGCGCTTCGTGCGCAACGCCATCGCGGCCGTCGGTGGGCCATCGGTGTTCGGCATCGCCGACAACTTCGAGCGCAGCGAGGAGTTCGTGGTCTGATGCGCAAGCACGTCGTACATGCCGGCCTGGGGCTGGTGGGTTTGCTGGGGTTGCTGGTGCTGTGGTGGGCCGGGGTCGCGATGTTTGGCGAGGCCGACGGCCTGTCGGCGCGCTTCTCGCCCCAGGCGACCCTGGCCAGCCTGATCGAGCTGCTGGGACAGGGCGAGGTCTATGGGCATGTCTGGGTCAGCCTCAAACGGATCCTGGTTGGGTTGTTGCTGGCGTTGCTGATCGGCGTGCCGCTGGGCCTGCTGGTGGGCAGCTACCGGCACCTGGAGGCCGCGACCACGCCGGCGTTCCAGTTCCTGCGGATGATCTCGCCGCTGTCGTGGATGCCGGTGGTGGTGATGCTGATGGGGGTGGGCGACCAGCCGATCTACTTCCTGCTGGCCTTTGCCGCCTTGTGGCCGATCCTGCTCAATACCGCGGCGGGCGTGCGCCAGCTCGACCCGCGTTGGCTGCAATTGAGCCGCAGCCTCAGCGCCACGCGTTGGGAGACCTTGTGCAAGGTGATCGTCCCCGGGGTGATCGGCCATGTGCTGACCGGCGTGCGCCTGGCGATCGGCATCCTGTGGATCGTGCTGGTGCCGTGCGAGATGCTGGGGGTGAGTGCGGGGCTTGGGTATTTCATTCTCGATACCCGCGACCGGCTGGCGTACTCGGAGCTGATGGCGATGGTGCTGCTGATTGGTGTGCTGGGGTTCATGCTCGATGCGCTGGCGCGGGGGCTGCATCGGCGTTGGGTGCATGGCTGAAGATTGCTGGGGCCGCTCTGCGGCCCTTTCGCGACACAAGGCCGCTCCTACAAAAATCACGCGGTCCCTGTAGGAGCGGCCTTGTGTCGCGAAAGGGCTGCAAAGCAGCCCCCAATAACTCAATGCACGGTCTTGCGCTGCTTCACACACTCACGCGCCAGCACGGCCAACTCATCCAGCCACTCATCACGCTGCTGTTCAGCCTCGATCATCGCATCCTCACCCTGCTGATTGAGCAGGTAGGTATGAATCTGATGCACCTCGGTGGTCTGGTAGATCGGCGCAATGTCCAGCCGCCCGATCAGCGCGCCGCTGGCCTGCCCGGTACTGCTCATCAATACCTGCGGCCCGCTGGCCGCCACCACCTGCATGCCCATGGCCTCGAACCACGGCACCTGGTGCGCAAAGGCGTTCAGCTCGACGCTGGCGAAGCGCTTCTGTACATCGTCCAGCAAGGCGCGGCCGACGCCCTGGCGACGATGCCCGGGCACCACGGCAAGAAAGGCCAGGGCACAGGCCTGCGGGTTGTCCTGGGCAGGCAGGGTCAGGGCGAAGCCAAGCAGCTGGTCCGGCGCCTCGGCGTCCAGCGCCAGGGTCAGCGCCACGGCCAGGCCGCGGGTGCCGTCCATGGCCTGCAGGTATTGATGCACCTCCATGCCGACACCGTACTGGTACAGCGGGTACAGCGGATTGTCGGCACGAATGGCGACACTGCTCAGTTCGCCCACATGGTGGATCACCAGTTCGCGGATCTGGTTCTGGAAGGACTCGGGCGGCACGCTGTCGAGGCGGCTCAGGATGAACATCGGGGACGGGCTCCGGCGGCTGTTGGATCACCCCGCGCCGGGTTGGCACGGGGTGCACAGTCTAAACCCTTTTTACCGGTTCAGCCTCGTGCCTGCAGCGCCGCGAGCATCAGATCGAGGTTCTGCACTGCTGCGCCCGAAGCGCCTTTGCCCAGGTTGTCGAACACCGCCGTCAGCAGCACCTGGCCGTGCTCGGGGTTTGCGTACAGGGCCAGACGCAGGTCGTTGCTGTCGTTCAGGGCTTCGGGGTCGAGCGCGGTGGCCGGGCCGTGCTGGTGCAGGGGCATCACCTGCACATGGCGGGCACCTTGATAGTGCCGCTCAAGGCAAGCCTGCAGCTGTTCGGCGCTCACCTGGCCAGGCAGCAGACGCAGCTGCAGCGGGATGCTCAGGACGATGCCCTGGCGATAGGCGGCATACCCCGGCAGGAACACCGGTCGAGCCGACAGGCCTGCGTGCCGCTGGATTTCCGGCACATGCTTGTGCGCCAGATCCAGGCCATACATCTGCAGGGTAGGCGCCGACGCATCGCCTTGCTGTTCATGGCGCTCGACCGCCGCCCGGCCACCCCCGGAGTAACCCGAAATGGCGTGGATGCTCAGCGGATAGTCAGCCGGCAGCAGGCCGGCCTGGACCAGCGGACGCAGCAGGGCGATGGCGCCGGTGGGGTAGCAGCCGGGGTTGCTGACGCGGGTGGCCTGGGCAATTCGCTCGGGCTGCTGCGCGTCCAGTTCCGGCAGGCCATAGACCCAACCTGGGGTGGTGCGGTGCGCCGAGCTGGCATCGATCACCCGCACCGCCGGGTTGCGGATCGTGGCCACGGCCTCGCGGGCGGCGTCGTCGGGCAGGCAGAGCAGGGCGATGTCGGCGCTGTTGATCGCTTCGCTGCGGCGCAGCGGGTCTTTACGCTCGGCTTCGGGCAGGGTCAGCAGTTGCAGGTCGTCGCGGCCGTGCAGGCGGGCATGGATTTGCAGGCCGGTGGTGCCTTGGTCGCCATCGATGAAGACAACAGGGGTGCGCATGGTCGGGGTCCGGTGTGGAGAAGATGGCCTATGCTCGCCTGTCGCCTTGGTAAAGGAAATTTGAATATCATGACGCTGTCATTCATTTTTTCTGAACGCTATGCCTTGTCAGGAACGTCCCCATGCGCGAAATCAGCCTCGACCGCCTGCGCACCCTGGTGGTCATCGCCGACCTCGGCTCGTTTGCCGAAGCCGCCCGCCAGCTCAACCTGGCGCCCCCGACCATCAGCCTGCACGTCGCCGAGCTGGAGGCGCGGGTCGGTGCGCCGCTGCTGACCCGTAATCGCAACCAGGTCCGCCCGACGGCCATCGGCGACACCCTGCTGGCCCGCGCCCGGCGCCTGCTGGCCGACGCCGACCTGGCGCTGGACGAAGTGCGCCGGCAAGTCGAGGGCCTGACCGGCCGGGTGCGCCTGGGCGCTTCGACCGGTGCCATCGCCCACCTGTTGCCCAAGGCACTGGAGCACCTGCGGGTGGCGCACCCAGGTATCGACGTGCAAGTGCAGGTGCTGACCTCCCAGGCGTCCCTGGCGCGGCTGCGCGAAGGCGCCCTGGACATCGGCCTGGTGGCCTTGCCGCAGGTGGCGGGCAAGGGGGTCAAGGTCACCCCTTGGCGGCGCGACCCGATCCTGGCCTACGTGCCTGCCGACTGGCAGCCGCCGGCCAGGGTCAGCCCAGCCTGGCTGGGGCAGCGCGCGTTGATTCTCAATGACAGCAGCACCCAGCTGTCGCGGGTGATCGGTGAATGGTTCGCCGCCGCCGGGTTGTACCCCGAGCCGCGGATCGAGCTGAACTACAACGATGCGATCAAGAGCCTGGTGGGGGCCGGTTATGGCGCCACCTTGCTGCCCCAGGAAGGCGAGGCGCCGGAGCTGGACCGACGCATTGTGCGTCGGCCGCTGCGGCCGGGGTTGTGGCGGCAATTGGGGATTGCCTGCCGGGAAGGGGAGGTGGAAAGGGCCACCGGCTATGTGCTGGAGGCCCTGGAGCGGTTGCGCCAGTAAGGGGGCTGCTGCGCAGCCCAATCGCCGGCAAGCCGGCTCCCACAGAGACAGCACCGCGTTTCCCTGTGGGCGCTTTGCTCAAAATCTGAAAGCTGGCGCAATCCCTGTGGGAGCCGGCTTGCCGGCGATTGGGCCGCAAAGCGGCCCCAGTTCTCAACCCCGCTCTCGCTGCCGCACCGCGGTCACCGTCTCCCCACCCACCCCCCAGTTATCCGTCGGCACTTCCTCGATCACCACGAAGGTACTGGCCGGCGGCTTGCCCAGCACCTGTTGCAGCAACTGGGTCGTGCCTTCGATCAACTGGCGCTTGTGGTCGGCGCTGACGCCTTCGTCGGTCACGCGAATATGCACATAAGGCATGGCTTCAACTCCTCTGTTCAGTGCCAAGTGCCGGCGGTGCTGCCGCCGTCTACCGGCAGGATGACGCCGCTGACGAAGCGCGCATCGGTCAGGTACAGCACGGCATCCACCACATCCTGCGGCGAGCCGGTCCGGCCACTGGGCGACAATGCACCGAGGCCTTCGACATTGCCGCTGTGCAGCGGTGTGTCGATGACCCCGGGGGCCACCGCATTGACCTGCACGCCGCTGGACGCCAGCTCCAGGGCCAGCCCCTTGACCGCCTGGTTCAAGCCGCCCTTGACCAGCACCGGCAACAGCGCAGGTATCCGAGTATCTGGCTGCTGCGCGATGGACGCCGTGATGGCCACGATATGCCCGTGACCCTGTTCGGCCATGATCCGTGCCGCCGCCTGCGCCGGGTAGAAGAAGCCCTTGAGGTTGGTGCCGACCAGGGTATCGACGTCTTCCTCGGTGTAGTCGGCGATCGGTTTGGAGATGAAAATCCCGGCGTTGTTGATCAGGATGTCGACTGCACCGAAGGTGTCCAGGGCCACTTCGAACAAGCGCCGGGCCGTCTCGGCCAGGGCGATGTCGCCGGCCACGCCGACGAAGCGTTGCGGCTGGCCGAGCCGCGCGGCGGCCTGGTCCAGGCGTGCCTGGCTGCGGGCATTGCCGACGACGTTGTCGCCACGGGCGAGGAAGGCTTCGGCGAGGGCAAAACCGAGGCCGCTGGAGGCTCCGGTGATGATGACGGTTCTTGGCTGGGTCATGTGTGCGTTCTCCAGTAGGTGAGCCGGTGGCTCGGTGAGGTGACCACTGTAGGTTGCAACCCATGCTTGAAAAATAAGCCAGATGGCATTTCAATCGATACACCGTGTAATCAATCGAGCCAGCATGACGCGCCACTTCGACGATCTTCAACTGGGCAGCCTGGAGTTGTTCTGCCTGGCCGCCGACCATGGCAGCTTCACCGCCGCCGCTATCGAGGCAGGTGTCACGCCAGCGGCGGTAAGCCGCAGCGTGGCGCGCCTGGAAGAACGCCTGGGGGTGCGCTTGTTCGTGCGCACTACGCGGCAGATGCGCCTTTCCGAGGCAGGGCAGGCGTACTACCAGCAGTGTCGCCAGGCCCTCGGGCAACTGGTCGAGGCCCAACGCCAGGTGACCGGGGGTCAAGTGCTGCCCAGTGGCCGCTTGCGTATCAGTGCGGCGACGCCCTATGCCCACCATCGCTTGCTGCCACTGCTGCCCTGGTTTCGTGAGCGCTACCCGCATGTGCAGGTAGACGTGCATGTCAGCACTCGCAACGTCGACTTCACCGAAGAACACTTCGACCTGGCCATTCGTGGTCGCGAGCCCGCCGACTCACGCCTGGTGGCCAGGCGCCTGGAGGATGCCGAACTGGTGGTGGTGGCCACCCCAAGCTACCTGGCGCGCAAGGGGGTGCCGAAGGTGCCGGAAGACCTCGCCCAGCATGAGTGCATCCAGTTCGAACTGGCCAGCAGTGGGCGGAGCCCACCGTGGATCTTTCGCCGGGATGGCCGTGAGCTGGAGGTGCAGACGCAGGGCGGTTTGACCTGCCTGGGCGACTTCCTGGCCACCACGACCCTGGTGCGCCATGGCGGCGGGTTGATGCAGGCTTACCGCTTTACGGTGCAGGACGCGCTGGACAACGGCGAGCTGGTGGAGGTGTTGGCCGAATACGGCGGCACCTCACGGCCATTCATGCTGATCTACCCTCAGGCGCGGCACATGCCGTTGCGGGTGCGGGCGTTCATCGACTTTCTGGTTGCCGAGGGGCATCGGGGCTGAGTGGGGGCTATGCTTTTTGCTGCGTCGAGCCACTGTATCTCGATGAATTTTCCGATTTCCCAGGAGGATGCTTCATGAAATCCATGACACTGCTGGTGATTGCTTCTGTGTTGAGTTTCGCGGCCCATGCCGACCCTGCCAGCAATTGCGAGGCGAAGATCAAGGAGCTGGAAGACATTTTCAAAACCAGTGGTCAGGCACTGCATGGTGGCATGGCCCATGACTACAAGGTGCATTTGCAAAATGCCAAGGATGCCCAGAAAGCAGGAGACATGGCCCAGTGCCAGGCCTCGGCTGACCAGGCCAAGACCATTTACAACAAGGCGCGTAACAAGTGAGCGAGAGCGCCTCCCGCGAGACGCTTCGCGGAGCGTGAAGTTTCTGTGGGAGCGGGCTTGCCCGGCGAAAAGGCCGGCACAGACGCTGGAGGCGCCTGGCACGGGCTTCGCCCGTGTTCGCGGGACAAGCCCGCTTCCACAGGGGATCGCGCAAGCTATCGGGTTTCGAGCCCCTCAGAACCAGCGGTCGTTCTTCTTCCGCCCGCGAGTCAACGCCGGCAGGATCAGCCCCATCAGCAACCCCGCGCCAGCGATGCTGCCGCCATAGACCATATAGCGCATCATCACCTGTTTATTCTCGTCACCCAGCTGCGCCTGGGTGTCGCGCAGCTTCGACTGGGCCTGGTCGAGCTGCTCGTTGAGCGACTTGTTGCGCGCTTCCAGTTCATCGACCAATTGCTTGCGCGAATCCAGGGTCTCCTGCATGCCCTGCACCCGGTTCTTCCAGCTGTCGTCGATGGTCTTCAACTGCCCGGACAGCTCAGCCACCTGAGCATCCAGCTGCGGCAGGCGCTCGCCCTGGCCCGGCACCGACTGCAGGTCGCTGGTGAGGATCCACACCAGGTCGCCGCTCTGACCGCGTACCTGGCTGTAGTTGCCCTGGCTGCCGATCAAGGTGAGTTTCTGCCCCGATTTGAGCGTGCCGACGATACGGTGGCCGTCGGTCGGGCCGCTGCGCACGTAGGTGCTCAAACTGTCACTGACCCAACGCGCATCGCTGGCCGGCTCTTCGGCATGCACGGGGGCGGCGAGGGCCACCAGGGCGGCGAGCAAGGTGCCGCGCAGGGCTGGGAGGGCGAGGGTGGCTGGGCGGGATTCAGGCATGTGGGGTCTTCGCTGCAACAGGAAAAATAGGCCCGGTGACGCATGATCAGGAAGGGGCCGGCGAACTGGTCGGTGAATAGACCGTCAGCCAAAGACCGCATTTTTGTCAGCAGGTTCACTGCTGAATGCAGGAATTGTCTGCAGAATGTTGCAAGTGGCGGGCTAGAGCGCCTCCACCGGCAAGCCGTCCGCAAAAAATCTGCAGACGCCGGCTTGCCCGCCCGAAAGGGCTACGAGGGGTGAAGGGGAAGCTGGGCAATGTAGTCGCCGATCTTGCGCTCCAGGCCATGGTCATCCTGCTGCAGCAACACGTCGAACAGCAGTTGGTTGAGGCTGGAGCGCGGCGGGTGGGTGTCATACCCCGCTCGCCCATCGCCAGCATGTTGGCGGGAATGGTGTTGCTGGCATGCAGCTTGGTCACGTGGGCGCGTGCAATGTACGACAGTGCTCCGCGTATGGCGCTGTTGGCCAGCGAACAGACGTGGCGCACGGGGTGGTCCTGAAGCAGTTGCGTGGCTATCTCGGCGGCCTTTTTCCGGGCTTCGAAGGGCAACCCATGTTCGGCGCACCGGGCGGCGATGTAGGCGCACACCTCTTCATTCGACAGCGCCTCGATCATCGCGATGATCTGTACGCCCCATTGGGGCAACGGGCCGCCGGACAGTTCCTTGTACAGTACCCGGTACAGGGGGGCCAGTCCCGCCCGCTGCTGGCCGTCCAGGCTGACATTGGCGACCCAGCGCACTTTGTCTCGCCATGCCTTGGGGGTCAGGTCGTCGCTGAAGGCATCCAGTGGCGAGTCGGGGTCTACCAACAGGATCGACGCCTCGTGCAGCGCCTGCAGTATCGTGGCATCCATGGCCGTGGAAGGGCTGACACGGGCGTCATGGTGCAGCTGTTCTGCCGGCGCCAGGTAATTGTGCTGGGCGTCCATGCGCACTTCGAGCATGGCCAGCAACTGCAGCTTGTGGGTGAACGAAAGCCTGTGCAGGGCCAGCGGCTTTCGATTCGCCAGCGACCAATGCCCCTTGATCCGCCTGCGCTGGTCGACGGCCTGTGCCTGTTTGGCCTGCTCGCGCGCGCGCAGGCAGGGTTGGCAGGTGCAGTCGCGCCGCCAGCGGGAACGGCCAGGATAGTAATGGCGGTGTGTGCAGGTTTTGCAGAACGCCATGCTCTCGTTCCAACGGTGGGTCGTTCTGCTTTTGCGCCGTTCGTACAGGCTGACTTTGCAATAGGGGCAGGCCAGCGTTGCAGAAGGCACGGGAGGAAAGGCCTTGATCAGGCTGCTTGGTGCCACGTCTATGCCGTAGCGCTCGATCAAGAGGGCAATTTTTTCACCGCTGATGTACTCGCTGTACAACACCTCGACCTGTTCGGCGGTGAGGTGCTGCAGCTTCGCTTCGAAGTCGGACAAACCTGATTCTCCCTGCGTAGAGTCGCTTGTTAGGTTCGCCAGGGATGATGGGGTTGTCAGACAGTCCAGTGAAGGGGGTGGCTTGTAGGGCATTTCACTAAGATGCGCAGGATTGTTCTGAACGTGAATCGTAGAGGCCGCGTGCGACGAAACGCAGGCCCTGGGCATCGCCAGCCCAGGCGCAAGGGCTAGACTCAATGGTTCATTCTTGACTCCCTGGAGTCCGACCATGACTGCCAAGAACACGATTTGCCTGTGGTTCGACCAGGACGCCGAAGAAGCCGCGAACTTCTACGCCAGCACCATTCCCGACAGCCGTGTACTGGCCGTGCACCCGGCGCCGAGCGACTACCCGTCGGGCAAGGCCGGCGATGTGATTACCGTCGAGTTCACGGTCATGGGCATTCCCTGCGTTGGGCTCAACGGCGGCCCGACATTCAAGCATTGCGAGGCGTTTTCGTTCCAGGTCAGTACCGAGGACCAGGCGGAAACCGACCGCCTGTGGGAGGCCATCATCAGCAACGGCGGTGAAGCGAGCGTCTGTGGCTGGTGCAAGGACAGGTGGGGGATTTCCTGGCAGATCTGCCCACGCATTCTCATCGAAGCGATTGGCAACCCTGACAAGGCCGCGGCCAAACGGGCCTTCGACGCGATGTTGACCATGGGCAAGATCGATGTGGCGGCGATCGAGGCGGCGTTGCGCGGTTGAATGATCGACCGCCTGATCAAACGAAGGAGAACTGCAGGCAGTGGTGGCCCTATCGCCGGCAAGCCGGCTCCCACAGGTACCCCACAGCCTTCAAGAACTGTGGAGGACCTGTGGGAGCCGGCTTGCCGGCGATAGGGCCAGTCAAGCCACCTCAAAGGCTGGCAACGCCCTTGAGCCACTGGATCAGCACCTGCAACCGCCGTGGCATCGGCTCATGCCCCGGATGAACCAGGTAATAACCATGCTTGCCCACCTGCAGGAAATCCCCGAACGGCAGCACCAACTCACCCCTGGCCACCCGCTCACGCACCAACTGCTCGCGGCCCATGGCAATACCCGCATGGTGCATGGCCGCCAGGCTGCACAGGTCGGAGCGGTCGAAGGTCAGAAAGCGCGACGGCAGCGCCCGGTGCCAACCTGCTGCACGCATCCACAACTGCCACTCGGCATCGAAGGCGGCGTTGTCCCAGGCCGCCACATCGTGCAGCAAGGTACTGTCACCCAAGGCATCCGGGCTATCCGTAAGGCCCAGCTGCCGCGCGTACTGCGCCGAGCAGACCGGGGCAATCCGTTCGGGCATCAAGCGCGTACTGACCAACCCGGGATGTTCGCCGTCCGAATAGCACAGCAGCAGGTCGACCTGCCGCGTGCGGTAGTCGATACGCTCATTGCCCACGCGGATATCCAGTTGGATATCCGGATAGCGGGCAGTGAAGTCGGCAAGCTTGGGCACCAGCCAGCACTGTGCCACCGACGGGCGCACATAGAACGTCAGTTGCCCGGCCACCTGTTCGTCCGAGCGTTCCTGCACCGCTTCGGTCAGCGCGTCCATGGCCTGCTGCATGGTGCGATAGACGCGCTCGCCGTCCTCGGTCAGCACCACCCTGCGCGGCAGGCGCTGGAACAGTTTCAGCGCCAGCTCCTCCTCCAGTCGCGCGATGCGGTGGCTGACCGCACTGGCGGTCAGGCACAGCTCATCGGCGGCCCGGGCAAAGCTCAGGTGCCGCGCCGCGACCAGGAAGGTATGCAGGTTGGCCAGGTGGGCACCGCTGAGCTCGCGCATGCCGTCAGCTCCGGCCTTTGGCCAGGTAGGCCGCGTATTCCTCGGCAGGCACCATGCTGCCGCCGGTGCCCCAGACCAGGTGCGTGGCATTGGCCAGGCGCGCCGGTGACAGCGCCATGCGGTCAAGGTAAGGGGCGGCCTGCAACACCCGCACCATGCCCGGTACCCCGGCCAGCGCCGAGGGCTCCAGGCGCGCCTGCTCCTGGTCGTGGGCCAGCACCAGCAGGCGGTAGAGTGCTTCGTCGGTCACCGTGTAATAACCGTCGAGCAGACGCTGCATGGCCTTGCCGACGAAGCCGGACGGGCGGCCCACCGCCAGCCCGTCGGCGGCGGTGACGTTGTCGATGCCAAAATCCTGGACGCACACTTGATCATGCAGGCCGGTGTAGACCCCCAGCAGCATGCACGGCGAGTGGGTGGGCTCGGCGAAGAGGCAATGCACATGGTCACCGAACACCAGCTTCAGGCCGAACGCCACACCGCCAGGCCCGCCGCCAACGCCGCAGGGCAGGTAGACGAACAGTGGGTGCTCGGCATCCACCGCGATACCCTGGTCCTCGAATTGCCGTGCCAGCCGCTCGGCGGCCACGGCGTAACCGAGGAACAGGTGCGGCGAGTTCTCGTCATCGACGAAGTAGCACTGCGGGTCGCCAGCGGCTTGCTGGCGCCCTTGTTCCACCGCCACGCTGTAGTCCGACTGATGCTCGACCACGGTCACGCCGTTGGCGCGCAGCTTGTCCTTCTTCCACTGTCGGGCATCGGCCGACATGTGCACGGTGGCCTGAAAACCGAGCTTGGCACTCATGATGCCGATCGACAGGCCGAGGTTGCCGGTGGAACCGACCGCCACCTTGTACTGGCTGAAGAACTGCCGCGCCGGTGCGTCGGCCAGCGTGCGGTAATCGCTTTCCAGGGTAATCAGGCCGGCTTCAAGGGCCAGGTCCTCGGCATGCTTGAGGACTTCATGGATACCGCCACGGGCCTTGATCGAACCGGAAATCGGCAGTTCGCTGTCGGCCTTGAGCCACAGCGCGCCGCTAGGCGCCAGGCCAGCCTCTTGCAGCAAGCTGCGCTGCAGGTTGGGCAGTGGCCGCAACGGCGATTCGATGATCCCGGCACTGGCCGCCGTGTCCGGGAACACCGTCGCCAGGTACGGCGCGAAGCGTTGCAGTCGGGCACTGGCGGCCTGCACGTCGGCCGCCGTCAGGCCGACGTCGCCCAGGGCCTGGGCCGCAGGCGCGATAGCCGGGTTGAACCATTGGGTTTCCCGCAGCGCCATCAGGTCCTCGATCAAGGGGTGTGAGGCGCACCATTGAGCTGGGGTTTTTCCGTGAATCATTGCAGGCGCTTCCTGGGGGGCTGTCTGGTAGTTCGCAGGCATTAGAAAACAGCGACCGAGGCGTGGCAAACGATCGCTCGTCAGGACATGGATGATGCTACGTCATGTGAAATCCAACGCTAGGGTCAAACGGCCTGCTGCGCGATCAACGCCAGGCAGCGTTGCACCATCGGGCTCATGTCGCCTTTGCGTCGGCTGAGGATGATCGGGCTGACGGCGCTGCTGTCGAGCAGCCTGGCGTACTCGATATCGGTGCGGTGCTGGCGCTGTACCGAGTCCGGCACCAGCGTCACACCGAGGCCGACGGCAACCAGGCCGATGGCGGTCTGCAATTCGTTGGCCCATTGGCTGACCTTGATGCTCATGCCGTGGTGGGCGAACAGCGCCAGGATGTGGTCGGCATAGCTGGGCCGCGGGTTGGCCGGGTAGAGGATGAAGGCCTCCCGCGCCAGCTGCGATAGCGACAGGGGCGCGCCGGCCAGGGCATGGCCCTTGGGCAGTACGGCCACCAGCGGGTCTTCGCGCAGCACCTGTTGCACGATGGCCGGGTCGTCGATGCGGATGCGGCCGAAGGCGATGTCGATGCGGCCGCTTTTCAGGGCTTCGACCTGTTGCAAGGTGGTCATCTCGCTCAGGCTCAGCTCCAGCTCACTGTCCTGGCGCAGCTCGCGGATCAGCTCCGGCAGCACGGTGTACAGGGTCGACGGGGCAAAGCCGATGCCCAGCCACTGGCGCTGGCCCTGGCCGATACGCCGGGTGTTGTCGCTGATGTTGTCCAGCTGCTGCAGCAGGGTGCAGGTCTGCTCATAGAAGAAGCGCCCGGCTTCGGTCAGGCGTAGCGGCCGCTCACGCACCACCAGCAAGGTCCCGAGCTGTTCCTCGAGCTGGCCGATCTGCCGGCTCAGCGGTGGCTGGGCGATGTGCAGCAGCTCGGCGGCGCGGGTGAAGTTCAAGGTTTCCGCCAGGACCTTGAAGTAGCGAAGGTGGCGCAGCTCCATCAGACCTCCTGGGTATGGTGGGAGATTCATTTGATATTGGACGGCCCTCAGGGTCTCGCGCAATGCTTGAATAATCAAGTAAATGTAGTATCGGATCTGCGCCCTGCAGCCCGATTTCACGGGACCCTGGAACCATGACAAACGCCCTGATCGAGCGTATCGACGCGATCATCGTCGACCTGCCGACCATCCGCCCGCACAAGCTGGCGATGCACACCATGCAACAGCAGACCCTGGTGATCCTGCG
>NZ_JBIVIC010000016.1:0-143070 GCF_044749545.1 Pseudomonas sp. NPDC089396 | reverse complement strand
GCAGCACGTTGCTTGAACTCGCGGGTATAGGTCTTTCGTTCTTGCATGGAACCTCCTGATTGGGCGAATCATATCGCCCTTAAGAGGTGTCCGGGATCATTAGGCCAGTTCAGCTTGCCGGCGATGCAGGCGCCGCGGTGCATGGCACCGGCTTCGCCGGTGATCGCCGGCAAGCCGGCTCCCACAAGGGCCCTGCAACCTCTGCAACCTCAGCGGCCCTGCAACAACTCAGCCGCCTGATCAAACACCTGCAAAGGCTCCGCCGCCTTGTGAATATCCGCCGACAGCAACTGCCGGAACCGCCGCGCCCCCGGGAACCCTTGCCCAAGCCCAAGAATATGCCGAGTCACGTGATGCATCGCCCCACCGCTTTCCATATGCGCCACGATATACGGCCGCAACAGCGCCATCGCCTCACTGCGGCTGACCACCGGCGCATCGCTGCCAAACAGCTGCTGATCCACCTCAGCCAGCAGGTAAGGATTGTGGTAGGCCTCGCGCCCCAGCATCACCCCATCGAACGTCTCAAGATGCGCCTGGCACTCCGCCAAGGTCTTGATACCGCCATTGAGCACGATCTCCAGGTCCGGGAAGTCGGCCTTCAATTGCGCCGCCACGTCATAGCGCAGCGGCGGAACCTCACGGTTCTCCTTGGGCGACAGCCCCTCGAGAATCGCGATCCGCGCATGCACGGTAAAGCTGCGGCAGCCCGCCTCACGCACCTGGCCGACGAAGTCGCACAGCTCGGCGTAGCTGTCGCGGCCATTGATGCCGATGCGGTGCTTGACCGTCACCGGCGTCGACACCGCATCACGCATGGCCTTCACGCAATCGGCCACCAGCGCCGGATGCGCCATCAGGCAGGCACCGATCATGTTGTTCTGCACCCGGTCGCTCGGGCAGCCGACGTTGAGGTTGACCTCGTCGTAGCCCGCTTCCTCGGCCAGGCGCGCGCAGGCGGCCAGGTCGGCCGGCACGCTGCCGCCCAGCTGCAGGGCCAGTGGGTGCTCGGACACGTCGTGGCGCAGGAAACGGTGGGCGTCGTTGTGCAGCAGGGCGCCGGTGGTGACCATTTCGGTGTAGAGCAGGGTTTGCTTGGAGAGCAGACGCAGGAAGAACCGGCAGTGCCTGTCGGTCCAGTCCATCATCGGTGCAACGCTGAAGGGGCGTGACGGCTCAGGGCGCGTGGTTTGTGGTTTAGAGGCTGTATCTAGGGACATTCTGGTCTACGCATGTTTGTACCATTTACCGGGGTTTTGAGGCGTTTTTGGTGTGACAGTCAATACCGCCATTCACGCCTGTGTCACCGAAAATCATGGCAATGGTCAGAGCAAGGGAAGAGGCCGTTGGTACGGTCATCAATACCGTCCATATCCGCCTCAAGAAAAAGTGCCTTAGTCTACCAAGAAGACCAGATGTTCGCCTGAAAGCAGGTGGCTCAAGCCTGGGCGAAGCGACGAGAGACTCAGTTGGTTTACACAGTGCGATCGCAAGGTTTCCCAGCGTCGACCAGTGCAGTGGATCCGACTTCAACTCGCGTGGTACGACTGCGATGCCAAGGTTGCCAACGGCCCGTTGCGAGTCACCCCTCGCGGCAAAGGCCAGAGCGCGAACGGTAACCTGCGCACCATCACAAAGCCCATCAGTCGCAGTACCAATGCCATGGACAAGCGTAGGGAGCTCTGTGCATTTGAGGTGCTGCAGTGATCTCGCTCAGTTGGCGGGCCAACTTTGCTGGGCTTGGGGCTTGGAGGGTGGGTCAAACACCTCACTCTGCAACCTAGAAGCTGATATTGAGTGCCAAAGCTGCCAGTTTCGCCAACTCAAGCCTACTGCTTGGCTCGGCATCGTCTTCGAGCATCCAGGTTGCCGACAACCCTGTCCATGCGAGCACCCATTGCAACAACCTTTGGCGATCAATCCCGGAAGCATCTGCGATGAGTGCTATCCGGCGTGCGAAGTATTCCGGCGCCAGCGCGGTTGCGTCGTCGGGATTGCAGAGAATATTGGCATAATCAAAGCCACGCTCGCCGTATAGCCCCTTGGGATCAATGGCAAGCCATCCAGCCTGGCCGAAATCAAGCACATTACCGTGATGGATATCGCCGTGAAGTACTGCGACATCGCATGGAGCAGCCAAAAGCTCGCGTGCAGCCCTCGCACAGTGTTCGAGAGTTCCGCCGTGAGTAGCTGCCGCACTCCATAGCGATTCGAACCACTGCGCGAGTGGAACCAACTTAGGAATGGGGTTTGGGCGTGGTGTATGAAGACGGGCTACTACTGCACAGAGAATGCGAGTGGCTTCGTCATCCCGGCCACTATTCACCATCTGGATGAGCGTGGCCGAGCCTTGCGCGCGCTTCATCAGTAAAGCTTCACCCTCGTGGGCTAGTACGGGCGCCGCACCATCGCCGTCCCACCAAGCCATGAGCTGGTTGCCCGCTTGCTCCTCCTGCACTGTTGAGACTTTAAGCATGGCGGGTACATTGCCCTGGCGAACGGGGAGTAGATTGCCATTCAGAGAGACGAATGCGTCACCGTCGATCGTCAGCGCCCATCGTTTCAGGTATTGATCGAATATGGATTCATTCAATTTCGCGATTTCCATAATAATTTCTCATTTGCACTCGATAGGCGCAGAAAATGTCCTTAAGTCGCACGTCTGCTTTTGGGCGCGAGCTACCGCTGATGTAAATGTTTTTCTACAGTGGAGCGTGATTTACGGAGGGTGTGGTACAAAAATGGTACGGGTGAGGAGGGCAGTACTCTGTAAGCCTTTGTATTAAAGGTTTTGGTCGCTAGCTAGTAGGTCCAATCCATCACAAAAGGCTGAGGATTTCGCGTGATAGGCAGCAACCTACCCGAAGTGGTCGCTGGTCCACCCCGGGTGTTCATGTGCCGCATTTCAGGTTTTTCTGCATCAATGCATTCTGAAGCGTTACGCCCCGGCGGATCGGAAATCCTCGCCGCACGACATGAAAACCGTGCAGTTCAAAGAACGGTTCAGCCGTCTTGCTGACGTCTGAAGTAAGTTCATCGATGCCAAGTAACCTGGCTTCTTCATGGATACGGTTCATGAGTAAAGTGCCTATTCCTTGCCGAGGATGAGTACCCGACACAAAGAAATGGTCGATGTAACCGTTCGGTTGAATGTCGGCATAGCCCACAATTTTCCCGTCTACCTCAGCCACGAACGGGCGGAGGTTTCGAAGGTGCTCCGCCCATAGCGTTTGATCAAGATCAGCAGGAGCCCAAGCCTCGACTTGATCGCGAGCGTAATCGCGTGACGCGATTTCATGAATGGCAGAGTAAAAGACGTCGAACAGGGCAATCTCATCCCCGATTCTGAAGCGTCGAATCTCCATGGTTTTCTCACAAGGCGTTCGCAAATAAGAAGAGTCTGTCATACCTGATAAAGATCGGGAATGAACGACCTAAAGTTCCATAGGCACAACTGGGTGCCTGGTTTTGGTCGTTCGCTACAGCGCGGTCGTTCAAGGATGGGGTAGTGGTGGCTTTCTACCTGTGGGTCGGCGCAAGCATTTGCACCGTCCCCATTAGTTCACCCACTGCGCCCAGTGTTCACTCGCAAACAATCGGGGAAGCAAGAACCCCGATCAGATGGCCCGCTGATTAACCCGCGCGGACAACTGCTCAGCACTCTCCTTACGCTCCGAATACCGATCCACCAGATAATCCTGGCGATCGCGCAGCAACAGCGTGAACTTCACCAACTCCTCCATCACATCAACCACCCGGTCGTAGTACGCCGACGGCTTCATCCGCCCAGCATCGTCGAACTCCATATAGGCCTTGGGGACCGACGACTGGTTAGGAATGGTGAACATACGCATCCATCGCCCCAGCACACGCAGCTGGTTGACCACATTGAACGACTGCGACCCACCGCACACCTGCATCACCGCCAGCGTCTTGCCTTGAGTGGGCCGTACTGCGCCAAGCGCCAAAGGTATCCAGTCGATCTGTGCCTTGAACACGGCCGACAGCGAGCCATGGCGCTCTGGCGAACACCAGACCTGGCCTTCGGACCACTGCACCAGCTCACGCAGCTCCTGCACCTTGGGATGTTCGACAGGCACATCGTCAGGCAAGGGCAGGCCGGAAGGGTTGAATATCCGTGTTTCGGCACCGAAGTGTTCCAGCAGGCGTGCAGCTTCTTCCACCAGCAAGCGGCTGAAGGACCGTTCGCGGGTCGATCCGTAGAGCAGCAGGATACGGGGCTTGTGGTCGCTGCTGCGCGTCGCGGCAGGCGGCGTGTCGAAAAGCGAAAGGTCGAGGTTGGGCAGTTGTTCTGACATGGGTTTCCTCCTGCTCAGAGCGCGCCGATCCGATCCAGCTCACGCTTGAGCTGTTCACGGTCGAGTGCGTCGAAAGGCAGTGCAAAGAAGGCTTGGAAGCGTTTCTCGATATGGGCGAGGGTGGCGCTGAAGGCGGCGTCGATCGAGGCTTCGTCACCCGTGACATCGGACGGATCCTCCAGCCCCCAGTGGGCTTTCAGCGCGGGGCCGAAGTACACCGGACAGGTTTCGCCAGCGGCCTTGTCACAGACGGTGATGACGATATCCGGCGGGTTGCCCTCGAAGGCATCGTTACCCTTGCTGCTGAGGCCTTCGGTGGCGATGCCGGCCTGTCGCAGGGTAGTGAGGCTGCGCGGCAGCACTTGGCCCTTGGGGAAACTGCCGGCGCTGATCGCCTCGAACCCAGGTGCCGCCATGTGGTTGAACAAGGCTTCGGAAAGGATGCTGCGGCAGCTGTTGGCCGTGCACATGAACAGGACTCGCATGGAAGGCTCCTCGCTTCAGGGCGGATTTCAGAGGCTCAGGCGCAGTGCCAGGGCCGAAAGTGTGATCAGCAGAACGGGCAGGGTCAGGAAAATGCCGACCTTGAAGTAGTACCCCCACGTGATCCGCACGCCTTTGCGTTCCAGTACGTGCAGCCAGAGCAGCGTGGCGAGGCTGCCGATGGGGGTGATCTTGGGGCCCAGGTCGCAGCCGATGACATTGGCGTAGATCATCGCCTCACGTACCAGGCCGTCTGCGCCGCTCGCCTGGATCGACAAGGCGCCGATCAGCACGCTAGGCATGTTGTTCATCACCGACGACAGCAGGGCCGAAAGCAGGCCGGTACCCAGGGCGGCGCTCCACAAGCCATGCTCGGCCAGTCGGTCGAGCCACTGGGTGAGGAAATCCGTGAGCCCGGCATTCTTCAGGCCGTACACCACCAGGTACATGCCGAGGGAAAAGATCACGACTTGCCAGGGGGCTTCGCGCAGGACGCGGCGGGTAGAGATCTTGTGGCCGCGGGCTGCGACCGCAAAGAGGATGGCTGCACATACGCCAGCCACTGCGCTGATCGGGATGCCCAGCGGTTCCAGCGCAAACAGGCCGACCAGCAGCAACAGCAGGGTCCACCACCCCACGACGAACGTGGCGCGGTCACGGATGACGGCATTGGGTTCCTGCAGCGCTTCAACGGCGTAGCGCCGTGGCAGGTCGCGACGGAAAAACAGGAACAGCACCAGCAAGGTCGCTGCCACGCTGGCCAGGTTTACCGGGACCATCACCGAGGCATACTCAGCGAACCCCAGCTCGAAGTAGTCGGCCGAGACGATGTTTACCAGGTTGGAAACCACCAGTGGCAAGCTCGCCGTGTCGGCGATGAAGCCTGCTGCCATGACGAATGCCAGCGTCGCCGCCGGTGAAAATTGCAATGCGACCAGCATCGACATGACGATGGGCGTAAGAATCAGCGCCGCACCATCGTTGGCGAACAGCGCCGATACGGCGGCGCCCAGCAGCACGCAGAAGGCGAACAGTCGGTAGCCACTGCCTTTTGCCCAACGGGCCACGTGCAGCGCGGCCCATTCGAAGAAACCTGCCTCATCCAGCAACAGGCTGATAATGATGACCGCGATGAAGGTCGCCGTGGCATTCCAGACAATGGCCCAGACGGTTGGGATGTCTTGCAGGGACACTGCGCCCACGGCCAGCGCGATGATTGCGCCCAACGCGGCGCTCCAGCCGACGCCAAGGCCCTTGGGTTGCCAGATGACCAGAATCAGGGTGAAGACGAAGACAGCGACAGCAATCAGCATGGGAAACTCGTTCGAAGGGTCAGCAACAGGCGGCGGCGCGTACCGGGCGGTCGTCCATGTTCTGCAAGCGTGAGGCGTTTTCTTGCAGCCATTGGGCATTGGCCTGCAAGGTCACCTGGAGCATCTCGTGCACCCAGGCGGGCAGTTCCGGGTTGAGGCGGTAGTAGACCCACTGCCCCTGACGGCGATCGAGCAGCAGGCCGCTGCTACGCAGTTGCGCCAGATGGCGGCTGATTTTCGGCTGGCTGTCGTCCAGGGCGCACATCAGCTCACAGACGCACAGCTCGCCCAAACGGACGATGAGCAGCGTGGCTCGGGCACGGGTCTCGTCGGACAAGCATTTGAAGACCTCGGGAGGGGTGATCATGGCAGGGCCCTTTACATATGGATAATCGAATATACGGATTTCCATATGTAAAGAGCAAGGCGTTTGTGACGCGCGGTGGGCGTAGGGTGCCCATGCTAACCTGATGGCACTTCACGCCCAGGCTCGAACGCCCATGTCCATTGCCGACAATCTGATTGCCTTTACCTTAGCGGCCACGTTGTTGACCCTGACCCCAGGCCTCGATACCGCGTTGATCTTGCGCACTTCGACCGTAGAGGGCCGCAAGCAGGGGCTGCGCGCCGCGCTGGGCATCAATGCCGGTTGCCTGCTCTGGGGCGCTGCGGTTGCCTTCGGCCTGGGGGCATTGATAGCGGTGTCGCAGCTGGCCTACGACATCCTCAAATACTGCGGCGCGGCCTACCTGGCGTGGCTGGGGATGAACATGCTGGTACGGCCCCGGCAATCGCTGGGCGCCGTTGCAGCGCAGGGGCGACCGGAAGCCAACTGGTTTCTGAAAGGGATGCTGGGTAACTTGCTGAACCCGAAAGTCGGTATTTTCTACGTCTCTTTCCTGCCCCAGTTCATCCCGCAAGGCCAGCCGCTGGTGGCCTGGACGTTCGGCCTGGTCAGTATCCACGTGGCCCTGGGGTTGCTCTGGTCGATGGTCCTGATCGGCGCAACGCAGTCGCTTGCGGGTGTGTTGCGCCGGGAGAAGGTCATCCAGTGGATGGACCGTGCGACAGGCCTGGTGTTTGTCCTGTTTGCCGCACGGTTGGCACTGAGCAGGCGATAACGGCTCAGTTCTTGATAGCGGCGGTTTCCTGCACCCGCTCGTTCTTGCCCATCGGCAACTTGTCGAATTCAACCAACTTGCCATACGGGTTACCGATCCACCGCGGCGCAACGACGAACTGCGAGTTCACCAGGCTTTTCGCCGGCTCGTAGCGGTCATAGCTCAACCCGGCCAGGTCCGACAGCGTGTGAATCAGGTGCGAACTGCTGTAGGGCCGGTTGACCATGGCCTGCAGATCACGCGGGTGAGTCGCCTGCCAGCTCGGGGAGGTCCACACCATGAACGGGATGGTGTACATCGGCCGAGTCGGCGCACCTTCGTTACGGCCCAGGCGGTCATGGTTGCCGGAGCTGTAGACATCTTCGCCATGGTCCGACAGGTACATCAGGAAGCCATTGGGCGTGCTGGCCGCATAGCGATTGATCAGGTTCGACACCACGTAGTCGTTGTAGCGCACGGCGTTGTCATAGAAGTTGTAGGTCTCTGCCTGGCTGTCGCTCAGCGCGCTCGGCACGCCCTGGCGGTCAGTGAAGTGCGCGTAGTCATTCGGATAGCGATAGCGGTAGTCCATGTGCGTGCCGAGCAGATGGATGATGATGAACTTGTTCTTCGCCGGGTCCTGCAGGGCCTTTTCGAAGGGCGCGAGCACCACGTCGTCATACTGACGGGCGTTCTGGCTGCGCTGGTTGTTCAGGTACACCGGCTCGTCCGTCTGCTGAGAGAAGTTGGTGAGCATGGTGTTGCGCTTGGTCATGGTCTGCTGGTTGGTGATCCAGAAGGTCTTGTAGCCAGCCTGCTTCATCAGGTTGATCAGCGACGGGTCGGTGAGGAAGCGGTCGGGGTTCTGCTGGTCGCCGAAGGTGAGGATCTGTTGCATGACCTCGATGGTGTAGGGGCGCGGCGAAACCACGTTTTGGAACACGGTCAGGCGCTTGTCGTTGGCGGCCAGGGCGTCGAGATTTGGCGTGGTGTCGCGGTTGTAGCCGTACAGGTGCATGTGCTCGCGGGTGGTCGACTCGCCGAGGACCAGCACCAGGGTGCGGGGCGCGTCACCGCTGCTGTCTTGCAGCTGCTGCAGAGGCGGCAGCGCGGCATTCTGGGCCAGCAAGGCCTGCATGTTGTCCAGCTGTTGACGGTACTGCTTGTAGCCGACCAGCAACTGCCAGGGCACCGCCGGCTCCATGCGTTGCTGGACCTTGTCCAAGGCATCGGCGAAGTTGCGTTCCTGCTTGACCATCTGCTTGTAGAACGGGAACACCAGGGTGGCGGCCAGCAACAGCACGACCACCGGCAGGCGGCTGCGCAGGGGCAGGGTGACCGGACGAACGCGTTTCCACAGCAGCACGGCGCCCACGGTGTACAGCAGCAACCCCAGCATCAGCCAGCTATTGAAGTACTGGCTGAAGTACTCACCCGCTTCGGCGGTGTTCGATTCGAACATCACGAAGATCACGCTTTGCGAGAACTCCTGGCGATAGATCCCGAAGTAGCTCAAGCCCACCAGCGAGGCAGCCCACAACACCAGGCCGATGATGGCCGCGGTGGCGCGGGTGAAGCGGGGCAGCAACAGCACCGGCACAAGCCAGAGGGTGCTGAGGAAGAGGGAGTCGCGAAACCCTGCAAAACCGGTGGTGCCACTGAACAGCAAAAGCGCCTGGGTGACGCCGGAAAAATACCAGAAGAACAGCAGGAGCCAGCCCAGGCCGGCCCAGTCCACGCGCGCTGGCGAGGATGGGGATGCGGTGTTTGACACGTTTGCCTCGTAAAACCAGTAATCCATATGGCGGCCGTCAGGATCGGGCGGCTGCCGAGAGGCAGTGACGCTAAAGGGGCATGTGTGAAAATTACGTCAACGTGGCAAGTGAAAAGTCTTAACAATTCTTTGCGAAGAGGGTGGATTTTGAGGGTTCCTACACATCAAGAATCAGATTTTCCCTCTGTTTTGTAGTCCTTTTCTGAATCAAGCTTTGGGGCATTGCGGTGGAAAACTGAGCCCCCTAGTCTCGCTGGGTCGCTGGGAAATCAGTGACCAGGTCTGCAAGCCTGGGGTCAATTAGAAGAGTTCACCATCCGCTTTTGGCGCTTTGCGTCCAGCTGCGCTCTATGGTGGTTACGTACGGGTGGTTCTCGGACCAGCCGGGTTTTTCTTCTAGTTGCCCCGGCCTTGCAGGCCTGTACGTAGCCGCCACCCAATCATCTGCAAGTGAGTAGGTGGCGATCCTTTCAGTTCAACTAGAAGATATCGCCATGCTCAAAATAGTCCCCGATCCCCCTTATTCCCCCGATGCCTCCCACTACCTCGAAGACACGTTGATCGAGGCTACCGAATACGTGCTCTGTGGCCTGACATTGGCCCAGCACGCGATCACCACGCTACCCAAATCGCCCGCCACCCTCATGACCCTCGCGGTGATGCATGAGATGGAAGCCGTACGCACGTTGCTGGAATCGGCGATTGCGCAGGTGCAGCTGAAGAGTCCCCGGCAGGTGCACACCTTGCATTGACGCACAGATGAAAAATGAGGGTTGAAAATGGACAAGGAACTCCCTGAAGAAACCGGTCGTCTCGGCTTCACCGTAGGCTCCGCCAGTTGTGTAGACGGCGTGGTCGAGGGCAAGCGCCTGTTCCGGGTCGAGCCCGGCAACTGCTGCAACCATGCAATGGAGCAGGCCTCGGTGTTGATGGACTGCTCACGGCGCGCCTCCTTCATCGGTGTGATGGACGACGAACCCGTACTGGTCTGGGCCTCGCACTATCTGTGCGAGATGGCCAAGGCGCTGATGGATGATGCGCACATGGGGATGCTCAAGGCCAAGTGAAGCACCGTGCGAGCGACGTTCGACACATTGGGAAAAGTCGCGAAAGCGGCGGTTACATTGCTGTACGACGTCGCTCGATCAAAACCCCCATAGTTGTTCAGAGTGCCGGATGCTCTTTGAATGGTTGCCGAGATGCCATTGGTCGCCTCGGAGGATGAGAGGGTGGCTTTGATCCGGTTTTTGTACGATGATTTTCGTATTGACAGGGATGTACTATGGAAACCGGCTTCAGGAAGGCCAGGCGGCAGGTGATTGCCGCGCTTGAGTCTGGCAACTATCTGCACGTATCGCGCGGTGATATCGAAGTAAGAAACCTGCTGGCGACAGGGGCTGTGTCGGCCAGCGAGATTGTCGACATCATTCGTTCCTGCAAGGGTACCCATCACAGCAGCAGCCCCCACCACAGCGTCGCCGCCATCGAGGTCCATGTGATCAAGCGGCTGGGGTGGTACATCAAGTTTTACTTCATCGAACCAGACACCTGGTTCATCAGTGTTCACCTATGAGTAATCCGATCATGAAGATCCTGTTCGAAGGGGATACCGGCAAAGCGCTGTGCGAGCACTGCCAGGCCGTGGTGAGCATGCACTATGCCCGCCGGGACGTACCGTTCAGTGATGGCCAGGGTGCAGCCAAGGATATTCTGGTGGGTGTGTGCAACCACTGCGATACCGTAGTGGCCATTCCTGCGCAGTCCACGCCCGCCATCCGCGAGGTGCGCAAGCAGCAACTGAAATCCATCGAGGCGCGCTTGCCTGCCGTTTACCTGGATGTGCTGGATGCTGCCATGCATGCGGTCAGTTGCGAGGCCGGGGCGAATTTGCGCAAGCTGTTCCTTGCCCACTATTTCCAACTGTTGGTGCAGAGCCATCAGAGCGATCAGTTGCAGCCCGTGCATGAAGCCTTCATGCAAAGCCTGGAGCAACATCGGCACCAGCGAGGGCTAACGCCTTCCAGTTCGACCCGGCGTCTGTCGATGAAGGTGAATCCTTACATGGCAGAGGACTTTCTGGCACTCCAGCAGCAGACTCGCATGAATCAGACCGAGTTGCTCAAATCGGTCATCGCGCGGATTCAATCGGATGTGTTGGAGATCAGGGATCAGGGTGTGATTCATGCGCTGCAGCATTTGGCCCGGTTAGCGGTGTAGCTACTGGCGGGCCAACCCTAAGGTCGGTTTCAGAATGCGCCTGGTCGCTCGCATGCAACCCTGCGGCGCCACAAGTGCCATGCTTGTGGGATGCCCATGAGCACAGTGCGCGCAGACGCACGGCCATCGGCAAGGAGGCGACCGACAACCACGCAACCGTGACGTGGCCGGTATGCCGCAGCAGAACACGCCGGATACCTGCCACCCACAATCATTCGGGCCGGGTCCGTGATGCCGAGGTCCGCTGTATGCCTGATGAACTGCTCCACCTGCCTGTGATCCACAGCATCCTGAATCGCCAGAAGGACGCCCCCGGCGCTTTGTTGCCGATCCTCCACGCTATCCAGAACGCCATCGGCTTCATTCCCGATGACGCCGTGCCGGACATTGCCCACGCCCTCAACCTCAGCCTCGCCGAAGTGCGCGGGGTGATCAGCTTCTATCACGATTTCCGCACCACGCCGCCCGCCCGCCACACCCTGCGCCTGTGCCGCGCCGAGTCGTGCCAGAGCCGGGGCAGCGAAGCCCTGGCCGCGCAACTGCGCGAACAGCTGGCACTGGACGACCATGGCACCAGCGCCGACGGTGCGATCAGCCTGCGCCCCGTGTACTGCCTGGGTGCCTGCGCCTGCTCGCCGGCCCTGGAGCTGGATGGCCAGGTGCATGCGCGGCTCACGCCCGAACGCCTGCGTGCGCTGGTGAACGGTTGCCTGGAGGACGCAGCATGCTGAAGCTGTTCATTCCCTGTGACTCGGTCGCGCGTGCCGTAGGTGCAGACCAGGTCGCCGCTGCCTTGCAGCGCGAGGCCGAGCGCCGCCAACTGCCCATCGATATCCAGCGCACCAGCTCGCGCGGCCTGTACTGGCTGGAGCCGCTGCTGGAGTACGAGACCCCGCAAGGGCGCCAGGGCTTTGGCCCGATGACCCTGGAAGATGTACCGTCGCTGCTCGACGCTCTGGCCGGTGAACCCGGTGGCCATTCCCTGGCGCTGGGCCCGATCGAACAGATCCCTTACCTGAAAACCCAACAACGGCTGTTGTTCGCCCGCGCCGGCATTACCCGCCCATTGTCGCTGGAGGACTACCGCGCCCACGGCGGCTTCACCGGCCTGGAGCAGGCCGTCGCGTTGGGCGGTGCCCAAGTGGTCGCCGCCGTGCTCGATTCCGGCCTGCGCGGCCGCGGTGGCGCGGCGTTTCCGGCCGGCATCAAATGGCGCACCGTGCGTGACGCCGGGGCAGGGCAGAAGTACGTGGTGTGCAACGCCGACGAAGGCGACTCCGGCACTTTCGCCGACCGCATGCTCATGGAAGGCGATCCGTTCCTGCTGATCGAAGGCATGATCATCGCCGGCCTCGCCGTAGGGGCCGACAAAGGCTACATCTACGTGCGCTCGGAGTACCCCGATGCCATCCGCGTGCTCGACCAGGCGTTCGTCATCGCCCGCAATGCCGGCTACCTCGGCGCCGACGTGGCCGGCAGTGGCCGGGCCTTCGACCTGGAAGTGCGGGTTGGCGCGGGTGCTTATATCTGCGGCGAAGAAACCGCGCTGCTGGAGTCGATCGAAGGCAAGCGCGGCATTGTCCGTGCCAAACCGCCGCTGCCCGCCCTGCAGGGCCTGTTCGGCCTGCCGACGCTGGTGCACAACGTGCTCACCCTGGCCTCGGTGCCGACCATCCTGGCCAAGGGAGCGGCGTTCTACCGCGACTTCGGCATGGGCCGCTCGCTGGGCACCATGCCGTTCCAGTTGGCCGGCAACATCCGCCACGGCGGCCTGGTGGAGCGTGCCTTCGGCCTGACCCTGCGCGAACTGGTGGAGGGTTACGGCGGCGGTACCGCCAGCGGCCGCCCGCTCAAGGCCGCCCAGGTCGGCGGCCCGCTCGGCGCCTGGGTGCCCCCCAGCCATTTCGACACCCCGCTGGACTACGAGGCTTTCGCCGCCATGGGCGCGATGCTCGGCCATGGCGGTGTGGTGGTGGCCGACGACACCCTGAACATGGCCAGCATGGCGCGCTTCGCCCTGCAGTTCTGCGCCGAGGAGTCCTGCGGCAAATGCACCCCGTGCCGCCTCGGTTCGACCCGGGGCATGGAAGTGGTCGACCGGCTGATCGCCACCAGCGACTTCAGCGAACGCCACGATCAGGCCCTGCTCCTGCGCGACCTGTGCGACACGATGCAGTACGGCTCGCTGTGCGCCATGGGCGGTATGACCGCTTATCCGGTGGCCAGCGCCCTCAAGTACTTCCCCGCCGATTTCGGTCTGACCACCCCGGAGGCCGCGCAGTGATCAATTACTTCGACCCTGAGACCGACCTGGGCACCCCTGCCCGCGAAAGCGACGTGCAGGTCAGCCTGAACATCGACGGACGCAGCATCAGCGTGCCCGCCGGTACTTCGGTGATGCGTGCTGCGGCGATGCTTGGCACCAGCATTCCCAAACTCTGCGCCACCGACAGCCTGGAGGCCTTTGGCTCGTGCCGCATGTGCCTGGTCGAGATCGACGGCATGCGCGGCTACCCGGCTTCCTGCACCACGCCGGTCACCGAGGGCATGGTGGTGCGCACGCAAACCCCGCGCCTGGCCGACCTGCGGCGCAACGTCATGGAGCTGTACATCTCCGACCACCCGCTGGACTGCCTGACCTGCTCGGCCAACGGCAACTGCGAACTGCAGACCGTCGCCGGCCAGGTCGGCCTGCGCGAGGTGCGCTACGGCTACGACGGTGCCAACCATCTGGCCGAGCAGAAGGACGTGTCCAACCCGTACTTCGACTACGAGCCCAGCAAGTGCATCGTCTGCAGCCGCTGCGTGCGCGCCTGCGAAGACATCCAGGGCACGTTCGCCCTGACCATCACCGGGCGCGGTTTCGAGTCGCGGGTAGCGGCCGCGGGGGGCGAGAATTTCCTGGCCTCCGAATGCGTCTCGTGCGGCGCCTGCGTGCAGGCCTGCCCGACGGCGACCCTCACTGAAAAGAGCCTGGTCCAGCTGGGCCAGCCCGAGCGTTCGGTCATCACCACCTGCGCCTACTGTGGCGTCGGCTGCTCGTTCCGCGCCGAGATGAAGGGCGACCAGCTGGTGCGCATGGTCCCGGACAAGAACGGTGGCGCCAACCATGGCCACGCCTGCGTCAAGGGCCGGTTTGCCTGGGGCTATGCCACCCACCCTGATCGCATCACCAAACCGATGATCCGCAAAAGCCTGGATGACCCCTGGCAGGAAGTCAGCTGGGACGAGGCCGTCACCTACGCGGCCAGTGAATTCCGTCGCATCCAGCTCAAGTACGGGCGCGACTCCATCGGTGGCATCACCTCCAGCCGCTGCACCAACGAAGAAGCCTATCTGGTGCAGAAACTGGTGCGCACGGCGTTCGGCAACAACAACGTCGACACCTGCGCGCGGGTCTGCCATTCCCCCACCGGCTACGGCCTCAAACAGACCCTGGGCGAGTCGGCCGGCACCCAGAGCTTCGATTCGGTGATGCAGGCCGATGTGGTGTTGGTCATCGGCGCCAACCCCACCGACGCCCACCCGGTGTTCGGCTCGCAGCTCAAGCGCCGCTTGCGCCAGGGCGCGCGGCTGATCGTCATCGACCCACGGCGCATCGACCTGGTCGACTCGCCCCACGCCCGCGCCGAGCTGCACCTGCAGCTGCGCCCAGGCACCAACGTGGCCATGCTCAATGCCTTGGCCCATGTGATCGTCACCGAGGGCCTGCAGGCCCAGCGCTTCATCGATGCCCGTTGCGAGACCGAGGACTTCGCCCGCTGGCGCGATTTCGTCAGCCTGCCGGACAACGCCCCGGAAGTGCTGGGGCCGGTGTGCGGCGTGCCTGCCGAGGACATTCGCGCGGCCGCCCGGCTGTACGCCACCGGTGGCAACGCGGCGATCTACTACGGCCTGGGCGTGACCGAGCACAGCCAGGGCAGTACGGCAGTGATGGGCATCGCCAACCTGGCCATGGCCACCGGCAACATCGGCCGCGAAGGGGTAGGGGTGAACCCGTTGCGCGGGCAGAACAACGTGCAGGGCTCGTGCGACATGGGCTCGTTCCCCCACGAGTTGCCCGGTTATCGGCACATTTCCAACGAAGGCGTGCGCGCCGAGTTCGAGCAGGCCTGGGGCGTGACCCTGCAGCCCGACCCAGGCCTTCGGATCCCCAACATGTTCGAGGCGGCGCTGGACGGCAGCTTCAAGGCCCTGTACTGCCAGGGCGAGGACATCGCCCAGAGCGACCCCAACACCCAGCACGTCACCGCCGCCTTGCGCGCCATGGAGTGCGTGGTGGTGCAGGACATCTTCCTCAACGAGACGGCCAAGTTCGCCCATGTGTTCCTGCCGGGCAGCTCGTTCCTGGAAAAGGACGGCACCTTCACCAACGCCGAGCGCCGCATTTCGCGGGTGCGCAAGGTCATGGAGCCGCTGGCCGGCAAGGCCGACTGGGAAGCCACCGTGGCCCTGGCCGATGCCCTGGGCTACCCGATGCACTATCGCCATCCGTCCGAGATCATGGACGAGATCGCCCGCCTGACGCCGACTTTCCACCGGGTCAGCTACGCCGAGATCGACCGCCATGGCAGCTTGCAGTGGCCGTGCAACGACGCAGCCCCCGACGGCACCCCGACCATGCATATCGACCAGTTCGTGCGCGGCAAGGGGCGCTTCATGCTCACCGGCTACGTGCCCACCGACGAGAAGGTCAACAGCCGCTACCCGCTGCTGCTGACCACCGGGCGCATCCTCAGCCAGTACAACGTCGGCGCCCAGACCCGACGCACCGGCAACGTTGCCTGGCACGATGCCGACCGGTTGGAAATCCACCCGACCGACGCCGAAAGCCGAGGTATCCGCGACGGCGACTGGGTCGGCATCGGCAGCCGCGCGGGGCAGACGGTGCTGCGTGCCAAGGTCAGTGGCCGGGTGGCGCCGGGGGTGGTGTACACCACGTTCCACTTCCCGGAATCTGGTGCCAACGTGATTACCACTGACAACTCCGACTGGGCCACCAACTGCCCGGAGTACAAGGTCACGGCAGTGGAAGTGGTGAAGGTGTTCCAGCCGTCCCAGTGGCAGAAGCGTTACCAGGACTTCAGTGACGAACAGCGGCGCCTGCTCCAGGAGCGCCGGGGTGCGGAAAAAGCCGAGGTGCGCCGATGAGCAGCGACAATCTGGTCAAGATGGCCAATCAGATTGCCCATTACTTTGATAGCGAGCCGGATCATGAGTTGGCGGTGAAGGGCGTCAGGCAGCATTTGCAGAGCTTCTGGACGCCGGCGATGCGCCAGCAACTGGGGGAGTGGATAGCGGCCAATGCGGGGCAGGGGCTGGACCCTAAGGTAGTGGAGGCCTTGGGTTAGCCGTTGCCTGCACTGGCCCCTTCGCCGGCAAGCCGGCTCCCACAGGTTCACCACAGGCCTCACACACTGTGGGGATCCCTGTGGGAGCCGGCTTGCCGGCGATAGGGCCGGTACAGAAAACATGAAATGTCCGTCATGAATGCCGGGCGAGTCTGCCCGCAATGCTACGCTCGCGGAAACACTCTGCACGGATACCCACCATGGACATGAACTGGCACCAGGCCCTGCAAGAGAGCCTGATCTGGCTCGCAATCGCCTCGTTCATCACCCTCATCGGCTTTACCGCCGCCGCTGCCCTGGCTGTGCGCTACACGCGCTGGGGCAGCCAGTTCTGGCAACTGGCCGGGCCCTATTTCACCTTCCGGCGCAGCTGGCGGCCCTTGCTGGTGTTCGCCTTGCTGCTGGTGCTGACACTGTTCTCGGTGCGCCTGAACGTGCTGTTCTCGTTCTGGTACAACGGCTTCTACAGCGCCCTGCAGGCCCTCGATCAAACCGCGTTCTGGTACCTGCTCGGGGTGTTCGCGGTGCTGGCGACCATCCATGTGCTGCGTTCGCTGTTCACCTTCTACGTGACCCAGGCCTTCAGCATCCAATGGCGTGTGTGGCTGACCGAACGCCTGACCCATGATTGGATGCAAGGCGATGCCTACTACCGCGGCCAGTTCCTCGAGCATCCGGTGGACAACCCCGACCAGCGTATCGAACTGGACATCAACTCTTACGTCACCAACTCGGTGTCGCTGGCCCTCGGCGCGGTCAGTGCGCTGGTCTCGCTGGTGGCCTTCACCGGCATCCTCTGGGGCCTGTCGGCGCCGCTGGCGGTGGCCGGCTACGAAATCCCCCGGGCGATGGTGTTTGCCGTCTACCTGTACGTGCTGGTCGCCACCTGGATCGCCTTCCGCCTCGGCCAGCCGTTGATCCGCCTGAACTTCCTCAACGAAAAACTCACCGCCAACTTCCGTTACGCGCTGATGCGCCTGCGCGAGAATGCCGAGAACATTGCCTTCTACCAAGGTGCGCCGGTGGAGCGGGCGACCCTGCTCGGGCGTTTCGGTGCGCTGATCGTCAATGTCTGGGCGCTGGTGTTCCGAAACCTGAAGTTCAGCGGTTTCAACCTGGGTGTCAGCCAGGTCGCCGTGGTGTTCCCGTTCATTCTCCAGGCGCCACGGTTCTTCAGCGGCGCGATCAAGCTTGGCGATGTCATGCAGACCGCCCAGGCGTTCGGCCAGGTGCAGGATTCACTGTCGTTCTTCCGTGAGTCCTACGACACCTTCGCCCAGTACCGCGCCACCCTCGATCGTCTGACCGGTTTTCTCGACGCCAACCAGCAGGCTGCCGCGCTGCCGCGGGTACTCACCGAGGAGCAGGCGCATGCCCTGGACATCACCGGCCTGCAGGTGCTGCGCCCCGACGGCCATGCGCTGATCGCCGACCTCGACCTGCGCCTGCACGCTGGCCAGGCGCTGTTGATCAAGGGGCCTTCGGGCAGTGGCAAGACCACCTTGCTGCGCGCCCTGGCGGGCCTGTGGCCTTATGCCGAGGGTGAGGTCAGGCGACCCACGGGCACCCAGGCGTTGTTCCTGTCGCAGCGCCCGTACTTGCCGCTGGGCGACCTGCGTACCGCCATCGCCTACCCGGCGGGCAGCACGGCCGAGGACGCGCCGCGCATGCAGCAGGCCCTGCGCCAGGTCAACCTGGCGCACCTGGTGGATCGGCTGGAGGTGAGCTGCGACTGGTCGCACATTCTGTCGGTGGGTGAGCAGCAGCGCCTGGCGTTCGCCCGGGTGTTGTTCAACCGGCCGCAGGTGGTGTTCCTTGATGAGTCGACGTCGGCGATGGATGAAGGGTTGGAGCATATGCTGTATTCGTTGTTGCGCAACGAGATGCCGCAGACCTTGCTGGTGAGCGTCGGGCATCGCAGTACGCTGGCGGACTTCCATACCCATCGGCTGGAAGTGGATGGGCAGGGGGGGTGGTTGTTCCTGGAGCAGCAGCCGGAGGTCGAGCTTCAAGTGTGAGGGGGCTCTGATGGCCCTATCGCCGGCAAGCCGGCTCCCACAGGTACTCCACAGGCCTTGAGATCTGTGAGCCCACAGGCACTCCACAGGCCTTGAGATCTGTGAGGTCCCTGTGGGAGCCGGCTTGCCGGCGATAGGGCCGGTAGCAGCCCAGCCATTCACACGTCATGCATCACAATCAACTCCGCCCCTTCGTTACGCACGTTCCCCACTTCCTTGCCCACCGCAAACCACTCGAACGCCTCCACCGGCAAGCACCGCTCCCGCGCCAGCCGCTCGGCTTCCTCGGCGGGCACCTCGGGGTCGATCCACGCCCGCGCATCCGCCGGCCCCAGCACCAGCGGCCGGCGATCGTGGATATCGACCATCCCCGCGTCACTCGCCGCGGTGATGATCACAAAGCCATCCCCTTCGTTCGGCTCCAACCCCGCACGCACCTCGGCCAGCGCCGCCATGAACATCGGCGCCTGGCTTTTCAGGCGAATGAAGTAGGGCTGCTTGCGCTTGGGGTCATGCGGGTCGGTCACCCATTCGTACCAACCGTCGGCCATCACCAAGGCCCGCCCCTGAGGCCACAGGGCCTTGAAGAACTTGCCGGTGGTCACCGTCTCGACCCGCGCATTGATCGGCGCAGGCCGCTTGCCGGTAGCCCAGAACGGCGCCCAGCCCCAATGGCAGGGGTCGATACGCAGGCCATCGGCGGCGTTGTGCAGGATCAGCACGCGGCTGCCGGGAGCCACGTTGTAGCGGCCGATGGGCGCATTGTCGTAACCGCTGATCACGTCCTGCTCGGCGTCCAGCTCACGCAGGTAATCGGCCAGCCCCTGGTACTGGGCGAAGCGTCCGCACATGGTATGCACCCCCATTTGTCGAAATTTCCTACGGGGGCAATTGACCGCACCGCAGGCATATCGTTACTGTATATGTATACAGTTATCATGCAAGGCTGCGACATGACTTCCATCCTGGGGCCGCTCACCTGTGGCGGCGCTGCGCTGCCGCGCTACCTGTTTCGCATTCCGGCGGGGTTCCCTTCGCCGGCGGCGGACCACATGGAGCAACCCATCTCGCTGGACGAGCTGTTCAACCTGCGGGCGCCGCACATGTACCTGGTCAGGATAGACGGCGACAGCATGCAGGGCGCCGGGATCTTCGACGGTGACCTGGTGCTGGTCGACCGCTCGATCGAAGCGCGCCATGGCCACATCGTGATTGCCGCCGTCAACGGCGAGCCCTTGTGCAAACGCCTGCACCGTATCGGTGGACAGGTGGTGCTGCGTTCGGAAAACCCGGGCTTCGCGCCGCGCTACATCATGGAGGGTGACGAATTTTCCATCTGGGGCGTGGTGACCTTCAGCGTGCGCAGCCACGACCCGCACTCATGAAGCCCTCATCGCTACCGCCGCCAAGGTAGCGCCGGCAAAGCCGGCCCCCACCAGGAAGGTCGCCTGGAAGCCCACCCCATCCCACAGCAGCCCCGCCACCACGCTGGCGGCCAGCAGCGCCAGCCCGGTCAGCAGGTTGAACAGGCCAAAGGCCGTGCCGCGCAGGTTGGCTGGCGCACTGTCGGCGATCAGCGCGGCGAAGATGCCCTGGGTAAAGCCCAGGTGCAGCCCCCAGGCCGCCACGCCCAACGCCAGCCCGGCCCAGCCCGGCATCAGCGCCAGCAGCAGGTCGGCAGCGATCAGCAAGCCGAGCCCCAGCATCAGCACCCCACGTCGGCCGATACGGTCCGACAGCACACCGGCGGGGTAGGCCGACAGCGCGTAGGCCAGCGCCATCAGTACCAGCACGGCGGGCGCCCACAAGGGGGCCAGGCCCATGTCCTGGGCACGCAGCAGCAGGAAGGCCTCGCTGAAACGGCCCAGGGTGAAGAGCATGGCCAGGCCGATCAGGCGCCAGTAGGCCGGGCCCAACCGCGCCAGTTCGTGCCACGCCAGCGGTGAGCGTGGCGGGTGCCCCGGTGTCGAGGCCGGGGGTTCGCGGACGAAGGCCACCAGGATGTACACGGCGAGAAACGCCGGGATCACCGCCACCCAGAACACCGTCTGGAAATGGCTCGCGGTCAGCCACATCAGCAGGATCGCCAGCAACGGCCCGAGGAACGCGCCGACCGTGTCCAGCGCCTGGCGCAGGCCGAACGCCGCCCCCCGCAGCTCGACCGGGGTCACATCGGCCACCAGCGCGTCCCGCGGCGCGCCGCGGATGCCCTTGCCGACCCGGTCGACGAAACGCGCCCCGATCAGCCATTCCAGCCCCGAGGCCATGGGAAAAACCGGCTTGGTCAGCGCGCCCAGGCCGTACCCCAGCACCGTCAGCAGCTTGCGCTTGCCCAGCCGGTCGCTGAGGGCGCCGGAAAACACCTTGGTAATCGACGCGGTGGCCTCGGCGATGCCTTCGATGACGCCCACCGCCACCACCGAGGTGCCGAGCACAGTGACCATGTACAGCGGCAACAGGGCGTGGATCATCTCCGAGGAAATGTCCATGAACATCGACACGAACCCCAAAGCCCAGACGCTGCGGGGGATCTTCGGCAAGGCCGTGTGGGCGGTTTTCTCGGCGCTGCGCATCGCAACCTCGGCTGTGGCGCTACGTTCGAAACTGTAGGAGCCAGGGCGCAGGATGCAAATCGGATGGGCGGGTAGCGGCCGCGCGAGGGGATATGATTAACTGTATATAAATACAGTATTCGCGATGCCGTCCGATGAAGCCTTCCCCCGTATTCGCCCTGATCGATTGCAACAGCTTCTACGCCAGCTGCGAGCGCGTATTCCGCCCCGACCTGCTGCGCACCCCCATCGTCGTGCTCAGCAACAACGACGGCTGCGTGATTGCCCGATCGTATGACGCCAAACCCTTCGTGAAGATGGGCGAGCCTTATTTCCAGGTGAAGGACAAGCTGCGCCGGCACGGCATCATGGCGTTTAGCAGCAACTATGCGCTGTACGGCGACATGAGCGAACGGATCATGACCTTGATTGAGTCGATGGTGCCGGCGAGCGAGGTCTACAGCATCGACGAGTGCTTCGCAGACCTCACCGGCATTCAGGAAAACCTCACCCAGTTTGGCCGAACCGTGCGCTCAAGGGTCCTGCGGTGCACCGGCATCCCGGTAGGCGTGGGTATTGCCGGCACCAAGACCCTCGCCAAGCTGGCCAACCATACGGCAAAACGGTTGCTGGCGCAGACGGGTGGGGTAGTGGACATCACCGACCCGTTCAAACGTGATTGGGTGTTGCGCAATACCGAAGTGCAAGAGGTGTGGGGGATTGGCCGGCGGATGACGGCTCACCTTGAGGCGATGGGCATTCGCACGGCGATGGACCTGGCCAAGGCCGACGCCTGGACGCTCCGGCAAAAATTCAGCGTGGTGGTGGAGAAGACCGCCCGCGAGCTGGCCGGCACGCCCTGCCTTGAACTGGACGAGGCCGCGCCGCCGAAGCAGGAGATCTGCTGCAGCCGAATGTTCGGCACCCGCCTGACCGAGCTCGCGCCGATCAAGCAGGCGGTCGCCACCTACATGGGGCGCGCTGCGGAAAAGCTTCGGGCCCAGCGTTCCGTCTGCAAGCGCATGCGCGTGAGCATCCGCACCGGGATGTTCAATCCGGACGAGGCGCATCACGCCCAGGGCGTGATGGTCGAGTTGCCTTATCCCACCTGCGACACGCTGCTGATGACCCGGCTTGCGACCGAAGCGGTGGCGCGGCTATTCCGGCCGGGTTTCCGTTACAGCAAGGCCGAAGTACTGCTCATGGATCTGCGACAGCCGGGTGAGTTTTCAGAGGACCTGTTCGCGCTCAAGCAGTCGGTGGCCTGTGACCGGCTGATGCAAGTGATGGATGACATCAACGCGCGTTGGGGGCGCGGGACCATGCGGGCTGCCAGTGTGCCCGTGGCACCGGACTGGGGGATGAGGAGGGAGATGATGAGCCAGTCCTACACCACACGCATCGATCAGTTGTGGACGGTCAAATGTTGAGCGTCTCCGTCAAGGGGTAAGCCCCGCCTCCGGGAAGGAGGCGGGGCGGTGGGTTACTGGATCACCAACGGTGTCGTGCGCACGGTGCCAAGCGAGGATCGGATCGTGATCGTCGGGTTGGCGCTCGGCACCACCGTCGTGGTGGTGGTCGAGATCCGCCAGCGGCCGCTGATCGGGACTGTGGCGGTGCCCACCGTGACCAGCCCGTTGGCGGTTGTGACCTGAGCGGTGAGGGTGTTGCCGACCACCGCCGAGGAGGTCCCGGACAGGTCCCAGGTGTAGCGGTCGTTGGCGCGCGCCCTTGCCACGGCGCTGGTCACCACCAGGTTCTCCTGCGTGGCCTGCGGTGTGACCTGCACGGTGACGGTGGCCGGTGCCGAGAGTGTGCCGAACGCATCCCGGACCTGGTAGGTGAAGGTGGTGGTAAAGGCCGCGGTGACATTCTGCGGTGCGGTGTAGGTCACCACGGTGCCGTCGGTACTGACAGTGCCCTGGCCAGCCGCCGGCTGGGTCAGGAGGAGTACGGTCAAGGGCGTGCTGCCGGCGTCGTTGAGCAACACATTGAGCGTCAGCGTTCCGCCTTGGCTGGCTGCGGTGTCGTTCGTGGCGACCGGTGGCGGGTTCGGGATCACGTTGACCGTGACGGTTGCCGGTTCCGAATCGAGGCCTTTGCTGTCCCTGGCGATGTAGCTGAAGGTCGCCTGCAGCGGGGCATTGGTGGCCGGTGGTGTGTAGGTCAGGCTGGTGGTGCCATTGAGCGCCACCGTGCCCTGGCCGGCCGCCGGCGGTACGAAGCTGCCGATGGTCAGCGGCGTGTTGTTGTCGGGATCGCTGTCATTGGCCAGCACGTTGAGGGTGATCGGTACACCCGCGTTGGTGCTGACGGTATCCGCCACGGCCAGCGGTTTCTGGTTTTCGGCAGGGACATCGACGATGCCGGCGACGGTCACCGGTTCGCTGTCCGAGCCGCCGGCAGCCGACTTGACCGTAACGCTTTCCGGTGGCTGGGTCAGGTCATTGACCACCAGCGTTCCGTCTCCTGGCAGAGGCCCGTATCCCTGGGCGACGAGGCCAGGATTAAGGACTTTGTCACTGGAGCTCGCGGTGATGGTCAGGCGGTGATTGTCCGGGTCGTATCGAGCCGTACTGACCTTCACCACATCGACAGGCGTGCGTGATACCGAGGTGGGTTTGGTCGCGCCACCCAATTCGCTGGCTGTCAGCACCACCACCGAGGGCGGCGCGTCGGGGGTGGCGAAGGTGGTGTAGAAGTAGCCGTTGTTGTCGGTCAGCAGATTCGCGTTGGGCAGGCACGGTCCCGGTGGTGTGCCGGTAAGGGTGAGGGTGGTGCGGTAGCACACCGTCGATGCAGCCGGGGTCTGAGCCTGGGTACCGCTGTTGGTACGGAACGAGTCGGCAAAGATTTCGACCTGCGAGCCACTGCTGTCACGCTGGTAGGTGATGCGCTCCACTTCCACCGGCGTCTGGGTGCGGTCGTCGTAGATCTTGCCGGAGATAGCGAACACATCGGTGCGCAGTGTGCCCGCAGGGCCGGAGATCTCCAGATAGTTCTGCGGGTTGCCTTGGGCATCGAGGATCGGGCTGCCGCGCACCGCGTCCGCAAGGTTCGGGTCGCCGACGAACTTCTCCTGCAGGCCGGTTTCCGGGTTGGTCTCGGTGAAGTAGCGGGCGATTTCCAGGCCGGCTTCGTTGGTCAGGCTGTTGGGGGCAGTTGCGCTGTACAGGAACGGCCCGAGGGCGCCCTGCAGAGCCCCCGAGTAGTTGAGCGTGGCGATGCCGATATCACTGGTGTCGTTGATCGCCCGCCGCCCTGGGGTGGCAACCACGTACACCTTGGTACCGTACGGATGGCGCACGGTGTACATGCCCGCAGTGGGCACTGCGGCGCGGATGCGGATGCGGGCGAAGTTGTGCTGTTCGCCATCGATGATCTCGCCTTCGCCGGCCACCGCTTCCAGGGCAGCAACGTACTGCTCGATGCCGAAGGTGCGGTCACCGACGCTGCCGTCAGCGGTGAACCAGAAGCTTTCACCTGGCCAGTTGTTGGGGAAGATGATGGGCTCGGCGGGGTTGAAGCCGCCTTCGGCCGGAATGGTGCACATGTAGCCGGGGGCAGCTACGGTGCCCGGCGCGCGACTGCTGACTGTCTTGGACAGGCAGAGCTCCAGCTTCACATTGTTGAAGTCCTGATACCACATGGGGAACCGGCCGGTGGCGAGGGTGTAGGGCCCCGGGTCGAAACTCTGCAGCGCGGCGTTGGCACCGCCCACCATGGCGATGGACAGGCTCAGTGTGTTGAAGATGAAGCGTGGCCACTTGTTCATGTTAGCTCCTGGCGCTTGATCCGAATTCGGATGGGTCACTGGACGATGACCACTTCTTCTGTATCGCTGCCGCCGTTCGCCGACGTCACCCGGATGGTCGCTGGCGGGACTGTGCCGGCGTTAGGCGACAGGGACTTGTCGGCACCGCCGGACAGTTCACCGATCAGCGCGCCACTGCGTCCGGCGTAGGCGGTCAGGTTGGGCGGAGTGATGCGGTCGCTGGTCGAGGCCTCGATGGTCAGTCGACCACTGCTGCGGCTGTACTCGGCGCGGCGGATGGTGACCAGATCGGTCAGGTGCACAGGCACGGTGGTTGGCGCATGGAGGGTAGGGATCGCCAGGTGGTTGTCGACAGTCACTTGCAGGACCGCCGGCAGCGATGGGTCGACGGTCGACTGGCCATACCAGCTTCCGGTCGAGTTGGCTTCGGTCATGGTCACGGAAGTGCCCGCGCTGTCCAGGAAGTTGGCCGTACCGGGAGGCGGCGGGGCCATGGTGAAGACATCCTGATGCGCGACCACGCCACCGGACGTGCTTCCCCTTGAGTAGGTGGCACGCTGGACCAGTGCCGGGGCGGGGAGATCCACGGCGCTGAGCTTGCCGGAAACGGAGAACGTATCGCTGCGCGTATCGATGCCGTTAGGGCCCTGGATACGCAGGTAGTTGGTATTGAAGGGGCTGCCAGTGACTGGCTCTTCCAGACTCGGGTCGCCGATGTAGGTCTCCTGCTGGCCGGTTTCCGGGTTGGTCTCGGTATAAGGGCCGTTGAGGCTGCGCAGGAACGGTCCGATGTCGCCCTTCAGCGCGCCGGCATAATCGCCGGACGGGCCGATGCCGATATCGCGGGTCATGTTGATCGCCCGGGTGCCGCCGGTGTCGGCGAACTCTTCCGGCGTGACGTTGAACACGTCGACGCCGTAGGGGTGGGTGACGGTGTAGACGCCGGCTGCGGGGACATCCACCCGAATGCGAATACGGGCGAAGCTCAGTTGGTGGCCGTCAGCGACCTCGCCGTTGAACGCGGCTTCGATGGCCGCGACATAGGTCAGGTCGATGCCGCTGGCGGCGTCGGTAATGGCGCCGTCCGCGGCGAACCAGAAGGTTTCGTCTGGATAGTTGGTAGGGAAGACGATGGGCTGGGTGTCATCGAATTCCCCTGGTGCCGGGTTGAGCACGCACATGTAGGCAGGCGCCCCGGGCGTGGGTGCTGTGCGCGAGCTGACGGCCTTGCTCAGGCACAGGTCAAGGGTTCGGCCATGGGTGTCCTGATACCAGGCGGCGTAACCCGTCTTGTTTCCGCTATCGAGGGGGTACGGGCGCTCTCCGGGGATACCCGGGTCGACGGCGTAGAGACCTGCCTGCGCCGTCCCGCCACTCAATGACGCAAGCAGGATAGAACTTGCCAGTAGGGTCAATCTGTTTTGCATGATTCAGTCCTCTGGATATGACGCAGGCTGGGTGGTGCAGCTCGGTCGAAAGGTTCTGAATCGGCATCAGCAACGATCGTGCCTGTTTAATTCTCAAAAAGGTCGTGGGCGCGATATCGCCTGCGAAATACTTGAATCGAAATTAGTTGGTGTGAGGTCTGTCTGGGCATGGGTTACCGCTGTGTTAAAGCGGTTCGCGTTATTCAGCTAGCAATGAATATTCCTGGTGTTTCATGCTGCAGTGGTGTCGCTCGATCCTCCACTTTTATTGAATAAAAAAGGGTCCGGCGGGTTCTCAAATGGAAGTTTGTGCCTGTCGAAATTGATGCTAATGGGGGAATTCGCCCAGTGGTGGGGAACTTTGATCTTGGCGGGAGTGGCGCCGTCAAGCCTCGCGAGCGTTTCACCGGTGATACTACAGGCAATACAATTCCGATTTTTTCTAATCGATGACGCTTGTGTGACAGTTATTCGCGCGCGCGTGCATTCCTGGTTTTCCTACATAATTTGAAACAAGTTTGGGGAGGCAGGGGGATTAGTGGGGGCAAGTATCCTTCCCCGTTATGGGCGGCAACTTCGCAACTGGTTGAATTCAAACTTGATTTATTTTGGCGCGATATTTGCGAGCTCGAAGGTCAGCCATGTTTGTGCTGCTGACTTGGAGGCCCGCCCAAATGACCTGCGCACACTTGCACGCTCAAATCGATCTTGAACGCCTACGTTGCTGGTTGAGGAGGCCGCAAGGATTGGCGTTGCTTGCCGGCGTATGGCTCACGGGGGGGGAGCTGGCCGAGGCGGCGGTGCAGTGCCAGCGCACCTTGGTGGCCAATGTCGTGGCCATGGACCAGCCGCTGATGTTCAACCGGCTCGGTGCGCACAACCCCAACGGCATGATGTTTGCCCTGCGCGGGGATGTGGTGGACACCAATGGGGTGTTGATCACCCAAGGCGGTAGCGCCACTCCCGGTCAAGTCACCTTGCGCCCGGACAAGCGGCCGCGCCCATTGGTACTGCGGGTTGCCGCCGGAGACTGTTTGACGGTCAACCTGCAGAACCTGCTGGCTTTCCAGGCCAACCCCAATGGCCAGGGCAACGATCACGAGAACGCCGCCAACGGCGAGTTGCATGTCGACGCTCAAGTCGCCGACCGTCATGTGGGTTTCCAGGTCAACGGCTTACAGGCATTTGGATCGATCAACGATATTTCCGCCAACAGCGGACGTAACGACAACACCTTGCTGGCGCCCGGGCAAAGCCGTACCTACACCCTCTATGCCGAACGCGAAGGCACTTTCGCGGCGACCAGCTACGGCGCCACCTTCGGCAGCGAGGGCTCGTCCGGCAACGTCGGCAACGGCCTGTTCGGCCAGGTGGTGGTGCTGCCCAAAGGTGGGCGGGCCTATCACAACACGGTCACCGAAGAAGAGATGCGCCTGGCCACGCGCGGGCGAACCCCGGCCGGCCAGCCCATCATCGACTACCAGGCGCGCTACCCGGTGCTTGAACCCTGGATCGCAGAAGGCAAGGCCGGCAAACCGATCCTGAGCATGGTCGACGGCAGCGAGATCATTGCCAGCAATGCCGACGCCGTGATCATGGGCCCCAATGCCGATGGCAGTTTCCCACCGACCACCTATCCCCTTGAAAGCCAGGGCAAGCGTAACCCCAGCCTGCCCAATCGCCTGGAGCCGTTCCGCGATTTCGCGGCGGTGTTCCACGACCAGTCAGCTGTTGTCCAGGCGTTTCCAGGGTTCTGGGGCGACCCCGTGTTCGGCCAGATGCTCGATCCGGCGCGCGACGCCTTCATGGTCAACTACGGTTCCGGTGGCATGGGCGCCGAGGTCATCGCCAACCGGGTGGGTGTCGGCCCGATGCATGATTGCTTGTCCTGCGCCTATGAAGAATTCTTCCTCAGTGCACACACCACCGGCGATATCGCGATGCAGGTGGACGTGCCGGCCAACGTTGGCCTCGAGATGCTGGCGCCCGGCCAGGTACCGCCCGCCGACCGTGTCGGTATCAAGGCCAGCATGGCGCTGTATCCGGCCGAGCCTTCCAACGTCGCCCACAGCTACCTGGGCGATGCGGTGAAGTTTCGCAATGTCAGCGTGGGTTACGAGCAACACGTGTTCCACCTGCATGGTCACCAGTGGTTGTTCAACCCCAACGATGACAACTCCGACTACATGGATGCGCAGGGCGTCGGCCCAGGCTCGGGTTACACCTACGAGATCGCCCATGGTGGGTCCGGCAACCGCAACCGGGTGGCCGGCGATGCGATCTATCACTGCCATTTCTACCCGCATTTCGCCCAAGGCATGTGGGCCATGTGGCGTATCCATGATGTGTTCGAAGAGGGCACGCGCCTGGCGGTAACCCAGGCGGGCAACAACAACTTCCATGCGCAGCCGTTTGCCCTGCGCAGTGGCTTGCCGGCCTCGGGCGCCCGGGCCTTGCCCGATGGCGAGATCGTCGCCGGCACGCCCATTCCGGCGGTCGTGCCCTTGCCGGGCAAGGCCCTGCCGCCGATGCCGGGCAAGGTGGTAGTGATTCCTAAAATGGGCGGTGAAACGCTGGCCGCAGGCCAGGAGCCGGGTGACGACAGCCAAACGCCGGCTGCGCCGCGAGTCGTCGGCTCGCTGGCCCTGGTCGATCGCAGTGAAGCCAACCGCAACGCCGACGGCACCCTGAAAAACCCGGGCTTCCCGTTCTGGATCGGCGGCATTGAAAGCACCGTCGGCCAACGCCCGCCCACGCCACCTCTGGACATGCTCGACGCGCAGAAGGCCACGGCCTTGAAGGACAGCGGCAAGGCATTGTGGGCGGCGCTGGATCCGGCCCAGGCCGGCGGTTGGGATGGCGGCCTGCCACGTCATGGCCTGGATGGCTGGGCGGCGGGCGGTGAGGCGCACGTGACCACCAGTCTGCTGGACATGAGCAAGGGCCTGGGGCGCGCCAAACCTGTGTACTTCCCCGAGGAGGGCACCGAGGTCGAGCAGTCGGCCATGGCCTTCCACGCCAAGCCAGCGCATGCCAGCTTCGCCGTGCTGCCCAATGGCCAAACGCTGCCGCGCGACTTCCTGACCAACGGAGCGCCTCCCGTGGCGGGTGCGCCGTTTTTCGAGCCGTGCATGGACGACCGGCAAAAACGCCTGACCCGCAGTGCCGGCGTCGGCAATTTCAACAGCGGAGAGCGTCTCGACGCCCAGTCGTTCACCGGCGCCTCGCCGTTCAGTGCCGATCACCCTCGGGTCTACAAAGGCGCCAATATCCAGTTCGACGCCGTGTTCAACAAGATCGGCTATCACTTCCCGCAAACCCGCATCCTCACCCTGTGGGAGGATGCGTGGCCGGTGATCAACAAGCAGCGCCCACCTGAACCGTTGGTGATGCGCATGAACACCTTCGACTGCACCATGTACCAGCACACCAACCTGGTGCCTTCAGTCTACGAACTGGACGATTACCAGGTGCGTACGCCAACCGACGTCATCGGCCAGCACATCCACTTGCCCAAGTGGGACCTGACGTCCGCCGACGGCTCGGCCAATGGATGGAACTACGAAGATGGCGTGCTCTCGCCGTCCACCGTGGTCGAACGCATCCACGCCATTCGCCGGTTCAACGATTGCCAGGACGGCGACCCACGCGAAGGCACCGAGGATTGCCCCGTGGCCAAGCAGCACCCTTACTTCGGGCGATTCAACCGCGCGGACTGGCTGGGTGCGCGCACCACGCTGCAACGCTGGTTCGCCGACCCTGTGGTGAACGTGCACAACATCGACCGTGGCCTGGGCAATATCTTTACCCACGACCACCTTGGCCCTTCGACCCACCAGCAAGTGGGCATGTACGCCACCGTGCTGGCCGAGCCTGCCGGTTCCAAGTGGTACCACGCCGAAACCGGCGAGGCCTTGTATAACGGCGGCGGGCGCCAGGACGGCGGCCCGACTTCCTGGCAAGCCGTGATCGAGACCGGTGATCTCAACGGTGACAACAAGAACGACAGTTACCGCGAGTTCTTCCTCGAGTTCAGCGACTTCCAGCACGCCTATGAAGCCGGTGTCTACGTCGGCGCGGGCCCCGATGGTATTCCCGATGCGCAAGCCTTCCCGGCCACGGCGGACAGCTTCCGCTACGCCATCAACCCGCCTGGGCGCAAGGCGGCCGCCAACCTGCTGGAGTCTGTCGTGGAAGTTGCCAGTGGCCAACTGCTGACGTGCCCGACGCGGCCGTGCCCGCAAGCGATCTCGGCGTCGGACCCTGGCATCTTCGTCGTCAACTACCGCCATGAGCCCCTGGGTCTGCGCGTCTACGACCCGAACAAGGTGGCGCCAGACGGCAAGCCGGGCATGCAGGCCGATGGTCTGGCCGGTGACCTGGCCCATGCCCTGCAAAGCCGTACCGACCGGGCGATCCCTGCACTCAACCTGGCCCCCAGCGCGATCACCACGGCGACCGGCCCCACCGGCGGGGTCACGGTATTGCCCAGACACATCAACCGAGGCGACTTGCCGGGCGATCCGTTCACGCCGATGTTACGCACCTATACCGGCGACAACGTGCGCCTGCGGGTCAATGCCGGCGGCCACGAAGAGGAGCACAACCTGACGTTGCACGGCGTGAAGTGGCTGCATTCGGGCAGCGGCTTCGGCAATAGCTCCAACACCGGCTGGAAGGCGTCGCAGATGGTGGCGATTTCCGAGCAGCTCGGCTTCATGGCACCGGTAGCGATGATGTCCAGTGCGGCCAGCGATACCGGCGATTACCTGTATTCCATGGATGCTTCCCTGGAGGGGTACTGGAGTGGCCTGTGGGGCATCATGCGCAACTATTCGCTCAGTCGCAGTGACCTGTTCCCGCTGCCCAACAACCCAAGGCCGGTGGCCGCGCGCAACACGGTCAATTTCAATGGCGTGTGTCCGCGCGTCACCCCCAATCCAAATGGTGTCGGCAACCGCACGACAGTGCAGCGCAACTATGAGGTGGTTGCAGCGCTGGCCAACGATATCCTCGCCAACCCGCTGGGTCTGACCCTCGGCGACCCGGCAGGTGCCGGCCAGCATGTCGGCGGCCCGCTCAACACGCTCGGCGGCACCCTGGTCTACAACCCAAGGCCGGTGACGGTGCCAGAGGTGACGATCTTCGACCCTGAAGATGGCGAGACTTTCACCATTGGCGGGCAGTCCGGCCCTTTGCACGACCCGACGGCCATCCTGTATGTGCGCAAGGCCGACCTGGACCCGGTCACTGGCAAGCTCAAGCCCGGGGTGCCCGTCGAGCCGCTGGTACTGCGCGCCGCCGCCGGCGATTGCATCAACATCACCCTGGAGAATCGCCTGCCCTTGATGATGCCGGACCTGCCGAACTTCGCGGTGATGCAAGGCACGGTCAAGCGTGACCGTTCCGGTGCGCAAGGCTCGACCACGTTCAACAACAACCTGATGCGACCGTCCAGCCACGTCGGCCTGCACGCCCAGTTGCTGACCTACGACGTGAGCAAGTCGGATGGTTTCAACGTCGGCAGCAACCCGGTGCAGACAGTGGCGCCCCGGGCAGGCAACACGGGGGCCTGGCCCACACGGACCTATCAGTACTATGCCGGGCACCTGGAGCGCGCCGGTCAGCCGGTGGGGTCGCAATTGGGGCGCAACGTCGACACGATCGAGGCGACCCCCATCGAGTTCGGTGGCCTCAACCTGATGCCGGCCGACCCGATCAAGCAGCCGCAAAAAGGCCTGGTGGCGGCCATGTCGGTGACGCCAGCGGGCGCCACCTGGCAGGAGGATGCTGCCTCCAGAGCGTCGGCTACGGTGCAGGCACCGGGCGCCAGCCCTTATCGCGACTTCATCACGGTCTGGCAGAAGTCCCTGAACATGCGCTGGGCCAACGGCTTGCCCGTGGAGAACATGTCGTCCGAAGGGCCGGGCATTCCCAACGACCCCAAAGACAACTCGGACATGGCCATCAACTACAAGAGCGAGCCCCTGTGGTACCGCTTCGCCCGTGCGCCCAACGCACCGTTCGGCCAGGCAGGTGGCAATGGCCTGGGCGCCGTCCCGAACGCCCACATGGCCTACAGCAATGCCCTGGTCGGCGGCGACCCGGTCACGCCGATACTGCGCGTCAAGCCCGGGCAGCCGTTCCGCACCCACGTGCTGATGCCTTCGGGCGGCAGTCGCGGCGCGACCTTCCAGCTCGACGGCCATGTCTGGGCATTCAACCCGTTCCAGGCCGAAAGGGTCGACCTCTGGGGCTACCCCATGAAGGACGCGGGAATCGGTTCGGTGCGCTTTGGCTACAACCCCATGGCCATGTACATCGGCGCTCAGGAAAGCGTACTGCCGGCGGCGCACTTCAGCTTCATGTTCCCCAGTGCCGGCGGCGCCAACGCGATACCTGGCGACTACCTGTACCGGGACTATGCGGCATTCGGCAATCTGGGCGGCATGTGGGGGCTGCTGCGTGTCAGCGATGAGCCTGTGCCGACCACCGCGCAGTAAAGGGTTGCTTGACGAGGAGGGGGCTGCAAAGCAGCCCCTGCAATCTCAACTACTCAGCCGCACTGCCAACGCCGCCAAGGTCACCAGCAACACCGGCACCGTCAACAACACCCCGACCTTGAAGTAATAGCCCCAGCCGATGCTTACCCCTTTGCGCGCCAGCACATGCAACCACAGCAGTGTGGCCAGGCTGCCGATCGGGGTGATCTTCGGTCCCAGGTCGCAGCCAATGACGTTGGCATAGATCATCGCCTCCCTCACCACCCCCTGCGCGTCGCTGGCATGGATCGAGAGCGCCCCGATCAGCACGCTGGGCAGGTTGTTCATCACCGACGACAGCACCGCTGCAATCAGTCCGGTGCCCAGCGAGGCGGCCCACAGCCCGTGCCCGGCCAGCCAGTTCAGCGCGCCGGTGAGCGAGTCGGTCAGGCCGGCATTGCGCAGCCCATAGACCACCAGGTACATGCCCAGCGAGAACACCACGATGTGCCACGGCGCCTCGCGCAGCACGCGGCGGGTGGATATCACATGGCCGCGTGCCGCCACGGCGAACAGCACCGCCGCACAAGCCGCGGCCACGGCACTGACCGGGATGCCCAGGGGTTCGAGCACGAACAGGCTGGCCAGCAAGGCCAGCAGCACCACCCAGCCGACACGGAAGGTCGCGCGATCACGCACGGCCATGGCTGGCAGCTTCAGTTCAGCGGTCGCGTAGCGCTGCGGAATGTCGCGGCGAAAATACAGCCACAGCACCAGCAGCGTGGCCGCCACCGCCACCAGGTTGACCGGCACCATCACCGCGGCATAGGCGTTGAAACCCAGGCCGAAGTAATCCGCTGAGACGATGTTGACCAGGTTCGACACCACCAGCGGCAAGCTGGCGGTGTCGGCGATGAAGCCGGCGCCCATGACGAAGGCCAGGGTCGCGGCGGGGGAGAAGCGCAGCGCCAGCAGCATCGACATGACGATCGGGGTCAGGATCAGCGCCGCACCGTCATTGGCGAACAGCGCCGACACCGCCGCGCCCAGCAGCACCATGAAGGCGAACAGGCGGCGCCCGTCACCCCGCGCCCAACGCGCCACGTGCAGGGCGGCCCATTCGAAGAAACCGGCTTCATCCAGCAGCAGGCTGATGATGATCAGGGCGATGAAGGTGCCGGTGGCGTTCCAGATGATGGCCCAGACGGTGGGAATGTCGTGCAGCGATACCACGCCGAACAGCAGCGCCAGCACGGCGCCGAGGGTAGCGCTCCAGCCGACGCCGAGGCCTTTGGGTTGCCAGATGACCAGGGTCAGGGTGAACAGGAAGATCAGTGTGGCGGTGAGCATGAGCACGGTGTCTCGACGTGGGCGGGAAGGGCGGCAGGGATGTGCGGTGACGACTCTACACGGGCCGTGGGTGCTTTGGACAAGTTCCGTTACAAACATGTAAGTTTCGTAAATAAGATTTAAACTCATTTGAGAATCACTATATTCACCATCCCTGTTGGCCCCCAAACACTGTTTGCGCGGCCGGTGGGCGAGGGCTCCCGGCTTGCGCCAAGGGTGTGCCTTTTCGCTCATGATTCGCAGGAGATGTATCCATGCAGTGCAGAACCTCACCCAACAGCCTGGCCCTGGCCTTCGTTGCCCTGGCATCGCCGGCCATGCTGGCGAACGCCGCCGAAGCTGACGAGCAGCGCGCCGGTGAGGTGCTGGAGGTACCGGCGGCCGACAACGCCCTGGTGATCCAGGACACCCTGGTCACCGCCGAGCGCGAGGCGCGCCAGGCGCTGGGCTCGTCGATCATCACCGCTGAAGACATCAAGCGCCGGCCACCGGCCAACGACCTGTCGGACATCATCCGCCGGGAACCTGGGGTCAACCTGACCGGCAACAGCGCCAGCGGTGCACGCGGCAACAACCGGCAGATCGACCTGCGCGGCATGGGTCCGGAGAACACCCTGATCCTCATCGATGGCAAGCCGTCCAGCGCTCGCAACGCTGTGCGCTATGGCTGGAACGGCGACCGCGACACCCGCGGCGAAACCAACTGGGTGCCGGCCGAGGCGGTCGAGCGCATCGAGATCCTCCGTGGCCCGGCGGCGGCGCGCTACGGTTCCGGTGCCATGGGCGGGGTGGTCAATATCATCACCAAGCGCCCCACCGATGAGTTCAAGGGCAACCTCAATTTCTACACGCAATTGCCCGAAGACAATGCCGAGGGCGCCAGCCGCCGCGCTAACTTCAACCTCAGCGGCGGGCTCACCGACAACCTCGGGTTCCGCCTGTTCGGTGGCCTGGCCAAGACCGACGCCGACGCCCTGGACATCAACGCCGACCACGCCAACAGCGCGCTGGTCGCCGGCCGCGAGGGCGTGCGCAACAAGGACATCAACGGCCTGCTGAGCTGGAAGCTCAACGACGAGCACCGCCTCGAAGCCAGCGCCGGCTACAGCCGCCAGGGCAACATCTATGCCGGCGACACCATGAACAGCAACGGTGGCAGCGACGTCGAGCTGATTTCCAGTTTGTATGGCCATGAAACCAACGTCATGCAGCGCAGCACCTATGACCTGACGCACCTGGGCGACTTCACCTGGGGCACCAGCAAGAGCACCCTGGCTTACGAGTACGTGCGCAACTGGCGCCTCAACGAGGGCCTGGCCGGCGGTCCGGAAGGTGCGATCAACGACAGCGGCGCAGCGGTGTCGCGGCTGCGCAATACCCGCCTGAGCAGCGAAGTGAACCTGCCGTTCGCCATGGGCAGCACTGAGCATGTGCTGACCCTGGGCGGCGAGTACCTGTACGAGTCGCTCAACGACCAGGGCTCGTTCCGTCCGCAGAGCTTCGACCCGAGCGGTTCCGGGAACAACGCGATCATCGGCTTCGACCGCAGCGACTCGAAGATGACCGCGAAAAGCTACGCGCTGTTCGCCGAGGACAACATCATCCTCGGTGACACCACCGTCACCCCGGGCCTGCGCTTCGACCACCACGAGACCTTCGGCGACAACTTCAGCCCGAGCCTCAACCTGTCGCACAAGCTCACCGAAGCGCTGACGTTCAAGGGCGGTATCGCCCGTGCCTACAAGGTGCCGAACCTGTACCAGTCCAACCCCAACTACCTGCTCTACAGCCGTGGCCAGGGCTGCAGCGTGCAGCAGGGCAACTCGGGCGGCTGCTACCTGCAGGGCAACGCCGACCTCGAGCCGGAGATCAGCGTCAACAAGGAGATCGGCCTGCAGTACGACCGTGGCACCTGGCGTACCAGCGCGACCTACTTCCGTAACGACTACCAGAACAAGATCATCGGTGGCACCGATGTGCTCTACACCATCAACAACGGGCGCCGCGTGACCCAGTGGGAAAATGCCGGCGAGGCGCGGGTGGAAGGGATCGAGGGCAACCTGTTCGTCGAGCTGAGCCCGGTGCTGGACTGGAACACCAACCTGACCTGGATGCTCGACAACGACAACCGCGAGACCGGCGAGCCGCTGTCGGTGATCCCCGAGTACACGGTCAACAGCACCCTCGACTGGCGCGCCACCGACAAGCTGTCGTTCCAGGTCGCCGGCACCTACTACGGCAAGCAGAAGTCGCCGAGCTACAACTACCGCACCCAGGAAAACTACGACATCGAGGCGCAGCAGGATGTCGAGGCCTATGGGCTGGTGGATGTGAGTGCCGGGTACAGGTTCAACGCCAACTACGACGTGCGGGTGGGGGTGAACAACGTGTTCGACAAGCAGATCTACCGGGGTGGCAATGCCAGCAGCTCGGGGGCCAATACCTATAACCAGCCGGGGCGGGCGCTGTTTGCTTCGCTGAATATCTCCTTTTGAGCCTTGGGGCCGCTTTGCGGCCCTATCGCGACACAAGGCCGCTCCTACACGCCCCTGTAGGAGCGGCCTTGTGTCGCGATAGGGCTGCAAAGCAGCCCCAGATGCCACCACAACCTCAAGGACTCTCCCATGAGCAAAGTCCCCGCCTGGCTGCAGATCCTCTCCCGCAGCAGCGCCGCACTGCTCGGCGGCTATGCCTTCAGCTACGCCGCAACAGCCTGCCTGGCCCGGCTATTGCCACTGTCACCCGGCGACGCCGTGATCGTCGCCACCCTGCCAACCTTCATCTTCTACACCCTGGCCATCCTCTGGTCCTTCGCCAGCCGCGATGCCCTGCGCGCCTGGGCGCCGCTGGCCGTGGCCGCCCCCCTGGCGCTGGTCGGCTTCTGGCCCCAGGCCCTGGAGTGGCTGGCATGAAGAACACCTTCACGCAATCGATGGCCTGGCTGCATACCTGGGCCGGGCTGATTTTCGGCTGGCTGCTGTTCGCCATCTTCGTCACCGGCACCCTGGCGGTGTTCGACAAAGAGCTCAACCACTGGATGCAGCCAGAGATCCCGGCCACACCGGTGTCCCAAGCGGCAGCCGCGCACCGCGCCATCGCCTACCTGCAGGCCCATGAGCCGCAGGCCGGCAATTGGGGCGTCAGCCTGCCGATCGAGCGTTCACCCGGGTTGCGCGTGTCCACCGGCGATCGGCGCCATGGCGGCGGGGTGCAACTCGACCCGGGCACCGGCGAGGCCATCGCGGTACGCGACAGCGTGGGCGGCAACTTCTTCTTCCGCTTTCACTTCACCCTCGACCTGCCGCGCAACTGGGGCATCTTCGTCGTCGGTGCGCTGGCCTTGGTGATGCTCGCGGCGCTGGTCACCGGCATCGTCATCCACAAGAAAATCTTCAAGGAGTTCTTCACCTTCCGGCCCGACAAGGGCCAGCGTTCATGGCTGGACTTCCACAACGCCAGCGCGGTGCTGTTGCTGCCATTCCACCTGATGATCACCTACACCGGGCTGGTCATCTTCATGCTCATCTACATCCCGGCAGGGGTCGATGCGTTGTTCGCCGGTGACAACCGCGCCTACTTCCAGGCCCAGGGCAATACCCGCCTGGAGCAACCACGGGGCCTGAGCAAACAACCCGCCGAAATGGTCGACGTGGCGCCGCTGCTGGCCCAGGCCGAGGCGCGCCTGGGGCCGATCGCCGGGTTCAACATCCGCAATCCGAACACCGCCGGGGCCCGCATCGAGATCCGCCCCGAACTGGGCAACCGCATTGCGCTGTCCAAGGGCCAGGCCATGGCCTTCGACGGGGTCAGCGGGCAGCTGCTCAGCGACGTCAGCGAGTGGCGGGCGGCACCCCTGACCCAGCGGGTGATGGTCGGCCTGCACTTCGCCCAGTTCGGCGGCTACGCGATGCGCTGGCTGTATTTCGTCTGCGGCGTGATCAGCTGCGTGATGATCGCCAGCGGCCTGGTGCTGTTCTGCGTCAAGCGCGGGCGCAAGTACGCCGCCGCCGAAGTGCCGGGGCATCGTTGGTATCGGCTGGCCGAGGTGTGCAACGTGGGCTTCGTCGCCGGGCTGCTGCTGGCGTGCGTGGGCTTGCTGTGGGCCAGCCGGCTGCTTCCGGTCGAACTGGCCGGGCGGGGAGCCTGGGAGGTGCGCGCGTTCTTCGGTCTGTGGCTGCTGGCGCTGTTGCATGCGGGCATCCGGCCTGCGCGACAGGCGTGGGTCGAGCAACTGGGGTTGGCGGCGCTGCTGTGCATCGGCCTGGTCGCTTTCGGCGGGCTGGATGATGGCCTGCGCCTGGGTGTGGCGGCGTGCGCGCTGGTGCTGGGAGTGCTGCTGGGCCTGGTGGCGTGGCGCGTTCAGCGTGCGCAACCGACCGCGCGCAAGGTCAGATCAGGTCGACGTGTGGAGGTTGAAGCATGATGTGGCTGGTCGCAGGGGGAGCGCTGTTCGCCTATGCCGGAATGCTCGGGTTGTGCCAAGGGCTGGAACGGCACTACAAGCACGTATGGAATCACGCCTGCCCGGTGGCCCTGGGCAAGGTATTGCGCGGGGTGGGGTGGCTGGCGCTGCTGGCCAGCCTGTGGCTCTGTGCCCAGGCCTGGGGCTGGGCCATGGGGCCGGTGGCCTGGTTCGCGATGATATCGCTGGCGGGGCTGCTGCTGGTCATGCTGTTGCCCTACTGGCCACGGCTGGCGGTGGGGCTGGTAGCTGCGCTGCCAGTGTGGGGCCTATTGCAGTGGATCAGCTGATTCGCACCGGGTTGAGCACACGGCATTGCCCCAGCCAGCGTTCGAAAGATTCGAAGGTGTCGACTGCCGCCCGCACGGTGGCCGCCTGCGCCGCCGGGGCGGTCGATGCCTGGCCAAGGCGGTCTAGGAAGTCACGCCAGTAGCGGCCGGTCAGGGCGCCGTAGACATCAAGAAAGCCCGCACCGCTGGTGGGGCCCAGACCCAGGCGCTCGGCCATTGCCCGCTTGAGTACCTGACCGCCCAGGGTCGAGCCTTCCAGCACGTACATCACGCCCAGGGCGCTGGCTTCGTCTCGGATCGCCGGCAAGGCCTGGCACATGGGCAGGGTGTCGATTTCACGGGGGCTCAGCTTCAGGGCCTGGAGGTCCTGGGTAAGTGCGGGCGTCTTGGCGCGCAGGGGCTCCTGATACGCGCCCAGGCACGCTTCGAGCGGGGCGTGGAAACCGTAATAGGCTTGCAGCAACCGGCTGTAGGCGGCGGTGTCGAAGCCGGCATCGAAGAACGGCAGGCGCGCTTCGAGCGACTGGTGGCAGGCAAGGGTTCCCTCGCGAAGGGCGAGGAGTAACGGGCTGGGGCTGGCAGGCATCGGATCGGCTCTGGTGGCATTTCGCCTACTTGGAGTGCCGATCATAGCCTGGCGTTCCTTCCGGGCCGCCGTCAGAACGCCAGCTTGTAGCCGATCAGCAGCAGCATCGTGGCCAGGCACGGCCGCAGCACACGGTCGGAAATGCGCCCGGTGAGGTGGCTGCCCAGGTAGATGCCGGGCAACGAGCCGAGCAGCAGGTAGCCCAGCAGCGACCAGTCCATGTTGCCCATGCCGGCGTGGCCCAGGCCCGCCACCAGGGTCAGGGGCACGGCGTGGGCGATTTCGGTGCCGACCAGGCGGCGGGTAACCAGGAACGGGTAGAGCAGGAACAGCGCCACGGTGCCCAGCGCGCCGGCACCGATCGAGGTGAGGGTGACCATCACCCCCAGCACCACGCCGGTGAGCACGGTGAGGATGTTCAGGTTACGGTCGCTGAGGTGGTAGTGGTCACCGGCATGGCGGCTGGCGAACGCCTGCAGGCGCGACTTGAACAGGATCGCCAGGGCAGTGAGGATCAGCACCACGGCCAGGCCCTGCTTGATGACGGCGTTGAGCGCCGAGGTATCGGTGTGCAGGGTGGTGAGGAACCACAGGGTCAGTGCCGCGGCTGGCACGCTGCCCAGGCTGAGCAGGCCGGTGATCTTCCAGTCGATGTTCTTGTTGCGGCCATGCACCCAGACGCCGCTGGCCTTGGTGATGGCGGCATAGAGCAGGTCGGTGCCCACGGCGGTGGCGGGGTTGATACCGAACCAGAGCAGGATGGGCGTCATCAGCGAACCGCCACCCACGCCGGTCATGCCGACGATGAAGCCCACCACCAGTCCGGCGAGGGTGAAACCGAAAGAACCTACATCCATACGCTACTCGACTGCCCAGCTTTGCTCGTGATCGGATGGTCGCCAGCATATAGGGAGTTTTTTATAGCCAAATAGACTTGTTCGTTATTAGGTTATAACCCACTGCCGATCAGCGGTCGGTCATCACTACCATCACATAGGCATCGCCGCCGTCTTCGCTTTCCGACAGGTAGATGTGCCCCACCTGGCTGTCGAAATACGCCGTCTCTTGCGGGCCGATGCGCACGGCTTCGCCGGTTTCGAACTCGATGCGCACACGCCCGCTCAGCACCACCGCGAACTCCTGCCCCGGGTGGCGGATGAAATCGTCGAACTGGCCGCGTTCGCGCGCGATGATGCGGGCATAGGCGGGGGTCATGCGGCGTTCGGGAAAGGCCCCGGCAAGCGGGTGGTAGTCGTAGGTGCCAGTGGAATAGCCCGCCGCCGCGGGCAAGGAATCGACCACCACGGTCACCGGTACTGGGGCGCTCACCGGCCCACTGGCGCGAAACAGCTGGGCGATGTCGACATTCAGCGCCCGCGCCGCGGCGGCAAGTTTTTCGTAGCCCACCGAGACCTGCGCCAGCTCCATTTTCGACAGGGTCGAGACCGGTACACCACTGAGCGCGGACAATTGCTTGAGGGTCAGCTGGCGGGCCTTGCGCACCTGGCGCAGGCGCCCGCCGACCTCGGCGCGATCGAGCAGGGGCAGGGCATCGGGGCGGCCTGTGGCGGCAGGGCGGTCATCGGGCATTCGCGGCTCTCGGTATACGGCAAAGGTCGCGCATCTTACCTTGCGGCCTTGCACATTTCGAAATTCTCATATATTAGAATTCTCATAAATGATAATTCTCGGGCAGGAGTGTGCATGACCCCGATCTACGACACCTTGATCATTGGCGCCGGTATTGCCGGCGCCTCCTTGGGCTACCGCCTGGCGGGCCAGCGCCAGGTGCTGCTGCTGGAGCGTGAGACGCAGCCGGGTTACCACTCGACCGGGCGTTCCGCGGCGATGTTCATGGAGGCTTACGGCACCCCGCAGATTCAGGCCCTGACCCGGGCCAGCCGGGCGTTCTACGAAACGCCACCGGCAGGTTTCTGCGAACATCCGTTGCTGGAACCGCGTGGCTGCCTGTATGTCGCCAGTCATGAGCAAGGTGAGCTGCTCGCAGACACATACGCGCAAAACCTGGCCAACGGCACCGAGGTCAGTCTGCTCGACCGTGATGCCGCCCTTGCCCTGGTGCCGAGCCTGCGCGGGGACGTCATCGCAGGTGCCGTGCATGAACCGGGTGCCATGGACCTCGATGTGCACGCGCTGCACCAAGGCTTCCTGCGCGGCTACCGCGCCGCTGGCGGTGAGTTGCGCTGCAATGCCGAGTTGCACAAGGCCCACTACCAGGACGGACTGTGGCAGGTGACGCTGGCCGATGGCAGCCACCTGCAGGCACGCCAACTGATCAATGCCGCGGGTGCCTGGGCCGACCGTGTGGCCGTGCAGTGTGGCGTGGCACCGATCGGCCTGCAGCCGTGCCGGCGCAGCGCCTTCACCTTCCCCGGCCCGGCCGAGCAGGACTTTGCCCACTGGCCGGCGGTGATCGGTGTCGACGAAAGCTTCTACTTCAAGCCGGACGCCGGCCAGCTGCTGGGCTCCCCGGCCAACGCCGACCCGGTCGAGCCGCAGGACGCCGCCCCCGAGGAGCTCGATATCGCCCTCGGCATCTACAACATCGAAGCCATGACCACTTTGGCGATTCGACGCCCGAGCCACAGCTGGGCCGGCCTGCGCTCCTTCGTCGCCGATGGCGACCTGGTGATCGGCTTCGATGCGCAGGTGCCGGCGTTCTTCTGGCTGGCGGCGCAAGGCGGCTATGGTATCCAGTCGGCAGCCGGTGCTTCGCGCCTGGCCGCCGACCTGCTGCTCGGGCAACCGCTGTGCCCGAGCCTGATCGCCCAGGGGGTGGCGCCCGAGCGCCTGTCCTCGGCACGTTTCCAGTCATCCTGAAAGGAGCTTCCCATGAGCAACGACATCCAGCGTTTCCCCAGCAGCCTGCCATTCCCGTTCTCGCGTGCCGTGAAGGCCGGCGGCTTCCTGTTCCTCTCCGGTCAGGTGCCGATGAGTGCCGGCGGCGAGGTGGTACGCGGTGACATCCAGACCCAGACCCGCGCTGCCTGCGAGCGTATTGCCGAAAGCCTGGAGGCGTGCGGCGCGCGCTTCGATCAGGTGGTCAAGGTGACCGTGTGGCTGTCCGACATGGCCCATTTCGCCGGTTTCAACGAGGTCTACAAGACCTTCTTCGGCGATGCGTTTCCGGTGCGTTCGACCGTCGCTTCGGCGCTGGCGCTGGGGGTGGATGTGGAAATCGAAGTGCAAGCGTATGTCGGCGATCGCTGAGTAGAACCCTTTCGCGGGCTTGCCCGCGAAAGGGCCTTGGCGCGCACAACAACAATAACCTGAGGTTCACATGCAAGAGCAACTGAAGATCGCCGGGGCCTTCGTCGGCGTGATCGTGGGAGCGGGCTTCGCGTCCGGGCGGGAATTGCTGTTGTTCTTCGTCGATTTCGGCGTCTGGGGCCTGGTCGGCGCGCTGGTCAGCGCCGCCTTGTTCACCTTCCTCGGCATGGCCCTGGCCGGGCTCGGCAACCGCCAGCGCGCGACCTCGCACAAAGATGTGATCCAGGCCATCTGCGGGCGCCACCTGGGCCTGTTCGTCGACTGGCTGATCACCTTCTTCATGTTCGCCGTGACCGTGGTCATGCTGGCTGGCGGCGGCGCCTTGCTGGAGCAACAGTTCGCTATTCCGGCGCTGACCGGCAGTGTGCTGGTGACCTTGCTGGTGGTAGGCATCGTGTGCCTGGACGTGCGCAAGGTGATCGTCGCCATCGGCGCCATCACGCCGCTGCTGATCCTGGTGGCCTCGGCCATCGCGCTGTACGCCGTGTTCACCCGTGGGCAGAGTTTCGCCATGCTCGATCAACTGGCCAGTCAGCAGCAGGCAGGTACGCACCACTGGTTGCTGGGGGCGTTCTTGTATGTGTCGTACAACATCGTCGCGGGTGCGCCGATCCTGGCGATTCTGGGCGGCTCGGCCAAGGGCGAGAAGACGGCGGTGTGGGGCGGCTTGCTGGGCGGCGCGGCACTGGGCGGGCTGATGCTGGTGATGAGCGCCGGGTTGCTGTCGCGCCTGGACAGCGTCGCCGATTTGCCGATGCCGATGCTGTCGATCGCCAATGAGGTTTCACCGCTGTTGGGGCTGGTGATGTGCCTGATCATCTTCGGGATGATCGTCAACACGGCGGTGGGCACCTTGTTCTCGTTCCTGTCGCGGTTGCTGCCGGCGGGCACGGCGAAGTTCCGCTGGGGCTCGGTGGTGACGGGGGCGGCGGCGTTTGTCTGCAGCCTGGTGGGGTTCATCAGCCTGGTGGGTGAGGTGTATCCGCTGTTTGGGTACCTGGGGTTCGTGCTGATGGCGGCGGTGTTGCTGGCCTGGGTGCGGCGGGGGAGGCAGGGGAAAGCGGTGGTGGCATAGGGGCTGCTGCGCAGCCCTTTCGCGACACAAGGCCGCTCCTACAGAGACTCGCGTGCTTTTGTAGGAGCGGCCTTGTGTCGCGAAAGGGGCGCAGAGCGCCCCCAAAAGGCCCTCAAATACGGAAGCTGCCCACCAATTGCTTCAAGCGCCCAGCCTGCTGCGACAGCGCATCGCAATGACGCAGGGTGTCGTTGAGGTTCTCCACCCCTTGCTGGTTGAGGGTGTTGATCTGGGTAATGTCCAGGTTCAGGCTCTCGACCACGGCCGTCTGCTCTTCGGTAGCCGTGGCCACCGACTGGTTCATACCGTCGATCTCGCCAATGCGCTGGGTCACGCTGGCCAAGCGTACGCCGGCCTGGTTGGCCACCTGCACGGTCTGTTCGCTGGACACCTGGCTGGTGTTCATGGTGTGCACTGCCTCGCGTGAACCCACTTGCAGGCTGGTGATCATGCGGTGGATCTCTTCGGCCGATTCCTGGGTGCGGTGCGCCAGGTTGCGGACTTCGTCGGCGACCACGGCGAAGCCGCGCCCGGCCTCGCCCGCGCGGGCAGCCTCGATGGCGGCGTTGAGCGCCAGCAGGTTGGTCTGCTGGGAGATGCCCTTGATCACGTCGAGGATCTTGCCGATCTCGTCGGTGCTGGCATTGAGCGTTTCGATCTGCGCACAGGATTCGCTGATGCGCTGGGACAAGGCGGTCATGGCGCTGATGGCTTCCTCGACCACTTCTCGGCCCCCATGGGCCTGTTCGCTGGCGCCGCTGGCATGTTGCGAGGCATCCGCCGCGTTGCGGGCGATTTCCTGGGTGGCAGCGCCCAGTTCGTTGATCGCCGCCGCCACGCTGTTGGTCCGCATGCTCTGCTCTTCGGAGCCGATGATCGAGGCGTTGGAGGCGTTGACCACCTTTTCCGAAAGGTCATGCACCAGGCGGGTGGCCGAGGACACCTCGCTGATCGAGGTGTGGATGCGTTCGACGAAACGGTTGAACGAGGTGGCCAGCTCGCCGAACTCGTCCTTGTGCACCACCTCCAGGCGGCGGGTCAGGTCGCCTTCGCCCTCGGCGATGTCACGCATGGCGCGGCCCATGGTGGTCAGCGGGCGCATCAGCACCGGGATCAGCAGGCCCAGGAGCAGGGCAATGGCGGCCACGGCGATGAGCATGGCGATGATCGCCGAGGTGCGGAACTGATCGATGGCGGCGTAGGCCTTGTCCTTGTCGATCGACAGGCCGATGTACCACTGAGCCGACGGCAGGCCCGCCACCGGGGCGAAGGAAATCAACCGCTGCTGGCCGTTGAGCACCACGTCCTGCATCCCCGAAGCAATGCGCAGGCCGCTGCCGGGGTAGATGTCCTTGAGGTTTTTCATCAGCTGGGTTTTGTCGGGGCTGACGATCACCTGGCCGTCGCTGTCGGCGAGGAAGGCGTGGCCGATGCCGCCGAAGTCGACCGAGTTGATGATCTGCACCAGGGTGTCGAGGGTCAGGTCGCCGCCGACCACGCCGATCAGTTCGCCGTTGGCCCGGCTTTTCACCGGCGTGGCGATGGTCACCATCAGGCCGCCGACCGCACCTTGGTAGGGGGCGGTGAGCACGGTCTGGCCGGCATTTGCCGCGCTGGCGTACCAGGGCCGCTGGCGTGGGTCGTAACCGGCGGGCATCTGGGTGTCGGGGCGTTGGGTGAACACGCCGTTGGCCTGGCCCAGGTAGGTGAACAGGAAGTTTCGCGTGTAGGAAGGCTGCTCGATCAGCCCGGCCAAGGTGTCGCTGGCCCCTTGCGTGGCGATGTCCTGGGCCAGGTTTTCCAGCACCAGGATGCGCCCGCTCATCCAGTTCTGCACACTGCTGGCGCTGAGTGCGCCGGCCTGTTGGACCGAGGCCTCGATGTTCTGGCGCAGGGTGTTGCGTTGCAGGTAATCGTTGTAGAGCGTGAACAGGGCAAATGCCAGCACCACGACGCCGCAGGCGCTGAGCAGGATCTTGTGGCGAAATTTCAGGTTCATGTTTCGAGACCTTGAGCCATGGAGGGGAGGGCGCCGTGCGCTTGTGACGCAACGGCGGGGCCTGTCTCCTGAGCTATCGGCTCGGGCGGTAAAACATTGAAATGCTTGCGCATTGTCTTCGGCGAAAGGCGACGGACGGCAATCTAGCGGGCGGCCAGTTGCTCGATCAGCAAGCGTGCCGCCTGGCGTAACGGTTGTTGCTTGCGCCAGAAGGCATGCACCGGCAGTTGCAGTTCATTGTGGGTATTGCGAAACGCCAGGCGCACCAGCCGCCCGCTGGCGATCAGCGGCGCGACCCTGGCCAGCGGCAAGTCACCCCAGCCCAGGCCGGCCTCGACCATCTGCAGGGCCAGGTCGAAACTGTCGGTGGTCCAGTGCGTGGCGCCGATCAGCGCACGCGGATCGAGCAGCGGCAGGTCGCGGCTGCGCACCAGGATCTGACGCACCTTGATCAGGTCTTCCAGGTATTCGATGCGTCCCTCGCGCAAGGCCGGGTGGGTGGGGGCCAAGGTCGCCACCAGCGACTCCATGCCGACGTGCTGGAAGCCGCGCCGGGCATCGACCTGCAGGCCGGCGAAGGCCAGGCACAGGTCGGCGCGGCCGCTGTCGAGCAGCTGCAGGGCCTCTTCCTGGGGGGCACTGAGCAGCTCGATGTCGAGCAGCGCAAAGCGCTCGCCGAGCGTGGCGATGGCGGCCAGCAATGGGCGGTGGTCGATGTCGGGAACGACGGCGAGGGTCAGGCGGCTTTCCAGCCCCTGGGACAGCTCCAGCGCGTGTACCTGCAACAGCCCCAACTGCTCGGCGATCAGCCTGGCGTGGGGCTCCAGCGCCAGGGCCTGGGCGGTGGCGCGGACTTCGCGTGGGCCACGCTCGAACAGGGCATAGCCCAGCTCCGCTTCGAGGTTGCCGATCGCCATGCTCACCGCCGAGGGCACGCGCTGCAAGGCGCGCGCTGCGGCAGAAAACGAGCCGCGGTCGAGCACGGCGAGAAACAGCTGGATGTTGTCGCTGGAAAAGTTCATGGCAGCCTCCTGTCAGTTAATCTGAAAGCTGCTGACTTTTTCTGTCAAGAAGATTGAAGCATCCTTGCGCCCCTTCGCTTATCGCCACACGAGGTTATCGCGGTGCAGGGAGTCAAACGCAAACTGGTCTATGTGACCTTCTACGAACTGATCGGCCTGTGCATGTCGACCCTGGGGCTGGCTTACCTGTCCGACACCCAGGCCTCGCACACTGGGCCCCTGGCGGTGATGATCACCACCATCGCGATGCTCTGGAACCTGATCTACAACAGCCTGTTCGAGTACTGGGAAAGCCGCCAGGCCAAGCGCGGGCGTAGCGTGGCGCGGCGGGTGGCGCATGCTATCGGCTTCCAGCTGACTTTAGTGGTGTACCTGATTCCGCTGATCGCCTGGTGGCTGGGCATGAGCCTGGTCGAGGCATTTTTGGTGGACCTGGCGTTCATTGTTCTGGTGCCTTGCTACACCTTTGCCTACAACTGGGCGTTTGACCGGATCTTTGGTTTGCCCAATTCGGCGCTCGCGGCTGCTTGAGGGGGGCCGTACTGGCCCGATCGCTGGCAAGCCAGCTCCCACAGGTACCCCACAGCCCTTGAGGTTTGTGCATTCCCTGTGGGAGCCGGCTTGCCGGCGATAGGGCCGGTAAGAACAACCTCTACGGCGGGATGCGAATCAACAAGGGCTCCTGCCGCGGCCCCTGCGCCTGCGGCTGCTCAGGCTGCTGCGGTCGCGGCGCACTGGCCAGCAAACTGTCCTCGACCTGCCCCGACAAGTAGTAAACCCCCGCCATGGCACCGCTCTGGCGGTTATCCATCAATTCCCGCCATTCCTGGTTGAGCGCCACATTGAGGATCACCCGCAACTGCTCGACCATCTCCGGGTGCTCGCGGTCATGGGTAATCATCCCGTAGCCTGCGGCCGCCACCGAGATCATCGCCCCGGCCACCTTGCCTACCGCACTGGCCACGGCACTGGCGATGCCACGCGGCGCCAGGGTGGCGCCGAGCTTCTCGCTGGCGCGGGTGGCCACCGATGACAGACCTGCGTCGGTCTGGCCTGGCCCTTTGGCGGCTTGCTGATGCAAGTGTTCACGCAGGGCCAGCCAAGCCGGTTGCTGGTCGAGGGGCTTGGCCCGCAACAGTTGATAGAGGCTGGCATTGCGTGCTTGCGGAGGGCCCAAGTGGATCGCCGGGATGTGGTTGAGCCGCTGGCTGACCTGCTCGGGCGGGGCGTTGTAGCGCTGGATGATGGACGGCAGTTGCTGGCCGAACAACTGCAGGTAGAGCTCGCTGGCGCGGTCGCGAATGCCTTCGGGGTTGATCTGCTCGGCAACCGGTTCGATGACCCGCTCGTGGTATTGCTCCTGCAGGTACAGGGCCAGGCGCTTTTCCGCGGACTCGCGGCCTTCACCGCTGTCGAGCTTGTACCAGGCGACCTTGAGGGTCAGCCATTGCTGGGTCCAGTAGCCGGTGAACCAGGGGATGAAGTCGCTTTCCGTGCGTTGCTGGACCTGTTCCTTCCATACCCGCATCGAGCGTCGCGCATAGTCGTTGGCCGAGCCTGCGGCGCCGACCGAGGCGTCGATCAGTTCCTGGTCGATGCGTTGCCAGGTGACCGGGTCGAGCACGGCGAATGGGGGCGGCGGGGCCGGGGGTTTGCCTGCGCAGCCGGCGATTGCCAGCAAGAGGCAGAGCAGGATTGGAATGCGCGTGCTCAATCGGCTGCCTCCCTGGGTAGAGGCTGGGTGGTTCTTCGAGTATAGGGCGGGGGCAGGGGGACTGCGCTGCAGTCCATCGCCGCGGTTCGTCGCCACGACAAGCCGGCTCCCACAGGTACAGCACAGGCTTCGAAGGCAGTGAGGTCCCTGTGGGAGCCGGCTTGCCGGCGATGGCCGCGCAGCGGCCGCTGTTATTCCAGGTTCAACTTGTCTTCCAGACGGTCGAGATGTTCATGCATCAACGCCAACGCCGCCGCCTCGTCACCGGCCTCCACGGCATCGATGATCGCGGCATGCTCCTGCCAGGCGCAGTGGTCGCAGCAGGGTGACTCATAGCGGGCGATGATCAACGAGGTCATCGGCACCAGACCGTTGAGAAACCGTGCCAGTGGCGCGTTGGCGGCCACCTGGGCGAGCTTGAGGTGAAACTCGCCGCCCAAGCGGATGGCCGCGCAGCGCTCGCCACGTTCATGATGCTGGCGTTCGCGCTCCACCAGCTGGCGCAATTGGCGCACCTGCGAAGGCCGCGCGCGCTGGGCAGCCAGGCTGATCAAGGTGGTTTCGGCCAGGCGCCGTGCGCTGAGCACCTGGCGTGCCTGTTGCGGGTCGGGCGCGGCCAGGTGAGCGGTGTGGCTGGGGCGTTGCACCACCACCTGCTGGTCCGACAGCCGGCCAAGCACCCGGCGGATTACCGTGCGGCTAACCCCGAAGGCATTGCCCAGTGCCTGTTCCGGCAGCAGGCTGCCAGGTGGCAGGCGTTGTTCGAGGATGGCGTCGAACAAACGCGGGTAGATCTGATCGGCCGACAGGCGAGTTTCGCCAGCGGCGAGCAGGGCAGGCAGGCGGGGGGCGGCGTGGGCGCAGGCGGTCATGGTCGCTCTCCTTGGGGTCAGGGCTGCGGATGGTCGTCCGGGATGTTCAGTTCGATGCCCATGCGCAGGCCTTCGGCCAGGATGTGCTGGCGCATCTGGGCACTGGCCTGGGCGCTGTTGCGTTCGCGTATGGCGCGGACCACGGCTTCGTTTTCCTTGAGTCGCGCGGCCAGGTGTTCGGGTGAGTTGCGCAGCATGCTGGCGCTTTGCTTGAGGGCATTGCCGGTCTGCTGCACCACGCTCTGGAAGATCGGGTTGGTGGTCAGGGCGAACAGCGCTTCGTGGAAGGCGATGTAGGCCTTGGCACCGGTCTCGCTGTCATCGGCTTCCAGCGCCTCGCGCATGTCCATCAGGGTCAGGCGCAATTGGCCGATGTCCTGGCTGTTGGCCGACTGCGCTACCAGGCCGACGATGAACGGTTCGAGGGTGTAGCGCAGCTCCAGCACGTCGGCCAGGCTGGCGGCGGCGGTATCGCTGCTGGGCTCGTGCAGGGCTGCCTCGGCATCCAGCACCAGCACGCCCTTGCCCGGCAGCGAGCGCACCAGGCCCAGGGTCTCCAGCACGGTCACCGCTTCGCGCAGGCTGGGGCGGCTGATGCCCATCTGTTCGGCCAGTTCGCGCTGCCCGGGCAGCATGTCGCCGGAGCGCCATTGCCCGCGGGCCAGGGCCTGGCGCAGTTTTTCCACCACTGAGGTGACGACGGTCGATGAGCTGATCACGTTTCGCTCCTGAAAGGGCCGGCGTCAGCGCCGGCCACATGGGCTCAGAATTCCTGTTGATGGGCGTTGGCTGGTTTGCGTGGTGCATGGGCGAAGCCGGGTTTGCCAGCCAGCACGTTCTGCGCACGCTCAAGGTCGATGTCTTTTTCCCAGCGGGCAATGGCCACCGTGGCCACGCAGTTGCCGATCAGGTTGGTCAAGGCCCGGCCGATGCCCATGAACCAGTCCACCGCCAGCACCAGCACCAGGCCCACCACCGGAATGGCCGGCACGGCGGTCAGGGTAGCGGCAAGGATCACCAGCGCCGAGCCTGGGATGCCGTGGGCACCCTTGGAAGTCACCAGTGAGACCAGCAGGATGGTCAACAGGTCGGTCATCTCCAGCGGCGTACCGGTGGCGTTGGCGATGAACACGATGGCCAGGGTCAGGTAGATGGAGAAACCGTCCAGGTTGAACGAGTAGCCGGTCGGGATCACCAGGCCCACAGTGGAGCTGCCGATCCCCAGGTGCTCGAGCTTGCGCATGATCTGCGGCAGCACGGCGTCGGACGATGCGGTGCCAAGGACGATGGTCAGTTCTTCGCGCAGGTACTTGATGAACGGCAGCAGCTTGAGGCCCGACAGGCGCATCACCGAGCCGAGGATGACCAGCACGAAGCCGGCGCAGGTCAGGTAGAACAGGGCCACCAGGCCACCCAGGTGCTGCAGCGACTCCAGGCCGTACTTGCTGGTGGTGAAGGCGATGGCGCCGAATACGCCGATCGGCGCCAGGCGCACGATCATGCCCATGATGCGGAAGATCACATGGCTCAGTTCATTGATCAGCCGCGAGATGCCGGCCGCCGATTCGCCCACCAGGTTCAGCGCGCTGCCGAACAGCACCGAGAACAGCAGCACCTGGAGAATGTTGTTGTCGGCGAAGGCACCCACCACCGAAGTCGGGATCAGGTCCATGAAGAACGCCGTGGCACCGTGGATATGCTGGCCACGCTCGGCCAGGCTGCTGGCGTCGGCGCTGGACAGTTGGTCCAGGTGGATGTTGGCACCGCTGCCGATGCCGCTGCTGAAGGCGAACACCAGCCCGATCACCAGGGCGATGGTGGTCAGTACTTCGAAATAGATCACCGACTTCAAGCCGATACGGCCGACTTTCTTCAGGTCGCCGGCACCGGAAATGCCGCTGACCACCACGCAGAAGACGATCAGGCCGATGAGCATCTTGATCAGCTTGATGAAGCCATCGCCCAGGGGTTTGAGTTGCAGGGAAAGGTCGGGGAAGCTGAGGCCGCAGGCGATGCCGAGGGCAAGGCCGAGCACCACTTGCAGGAAGATCGAACGCGAGCACCATTTGAGCATGGGAGTGATCTCTGGTCGGTGTCCTTGCTTCGGTGCCGCACGGGGCGAAAGAGCGGAGGACTTATTTATTTTTGTGGTCTTACCGGTTTGTTCAGCGCGAACTCATAAAACCGCGAAAAATCGGCCATTGCAAGGAATTTTGGCCTTACCGGTCTGACCAGTTGTGGTGCATTCTGGCCTGCCAGGCTCTAGTCCGGTGCGTACGTTGATTGGAAAGGTTCAACAGGCCGCAGGTGTGCGGAGCGAGATCAGGGCTTGGCCAGCACCGGGTCCATCGCTGCAATCAGCTTGCCAAGATCTTGGGGCGGTAAGGCATATTTCGTTACATTTGTATCATTCAGGTAATGAATTTCGTAGAATTCACGGCGTGGATAAGTCCCGATGGCTGCCTGGACAGCTGTCGGTGCGTCAGTGAATGGAGTTTCAACGTGCGCCTCAACTTGCCGGTTACCCCGGTCGAGCAATGTTTCCCCCCCGATCAGCGGCTGATTTCGGCCACCGACACCGCCAGCCTGATCACCTACTGCAACCCCGAATTCGCCGCCATCAGCGGCTACAGCGAAGCCGAGCTGATCGGTAGCCCGCACAACCTAGTACGCCATCCGGACATGCCGCCGGCGGTGTACGCGTTGATGTGGCGTTACCTCAAGGCGGGCAAGAGCTGGATGGGGATCGTCAAGAACCGCTGCCGCAACGGCGACTTCTACTGGGTCAATGCCTATGTCACGCCGATCCTCGAAGGTGGGCGGGTGGTCGGCTATGAGTCGGTGCGGGTCTGCCCGACCCGTGAACAGATACGCCGGGCCGAGGCCCTGTATGCACGCTTGCGCGAGGGGCAGGCAGCGATACCGGTGGGCCGCCGGCTGGCGCTGCTGGGCCAGACGCTGGCCTTGCCGCTGCTGGGCGGGCTGCTCGCCGTGGGCGCCAACCAGCTGTGGCCGGGGCCGCTCGGCCAAGGGTTGACCTTGACGTTGTTCGCGGCCTACGGGCTGTGGGCGCGCAATGACCTGGGCCGGCAGTTGCGGCAGGTGATCGATGGCGCTGAGGGCACGTTCGCCGACCCGCTGGCCGCGCTGACCTACAGCGACTTGCCGGGGGCGGCTGGGCAGTTGCAACTGATCCTGATCGGCGAGGAGGCGCGCCTCAAGACCGCGCTCACTCGCCTGAGCGACCTGGCCGCGCAAATGGCCGTGGCGGCGCAGGATGCGGGGCGCCTGTCGCGCGGCACCGAGACGGCATTGCTGGAGCAGCGTGCGGAGACGGACCTGAGCGCCACCGCGATGACCGAAATGGCCGCTTCCATCGGCGAAGTCGCCAGCCACGTGCAGCTCACGGCAGGCGAGGCACATACCGTGCACCTGCTCGCCGAGCAAGGCAGCCAGGTGGCCGACGCCAGCGGCGCGGCGATCCGGGCGCTGGCCGACACGGTCGAGCAGATCAACCAGGCGGTCCTGCACCTGGCCGGTCAGTGCGCCGGGATTGGCGAAGCCACCGGGATGATCCGCGCCATCGCCGAACAGACCAACCTGCTGGCCCTCAATGCGGCCATCGAAGCGGCGCGCGCCGGCGAGCAGGGCCGCGGCTTTGCCGTGGTGGCCGATGAAGTGCGGGCGCTGGCCGACAAGACTCGCCAATCGACCTTGCATATCCAAGGCATCATCGACGCCCTGCGCAGCGGTGCCGAGCAGGCCGTGGACATGGCCAGCCAGGGTATCGCCGGTGCCGAGCAGGGCGTGGTGCAGGTGCAGCAAGCGCAGCAGACGCTGCATGACATCCGTGACGCGGTGCAACGCATCAGCAGCATGAGCCAGCAGATGGCGACCGCCTCGCAGCAGCAATCGGCGGTGGCCGAAGACGTCTCGCGGCAGATCAATGGCGTGGCGGGCATCGCGCAGCAGAGCGCCCGCAGTGCCAATGCCGCCGCTTCGCGGGGTGCGGAGCTTGAGCAGGTGTGCGTTGGATTGCGCGCCCTGGTAGAGCGCTTCAACCGCTGACCCAGGATGCTTATGGACGATATCTATCGCGCAGCCGTGGACGCGGCCGCGATCTTTTCCGAAACCGATCTACGTGGGTCTATCACCTACGTCAATCAGCAGTTCTGCAGTATCTCCGGCTACAGCCGCGACGAATTGCTGGGGGCCAACCACCGCATTCTCAATTCGGGCCTGCACGAGCCGGAGTTCTTCCTGGGCATGTGGCGGGCCTTGGCCGCGGGCAAGGTGTGGAAGGGCGAGATCTGCAACCGCGCCAAGGATGGCTCGCTGTATTGGGTCGATAGCACCATGGTGCCGTTGATCGACCCGTCGACCGGGCAGGTGCGCAAGTACGTGTCGATCCGCTTCGATGTCACCGAAAAGCGCCAGCTGCTGCATACCCTGCAGTGGCGGGTGGGGCACGATGTGCTCACCGGCCTGCCCAACCGTGCCTACCTGTCAGACTTGCTCAACCAGGCCCTGGCCTTTTCCCGCCGGGAAGAGATCTCCCTGGCGGTGTGCATGCTCGACCTGGATGGTTTCAAGGCGGTCAATGATGGCTACGGGCACGCGGCGGGCGACCTGCTGCTGGTGGAGGTGGCGCAGCGGCTCAAGGGCATCTTGCGCACTGGTGATTCGGTGGCTCGGCTGTCGGGCGACGAGTTCGTGCTGATATTGCGCCATGTCGACACCCCCCAGCAGTTGCATGTCGCCTTGCAGCGCGTGCTACGGGGGGTGGCTGCGCCCTATGCGATACGCGAGCAACGGCTGTCGTTGAGCGCCAGTATCGGGGTCACCCTGTTCCCCCTTGACGATGAGGATGCCGACACCCTGGTGCGCCATGCTGACCAGGCCATGTATGTGGCCAAGCAGCAGGGTCGCAACCGCTACCACGTGTTCGACGTGTCCCAGGAACTTGAACTGCAGGCCACACACCAGACCGTGGCGCGGGTGCGCTGGGCCCTGCGCAACCGTGAGCTGTGCCTGCATTATCAACCCAAGGTCAACCTGCGTACCGGCCAGGTCCTGGGCTTCGAGGCCCTGCTGCGCTGGCAGCGACCAGGCGGCGAGCTGGTCTTGCCGGGCAAGTTCTTGCCACTGGTGGAGCAGACCGATTTGATCGTCGAGATCGGCGAGTGGGTGATCGAACACGCCCTGCAGCGGCTGCAGGCTTGGCAGCGCCAAGGTCGGCCCTGGTCGCTGAGCGTCAACATTGCCGCCCGTCACTTGCAGCGTGACGATTTTGTCGAGCGCCTGAAGCAGTTGCTGGTGGCGTATCCGCACGTCGACCCGAACCGGTTGGACCTGGAAATCGTCGAGTCGGTGGCGATCGACAACCTGCCGCATGTCAGCCGCTGCCTGGAAGCCTGCCAGGCGCTGGGGGTGCGGTTTTCCCTGGATGATTTCGGCACTGGGTACTCGTCGCTCAGTTACCTCAAGCGCCTGCCCACCCAGACCATCAAGATCGACAAGTCGTTCGTGCGCGACATCCTTCACGACCAGGATGACCTGGCCCTGACCGGTGCGGTGATCAGCCTGGCACGGGCCTTTGGCCGCGAGGTGATCGCCGAAGGGCTGGAAAGTGTCGAGCATGGGCGGGTGCTGATGGCGCTGGGTTGCGAGCTGGCGCAGGGGTACTGCATTGCGCCACCGATGCCCGCTACGCAGGTGGTGCAGTGGGTGGCGAGCTATCGGCAACCCAGCGAGTGGAAAGACGAGTGACCTGGACGGCCCCGTGCCAGGTATCCGGCAAGGCGCCCTCCAGGTCTCGGTTCAGGCCAGCGAGCTGGCCATGACCTCGGTCAGGCTGCGCAGCAGTGCCTGTTCCGCCGCCGTGCGGGTACTGAGCAGCAACGCGCTCGCGCGGGTGTAGATGTCGGTTTCATCGACATAGCGATCGGGGGGCGTGGGTCATCGACAGCTCCTGCGGGTGAGGGAGCTGGGAGGCTAGCGATGCCTGTACGGGTGCGCGGGTAGATAGACTCTACCCGTTGACAGGCCCAGCGCTGCTTTTCACCACCGCCAGTTCGGGGTGGGCGACCAGTTTGTCGATGTGCAGCGCCTCGGTGTTCATCCAGCTTTCGCTCAGCACCCGGTAGTGCTCCAGGTCACGGCAGCGCAGGCGCAGGCTGTAGTCGAAATGGCCGCTGATCAATTGGCATTCATGAACCTGCGGGCAGGCGCGCATGGTGGCTTCGAAGGCCTTTTGGGCGGCACGGCCGCTCTGGTTGGACAAGGCCACCAGCACCAGCAGGGAAAGGCCGGGGGCGACTTTCTGCGCGTCGATGATCGCGCCGTAGCCGCGAATCACGCCGCGTCGCTCAAGCTTGCGCACGCGCTCCAGGCACGGGCGCGGGGTGAGGTGAACCAGCGTCGAAAGTTTCTCGAAGGTGATACGGCCGTCAACGCGCAGCACATTGATGATGGCTTCGTCGATGCGGTCCAGGGGAGGAAGTGGAACGTCCTTGGTGTCCATGCGCTTGGGCTTCTTTGTCGAAGGGGCATGGACAAGATAGGCGGTAAGGGGCTGCTGTGCAGCAGCCCCTGGTCAATCCATCAGGCACAAGCGGAGCCAGCCCTGGGCTTGGCACGAATTTCCACCACCCGAGGTTGCAGCAGCGCATACAGGTCTTTCGGGTTTTCCAGCGACGGCACCAGCGCGATGTCCTGGCCGATGTTCATGGCCCGCGCTGTATCGAGCACGTAGCGCAGTGCCGAGTAATCCTCCAGGGCAAAACCGACCGAGTCGAACAGGGTCACCTGCGCTGCGCTCTCGCGGCCTGGGGCGGTGCCTGCGAGCACGTGCCAGAACTCGGTCACCGGCGAGTCGGCCGGCATCTGCTGGATCTCGCCTTCGACCCGGCTTTGTGGCTCGTACTCGACGATCACCCGGGCCCGCTCGACGATGTCGCGGTGCAGCTCGGTCTTGCCGGGGCAGTCGCCGCCCACGGCGTTCAGGTGCATGCCGGGTTCGATCATGTCCGGGGTCAGGATCGTGGCATAGGCTTTGTCGGCGGTGACCGTGGTGACGATGTCGGCGCCGCGCACCGCTTCGGCGACGGACTTGGCGACGATCAGCTTCAGCCCAGGGCGGCCGGCCAGGTTGGCCACCAGTTTTGCCGTGGCGCAGGGGTCGATGTCGTACAGGCGGATTTCATCGATGCCCAGCAGCGTCTTGAAGGCGATGGCCTGGAACTCGCTTTGCGAGCCATTGCCGATCAACGCCATGCTCCGGCTGTCCTCGCGCGCCAGGTAGCGGGCGGCCAGGGCCGAGGTGGCTGCGGTACGGATCGCCGTGGTCAGGGTCATCTCGCTCAGCAGCAGCGGCGCACCGGAGCTGACCTCGCTCAAGGCACCGAACGCCATGACGGTGGGCAGGCCGAGGCGGGTGTTCTTCGGGTGGCCGTTGACGTACTTGAAGGCGTACAGGCCGGCGTCGGCGACCGGCATCAGTTCGATCACCCCGTCAGGTGAGTGGTTCGCCACCCGGGCGCACTTCTCGAAAGATTGCCAGCGCAGGTAGTCCTGGCGGATGTACTCGGCCATTTCCACCAGGCAGGTGGCCAGGCCCTTGCGGTTGACCAGGCGGGCGAGGTCTTGCACATCGATATAGCGAGTCATGGCAGTCTCCCTGCGGCAGCGCTGTCCAGAAATGGGTTCAAAACCATTGTCCCGTGGGCAGAGGGCACATACTGGCTGAAGCAGGGCCGGCGCCCAGCGGGACCGGCTGATTTCAGGCGAGTGGCAGCCGAATCGGCTGTGGGGTGTCTGCAATCACTGTTCGCGCAATCTTTTGTACAGGGTGGTGCGGCTGATCCCGAGCTCGCGCGCGACGGCCGAGAGATTGCCGTTGGCATTTTGCAGCCGGGTCTGCAGGTCGTCTTCGGGCAGTACGGCGCTGACGGCCACGGGCCCGTATGCCTCGGCCAGAAAGCCCGACGGCAGGTGTTCGAGCGTGATTGGCTCGGTGCCCGCCAATGCCAGCGCCACCTGTATCACGCTGACCAGCTCGCGCACATTGCCTGGCCAGGGGTGGCGTTCGAGCAGCTCGAGGATGGCCTGGGGCAGCCGCGCCGGCTGCCCCGGGTCGCGGTGCTGGGCATGCACCTGTTCGATCAGTTGCCGCCGGTCGCTGCGCTCGCGCAGCGCTGGCAAGACCACTGCCATGGCGGCGATGCGGTAGTAGAGATCCTGACGAAAGCGCCCGACACGCACTTCTTCTGCCAGGTCGCGGTTGCTCGCCGAGATTACCCGGATATCCACCGCCACCGGTTCACCGCTGCCCAGCGGCTGGATGCTGCGCGCCTGCAATACACGCAACAGGCGGGCCTGGGTAGGCAGCGGCATGTCACCGATTTCGTCGAGGAACAGGATGCCCTGGTCGGCCTTGCGGATCAGTCCGGGGTTGCCCTTGTGGTGAGCGCCGGTGAAGGCGCCTTTGTCGTAGCCGAACAGCTCCGACTCCACCAGCTCGGCGGGAATGGCGGCGCAGTTGACTGCGATCAACGGCTGGCGGGCGCGGCTGCTGGCGCGGTGCAGGGTTTCGACGAACAGCTCTTTGCCCACCCCCGTTTCACCCTGGATCAACAGGGGAATGTCTTTCTCCAGCAACAGGCTGGCCTGTGCCAGGGCCTTTTCCAGGCGTGGGTCGCTGCCCGGCGCTGCTGTGCGCGGCGGGCTTTGGCGGGGGGCTTGCCACTGGCAGTGGAAGCGGTTGCGCCCGGCCGCCTGCAGGGCGAAGGCGTGATGTTGGGGGTGAGCGAGCAACTGGCGCAAGGGGATCTGGAACAGTTGTTCGAGGTTCTGTCGCCGCGGGTCGACCCCCAGCAGGCTGTCGGCCCGATGATTGGCCGCAAGCACCTGGCCACGCTCATCGAATACCAGTAAACCGGCCCAGGGGCTGTCGAGGTTGTCGGAGCCACTGTTGAACAGCAGCTGCGCGTGGCGGTCGGCGTACTGCGCCAGAATCAGGCGGTTCTCCAGGCTCTGGCCCATCATGCGCACAAGGCCCAGGGTCTGGGTGGCCGGCAGGTAGCCGTCGCTGGCCACATCGAGCACCCCGACCAGCTGCCGCTCGGCATCGAACAGCGGCGCCGCGGCGCTGGCCAGGTAGTGGTTCTGGCGCAGGTAGTGTTCATCCTGGCCGACATGGATCGGCTCGGCGCAGACCAGGGCAGTGCCAAGCGCATTGGTGCCTACACCCCGTTCGTGCCAATGGGCGCCTGCACTGAAGCCGTGCTGCTGGCGCGGCTCGACGAAACGCCGCGAGCCCCAGGTGTCGAGCAGGCAACCGCTGGCGTCGGCCAGCATCACCAGGTAACTGGCATTGCCCAGCAAGTGCGCGTACTGCGGCAGCACCTCATCGCGGGTCAGTCGCAGCAGCGACTGGCGACGCTCCAGCAGGGCGTTCAGTTCGGCGCGGGTGAGGCAGTCGAAGTCCGGTGCGCTTTGCGGCTGCAGGCCATGCTCGCGACAACGGGCCCAGGAGGCCTGGATCAGTTGGGCGTGGGTCGAAGCGGATGTGGCCATGGGCCTGTCCTGTGTGATTGTTGTTATCGGCCGACCGTCGTTCAGTGTCGTTCACGGCTGTTCAATGTCAAACCCGCGAGTGTTCAGGTGTTCAGCGAATCTGTTCAGTTGTGAACCACGGGTGGCCGGTCAGCGTTGGCAAAGGCGCGTGCCAGAGCGAAGGGGCAAAACTGGCATGGAACTGGCTCTGTGTGGCGGACAACAATCAAAAAGGGCCGCACACCATGTCCCTGGTGCTGGAGCAGGTCAGTCGAAGTATCGATGGCCATGCCTGGATCATCGATGCCTCCCTGCGTTTCGAGCCAGGATCGTTCAACGTGCTGCTGGGGCGCACCCTGGCCGGCAAGACCAGCCTGATGCGCCTGATGGCCGGCCTCGACCGCCCGGATCGGGGGCGCGTGCTGATGGATGACAAGGATGTGACCGGCATTGCGGTGCGCCACCGCAACGTGTCGATGGTGTATCAGCAGTTCATCAACTACCCGACCCTGAGTGTCTTCGAGAACATTGCCTCGCCTCTGCGCCAGGCGGGCCTGGCCGAGGCGGACATCCGCCGGCGCGTGCAGGAAACCGCCGAGATGCTGCGCATCGAGGCCTACTTGCAACGCTTGCCGCTGGAGCTGTCCGGCGGTCAGCAGCAGCGCACGGCCATGGCCCGGGCGCTGGTCAAGGATGCCTCGCTGATCCTGTTCGACGAGCCGCTGGTCAATCTCGACTACAAGTTGCGTGAGGGCCTGCGCCAGGAACTGCGCGAGCTCTTCGCCGCGCGCCACTGCATTGCCGTGTATGCCACCACCGAGCCCAACGAAGCGCTGGCGCTGGGCGGCACCACGACCGTGTTGCACGAGGGCCGTATCGTGCAGAGCGGGGCCACTGCCGAGGTCTATCAACGCCCCTGCAGCGTGCTGGCTGCCGAGCTGTTTTCCGAACCCCCGATCAACCTGATTCCGGGTCGCATCAGCGGCAACGAGGTGAGCCTGGCCCAGACCGTGCACTTCGCCCGTAACGCCGATTTGCAGCGCCTGGGGGATGGCGATTACCGCTTCGGCGTGCGCCCCAGCCACATCACCCTGGTACCGTCACACGACGATGACCTGGAGCTGGCCGTGCGGGTGGAGCTGGCCGAGATCAGTGGTTCGGAAACCTTCCTGCATGTGCGTAACGAGCACTGGCGGATGGTCCTGCACCTGCCCGGCGTACACGAATACCAAGTGGATGCGCCGATACGTGTGTTCATCCCCACCCACAAGCTGTTCGTCTTCGACAGCGCAGGTGCACTGGTGCAGGCGCCTGGCCTGCGCCAGGCGAGGAGTGCCTGATGGCCGAGATCCGCCTGCGGCAACTGGCCCACAGTTACAGCCGCCAGCCTGCCAGCGAGGCGGACTATGCCCTGCATGCGCTGGACCATGTATGGGAGCAGGGCGGTGCCTATGCCTTGCTGGGGCCCTCCGGTTGCGGCAAGTCGACCCTGCTCAACATCATCTCGGGCCTGCTCACGCCGTCCCATGGCGAGGTGCTGTTCGACGGCAAGCCGGTCAACGACTTGCTGCCGCAACAGCGCAACATCGCCCAGGTGTTCCAGTTCCCGGTGGTGTACGACACCATGACGGTGTTCGACAACCTGGCCTTTCCCTTGCGCAATCAGGGCCTGGACGAGGGCCGGGTGCGCAGCCGGGTCGAGGAAATCGCCGAGGTGCTCGACCTGTCGGCGGTGCTGCAGAAAAAGGCGCGCAACCTCAGCGCCGACGAAAAACAGAAGGTGTCCATGGGCCGCGGCCTGGTGCGCGACGACGTCTCGGCGATTCTCTTCGATGAGCCGCTGACGGTGATCGACCCGCACCTGAAATGGAAGCTGCGGCGCAAGCTCAAGCAGATCCATGAGCAGTTCAACATCACCATGATCTACGTCACCCATGATCAGCTGGAGGCCTCGACCTTCGCCGACAAGATCGCGGTGATGCACGGCGGGCGCATCGTCCAGTTCGGCACCCCGCGCGAGCTGTTCGAGCGACCCCGGCATACCTTCGTCGGCTACTTCATCGGCAGCCCGGGCATGAACCTGATCGATGTGCGGGGCGAGGCCGATGGCGTTGCGTTCGGTGATATCCACCTACCCCTGCCCGAGGGACTGCGCGAGCGTCTGGCGGCGACGGGCGGCGGGCGCCTGCAGGTGGGGATTCGCCCGGAATTCGTGCAGCTGTGGGACAGCCCGTTCGATCAGGCCTACCCGGCGCAGGTGCTCGACGTCGAGGACCTGGGCACCTACCGCATCGTCACCCTGGCATTGGGTGGGGTGTCGCTCAAGGCGCGCCTGGCGGAGGACCGTCCCTTGCCGGCGGCACAGGCCTGGGTGAGCCTGCCGGCGCAGTGGCTGATGCTGTATGTCGACGATGTGCTGCTGGAGGCCGGGCCATGAACAAGGTGCCCAACAACAAGGCCTGGTGGCTGGTGCTGCCGGTGTTCCTGCTGGTGGCCTTCAGCGCCGTGGTGCCGATGATGACCGTGGTCAATTATTCGCTGCAAGACATCTTCGACCAGTCCAACCGTTACTTCGTGGGGGCCGACTGGTACCGCCAGGTACTGCGCGACCCGGCCTTGCACGATGCCTTGCTGCGCCAGTTCATCTATTCGGCCTGCGTGCTGGCGATCGAGATCCCGCTGGGCATCGCCATCGCCCTGACCATGCCGACCCAGGGGCGCCGGGCCTCGCTGTGCCTGATCGTCATGGCCATTCCATTGCTGATTCCGTGGAACGTGGTCGGCACCATCTGGCAGATCTTCGGCCGCGCCGACATCGGCCTGCTCGGCGCGACGCTGGCCAAGCTTGGGGTGAACTACAACTACGCCAGCGACACCTTCGACGCCTGGCTGACCGTGCTGGTGATGGACGTGTGGCACTGGACCTCGCTGGTGGCGCTGTTGTGCTATTCGGGCCTGCGTGCGATCCCGGACGTGTACTACCAGGCGGCGCGCATCGACCGCGCCTCGAACTGGGCCGTGTTCCGGCACATCCAGCTACCCAAGCTGAAGAACGTATTGCTGATCGCGGTGATGCTGCGCTTCATGGACAGCTTCATGATCTACACCGAGCCGTTCGTGCTGACCGGCGGGGGGCCGGGCAACGCCACCACCTTCCTCAGCCAGACCCTCACGCGCATGGCCGTGGGGCAATTCGACCTGGGCCCGGCGGCAGCGTTTTCGCTGGTGTACTTCCTGATCATCCTGCTGGTGTCGTGGCTGTTCTATACGGCCATGACCCACGCCGACAAGGACTAGGCCATGAGCACGAGAAAGACCCTGGTCCTGCTGCTGTATTTCTTCTTCCTGCTGGTGCCGATCTACTGGTTGCTGAACATGTCGTTCAAGAGCAACACCGAGATCCTCGGTGGCCTGACCCTGTGGCCGCAGGCCTTTACCCTCGACAACTACCGGGTGATCTTCACCGATGCCAGCTGGTACAGCGGCTACCTCAACTCGCTGTACTACGTGTGCCTGAACACGGTCATTTCGCTGCTGGTGGCGCTGCCGGCGGCCTATGCCTTTTCACGTTACCGCTTTCTCGGCGACCGCCACCTGTTCTTCTGGCTGCTGACCAACCGCATGGCGCCGCCGGCGGTGTTTCTGCTGCCGTTCTTCCAGCTGTATTCGTCGATCGGCCTGTTCGACACGCACATTGCCGTGGCCTTGGCCCATTGCCTGTTCAACGTGCCGCTGGCGGTGTGGATCCTGGAAGGCTTCATGTCCGGCGTGCCCAAGGAAATCGACGAAACCGCCTACATCGATGGCTATAGCTTCCCGCGCTTCTTCGTGAAGATCTTCATTCCGCTGATCGGTTCCGGCATCGGCGTGACGGCGTTTTTCTGCTTCATGTTCTCGTGGGTCGAGCTGCTGCTGGCGCGCACCCTGACGTCGGTCAATGCCAAGCCGATCGCAGCGGTGATGACCCGCACCGTGTCCGCCTCAGGAATCGACTGGGGGGTGCTGGCCGCGGCCGGAGTGCTGACCATCTTGCCGGGCATGCTGGTGATCTGGTTCGTCCGCAACCACGTGGCCAAGGGCTTTGCCCTGGGCCGGGTATAGGGAGGTAGCACGCATGGAGTGGATGGCCTGGACCCTGCCCACGGCGCTGTTCTTCGCGGCCGTCGGCGTGCTGTTGCTGTGCATGACCTTGTTCGAGCTGCGCCGCCCCTGTGTCGAGCGGCGCGGCTTCCTGCCGATCGTCACCAGCCGTGGCGACCGGTTGTTCATCGGCCTGCTGGCCAGCGCCTACCTGCACCTGCTGGTGGTCGGGCTCAGCGATTGGCCGTTGTGGGTGGCCTCGCTGCTGTCGCTGGGCTGGCTGGTGGTGGTGATGCGCTGGGGCTGAGCGACGGCTCCGGGGAATAACTCAATCGGGAGATCACAATGTTCCAGAACAATCACAAACGGCGACATTTGACCCTGGCCGCGTGGCTGGTACTGGCCAGCGTGCAGGGCACGGCGTGGGCCGACCAGTACGAGGACGCGGCGAAAAAGTGGATCGGCAGCGAGTTCAAACCGTCCACCCTGACGCCTGAACAGCAGTTGGCCGAGCTCAAGTGGTTTATCAAGGCTGCCGAGCCGTTTCGTGGGATGAAGATCAACGTGGTGTCGGAAACCATCACCACCCATGAGTACGAGTCCAAGGTGCTGGCCAAGGCCTTCAGCGAGATCACCGGCATCCAGCTGACCCACGACCTGCTGCAAGAAGGCGATGTTGTGGAGAAGCTGCAGACGCAGATGCAGTCGGACAAGAACATCTATGACGGTTGGGTCAACGACTCCGACCTGATCGGTACGCACTTTCGCTATGGCAAGGTGGAATCGATCACCGACCTGATGGCCAACGAAGGCAAGGATTACACCTCGCCAACCTTGGACATCAAGGATTTTATCGGCCTGTCCTTTACCACCGCCCCAGACGGCAAGGTCTATCAACTGCCCGACCAGCAGTTCGCCAACCTTTACTGGTTCCGCGCCGACTGGTTCGAGCGGCCGGAGCTCAAGGCCAAGTTCAAGGAAAAATACGGTTACGAACTGGGCGTGCCGGTGAACTGGTCGGCCTACGAGGACATCGCCAAGTTCTTCACCGAGGACGTCAAGGAAATCGACGGCAAGCGGGTGTACGGCCACATGGACTACGGCAAGAAAGACCCCTCGCTGGGCTGGCGCTTCACCGATGCCTGGTTTTCCATGGCCGGCGGCGGCGACAAGGGCCTGCCCAATGGCTTGCCGGTGGATGAGTGGGGGATTCGCGTGGAGGATTGCCACCCGGTCGGCTCCAGCGTGACCCGCGGCGGCGATACCAATGGCCCGGCGGCGGTCTATGCGACGCAGAAGTACGTCGACTGGATGCGAGCCTACGCGCCCAAGGAAGCCCAGGGCATGACCTTCTCCGAGGCCGGCCCGGTACCGGCCCAGGGCAACATTGCCCAGCAGATCTTCTGGTACACCGCGTTCACCGCCGACATGACCAAGCCGGGGCTGCCGGTGGTCAATGCCGACGGCACGCCGAAATGGCGGATGGCGCCATCGCCCAAGGGGCCGTACTGGGAGGAGGGGATGAAGCTGGGGTATCAGGATGCCGGCTCCTGGACCTTCTTCAAGTCGACGCCGGAAAAGCAACGCTTGGCCGCGTGGCTGTACGCCCAGTTCGTCACGTCCAAGACGGTGTCGCTGAAGAAGACCATTGTCGGCCTGACGCCGATTCGGGAGTCGGACATCAACTCCCAGGCCATGACCGATCTGGCGCCCAAGCTGGGGGGGCTGGTGGAGTTCTACCGCAGCCCGGCGCGGGTGCAGTGGACGCCGACCGGTACCAACGTGCCGGACTATCCACGCCTGGCGCAGTTGTGGTGGAGCCATATCGCCGAAGTGGCCAGTGGCGAGAAGACCCCGCAGGAGGCACTGGATGGCCTGGCGCGCGACCAGGACAAGATGATGGAGCGGCTGCAGCGCTCCAATGCGCAGGCGACCTGTGCGCCGAAGCTCAACCCGGAGAAAGATGCCCAGTACTGGTTCGACCAGCCGGGGGCACCAAAGCCAAAGCTGGCCAACGAGAAACCCAAGGGCGAGACGGTCAGTTACGAGGAACTGCTGAAGTCGTGGGAGGCGGCGCGCAAGTGATCGGCTAGAGACCGCGTTGGCCCTATCGCCGGCAAGCCGGCTCCCACAGGGTATTGTGTGGGAGCCGGCTTGCCGGCGATAGGGCCAGTACCGTCAGCCAACAAGTCACAGGCAAAAAAAACGGCACCTGCCAGAGGTGCCGTTTTCATCTCACGCCATCTTACTTATGCAGCTCTTCGGCGGCATACAGCGTGTTCTCCAGCAGGCAAGCGCGGGTCATCGGCCCGACGCCACCCGGCACCGGCGTGATCCAGCCGGCACGGGGCAGGGCGGTCTCGTAGACCACGTCGCCGACCAGCTTGCCATCGTCCTGGCGGTTGATACCGACGTCGATGACGATGGCGCCTTCCTTGATCCACTCACCCTTGACCAGGCCCGGCTTGCCGGCGGCTACTACCACCAGGTCGGCGCGGCCGACGTGGCCGGGCAGGTCCTTGGTGAAGCGGTGGCAGACGGTAACGGTGCAGCCGGCCAGCAGCAGCTCCATGGCCATCGGCCGGCCAACGATGTTGGACGCGCCGACGATCACCGCGTTCATGCCGTACAGGTCCTGACCGGTGCTTTCCAGCAGGGTCATGATGCCTTTTGGCGTGCACGGGCGCAGCAGCGGGATACGCTGGGCCAGGCGGCCGATGTTGTAAGGGTGGAAGCCATCGACATCCTTGTCCGGGCGGATACGCTCGAGCAGCAGCGAGGCATCCAGGTGCGCCGGCAGCGGCAACTGCAGCAGGATGCCGTCGACGGCCGGGTCGTCGTTGAGGCGGTCGATCAGCTCGGTCAGGGCTTGCTGCGTGGTATCGCTGGGCAGGTCGAAAGCTTGCGAAATGAAGCCGACCTCTTCGCAGTCCTTGCGCTTGTGCGAGACATAGACTTGGGAGGCGGGGTCGGTGCCGACCAGGATCACCGCCAGGCCCGGCGTGCGCAGGCCTTGCTGGCGACGCTCCTCGACTCGTTGAGCGATCTCTTTGCGCAGGTTGGCGGCGATCGCCTTGCCATCGATTAGGTGTGCAGTCATAGACGCGTGATTAACCATCGAGAAAGGAACAATAAAGAGGGCGCATTCTCGCACGACACGGCCCGAGGGCAAAGGCGGGTGGTCGGGCAAATCCCCTAACCCCTTAAATAATTTAAATTTTTTTGAAAAAGGTGTTGACGCTCTACCGGCTCGCCTATAAGATTCGCCGCACTTGTCGGGCACAGCCTAGCACTGGTTGGCTAAGTCGGGCAGAATGAGTGGTTTGTCGCTCGTTCGGTTAGGCTTTAAGCTTATGCGCCCGTAGCTCAGCTGGATAGAGCATCCGCCTTCTAAGCGGATGGTCGCAGGTTCGAGTCCTGCCGGGTGCGCCATTAGGCCGCATGGGCAAGCAAGTAAGGCTGTTTAGCGATATGGTGGGCGTAGCTCAGTTGGTAGAGCGCTGGATTGTGATTCCAGTTGTCGTGGGTTCGATTCCCATCGTCCACCCCATATTCTTCAAAGGCGCCTTGATTGTAGATCTGGCGCCTTTGTTTTAAGCGCTACGCGGACGTGGTGAAATTGGTAGACACACTGGATTTAGGTTCCAGCGGCGCAAGCTGTAAGAGTTCGAGTCTCTTCGTCCGCACCATGTTTCTGTAAAGGCAGTACCGCAGCATCGCAAGACCGCAATATGGTGGGCGTAGCTCAGTTGGTAGAGCGCTGGATTGTGATTCCAGTTGTCGTGGGTTCGATTCCCATCGTCCACCCCATATTCTTCGAAGGCGCCTTGATTGTATAATCAGGCGCCTTTGTTTTTTCTGCCTCGCGCGGACGTGGTGGAATTGGTAGACACACTGGATTTAGGTTCCAGCGGCGCAAGCTGTAAGAGTTCGAGTCTCTTCGTCCGCACCATCTAGCGGGCGTGCCCTCAAATTTTTCAGGGCATGACGACAAAAAGGGCAGCCCATGGGCTGCCCTTTTGCTTTTCTGTAGATTGCCCGGCTCAGGGCTGGGTGGTGCTGTGCTCGGGGACCAGGCGCACTTCAACTCGTTGCCCTAGCGCGCGAGCGGCGCTTGCCAGGGTGGCAAGGGTCATGCCCGGGTCGTTCTGGTCCAGTGCTCGGTCTACCGCGGTGCGGCTGGTGTGCATGCGTTCTGCCAGAATTTTCTTGGTTACCTTCTGGGACTTCATGGCTTCTGCGATCTGCCAGGCAATCACGCGCTTGAGCGCGGCGGCGGTGACCTCTTCTGTCAGGCTTTGTTCGGAGAGGAAATCGTCGAAGTTGGAGCCGATATGGGGGGTCATTGTTTGTTTCTCTCCAGGGCCGATTTGCGTTGTCGGGCGGTTTGCAGTTCGTTTTCCGGTGTCTTCTGGCTTTTTTTGATAAAGCCATGGAGCAGGGCCATCTGGTTGCCGGATACGGTAAACAGCACGCGCGCTATGGTGTTGCCCAGGTTGACTCTCGCTTCCCATAGATCTTTTTCCAGCTTTCTTACCAGGGGCATGCCGAGTGGCCATCCAAGCTGGATCGTCTTTATCTCGATCCCAATCATTCGCTTCTGGTCGCAGGGTAGGGAGGTCAGCCAGTCGCGGACGGGCTCGTTGCCTGCTTGGGTTCGGTAAAAGCAGACTTCCAGTGAAGGTGGGTTTTCGCTCATTGAAGTGTACCAAAAAAGGTACTCCATTCAAGCGGTGCGGGACATGCGATGACAGAGGCTGCTTCTTATGGTTGCGTAGGAATGCGCGCAGCCCTTGTAATCCTCTGGTGGCGCCCCAATAAAAGCTGATAGATTTCAGCCGGTTGAAACGCCGGCCAGTAGGCCGGTAGAGGAATTACCCCATGATTGCTAAAGAAGCCCGCCAGGCCCTGGCGCTGCAGCGATTCGCCGAAGCGAACCCGCAACTGCTCGAAGAAATCCGCGAGCTCGATGCGCGCGAGCAGGCCCAGCAGATCGAGTGGGCATTCGAGGATGCAGCCGATGAGCAGGGCATCCAGCCCTGGGAGCTGGCGCTGCAACTGATCGCCGAAAGCCCCGAGCAGCTTCAGGCCATGCGCCTGGAAACCCATCGCGAGGTGGCCGAGGCGCTGGGCATGGAGTGGGAAGAGTACTGTCAGTTCAACGAAATCGACCCGCAATAACGGCGTTTTCGCAGGCTGCAGTTGTTTGACAAGGTATTTCGGCTGCGCGTCGCCTGAGGCGCTGTGCAGCTTACTTATATAAAGAGGCCCGGCGGCACGCCGTGCGGGCCTTTGAAGCTAATCGACCGGCGTAGTTTCCCGTCGTCCCGAGTGGGGTGACTTCTGCTGCGTGACTCACTAGAATGCTTGCCCTTGATTCTGGAGTCGGGCTATCGCCGGCTAACGTCTGTGCAACGAGGAATATCCATGCAAGTTTCTGTTGAAAACACTTCCGCTCTCGAGCGCCGCATGACCATCGCCGTTCCGGCCGAGCGCGTCGAGAACGAAGTCAACAAGCGTCTGCAGCAGACTGCCAAGCGCGCCAAAGTCGCGGGCTTCCGCCCAGGCAAAGTGCCGATGAGCGTGATCCGCCAGCGTTTCGAAGCCGATGCCCGTCAGGAAGCCTTCGGTGACCTGGTTCAGGCTTCCTTCTACGAAGCCATCGTCGAGCAGAAGCTGAACCCGGCTGGTGCTCCGGCCGTCGAGCCGAAGTCCTTCGAAAAGGGCAAGGACCTGGAATTCGTCGCTATCTTCGAAGTATTCCCAGAGTTCACCGTTGCTGGCCTGGAGTCGATCAAGGTCGAGCGCCTGAGCGCCGAAGTGGCCGATGCCGACCTGGACAACATGCTGGAAGTGCTGCGCAAGCAGAACGTCCGCTTCGAGGCCGTTGAGCGCGCCGCCGAGAAAGACGACCAGGTCAACATCGACTTCGTCGGCAAGATCGACGGCGAAGCCTTCGCCGGTGGTTCGGCCAAGGGCACCCAGCTGGTACTGGGCTCCGGCCGCATGATCCCAGGCTTCGAAGACGGCCTGGTAGGCGCCAAGGCAGGCGAAGAGCGCGTTGTCAACGTGACCTTCCCTGAGGACTATCAGAACCTGGACCTGGCCGGCAAGGCCGCCGAGTTCACCATCACCGTCAACAGCGTGTCGGCCCCTCAGCTGCCAGAACTGAACGAAGAATTCTTCGCCCAGTTCGGCATCAAGGAATCGACCCTGGAAGGCTTCCGCGCCGAAGTTCGCAAGAACATGGAGCGTGAGCTGCGTCAGGCGATCAAGACCAAGGTCAAGAACCAGGTCATGGACGGTCTGCTGGCCGCCAACCCGATCGAAGTGCCTAAGGCCCTGCTGGAGAACGAAGTCAACCGTCTGCGCGTGCAGGCTGTTCAGCAGTTCGGCGGCAACATCAAGCCTGAGCAACTGCCGGCCGAGCTGTTCGAAGAGCAAGCCAAGCGCCGTGTGGTGCTGGGCCTGATCGTCGCAGAAGTGGTCAAGCAGTTCGAGCTGAAGCCGGACGACGCCAAGGTTCGCGAGATGATCGAGGAAATGGCTTCGGCTTACCAAGAGCCTGAGCAGGTCATCTCCTGGTACTACAAGAACGACCAGCAGCTGAACGAAGTCCGTTCGGTTGTGCTGGAAGAACAAGTTGTAGATACTGTTCTGCAGAAAGCGACTGTGACCGACAAATCGGTCTCGTACGAAGATGCCGTAAAGCCAGCACAGGCGCCTGCCGAAGCTGAGTAATACGTTTCTCTCGTAGGAAACCCCCACAAGCCAGCCTTCGCGCTGGCTTGTGCGTATTCAAGCCATGACTATTTGGGAGTGAGCGCAGGACATGTCCCGCAATTCTTATATTCAGCAGAGCTCTGACATCCAGGCCGCAGGCGGCCTGGTCCCGATGGTTATCGAGCAGTCCGCCCGTGGCGAACGTGCCTACGACATCTACTCGCGCCTGTTGAAGGAGCGTGTGATCTTCCTGGTTGGCCCGGTAGAGGACTACATGGCCAACCTGGTAGTGGCGCAGCTGCTGTTCCTTGAAGCGGAAAACCCGGACAAGGACATCCATCTGTACATCAACTCCCCAGGCGGCTCGGTCACTGCTGGCATGTCGATCTACGACACCATGCAGTTCATCAAGCCAGATGTCTCGACCATCTGCATCGGTCAGGCCTGCAGCATGGGCGCCTTCCTCTTGGCCGCAGGTGCCAAGGGCAAGCGCCACTGCCTGCCGAACTCGCGCGTGATGATCCACCAGCCACTGGGCGGCTTCCAGGGCCAGGCCACCGATATCGAGATCCACGCCCAGGAAATTCTCAACATCAAGGCGCGCCTGAACGAGCTGCTGGCCTACCACACCGGCCAGGAGCTTGAGACCATCAAACGCGACACCGAGCGTGACAACTTCATGAGCGCCTCGCGCGCGGCCGAGTACGGCCTGATCGACTCGGTCTACGACAAGCGGCAACTGGTCTCCTGAACCTAGGTGCCAGAGCAGGTAGGCGCCGAAAGCGCCTACCTGCGGACTTGAAAAAGCCCGCAATTGCCTTCATCTTGTGTTGCAAGCCTACCGGATTGGATCGATCGAATGACTGACACCCGTAACGGCGAGGACAGCGGCAAATTGCTTTATTGCTCCTTCTGCGGCAAAAGCCAGCACGAAGTGCGCAAACTGATTGCCGGGCCCTCGGTATTTATCTGCGACGAGTGCGTCGACCTGTGCAACGACATCATCCGTGAGGAGGTGCAGGAAGCCCAGGCCGAGAGCAGCGCGCACAAATTGCCTTCGCCGAAAGAAATCAGCGGCATCCTGGACCAGTACGTAATTGGTCAGGAGCGCGCCAAGAAGGTGCTGTCCGTAGCGGTGTATAACCACTACAAGCGCCTGAACCAGCGTGACAAGAAGGGTGACGAAGTCGAACTCGGCAAGAGCAACATCCTGCTCATCGGGCCTACGGGCTCGGGCAAGACCCTGCTCGCCGAAACCCTTGCACGCCTGTTGAATGTACCGTTCACCATTGCCGATGCCACCACCCTGACCGAAGCCGGTTATGTGGGTGAGGACGTCGAGAACATCATTCAGAAACTGCTGCAAAAGTGCGACTACGACGTGGAAAAGGCCCAGATGGGCATTGTCTACATCGACGAGATCGACAAGATCTCGCGCAAGTCGGACAACCCGTCCATTACCCGTGATGTCTCGGGCGAAGGCGTGCAGCAGGCGTTACTGAAGCTGATCGAAGGCACCGTGGCCTCCGTACCGCCGCAAGGCGGTCGTAAGCACCCGCAACAGGAATTCCTGCAGGTCGATACCCGCAATATCCTGTTCATCTGCGGTGGCGCCTTCTCGGGCCTGGAAAAGGTCATCCAGAATCGCTCCACCAAGGGTGGCATCGGTTTTGGCGCCGAAGTGCGCAGCAAGGAAGAGGGCAAGAAGGTCGGTGAATCGCTGCGCGAAGTCGAGCCGGACGATCTGGTCAAGTTTGGCCTGATCCCCGAGTTCGTCGGCCGTCTGCCGGTCCTGGCGACCCTCGACGAGCTGGATGAGGCGGCGCTGATGCAAATCCTCACCGAGCCTAAGAACGCCTTGACCAAGCAGTATGCTAAGCTGTTCGAGATGGAAAGCGTGGACCTCGAGTTCCGCAGTGATGCCCTCAAGGCCGTCGCACGCAGGGCCCTGGAGCGCAAGACTGGCGCCCGTGGCCTGCGTTCGATCCTCGAAGGCGTGCTGCTCGACACCATGTACGAGATTCCTTCGCAGAAGGAAGTCAGCAAGGTGGTGATCGACGAGAGCGTCATCGAAGGCACGTCGAAGCCGCTGCTGATCTACGAGAACAGCGAGCCGCAAGCCAAGGCCGCACCTGACGCCTGATTCAGGCGAACGTTGGGTACTGGTTGCAAAGAGGAGGGGGCCTACGGGCCCCTTTCTGCTTTTCCTATGCAAGCGCTTGTAATTTCCCAGGCGTGCCCCCACATTAGGTCCAAGCATCATTTCCACCGGTTTCCGGCCATAAGGCCGCTGTAGAGGCGAAATCATGAAGACCACCCTCGACTTGCCTCTCTTGCCATTGCGCGATGTCGTTGTTTATCCGCACATGGTCATCCCGCTGTTTGTGGGGCGTGAAAAGTCAATCGAAGCCCTCGAGGCGGCGATGACGGGCGAAAAGCAGATCCTCCTGCTGGCCCAGAAGAATCCAGCCGACGACGATCCAGGCGAAGATGCCCTGTACCGGGTCGGTACCGTCGCGACCGTCTTGCAACTGCTCAAGCTGCCCGATGGCACCGTCAAGGTGCTGGTCGAGGGTGAGCAACGCGGTGCCGTCGAGCGGTTCAGCGAAGTAGAAGGGCACATCCGTGCCGAAGTCTCCCTGATCGACGAAACCGATGCCGCCGAGCGCGAATCGGAAGTGTTCGTGCGCACCCTGCTGTCGCAATTCGAGCAGTACGTGCAGTTGGGCAAGAAGGTCCCGGCCGAAGTGCTGTCTTCGCTGAACAGCATCGAAGAACCAGGGCGTCTGGTCGACACCATGGCCGCGCACATGGCGCTGAAGATCGAGCAGAAGCAAGAGATCCTCGAGATCGTCGATCTGTCGACCCGCGTCGAGCACGTACTGGCCCTGCTGGACGCCGAAATCGACCTGCTGCAGGTTGAAAAGCGCATCCGCGGCCGGGTCAAGAAGCAGATGGAGCGCAGCCAGCGCGAGTACTACCTGAATGAGCAGATGAAGGCCATTCAGAAAGAGCTCGGTGACGGTGACGAAGGCCACAACGAAGTCGAAGAGCTGAAAAAGCGCATCGAAGCTGCTGGCCTGCCCAGGGATGCCTTGGCCAAGGCTCAAGCCGAGCTGAACAAGCTCAAGCAGATGTCGCCGATGTCGGCCGAAGCGACCGTGGTGCGCTCCTACCTCGACTGGCTCGTGCAGGTACCGTGGAAGGCGCAGAGCAAGGTGCGCCTGGACCTGGCCAAGGCCGAGGAAATCCTCGATGCCGACCACTATGGCCTGGAAGAGGTCAAGGAACGCATTCTCGAGTACCTCGCGGTGCAGAAGCGCGTCAAGAAAATCCGCGGTCCGGTGCTGTGCCTGGTCGGCCCGCCCGGCGTCGGCAAGACCTCGCTGGCCGAGTCGATCGCTTCGGCGACCAACCGCAAGTTCGTTCGCATGGCCCTCGGTGGCGTGCGTGACGAGGCCGAGATCCGTGGCCACCGGCGTACCTACATCGGTTCCATGCCGGGCCGTCTGATCCAGAAGATGACCAAGGTGGGTGTGCGCAACCCGCTGTTCCTGCTCGACGAGATCGACAAGATGGGCAGCGACATGCGTGGTGACCCCGCGTCGGCGCTGCTGGAGGTACTCGACCCCGAGCAGAACCACAATTTCAATGACCACTACCTGGAAGTCGATTACGACCTCTCGGACGTGATGTTCCTGTGCACCTCGAACTCGATGAACATTCCGCCGGCGCTGCTCGATCGGATGGAAGTCATCCGCCTGCCGGGTTACACCGAAGACGAGAAGATCAACATCGCGGTCAAGTACCTGACGCCCAAGCAGGTCAAGGCCAACGGACTGAAGAAGGAAGAGCTGGAGATCGACGTCTCGGCGATTCGCGACATCATCCGTTACTACACCCGTGAGGCGGGTGTGCGTGGCCTTGAGCGGCAAATCGCCAAGGTCTGCCGCAAGGTGGTCAAGGAGCACACCGGGCAGAAGCAGGTGAAGGTCAAGGTCACCAGCGAGCAGCTCGAGCATCTGCTGGGCATTCGCAAGTTCCGTTACGGCCTGGCTGAACAGCAGGACCAGATCGGCCAGGTGACCGGCCTGGCCTGGACCCAGGTGGGTGGCGAGCTGCTGACCATCGAGTCGGTGGTTATCCCCGGCAAGGGCCAGCTGATCAAGACTGGATCGCTCGGCGATGTCATGGTCGAATCCATCACTGCTGCACAGACCGTGGTCCGTAGCCGCGCCCGCAGCCTGGGCATTGCCGCCGACTTCCACGAGAAGCACGACGTGCACATCCACATGCCCGAAGGTGCTACGCCGAAAGATGGCCCGAGTGCCGGTATCGGCATGTGCACCGCGCTGGTCTCGGCGCTGACGCAGATTCCAGTGCGCGCAGATGTCGCCATGACCGGCGAAATCACCCTGCGTGGGCAGGTTCTGGCGATTGGCGGGCTGAAGGAAAAACTGCTGGCAGCGCACCGTGGTGGAATCAAGACGGTGATCATTCCGGAGGAGAATGTTCGCGATTTGAAGGAAATTCCGGAAAATATCAAACAGGATCTTCAGATCAAACCGGTCAAATGGATTGACGAAGTCCTGCAAATTGCGCTGCAATACGCCCCGGAGCCCTTGCCAGATGTGGCTCCTGAGATTGTCGCGAAAGAAGAAAAGCGCGACGGCGATGCTAAGGAAAGAATCAGCACGCATTAGCAGTTTTTGCTCGGGGGGCTTTCCTTGACAGTTTTTTCGGGGCCTTGCTATAAAGCGGCACGCTATTGTCAACAAGCCACCCAGCGCACGTTTCATAAGCTTTTCATTACATACTTAGAAACAAACTCAATAGAGAAATAAGGGGACTTAGAGTGAACAAGTCGGAACTGATTGACGCTATCGCTGCATCGGCTGACATTTCCAAGGCTGCCGCCGGCAAGGCTCTGGATGCTGTGATCGACTCCGTGACCGGTGCCCTGAAAGCAGGCGACGATGTCGTCCTGGTTGGCTTCGGTACCTTCTCGGTGAAGGAGCGCGCAGAGCGCACCGGCCGTAACCCGCAAACCGGCAATGCGATCAAGATTGCTGCCGCCAAGGTTCCAGGCTTCAAGGCTGGCAAAGGCCTGAAAGACGCCGTCAACTAAGTCGTCTTTCAGCCGGACCTGGCCTGGCCGGGTCCGAGCACGCTGATGGCGGGCCGCAAACGTTCCCGCCTGACACGTTTGCTAAGAAAAGGCGCATCCTCGGATGCGCCTTTCTTTTATCAGGATTCTACCCACGCTCCGCGGTTGTCGACGCAGTGGTACAGCCGTTTCTGGGGGACGCATGCTGCAAAATATCAGGGACAATTCACAAGGTTGGATTGCCAAGACCATCATCGGCCTCATCGTCGTGCTGATGGCGTTGACCGGCTTCGAAGCCATTTTCCAGGCTGCTACCCATAGCCAGGACGCCGCCAAGGTGAACGGGCAAACCATCAGCCAGAACGAGCTGAGCCAAGCGGCTGACATGCAGCGCCGCCAGCTGATGCAACAGCTGGGCAAGGATTTCGACCCGGCAATGCTGGACGAAAAGCTGCTGCGCGAAGCCGCGCTCAAAGGGCTGATCGACCGCAAACTGCTGTTGCAGGGTGCTGAAGACGCCAAGTTCGCCTTCTCGGAGGCCGCGCTGGATCAAGTGATCCTGCAGACCCCTGAGTTCCAGGTCGATGGCAAGTTCGATGCCGACCGCTTCGACCAGGTCATCCGCCAGATGGGCTATGGCCGTATGCAATTTCGCGACATGCTTGCCGAAGAAATGCTGATCGGCCAGCTGCGCACCGGTATCGCTGGCAGCAGCTTCGTCACCGACCAACAAGTCGATGCGTTTGCCCGCCTGGAAAACCAGACCCGCGATTTCGCCTCTCTGACCCTCAAGGCCAACCCGGCTGCGGTTCAGGTGAGCGATGACGAGATCAAGGCGCACTATGACCAGCACGCCAAGGAGTTCATGACCCCTGACCAAGTGGTCATCGACTACGTCGAGCTGAAGAAGTCGGCCTTCTTCGACCAGGTCAAGGTCTCTGACGAAGCGCTCAAGGCCCAGTACGAGAAGGAAATCGCCAACCTCGGCGAGCAGCGCCACGCGGCGCACATCCTCATCGAGGTCAACGACAAGGTCACCGATGACCAGGCCAAGGCCCGCATCGCAGAGGTCGAGCAACGCCTGGCCAAAGGTGAAGACTTTGCCACGCTGGCCAAGGAGTTCTCCCAGGACCCAGGTTCCGCCAACAACGGTGGTGACCTTGGTTTTGCAGGCCCAGGCGTGTACGACCCGGCATTTGAAAGCGCCCTGTACAAGCTTAACGACGGGCAGGTATCGGCGCCGGTGCGCACCGATTTCGGCTATCACCTGATCAAGCTGTTGGGTAAGCAGGCGCCTGAAGTACCGAGCTTCGCCAGCCTGAAGGACAAGCTGACCCACGACCTGAAAATGCCGCTGGTCGAGCAGCGTTATGTCGATGCCGCCAAGCAACTGCAGGACGCCGCCTACGAGGCTGCAGACCTGGCCCAGCCGGCCCAGGACCTGAACCTCAAGGTACATACCTCGGCGCCTTTCGGGCGTGAGGGGGGTGAAGGCATTACGGCCAACCGTGGCGTGATCCAGGCTGCATTCTCCGAGGAAGTGCTGGAGGAGGCTGCCAACAGTACCGCCATCGAGCTGGACCCGGAAACCACCGTGGTGCTGCGCGTCAAGGAGCACCGCAAGCCTGAGCAGATGCCGCTGGAAGCCGTGGCCAAGAACATCCGCGATCACCTGGCCAAAGAGAAGGCGACCGCCGAGCTCAAGGCCAAGGCGGACAAGCTGATCGCCGGCCTGCGTGACGGTTCGATCCCGCTCACTGCGAGCCAGGATGGTCAGAACTGGAAGGCCTACGAAGCGGTCACCCGCGGCCAGGAGGGCATCGACCCCGCCGAGCTGCAGGCGCTGTTCCGCCTTGCCAAGCCACAAGCCAAGGACAAGCCGGAGTATGGCAGTGTGGTCCTGGCCGATGGCAGCCTGGTCGTGCTGCAGCTCAAGGGCGTCAACGAAGGCGCGTCCGCCAGCGATGAGGAGAAGCAGCAGATCCGCCGCTACCTCGCTTCGCGTGCTGGCCAGCAGGACTTCGCGGCGTACCGCAAGCAGCTGGAAGGCAGCGCGGACATCACGCGCTACTGAGTGGTTGTCTGGTAACGAAACAGGCCGCGTAATGCGGCCTGTTTCGTTTCTCAGGTTGGTGTAAACCCCAAAGCTCTCGCGATTCCTGTGGGAGCCGGCAAGCCGGCTCCCACAGGTAGTCTGTTGCTGTTCTCGATGCCGGTGCAGTCCCTGTGGGAGCGGGCTTGTCCCGCGAAAGGGCCAGCACAGGCGAACAAAGATTAACGCTTCTCCCCCTCATAGTTATCCAGCGTATCCCGCGCAATCTCCCGCCCCAGGGCAATCAGCTCCGGCGCCTTGTAGAACTCGAAAAATCGGCATACCCGCTTGGGCACGTTGATCAGCACATCCGGCGGATACCCCGCGATCTTGTACTGTGCCAGCGACGTCTGCATCACCTCGAAACTCTGGTTGATCAGGTCCAGCAGCGAAGCCGGCCCGACGTTGTCGATGATGAACGACCCGGTGGCAGACTTCGGTGCCCCCTCGCTTTCCGGCGCCGCCGCCGGTTGCTGGTTTGCAGGATCAGCCGCGTCGGCCAACCAGGGGTTGGGTGGCGCCAACCCTTCGGCGACGATCTCCTGCTCGATGCGGATCAGCTCCTCGGCGGGCTTGCGCCGGAACGGCAGGCGCGAACCCAGCGAGCTGAGCAGGGCATCGAAGCGCATCTTGAACGCCGCCGGCCGTTCGATCACCGGTAACTGGTACTGTTTCTGGTTGGTGGAGTTGAGGTTGACCGCAATGATCAGGTCGCAATGGCTGGACACCACCGGCACGATCGGCAACGGATTGAGAATGCCGCCGTCGACCAGCATGCGGTTACCCTGCATCACCGGGGTGAACAGGCTCGGAATCGCCGCCGAAGCGCGCATGGCCTGATGCAGGCAGCCTTCCTGGAACCAGATTTCCTGTTGGTGGGTCAGGTCAGTGGCCACGGCTGTGTAGGGAATGCGCAATTGCTCGATGTTGATCTCGCCGACGATCTTGCGAATCTGGCCAAACACCTTGTCACCCCGAATCGCGCCGAGGCGGAAGCTGACGTCGACCAGGCGCAATACATCCAGGTAGTCCAGGCTTTCGATCCAGTTACGGTACTCCTCAAGCTTGCCTGCTGCGTAGATACCGCCAATGACCGCGCCCATGGAGCAACCGGCGATACAGGCGATGTCGTAGCCGCGCCGCTCGATTTCCTCGATCACGCCGATGTGGGCGTAGCCCCGGGCGCCCCCCGATCCCAACACCAGTGCTACACGTTTGCTCATGATCTGCCCCCCGCGCTGTGCAACCATGGTCCTACAATGCACCGAGCGTTGCCTGTGCTTCAATGTAGACTCTAGGCAAAGCAGGCCGGAAGCGGCACTTTTCGGGTGCCCGAGCGTCGAACAGCCACTCCTATTTCAACCATTGAGGTACCCCTGATGAAAGCCTGGATTTCCCTTCCTCTGATTGCCCTGGCCCTGGCTGGCTGCGCGGGCAAGACGGCCTACCGTGATAGCTGCGCGACGCAGCTGGATGCCGCCTGGAAGGAACTCGACCTGGCCAAGGCTGAAGGTTTTGCCGGTACGGTCAGTTACTCCAAGGCCTTGTCGCTGCTGACCGGGGCCAAGACCCAGCAGCAGTTCGAAGGCTTCGAAGGTTGCACCCATAAAGCTGAGAAGGCGCGTTTCTACATTCGTGAGTCGCGCGCCGGGCGCTGACCGAGGAGCGTCGTATGTCTGCCATGCTCGATCATGTGGTTGCCCAGATCCTGGCCTTGCAGGTGCGCCTGCTGGCCTGCCGCGAGCGCCTGGCTGCCGATACCGACAGCGAGGCGCTGCATGACCTTCGCATCGGTGTGCGACGTCTGCGCAGCCTGTTGCGGCCGCTGGGCGAGCTGCCTGGGGTCGAGCAGTTGGAGGATGCGGCAAAGGCCCTTGGGACCCTGACGACGCCTTTGCGCGATCGTGAGGTGCTGGCGGCCGAATTGAGCAATCGAGGTCTTGACGGCGCAGCGCAGCATCGCCTCGAAGGTCGCGCCACGACCTTTGCCAGTGTGGCCGCTAGCCCCCAGTTGGACAGGGTGCTGGCAATCCTCGATGCGTTTCCGCTGTTCTTGCGCGCCGCGGGGCGCGAAGGCCTGGCCAAGTCGTTGGGCAAGCGCGTCGACAAGCGCCTGGTAAAGCAATGGCGCACGCTGCTCAAAGCCTTGCAGGACCCCGCCCATGATCGCCATCGCTTGCGTTTGTTGATCAAGCGTGTGCGCTATGGCGACCAGGCTTATCCGCAACTCGAGCATGCGGGCCCGAAACTGCAGGGCCTGCTGAAAAAGGCTCAGGGTGACCTGGGCAACTGGCATGACCGCCTGCAATGGCTGCTGCAGGCACGTGAACACGCCGATCTGGCGCCGTGCAAGGCCGATTGGGAGCAAGAGCTGCATGAGGCTGAAGGCAAGTCAGATGCCACGCTGGCAGCGTTGCAGGCTGCGCTGGAGCGGCGCAAGCCCGGCAAATGACCGATATGCGGGCTGATCGAGCGCGCCAGGCTGGATAGTATGGGCAGACACCTATTGCCGTATGCAGGAGCCGGCCCATGAACTTCAATCAACTGCTCGACGCCGTGCAGGAAAACCCCGAAGGGGTCTGCATTCCGGCTAACTGGGCCCAGGGGCGTGCCGCCTTCGGTGGCCTGATGGCGGCCATGGTCTACCAGGCCATGCGCCAGAAACTCTCCGATAACCGTCCTGTGCGCTCCCTGGCCATCAGTTTCGTTGCGCCTGCGGCACCAGACGTGCCAACCCGCTTCGAGGTCGAGGTGCTGCGCGAGGGCAAGGCGGTCAGCACTCTGCTGGGCCGCGCTGTCCAGGAGGGCCAGGTGGTGACGTTGGTGCAGGGTAATTTTGGCGCGGGACGGCCATCGGTGGTCGAGGTGCCGGCGTTGCCGGCCATGGAGATGAAACCGCTTGAGCAGGCGGCTCCCGAGCTTCCCTATATCAAGGGCGTCACCCCCGAATTCATGCGTCATGTTGCCTTGCGCTGGGCGGTCGGCGGGTTGCCATTCAGTGGCAATCAGTCACGTCAGATGGGGGGATGGGTGCGGCTGCGGGATGTGGCCGAGGAGCAGGTCAACGAGGCTCACCTGCTGGCCTTGGTGGATGCCTGGCCACCGAGCCTGATGCCATTTCTCAAGCAGCCTGCCGCGGGTAGCACGCTGACCTGGACCATCGAATTCATCCAGCCGGTTGCGTCGTTGTCGACCTTGGACTGGTGCCGTTACTGTGTCGAGACCGAACATGCCCGGGATGGCTACGGACATGCGGCGGCTGCGCTGTGGACAGCAGAAGGCGAACTGTTGGCGTTGAGTCGGCAGACCGTGACTGTGTTTGCCTGACGAGCGAGTTGGCCCTATCGCCGGCAAGCCGGCTCCCACAGGTACAGCACAGGCTCAGAGCCTCCGAGCAACCTGTGGGAGCCGGCTTGCCGGCGATAGGTTTCAATGCCGATGCTTGTGCCGTTCGCGCCAGGCCTTCCACCAGGCGCCGCTAAGCACAAAGCGAGGAAAGGTGATGAACTGTTCGGTCAGCAGCCGCTGCATGGCGTCCTTGCGGTCGGCGAACGGTTCTGGCTGTTCTGCTTCCAGCCGATGGCCCTGGCGCTGCAGGCCCAGCCCCGCGAGCAGGGCAATGATGCCCACGGCGATCTGCCCCAGGTCCAGGGCGAACAGTCCGGACAGCACCAGCAGCACGCCGAGAATGAACAGCGGTACGGCAATCAGGTGCAGCACCAGGTTGGTCGGGTGGCGGTGGTTGTGGTGATAGCCGCGCCATTGCCAGGCGGGCAAGTTGGGCAGTCGCTTGTTCATGGGCATTTCCTCGCGGTCATGCCCAAAGCTTAGTGCTGCCGCTCGATGGCAGCCAATCAAGGCTGGCTATGGTGACTATAGCTTCAGTTGGCCGATCGCCTTGTTCAGCTCGCCAGCCAATGCCGCCAGCTCGTTGCTGGTGGTGGCCGAACCGATCGTCTGCTGCACGGTCTGCTCGGTGACGTCGCGAATACTGACCACGGCGCGGTTCATCTCCTCGGCCACCTGGCTCTGCTGCTCGGCGGCCACGGCGATTTGCGTGTTGCTCTCGCGCATCTGCGCGACCGCACCGGTGATCTCGGCCAACGCGGCGCCCGCTTCCTGGGCTTGGCGGACGCAGTCATCGGCCTTGTACGAGCTTTCCTGCATGAACTCCACCGCATCGCGGGTGCCGGCCTGCAGGTCGGCGACCATATGGGTGATTTCATCGGTGGAGCTTTGCACGCGTCTGGCCAGGTTGCGCACTTCGTCTGCCACCACGGCGAAACCACGGCCCAGGTCGCCTGCGCGGGCAGCTTCGATGGCAGCGTTGAGCGCCAGCAGGTTGGTCTGCTCGGCAATGCTGTGGATCACCCCGACCACGCCATTGATCTTCTGGCTGTCATCGGCCAGTTGGCGGATCATTTCGGCGGTCTGTTGCACGCCGCTGGACAGCCCGGCAATCGAGTCCTGCACCCGCCCGACCACGTCCTTGCCGCTGCCGGCCAGGTTGTCGGCGGTCTGCGACAGGTCACGGGTAGCGCCGGCATGCTGGGCGATATGGTGCACGGTGGCCGACATCTCGTTGATGGCCGTGGCAGCCTGGTCGGTTTCGCTCTGCTGGCCGAGCATGCCGTGGCGCACGTCGTTCATGCTCGCGGCCAGGCGGGCGGCGCCAGCGTCGAGTTGCGCGGCGGTGCGGGCCACGGTGCCGACCACGCGGTGGTAGGTGGCCTGCATGGCATTGAAGGCACCGGCCATCTGGCCAACTTCGTCGCCGCTGGCCAACGGCACCCGGGCTGACAGGTCGCCGGTCTTTTCCACGTGCAGCATCACGTCCTTGAGGGTGTTGAGCTGGCTCAGCAGGAAGCGGATCAGCAACTGCGAGGCGCAGAGCATGGCCAGCATCAGGATCAGCACACACACGGCATAATTGGCGAAGCGTTCGAGGAACACCTGGCGCAGGCTAGGTGCCTGGGCCAGCACAGCCACGTGTTGCTCGCCATGGCGTAGCACCTGCGCGCCGCGCAGTGGGTTGTCGCCCAGAATCCAGGCCGCGGGCAGGGCCACCCAGCCTTGGGCATCGCGCAGGGCGTCCAGGGTTTCGCCGGCAAAGCTTGGAGCCTGGCCAGGCTGCCAGGTAATCAGGTTGGCCTGGTGGGGCAGGGGTTGGCCGATGGGCCATGCCGACAGCAGCTCGGCCTGGGCCTGCGCCTGTGCCTGCGCCGCGTCGGTTCGGGCACGCTGCTCAAGGTGCACGGCATACAGCACCAGCAGCAGGGTCGTGACAAAGGCCACCGCGTTGACGGCCCAGAATTTGTACTTCAGGGAAATATTGCTAAGCCAGGCACCCATGGGTAGGTCTTCTCTGAGTTGAGCGGAAACAGTATTGGCAAGGTGCCATCATTGTGCCCGCTCACACCGGGGAAGCCTTGATGTGTATCAACGGATGCTTCGCGTTCGTCGTCTGGCTCAGGAAAGCTGGAAGAACGACCGGGCAGTCTCAGTGGTATGCGCCGCCGTGGCGTCGACGCTTTCTCCCCGGTGCAGCGCCACCTCGCGCAGCACCTCGGGCAAGAACGCCGGCTCGTTGCGCCCGTTTTTAGGTTTCGGCCGCAGGCTGCGTGGCAGCAGGTACGGCGCGTCGCTCTCCAACATCAGGCGCCCTTGGGGAATGTTGCTCACCAACGGGTGCAGGTGCGTGCCCCGGCGCTCATCGCAGATCCAGCCGGTAATGCCGATGTGCAGGTCCATGTCCAGGTAGGCGAACAGTGCCTCGCGCTCACCGGTAAAACAGTGCACCACCGCCGCCGGCAAGTGGTCACGGTAATCCTTGAGGATGGCCAACAGGCGCTCGCTGGCATCACGCTCGTGCAGGAATACTGGCAGGTGCAGCTCAGCTGCCAGCGCCAGCTGGGCCTGCAAGGCTTTTTCCTGCAGTGGGCGAGGGGAGAAGTCACGGTTGAAGTCGAGCCCGCATTCGCCCACGGCACGTACACGCGGTTCACCGAGCAATTGGCGTAGTTGTCGCTCGCTCTCGGCATCCCAGGTTTTGGCATCGTGGGGGTGGACACCGGCCGTGGCGAACAGGTGCTGGCCGTCGGCATCGAGCTGGTGGCACAGCTCCAGGGCCTGTTCGCTGACTGCCAGGCTGGTGCCGGTAAGGACCATCTGCACCACGCCGGCCTCGATGGCGCGCTCGACGATGGCTGCCTGCTGGTCGTGGAAACTGCTGTTGGTCAGGTTGACGCCGATATCGATCAGTTGCATGGTGCTACCTCGTGCCGCGGGCCGGCCAGCATAGCAAAAAGCGTGATATTCGGAAAAAAGCGAAGAACTTCAGCCTGTTGTGGCGGTCTTTTAGCGTCATTTATCAAGAATTCTCGCACCCCATGGACAACGCCCACCGACCTCGGACACGTTTTCGCATGCTGCGATACCTGCTGACACTGTTGCTGATGCTCGGGCTGACGGCTGTCGGTCCTGCCTACGCACGCCCGCCGGGGCCCCAGCAGCATGTGCCTGCGAGCAAAGTCCGAGACCTTGATCAGATTCGCACCAGTAAAGTGTTGCGCGTGCTGGTCAACCAGAGCCGCAACAGCTCTGGTGAGGTCAAGGGTGAGCCGGTGGGTATCGAGTACTACCGTTTGCGTGGCCTTGAACATTACCTCAACGCTCGCGCCGGCGATGGCCAGCAGATCCGCCTGCAACTCATTCCCCGGGCCAAGGAGCAATTGCTGGGCGCGTTGCAGCGTGGCGAAGGCGACCTTGCCGCACCGGGTGAGCTGCTGGATCCGGCAGTGGTGGGTGGGGTGAACAGCAGCGCCCCTTTACTGGATCAGGTGCCATTGTGGCTGGTCGGTCGCAAGGGAGAACGGAGTTTTACCCGTGTCGAGCAGTTGTCCGGACGCACCGTGGCGCTGACCAGTGCCAGCGCCGCGGGCGCGCTGATTCAGCAGTTGAACCAGCAGCTGGCATTGCGCAAGCGGCCGCCGATCAAGATCGAATGGGTCGACTCGACCCTGGCGGTGGAAGATGTGCTGGAAATGGTCCAGGCCGGCATCTACCACCTGACCATGGTCGAGCGACCGATCGCCCAGCGTTGGGCGCGGGTAATGCCACGCCTGCGCCTGGACAGTCGCCTGCAACTGGGCCAGCCACAAGCCATGCGCTGGTATGTACGTCGCGACGCGACCATGTTGCTGGCGACGGTCGACCGATACCTGCAAGGCTATCGCGCCCCGGAGAACCAGGACGCGGCGTTCGAACGGATCTATCGGCGCCAGTACCGGGTGCATAATCCCCTGGACAGCAAGGACCGCCAGCGGCTGGCGGCATTGCGCCCGGTATTGCAGAAGCATGGCCAGGCGCAGCAGATCGACTGGCTGAACCTTGCCGCGCTGGCCTTCAAGGAGTCGACCCTCGATACCCAGGCGCGTGGTAGTGGCGGTGCGCACGGCCTGATGCAGATCACCCCGTCGGCTGCCCAGCGGGTCGGCGTCAGCAATACCTCTACGGTCGACGGCAATGTCCAGGCCAGCGCCCGCTACCTGGCGCTGATCCGGCGCAAGTTCTTTGCCAGCCCGAAGATCAACGAGCGCGAGCGCATGGCCTTCGTCCTGGCGGCCTACAACCTTGGGCCCGAACGGGTCCAGGCCATGCGTGTCGAGGCCCGCAAGCGTGGCCTCAATGGCAATCAATGGTTCTTCCAGACCGAGCGGGTGGCCATGGAGCAGGTGGGCATGGGGCCGGTCAATTTCGTCAACAGCGTGAACAAGTACTTCCTGGCGTTCAACCGTGAGCGGGCGGTGCTGGAGAGGGTGGTCAAACGCTGACCTCGCCAGTTGGCGGAGCACTGCAGCCCAGCGGGCGTCCGGCTGCGATCAAGGTCTACTTGCAGCTTGTCGCTCGAGCCTCTAGGATACCGCTTGCGCCGATTTAAACAGCTACTTGCGGGGCGCAGGACAGCCCTGGCACCAGGTCATCCGAAATACCGCTAAAGCGCTGGTTCGGTGACGCCTCCCACCGCTGCCCAGCGGGATTCGCGAGGCGGAGAGAAACTCCATGAGTTGCCCACGTACCAGTGTCTGTTTGAGCCCACTGCCTGTCCATCAGGCCTCCCGCACACCGCGCATCCTGCTCGGTGGCCAGCATCAGCCTACCCTATTGCGGCACCTTGAAGGCCTTTCCCGGCGCAAGGGCCAGGCCCGCGCTTTCCTCATCCAGTTTGCTGAAACTGCTTGCGACCTGGAGCAGTTTGGCAACGACCGTTTCGACCTGGCAGTGATCCAGGCACCGGCCGCGCAAGACGCTGCCCAGGTGATCGGTCATCTCACCCGCATCGCGCGTCAGGGCTTGATTACCCGACGCTGAGGAGCGAGCTGTTGAGCACCAATATCATCACGGCCGAGGGTCATGAGGCGCTGAAAAAGGAGCTGGACCACCTTTGGCGTGTTTACCGCCCGGAAATCACCCAGAAGGTCGCCTGGGCGGCCTCGCTGGGTGATCGCAGCGAAAATGCCGACTACCAGTACAACAAGAAGCTGCTGCGCGAGATCGACCGCCGGGTCCGCTACCTGCGCAAGCGCCTCGAGGACGTCAAGGTGGTGGCCTATTCGCCGCAACAGGAGGGCAGGGTGTTCTTCGGTGCGTGGGTCGAGATCGAGAACGATGAGGGCGAAACGATGAAGTTTCGCATTGTCGGCTATGACGAGATCTATGGGCGCAACGACTACATCTCGATCGACTCGCCCATGGCCCGCGCCCTGCTCAAGAAACAGGAGGGCGACGAGGTGGTGGTGCATACACCGACGGGCGAGGCGACCTGGTACGTGAACAGGATCAGCTACGGGCAATGAGGTGATGTTGTCTGTACTGGCCTCATCGCCGGCAAGCCGGCTCCCACAGGAATCGCATCAGCATTTAGAAATTGAGCAAGACAGTTGCTCCCACAAAGGCCGCGCTGACTTCACTGTGGGAGCCGGCTTGCCGGCGATGAGGCCGGCCCAGGCAACCCCTATCCTTCCCGCAACACCGCCAACGGGCTGGCATTCAGAGCTCGCTGCGTCCCCAGCACCCCAGCCCCACCTACCAGCAGCGCCCCAACCACAGGCAGCACCAGCAACCACGGATGCGGGCTCCACGGCAGGTCGAACGCATAGCGATACAGCACCAGCGTAATCAGCTCGCAGCCCAGCGCCGCCAGCGCGCCACTGACCGCACCCAGCAGTCCGAACTCGATACGCCGGGCCTTCACCAACAGTGGCCGAGCTGCGCCGAGGGCGCGTAACAAGGCGCCCTGGCGAATTCGCTCATCCAGCGTCGCTTGCAGGCCGGCGAACAGCACAGCCAGCCCCGCTGCCAGCACGAACATCAGCACATACTCGACCGCCAGGGTGACCTGCGCGAGGATGCTGCGCAGCTGCCCCAGCAAGGCATCGACCTGCAGGATGGTAACCGCCGGGAAGGCCCGTGACAGGGCTACCACCTCCAGGTCATGACCCGGCGCCAGATAGAAGCTGGTGAGGTAGGTCGTTGGCAGGCCCTGCAGGGTGCCAGGTTGGAAGATCATGTAGAAGTTCGGCTGGAAGCTGTCCCAATGCACACTGCGCAGGCTGCTTACGCGCGCCTGGCGTTGCTCGCCGCCAATGTCGAAGGTCAGCAGGTCGCCCAGTTGCAGCTTCAGGCTTGTGGCCAATTCGGCCTCCACCGAAACCCATGGGATTTCGCCCGCTGGCGGCAGCGCCTGCCACCATTGGCCCGCCGTCAGGTTATTGCCCGTGGGCAAGTCGGCCGCCCAGGTAAGGCTCAGGTCGCGCTGTACTGCGCGCTCGCCGGCCGAGTCCTTGCTGACGACTTGACGCACCGGCTGGTCGTTGATCTGGACGAGCCTGCCGGGCGTGACCGGATACAACGGTGCCGACGCCGCATTCACCTGATGCAGGCGCTGGGCAAAGGCCTCACGATCGTCGGGCAGAATGTTCAGGGCGAAATGATTGGGTGCGTCCTTGGGCAACTGCGCTTGCCAGGTGTCGAGCAGTTCCGCGCGCAGCAAGGCGACCAGCGCCATGGCCAGCAGGATCAGGCCAAAGGCCAGGGCCTGGCCGGCGGCTGCCATGGGGTGGCGCAACAGCTGGCCGAGACCAAGGCGCCAGGTCAGCGGTGCGCCCACCAGCAGCCGGCGCAGGCTGCGCAGGCCGAGCAGGAGCAGGCCGCCCAGCAGCAATGCCGCGAGCAGGCCGCCGCCGAGCAGGGCGAACGTCAGCAGCAGGTCGAGACTGAGGCGCCACATGATCAGGCCCAACGCGAACAATGCGGCGCCATACACCAGCCAACTGCTCGGCGGTACAGGCAACAAGTCGCGGCGCAGGACCCGCAGCGGTGGCACCTGACCCAGGGCGGCGATCGGCGGCAACGCGAACCCGGCGAGGGCGACCAGGCCGGTGGCGATGCCCGCCAGGGCTGGCACGATGCCTGCGGGCGGTACCTCGCTCGGTAGCAGACCGTGCAGCAGGCGGAACAGGCCCAGTTGAGCCAGCCAGCCGAGCAGGGCGCCTGCCAGTGCCGCGACCAGGCCAAGCATGGCCAGTTGCAGGCAATACAGGCCCAGCGCCTGGTGACGCGAGAGCCCCAGGCAGCGCAGCAATGCGCTGGCATCCAGGCGGCGTGCCGCATAGCGGCTGGCCGATAACGCCACGGCCACGCCCGCCAGCAGCACGGCTACCAGGCTGGCCATGTTCAGGTAGCGTTCGGCCTTGCCCAGGGCGCCGCCGATCTGGCGGTTGCCATCACGGGTATCGAGCAGGCGCTGGTTGGCCGCCAGATCCTTTGCCAAGCCCTGGCGGTACTGGGCCAGGGCCTGGGTGTCGCCGCGCCAGAGGTCACGGTAGCTGACCCGGCTACCGGGCTGAATCACGCCGGTTGCCTGCAGGTCAGCCAGGTTCATCATGACCCGCGGCGTCAGGCTGTAGAAGTTGTTGGCGCGGTCCGGTTCGTAGGTCAGCACGCGGCTCATGCGCAGGGTCTTCATGCCGACATCGATGCTGTCGCCAACCTTCAACCCCAGCGCTGCCAGCAAGCGTGGTTCGACCCAGGCCTCGCCCGGCGGCGGCCCGCCGCCGGGCGTTTCCTCGGCATAGGGGGTGGCGGCGCTGCGCACCTGGCCGCGCAAGGGATAGGCACGGTCGGCAGCCTTGATGCTCGACAGCTGTATACCGGCATCACCGCCGACCACACTGGTGAATTCGACCACCTGGGCGTGGCGCAAGCCCAGCGCCTTGCCGGCCTGGATCTGCTCGACGCGGGCGGGGGCGCTGCCCTGCAGCACCAGGTCGGCACCCAGAAACTCGCTGGCGCGCAATTGCATGGCGCCGTTGAGACGGGCACCGAAATAGCCGATGGCGGTGCTGGCGGCTACGGCTACCAGCAGCGCGAAGAACAGCACGCGTACTTCGCTGGCGCGGATATCACGCAGCAACTGGCGCAGCGCCAGGCCGCAGAGGCGGGGCAGCGGCATGTGTGTCATCAGGCCTCCACCGGCGCCACCAGGCGGCCTGCGTCCAGGCGGATCAGTCGACGGCAGCGCCGAGCCAGGCGCTCATCATGGGTAACCAGAACCAGGGTGGTGCCGCGCTCTTTGTTCAGTTCGAACAGCAGGTCGCTGATGCGCTCGCCGGTGTGGCTATCGAGATTGCCGGTGGGCTCGTCGGCGAACAGCACCGCGGGGTGTGCAGCGAATGCGCGGGCGATCGCCACCCGTTGCTGTTCACCGCCCGACAGCTGGCGTGGGGTGTGGCTCAGGCGTTTGCCCAGGCCAACGCGCTCGAGCAGGGTGCGGGCCTGTTCGCGGGCATCGCGACGGCCGTCCAGCTCCAGTGGCAGCATGACGTTTTCCAGTGCGTTGAGGCTGTCGAGCAGCTGGAACGACTGGAACACGAAGCCAACGTGCTCGGCGCGCACCCGGGCGCGCTGGTCCTCGTCCAGCGGGCCCAGGTCATGCCCGGCGAGGATGACCTTGCCGGCGCTGGGGCGATCCAGGCCGGCAAGCAGCCCGAGCAGGGTCGACTTGCCTGAGCCCGACGCGCCGACGATGGCCAGGCTGTCGCCCTGGGCAAGGTCGAGGGACAATGCGTGGAGGATGGTCAGGTCGCCTTCCGCGCTGGGGACCACTTTGCTAAGGTGCTGCGCAACGAGAATGCTGGGGCCCATGGAGAATCCGATGCGAGTGTGGTGGTTGAGTGCCGGTCTGGCCTTGTATTGCCTGGCCCAGAGCGCGGTGGCGGGAACACTGCTGGTTGTCGGCGATAGTATCAGCGCCGGTTTTGGCCTGGATACCCGCCAGGGTTGGGTCTCTCTGTTGCAGACCCGGCTCAAGGACGAAGGTTTCGACGATCAGGTGGTCAATGCGTCGATCAGCGGCGACACCAGCGCTGGCGGCCAGGCGCGCCTGCCGGCGCTGCTTGCAGCGCACAAGCCGAGCCTTGTGGTGCTGGAGTTGGGTGGCAACGATGGGCTGCGCGGGCAACCTCCAGAGCAATTGCAACAAAATCTTGCTTCGATGATCGAGCACTCGCGTGCCTCGGGTGCCAAGGTGGTGCTGTTGGGCATGCGCCTGCCGCCCAATTACGGTGTGCGTTACACCACCGCCTTCGCCCAGGTGTATGAGCAGTTGGCGGCGGAAAAACAGGTGCCGCTGGTGCCGTTTTTCCTCGAGGGCGTAGGGGGCGTGCCGGAGCTGATGCAGGCCGATGGCATCCATCCGGCACTAGGGGCCCAGCAGCGCTTGCTGGAAAATGCCTGGCCGGCGATAAAACCCTTGCTGTAACGCTTTAAACGGGGCCGGCTTTCGGCTAATGTTGCGCCCCCCGTTTCGAGACCCCCCAATGCCGCGCCCTTCCTGGTCCTTGTTTGCCTACCAACTGATCGAGCCCGATGAGCAGCTCGACCTGTTCGCTTGCCAGGAAATCCGCGTCCACCTCGTGGCCCGTCAGCTTGAACTTGGCGTGCCGGTCGATCGCACCCTGTGCGGCGGCCTCCTGCCGGCCCAGCCACGCTGGTCAGGGGTGCCGCGCTCGATCTACCGCGACGGTCGCTTGTGCGACCTGTGCCGGGCGATTCTCGATGCCCAGCGGCGCGGCATGCGCCCCGTATGGCCGGAACTCTGAGCACCTTTCATCATCTGAAACGCTTGTAAGCCGCCAATGCCTCCCGCTTGCTTCGGGGCGGGTGTACAATCGATGGTCTTGACCCACCTTTCGAAGGATTTACCGGATGTTGCCGCGCTTTCCCGCCGTCACCCGTTGCCTGACCCTGGCCTCCCTGCTGGTAGCGGGCCCCGCCGTTGCGTTGGAACTGCCCCTGCCGCCACCCGGTGAAGACATCGTCGGCCAAGTGCGGGTGATCAAGGCCAAGTACGAGGACACCTTCGCCGACATCGGCACCGCCAACGACCTCGGCTACCTGGAAATGATCGCCGCCAACCCCGGTGTCGATCCCTGGTTGCCGGGCGCCGGCACCGAGATCATCCTGCCGACCCGTTACATACTGCCGCCGGGTGCCCGTGAAGGCATCGTCATCAACCTGGCCGAGTACCGCCTGTACTACTACCCGAAAGGGCAGAACGTGGTGCATACCTTCCCCCTGGGCATCGGTCGCGAAGGCTGGGGATCGCCCATCGCCAACACCAAGATCACCGCCAGGACGCCGAACCCGACCTGGACGCCGCCGGCCTCGATCCGTGCCGAGCATGCTGCGGACGGCGACATCCTGCCTGCCGTTGTGCCGGCTGGTCCGGACAACCCGCTGGGCCCGTTCAAGTTCACCTTGGGCGTGCCGGGTTACCTGATTCACGGTTCGAACAAGAAGTTCGGTATCGGCATGCGTACTAGCCATGGTTGCTTCCGCATGCTCAACAACAATGTGCTTGAACTGTCGAAGATGGTTCCTGTAGGAACACCAGTGCGCATCATCAACGAGCCCTACAAGTTCGGTATCAGTGGTGGCAAGGTTTACCTCGAGGCGCACACGCCGCTGGACGATCACGGCAACCCGTCGGTGGTCGACAAGCATACGGCAGTGATCAACGCCTTGCTCAAGCGTGAAGACCTGGCCAACAACCTGCGCATGAACTGGGACATGGTGCGTGACGTGGTTGCAACGGAAGATGGCATGCCGGTGGAGATTGCCGTGCCGGTCAATAATCAGGGCGCTGCGCCCATGGTCACGAGCATCCCGCCAGAACTGCAGTAACGGCTTTCGCGGTACATCAAGGCCTGCTCCCGGCTGAACGCCTGGGGTGGGCCTTTTGCTTTCTGTCAGGCACCTTTGCCGAGGCAATAAAAAAGCCGACCCACAAGTGGGTCGGCTTCATAACAATCCGTGAGGATTATTACTTGCGGCTGGCTTTGTCCAGCATACGCAGAGCGCGCTCGTTGGCTTCGTCAGCGGTCTGCTGAGCCTTCTGAGCGGCTGCCAGAGCGTCGTCAGCCTTACGGTAGGCTTCGTCTGCACGGGCTTGAGCGCGAGCTGCTGCGTCTTCAGTCGCAGTCAGACGAGCTTCGGTTTCTTTGGATACGCTGCTGCAACCGGTAGCCAGAACTGCGGCCAGAGCCAGAGCAGAGAATTTCAGAACGTTGTTCATCGTGTTCCCCTTCAAGGACTTTCTATTAAATAGCCATCTCTCGGAAAAGAGAAACTGGCCGGCGTACATAGTACCCATTACTTGTAGTAAGTAAACTGACTGAGCGCAAGAACTGCAAAAAAAATGTTGCTGTAGGTCACGTCGACAAGAATTGCGGCTGGTTTGTGAAAAAAACGTGCAGCGTGCGCAAGCGATTGTAGTACAGGAACTTTTTTGTTGAACTAACGGTGACTTTAACTGTCGCCCGGCGTCTTAAGCCCTAGAACATCCGGTTGCTGTTGCAAGCCAGGCGGATCACCGCCTGAGGCGCTCGATCCTGCTATTTTTTAAGCGTCACCACCTTGAGCAATCGCGGTTCCCGCGCCTACTATTTGGGGTGCCCGGCCCGGCAGAACCATTGCATTCGGCTTGCGGTCCAAGGGGCAGAGGTGGCGTAGAGGTTCCTCCGCCGGATAAACCACTATCGGTTAAGGTAAGGGTCTGCCGAAAAGGCCTGCGAGGAGTAGTGATGAGTGAAGCGCTGACTATCCACCATGACCAAGCCGGTCATCAGTTCGAAACCAACGTGGACGGTCATCGTGCCTACCTGACGTACATGGACCTGGGCAAACAGACGCTGGACATTTATCGCACCTTCGTGCCCAACGCCCTGCGCGGCCGTGGGATCGCTGCGGCGCTGACCGAGAAGGCCCTGGAGTACGCCGACCAGATGGGCTATACGGTGATTCCGTCCTGCTCGTATGTAGAGCGCTACATGGAGCGTCAGCAGCGCCATTCAAGCAAGGCCTGACCCCTTCAGACAAAGCAGGGCCGCTTCACACCCCCATTGCCGGCTAGCCGACAGAGGGGGTGTGAAGCGGCCCTGTCTTGTATCAGCCGCGCTGTCGCTGAGGCAGTACGTCCTTGAGCTTGGCGTGCATGCTGCGCAATGTCTTTTCGGTGGCCGACCAATCGATGCAGGCGTCGGTGACCGAAACGCCGTACTGCAGTTCGTCCAGGTTCTTCGGAATCGACTGGCAACCCCAATTCAGGTGGCTCTCGACCATCAGGCCAATGATCGACTGGTTGCCCTCGAGGATCTGGTTGGCGACGTTCTCCATGACCAGCGGCTGCAGGGCCGGGTCCTTGTTGGAGTTGGCGTGGCTGCAGTCGACCATGATGTTGGCCTTGATCTTGGCCTTGGCCAGATCCTGCTCGCACAGGGCGACGCTGACCGAGTCGTAGTTCGGCTTGCCGTTGCCACCGCGCAGCACCACATGGCCGTACGGGTTGCCCTTGGTAGTGACGATGGACACCCCGCCTTCCTGGTTGATGCCGAGGAAACGGTGAGGCTTGGACACCGACTGCAGGGCGTTGATCGCCACCGTTAGGCCGCCATCGGTACCGTTCTTGAAACCGACTGCCGAAGACAGGCCCGAGGCCATTTCACGGTGGGTCTGGGATTCGGTGGTGCGGGCGCCGATGGCCGACCAGCTGATCAGGTCCTGCAGGTACTGCGGGGAGATCGGGTCGAGCGCTTCGGTGGCAGTCGGCAGGCCCATTTCGGCCAGGTCCAGCAGCAGCTGGCGGCCAATGTGCAAGCCGTCCTGGATCTTGAACGAGTCATCCAGGTACGGGTCGTTGATCAGGCCTTTCCAGCCGACGGTGGTGCGCGGTTTTTCGAAGTACACGCGCATGACCAGATACAGCGTATCGGACACTTCCTCGGCCAGCACTTTCAGGCGCTCGGCATACTCGTGCGCCGCCTTGATGTCGTGGATGGAGCAGGGACCGACCACGACGAACAGGCGATGGTCCTTGCCGTCAAGAATGTTGCGCACCACTTGGCGGCCAGCAGTCACGGTCTGCAGGGCCTTGGCGCTGAGGGGGATTTCCTTCTTGAGCTGATCGGGGGTGATCAAGGTCTCGTTGGAGGCAACGTTAAGGTCATCGATCGGTAAATCAGCCATCGTGTTACTCGTCAGGTCACGGGTGCCGGCCGCCAGCAATCCCCGTGCGGCCCAGCAGCAAGAATGTTCGCAGCGGGGAGCCGAACCTTAGCGCGTTACTGGGGGCGCGACAATGGCCTGAGCCCGCTGTTGCAGGGTTTTTCCCTGGCAGATTGGGCTAGTGCCGCTATTGGTGTGCGCACAAAGCTGTAATCTATGTCAAAAAAGTGCATCCACAACTATCAGGAGATCAGCATGGCCCCACGTAAACCACGCATCGGCATTATTGGCAGTGGTGCCATTGGAGGCTTCTATGGGTTGATGCTGGCGCGCGCCGGTTTTGACGTGCATTTCCTCCTGCGCAGTGAGTATGCCGTGGTCCGCGAACAGGGCTTGAAGCTCGACAGCGCGCTGCATGGCGCGTTGCAGATGCCCGTGCAGGCCTACGCCAGCGCCGCCGACATGCCGCCGTGCGACTGGTTGTTGGTGGGTGCCAAGGCCACCAACAACGCCGAGCTGGCACCGCTGATCGTGCAAGCCGCCGCGGCCGATGCCAAAGTCGTGCTGTTGCAAAACGGCCTGGGCGTCGAAGAGCAGCTGCGACCCGCCTTGCCCGACAACCTGCACCTGCTCGGTGGTCTGTGCTTCATTTGCGCCAATCGCCAAGGCCCCGGCGAGATCCGTCATCAGGCTCTGGGTGCGGTCAACCTTGGTTATCACAGCGGGCCTGCTCGCGATGGCGGAGCTGGCGTCGTCGAGGAAGGCGCCGGGCTGTTCCGCGCCGCAGGCATCGACTCCCAGGCCATGCCCAACCTGGCCCAGGCGCGCTGGCAGAAGCTGGTGTGGAACGTGCCCTACAATGGCCTGTCGGTACTGCTCGGGGCCAGCACCACACCGCTGATGGCCGATGCCGACAGCCGCGACCTGATCCAGGCCCTGATGGCCGAAGTGGTGGAGGGCGCTGCGGCCTGTGGCCATGTGCTGCCCGAGGGGTATGCCGAATACCTGTTCCGTATCACCGAGAAAATGCCTGACTATTGGCCGAGCATGTATCACGACCACGCCCAGCAACGCCCGCTGGAGCTCCAGGCTATCTATCACGAGCCTTTGGCACAGGCGCGCGCAGCCGGTTGCGACCTGCCGCGCATGCACATGCTCTACCAGTCACTGGCGTTCATCGACCGCGCCAATCGGGCCGGCTGAAACCTCTGCAGCCCGCTGTGGCAGTACGCCGGACGGCAAAGCGAGCGTCCGGCGCGCTGCTAAGCTGAAGCTTGCTCTGCCGCAACGGCAGTCGAGGAGGTCGAATGATCCGCTCCATGCTGTACGCCACCGACCTCGGTGTCTACGCCCCTTTTGTCATGCAGCATGCCTTGGCCCTGGCCCGCACGTTCGGTGCGGAGCTGTATGTCATACACGCGGTGGAGCCCATGGGGCAGTTCGCCGAATCCCTCCTGCAAAGTTACCTCGACGAGCAGACCCTGGATGAGCTGCACAGCGAGGGTGTGAACACAGTGATGGCCAACATCGAGCAGCGCGTGTTGGAAAATTTCCGCGACGAATTGGGTGAAGACGCCGACCTGGCCGTGATCAAGGCGGTCCGCGTACGCCAAGGCGATCCGGCCCAGGTCATCCTGGAGCAGGCGCAGCGACTGAGCGTCGATTTACTGATCTTCGGCAGCCACGCTGCCGGTGCCGGGGTGGACGTGCCGATTGGTCGAACGGCGGTACGCCTGCTGCAGCTGTCACCGGTGCCGGTGTACATGGTGCCGCTCTCGCAGCATCTCGGGCGTAGGAAAATGTGAATTTGGCAGTAGGCTCATTCGGAGTGGCGTGTAACAAAATAGTTCTAGTTTTATTTCGAGAACCACTAATATAGTTATATCTCGTCGCTGCCTGCTGCCGCTGACTTACCGCTGATTCGAGGGAAACCTATGAAGCTCCAACAACTGCGCTACATCTGGGAAGTAGCGCACCATGACCTCAACGTCTCCGCGACGGCGCAGAGTCTATACACCTCGCAGCCGGGCATCAGCAAGCAGATCCGACTGCTCGAAGATGAGCTGGGCGTCGAAGTCTTTGCCCGCAGCGGCAAGCACCTGACCCGCGTCACTCCGGCCGGCGAACGCATCATCAATACCGCGGGTGAAATCCTGCGCAAGGTCGAGAGCATCAAGCAGATCGCCCAGGAGTTCTCCAACGAGAAGAAGGGCACGCTGTCCATCGCCACTACCCATACCCAGGCGCGCTATGCCTTGCCGCCTGTCATCAGCAGCTTCATCAAGCAGTACCCGGAAGTGGCGTTGCACATGCATCAGGGTTCGCCCATGCAGATCGCCGAAATGGCGGCCGATGGCACCGTCGATTTCGCCATTGCCACCGAGGCGCTGGAGCTGTTCGGCGACCTGATCATGATGCCGTGCTACAAGTGGAACCGATGCGTGGTGGTGCCCCAGGGCCACCCGTTGGCCAAGCTGCCGAAGCTGACCCTGGAAGCGGTCGCCGAGTACCCGATCGTGACCTACGTGTTCGGTTTCACGGGTCGTTCGAAGCTGGACGAGGCCTTCAACCACCGCGGCCTGACGCCGAAAGTGGTGTTCACCGCCGCCGACGCCGACGTGATCAAGACATACGTGCGCCTGGGTCTGGGTGTGGGCATCGTGGCCAGGATGGCGGTCGACAGCAAGCTCGACAGCGACCTGGTGGCGCTGGATGCCAGCGAGCTGTTCGAGGCCAGCATCACCAAGATCGGCTTCCGCCGTGGCACCTTCCTGCGCGGGTTCATGTGCGACTTCATCGAGAAGTTTGCGCCGCACCTGACGCGTGAAGTGATGGCCAAGGCTATCCAGTGCCATAACAAGCAAGAGCTTGAAGAGCTGTTCGAGGGTGTCGAACTGCCGGTGCACTGATCGGGTAATGCATGGGGCCGCTTTGCGGCCCTTTCGCGACACAAGGCCGCTCCTACAGGGGGACGCAATTTCCTGTAGGAGCGGCCTTGTGTCGCGAAAGGGGCGCGAAGCGGCCCCAGCTAATTAAGCCTTGCTGATCAGGTTGCCAGCATGCAACCCGCATTCCTTCTGGGTTGACTCTTCCCACCACCAGCGCCCTTCGCGCTCGTGCTGGTTCGGCAGCACCGGGCGGGTGCACGGCTCGCAACCAATGCTGATGAAGCCGCGTTCGTGCAGGCTGTTGTACGGCAGCTCAAGCATGCGGATGTAGCCCCAGACTTCCGCGCTGGTCATCTGTGCCAGCGGGTTGAACTTGTACAGCGTGCGCTCTGGCGTGGAGAAGGCGCCGTCGATTTCCAGCGCCGGCACCTGGCTGCGGGTACCGGGGCTCTGGTCGCGACGCTGGCCGGTGGCCCAGGCGCTGACGGTGGCGAGCTTGCGCCGCAGGGGTTCGATCTTGCGGATGCCGCAGCATTCGCCATGGCCGTCCTTGTAGAAGCTGAACAGGCCTTTTTCCTTGACGAACGGGTCGAGCTTGGCGCGGTCAGGGCTGAGGATCTCGATCGGCAGGTTGTACTGCTCGCGCACCTGATCGATGAAGCGGTAGGTCTCCGGGTGCAGGCGGCCGGTGTCGAGGCTGAATACCTTGACCTGCTTGTTCAGCTTCCAGGCCATGTCGACCAGCACCACGTCCTCGGCGCCGCTGAAGGAAATCCACAGGTCGTCGCCGAAGTGTTCGAAGGCAAGCTTGAGGATGTCCTGCGGGGACTTGTTGGCATAGGTCGCGGCCAGGGCGGCGACGTCGAAGGGTTGGCTCATCAGGCGGTTTCCATCTTGGCTGTGGCGCTGTGCGCTCGTAGTGGGTTGATGGTAACAAAAAATGGCAGGGTAGACGTGCTGCCTTGGGGGCTTGCAGTGCCTGTGCTGGCCTTATCGCCGGCAAGCCGGCTCCCACAGGTACAGCGCAAGCCTGGTATTTGTGGGAGCCGGCTTGCCGGCGATAGGGCCCTCACAGACGACTACCCGATTACAGCCCTTGCAAGGTCTCCATCAGCACCCGCACCTTGGCGATCGACTCTTCGTATTCCGCCTGCCAATCGGAGTCGGCCACCACTGCGCCGCCGCCCCAGCAACTGACTTGCCCGTCCTTGACCAGCAAGCTGCGAATAGCGATGGAGCTGTCCATCTCGCCACGCACATCCACGTACAGCAGCGAGCCGCAATACAGTGCGCGTCGGGTCGGCTCCAGTTCGTCGATGATCTGCATGGCGCGGATTTTGGGTGCGCCCGTGATCGAGCCGCCAGGGAAGCTGTCACCGATCAGGTCCAGGGCGTCCTTGTCGGCGGCCAGCTGCCCGGTGATGCTGCTGACCAGGTGGTGCACGTTGGGGTAGCTTTCCAGGCTGAACAGCTCGGGCACTTTCACCGAACCAATCTGGCAGGTGCGCCCCAGATCATTGCGCAACAGGTCGACGATCATCAGGTTTTCCGAGCGGTCCTTGGGGCTGTGGCGCAGCTCCTCGGCATTGCGCGCGTCGACAGTCGGGTCGGCCGAGCGCGGGCGGGTGCCCTTGATGGGGCGGGTTTCCACCTGGCCCTGGTTGACGCGGATGAAACGTTCCGGGGAAAAGCTCAGCAGCGCGCTGCCGTCAGCCAGTTGCTGGTAGCCGGAGAAGGGCGTCGGGCAGGCCTTGCGCAGTGCCTGGTAGGCGCGCCATGGGTCGCCCTGGCAAGGGGCGCGAAAGCGTTGGGTGAGGTTGATCTGGTAGCAGTCGCCGGCCTGGATGTAGCGTTGTACCTGGTCGAAGGCGGCGCGGTACTGCTCGGGCTGCAAATCTCCCAGCATGGGGGCGAGCAGCGTGAAATCACCGCTTGCCGTGATGTCTGGGGCTTCGAACAAGGCGATCAGGCGCTCGCGCTCTGCGCTGGCGAGGCTTGGGTGGAATACCAACTGGCTGCTGCCGAGCAGGTGGTCGGTGACCATGGCCCAGGCATACACACCCAGTTGTGCATCCGGCAGGCTGAGATCGTCAATGGACTGGCTGGGCAGATGCTCCAGGCGGCGGCCGAAGTCGTAGCTCAGGTAGCCGATCAGGCCGCCGGCAAATGGCAATTCGATGCCGTCGGGGAGTTGTGCGTGGCCCAGTTCGGCCAGTGCGGCGCGCAGACGCTGCAGGAAGGTGCGGCCGTCTTCATCGGGCTGTGCTTGCAGGTGTTGCCGGGGCCAGGCGCTGAGCAAGTCGAAGCGTCCGCGCTCCGCGCCGGGGCGGGCGCTGTCGAGCAGAATCGCGCCGGGCGCTTGGCGCAGGCGGGCGAAGTAGGCGGCAGGGTCGGGCTGGTAGGGCAGGGGGTGGAGCGTACAGGTCGGCATCAGTGTGGACGGCGATGTAAAAGCGAGGAGGGCGATTGTAGACCTGTGTAGGAAAAGCGCCTAGCGCTGGGGCGACATTAAAGCTTTGGGTTGCGCCTTGGGGCCGCTTTGCGGCCCTTTCGCGACACAAGGCCGCTCCTACAGAGTTACGCGGTGTCCTGTAGGAGCGGCCTTGTGTCGCGAAAGGGCTGCGCAGCAGCCCCACGATTTCAGCGCGGCTGCACGTGCCCGAACAGGCCCTGTGTAACCCGAACGCGCTGCTCGGCATCTTCGGTGATGCCCTCCTTGGCCAGTGCTTCGATGTGCGCCTCGATGGCATGGGTGCGCTGGGTCAGCCCGGTATCGTTGGCGATCTGGATATTCAGCCCGGGGCGCGCGTTGAGCTCGAGAATCAGCGGCCCCTTGTCCTGGTCCAGGACCATGTCCACGCCGATGTAGCCCAGGCCGCACAGCTCGTAGCAGCCGGCCGCCAGCTTCATGAAGCCATCCCAGTTCGGCAGTTGCACGCCATCCACCGCATTGGTGGTGTCGGGGTGCTTGCTGATGATGTTGTTCAGCCAGGTGCCGCGCAGGGTCACGCCGGTGGCCAGGTCCACACCCACGCCGATGGCGCCCTGGTGCAGGTTGGCCTTGCCGCCCGACTGGCGGGTCGGCAGGCGCAGCATGGCCATGACCGGGTAGCCCATCAGCACGATGATGCGGATGTCCGGCACGCCTTCGTAGCTGATGCTCTTGAAGATCTGGTCCGGGGTGACCCGGTACTCGATCAGCGCGCGGTCGCGGTGCCCGCCGAGCGAGTACAGCCCGGTGAGGATGCTCGAGACCTGATGCTCGATTTCCTCGTGGCTGATGATCTTGCCCGACACCGTGCGATAGCGGTCCTCGAAGCGGTCGGCGATCACCAGGATGCCGTCACCGCCGGCGCCCTGGGCCGGCTTGATGACGAAGTCGTTACGCCCGCCGATGATCTCGTGAAGCTTCTCGATCTGCTTCTCGGTCTCGATGATGCCGTACATTTCCGGCACATGGATGCCGGCGGCGAGCGCGCGCTCCTTGGTGATGATCTTGTCGTCGACGATCGGGTACAGGTGGCGCTTGTTGTACTTCAGGACGTAGTCCGCGTTGCGCCGGTTGATACCCATGATGCCCCGGGCCTCCAGGGCTTTCCACGTCTTGATCAGGCCAAACATCAGGCGTCAGCCTTCTTCACGAATGCCTTGAAGCGAACGAGCTCGGTCAGGCGGTAGCCGCGGTAGCGACCCATCGCCAGCATGAAGCCCACCAGGATCAGCAGTACCGCCGGGAAGGTGAAGACGAAGTACACCAGCTCCGGCACCATCATCAGCAAGTGCGCCAGGGAGGCGGCGAACAGGGTGCCGATGGCCACTTTCATGGCATGGCCGCCACCGCGTTCTTCCCAGGTGATCGACAGGCGTTCGATGGTCATGGTCAGAATCACCATCGGGAACAGCGCCACCGACAGGCCGCGCTCCAGGCCCAGCTTGTGGCTGAACAGGCTGATGGCGGCAATCAGCACCACGACGAAGGTCAGGACCACCGACAGACGCGGCAGCATCTGCAGCTTCAGGTGCTCCAGGTACGAGCGCAGCGACAGCCCCAGCGCGGTAATCACCGTGAACAGCACGATGCCGAAGCCCAGCTGGGTTTCGCGGAAGGCCAGGGCGATCAGTACCGGGGTGAACGTGCCCAGGGTCTGGATGCCGATCAGGTTGCGCAGGACCAGAATCACCAGCACGCCAATCGGGATCATCACCATGATCATGAAGGTTTGCTGGGTCTGCAGCGGCAAGCCGTACAGCGAGTATTCGAGGAAGTCGGCGTCGGTGTTCTCGTCGGTCAGCTTGGCCAGGCGGATGGCATTCATCTCGCTGTTGTTCATGCTGAAGGTGACGTTGGCCTTCTTGCCGCCATCGACGGTGATCAGGTTGTCGTCACCGGTCCACCACAGCAGGCGGTCGCTGGGCAGGCCCTGTTCGCCGGTGTCCGGGTTGAAGTACAGCCAGTCGTTGCCGTTGAAGCTGCGCAGCCAAAGCTCGGGGGTCTGCGGGGTGTCGGCCACCAGGCGAATGGTGTGTACCTTCTCCATCGGCACGTGGGCGATGGACAGCAGCAGGTCGATGATCTGCGCTTTCTTCATGGACGAGGTGTCGCCGGCCAGCAGCAGCTTGACGTTGTCGTCGTTGAGGTTGTTGACCCGCTTGATGGTTTCGCTGACGAAGGTCTCGACGTCGGCGGAATGCTGGCGGATCGGTGCCATCAGGGCTTCTGCGGCGATCTTCTCGGGGCCCTCGACGGCCAGGCTGTCACGGAAGGTCGGGCCCTTGATGGCCGTCTTTTCGTTGCTGTAGCGCTTGGTCAGCACCAGCCGGTAGTACAGGGTCTGGTTGCCGCTGGCGCGGCGGGCCGACCAGGTCACCTTGCGGTTGCCGTCGGCGCGGTTGACGCTGACCCCGTAGTTGTTGGAGATGAAGCTCTCGTTGAGGCTGACGTAGTCGCGGTTCAGCGGCGGCACGAACATCTGCACCTTGACCGGGTCCTTGGTGCTGGCGACGAATTCGACCTTGGCGTCGATATTCCACAGGTCGTCGGTTTCATCCTCGGTCACCGGGATGCCGAGGAAGAAGATCTGATAAGCCGTGACCGCCACGCCCAGTAGCACCAGTACGGTGATCAGGACTTTCAGATGGAGGGTAAGAGAGCGCATCGGGATTACTCTGCTTTGGGAGCGTCGGTGGCACAGGCAGGTTTGCCGGCCGCGTATTTAAGGCTTGGGTCGACCAGCGCGTCGAAGTGCTTGAGCGCCTCGGAGCCGATCAGCAGCGGGAACTGGAACGCGCTGCGGTCGGTGAGGTTGACTTCGATGGTGCGTCGGGCCTGGCCCATGCAGATGTCGAGTTCGATGACCGGGCGGGCGGTGTAGGCCTTGCCTGATTCCGCATCATAGTCACCCGCCCGGCGTTTGATCTTGCTGACCCGGGCCAGTGGGCGCTCGATGGGGTGCGAGTGGGCGGCGTCGATGGCCAGGTAGAAGCGCACCCAGCTTTCACCGTTGCGCTTGAAGCGCTTGATGTCGCGGGCACTCAAGGACGCAGTCTTGGCCCCGGTATCGAGCTTGGCAGCCACCTCAAGGTCGAGGTCGCCAAGGCGCGCATATTCGTTCAGACCGTACACGGTCTTGCCCGCCGCCTGACCAAGGGCCGGCAGCAGGGTAAGGCAAAGCAGCAATAATACGGGTGTAAGTCTCATAATCCTGGCGCGGTGCTGTGCAGGGTTCGGGGCAAGGCGACTGGCAACTGCTGCGCAAGCTTCCTCATTAACTGTCAACAACATGAATTGATGACAAACACACTATCCATACTCCTTGGAAAGCGCGGCATTCTATCACGACGATGTCTTGACGCCAGCGCGTCGCGATCTGACAGCGCGGCGACCGGGTAAGTTCGTTCTTAGACGATTGTCGACAATATTCATTTTGTCTTTGACTGGCGGCGCTGGATTCGCTAATTTCTGCACCATTGATTATCAAGGTGTCGACAATATGCTGGACCTCAGCGACCCAAGCCTCGCACCATCAGACGAAACGGAAACCTTGTCGGAGAATGTCTTCCGGCGCATCCAGGCCGCCATCGTCAAAGGTGACATCGCCCCAGGCAGCAAGATCTCCGAGCCTGAGCTGGCGCGTACCTATGGCATCAGCCGCGGCCCGCTGCGCGAGGCCATTCACCGTCTCGAAGGTCAGCGCCTGCTGGTGCGGGTGCCGCATGTCGGGGCACGGGTGGTGTCGCTCAACCATGCCGAGCTGATCGAACTGTACGAAATCCGCGAGTCGCTCGAAGGCATGGCCTGCCGCCTTGCCGCCGAGCGCATGAGCCAGGCCGAGATCGAGGAGTTGCGCCGGGTGCTCGACACCCACGAGCGCGATGCCGCGTTTCAGGCCGGCCTGGGCTACTACCAGCAGGAAGGCGACTACGACTTCCACTACCGAATCATCCAGGGCAGCGGCAACCAGACCCTGGTCAAGATGCTCTGCGGCGAGCTGTACCAACTGGTGCGCATGTACCGGATCCAGTTCTCCGCCACGCCCAATCGGCCGCACCAGGCTTTTGCCGAGCACCACCGCATTCTCGATGCCATCGCCGACCGTGACGGCGAGCTGGCTGAACTCCTGATGCGCCGCCACATCGGTGCATCCAAGCGCAATATCGAGCGTCACTATCTGGACGCTCACAACAACAGCCCAAGAGGTGAGAAATGACTGTGAAGAGCACTCCAGGTCAGCGTTTCCGCGACGCCGTTGCCGCCGAACATCCGCTGCAAGTGGTCGGCGCCATCAACGCCAACCACGCACTGCTGGCCAAGCGCGCCGGCTTCAAGGCCATCTACCTCTCCGGTGGCGGTGTCGCTGCGGGTTCCCTGGGCCTGCCGGACCTGGGCATCACCGGCCTGGACGACGTGCTGACCGACGTGCGTCGCATCACCGATGTCTGCGACCTGCCGCTGCTGGTGGACGTCGACACCGGCTTTGGCTCTTCGGCTTTCAACGTTGCGCGCACCGTGCGTTCGATGTGCAAGTTCGGCGCTGCCGCCATCCATATCGAAGACCAGGTGGGCGCCAAGCGCTGTGGTCACCGGCCGAACAAGGAAATCGTCTCCCAGCAGGAGATGGTCGACCGCATCAAGGCGGCCGTGGACGCCCGTACCGATGACAGCTTCGTGATCATGGCGCGTACCGATGCCCTGGCAGTGGAAGGCCTGAACTCCGCCCTGGACCGTGCCGCCGCCTGCATCGAGGCCGGTGCCGACATGATCTTCCCGGAAGCCATCACTGAGCTTGCGATGTACAAGACCTTCGCCGACCGCGTGAAGGCACCGATCCTGGCCAACATCACCGAATTCGGTGCCACGCCGCTGTACACCACCCAGGAACTGGCCGAGGTCGACGTGTCGCTGGTGCTGTACCCGCTGTCGGCGTTCCGCGCCATGAACAAGGCGGCCGAGAATGTCTACACCGCGCTGCGCCGTGACGGCACCCAGAAGAACGTGATCGACACCATGCAGACCCGCATGGAGCTCTACGAAGCTATCGGCTACCACGCCTTTGAGCAGAGCCTGGATGCGTTGTTTGCGCAGAAGAAAGGTTAAGCCTTTGCTGGCCTCATCGCCGGCAAGCCGGCTCCAACGCTCTAACTGTGGGAGCCGGCTTGCCGGCGATAGGGCCGGTACAGCCACCCCGAATTAGCCAGAAAAGATTCCATAACAAATTCAAGAAAGGAGAAACACCATGGCCGAAGCAAAAGTACTCAGCGGCGCAGGCCTTCGCGGCCAGGTGGCCGGCCAGACCGCGCTGTCGACCGTTGGCCAGGCCGGTGCCGGCTTGACCTACCGTGGCTACGACGTCCGCGACCTGGCTGCCGGTGCCGAATTCGAAGAAGTGGCCTACCTGCTGCTGTACGGTGAGCTGCCGAACAAGGCCCAGCTGGCCGAGTACAAGCACAAGCTCAAAGGCTTGCGCGACCTGCCCCAGGCGCTGAAGGAAGTGCTCGAGCGTATCCCGGGCGATGCTCACCCGATGGACGTGATGCGTACTGGTTGCTCGGTGCTCGGCACCCTGGAGCCCGAGCTGACCTTCGAGGCCCAGCGCGACAAGACCGACCGCCTGCTGGCGCTGTTCCCGGCTGTCATGTGCTACTGGTACCGCTTCACCCACCAAGGCGTGCGTATCGACTGCACCAGCGACGAAGACACCCTCGGCGGCCACTTCCTGCACCTGCTGCACGGCAAGAAGCCGAGCGAGCTGCACGTCAAGGTGATGAACGTCTCGCTGATCCTCTACGCCGAGCACGAATTCAACGCCTCGACCTTCACCGCCCGTGTGTGTGCCTCGACCCTGTCCGACCTGTACTCCTGCGTCACCGCTGCCATCGGTTCGCTGCGCGGCCCGCTGCACGGTGGTGCCAACGAGGCGGCCATGGAGCTGATCGAGCGCTTCCAGAGCCCGCAGGAAGCGGTCACCGAGCTGCTGGCCATGCTTGAGCGCAAGGACAAGATCATGGGCTTCGGCCATGCCATCTACAAAGAGTCCGACCCGCGTAACGAAGTGATCAAGGGCTGGTCGAAGCAGCTCGCCGACGAAGTCGGTGACAAGGTCCTGTACCCGGTCTCCGAGGCCATCGACAAGACCATGTGGGACCAGAAGCGCCTGTTCCCCAACGCCGACTTCTACCATGCCTCGGCGTACCACTTCATGGGCATTCCGACCAAGCTGTTCACCCCGATCTTCGTCTGCTCGCGCCTGACCGGCTGGGCGGCGCACGTCTTCGAGCAGCGCGCCAACAACCGCATCATCCGCCCGAGCGCCGAGTATGTCGGCGTCGAGCAGCGCCAGTTCGTGCCGATCGAGCAGCGCTGATACTGGGCCAGCCTGTGCTGGCCTCATCGCCGGCAAGCCGGCTCCCACAGGTACAGCGCCCGCCTCAAGGGCTGTACGCCACCCCCCCCTGTGGGAGCCGGCTTGCCGGCGATGAGGCCGGAGCCGGCACCCCAGAGCCATGAATTCCACGACCGCACCGTGACCGAGCCTGATAACGATATGAACACTGCATTTCGCAAGAACCTGCCAGGCACCGACCTGGACTACTTCGACGCCCGTCAGGCAGTCGAGGCGATCAAGCCCGGCGCCTACGACGGCCTGCCCTACACCTCCCGCGTGCTCGCCGAGAACCTGGTGCGCCGCTGTGACCCAGCCACACTCGACGCCTCGCTCAGCCAGCTGATCGAGCGCAAACGCGACCTCGATTTCCCCTGGTTCCCAGCCCGTGTGGTGTGTCATGACATCCTCGGTCAGACCGCCCTGGTCGACCTCGCCGGCCTGCGTGACGCCATCGCCGACAAAGGCGGCGACCCGGCCCAGGTCAACCCGGTGGTACCGGTACAGCTGATCGTCGACCACTCGCTGGCCGTCGAGTGCGGTGGTTTCGACCCGCAAGCGTTCGAGAAGAACCGCGCCATCGAAGACCGTCGCAACGAAGACCGCTTCCACTTCATCAACTGGACCAAGAAGGCGTTCAAGAACGTCGACGTGATCCAGCCCGGCAACGGCATCATGCACCAGATCAACCTGGAGAAGATGTCGCCGGTCATCCATAACGACCGCGGCTTGGCTTACCCGGACACCTGCGTCGGCACCGACAGCCACACCCCGCATGTCGACGCCCTGGGCGTGATCGCCATCGGCGTCGGTGGCCTGGAAGCCGAGAACGTCATGCTCGGCCGCGCCTCGTGGATGCGCCTGCCGGAAATCGTCGGCGTCGAGCTGACCGGCAAGCTGGCGCCGAACATCACCGCCACCGACCTGGTGCTGGCCCTGACCGAGTTCCTGCGCAAGCAGAAAGTGGTCGGTGCCTACCTTGAATTCTACGGCGAGGGCGCACGTGCCCTGACCCTGGGCGACCGCGCGACCATCTCCAACATGGCCCCGGAATACGGCGCCACTGCGGCCATGTTCGCCATCGACCAGCAAACCATCGACTACCTCAAGCTGACCGGCCGTGAAGAGCAGCAGGTCAAGCTGGTGGAAACCTATGCCAAGGCCACCGGCCTGTGGGCTGATAGCCTGGCCAACGCCGAGTACGAGCGTGTGCTGCAGTTCGACCTGTCGAGCGTGGTACGTAACATGGCTGGCCCGTCCAACCCGCATGCCCGTGTCGCCACCAGCGACCTGGCGGCCAAAGGTATCGCCGGCGCCTGGGAAGAAGTGCCTGGGCAGATGCCTGACGGCGCGGTGATCATCGCTGCCATCACCAGCTGCACCAACACCAGCAACCCGCGCAACGTGATTGCCGCCGGCCTGATGGCGCGCAACGCCAACAAGCTTGGCCTGAGCCGCAAGCCGTGGGTCAAGTCGTCGCTGGCACCGGGCTCCAAGGCTGTGCAGCTGTACCTGGAAGAGGCGGGTCTGGAGAAGGAACTGGAGCAGTTGGGCTTCGGCATCGTCGCCTTTGCCTGCACCACCTGCAACGGTATGTCCGGTGCGCTGGACCCGGTGATCCAGCAGGAGATCATCGACCGCGACCTGTACGCCACTGCCGTACTGTCGGGCAACCGCAACTTCGACGGGCGTATCCACCCTTACGCCAAGCAGGCGTTCCTCGCGTCGCCGCCTCTGGTGGTGGCTTATGCGATTGCCGGTACCATCCGCTTCGACATCGAGAAGGATGTGCTGGGCGTGGTCGACGGCAAGGAAATCCGCCTCAAGGACATCTGGCCGAGCGACGAAGAGATCGACGCCGTGGTGCGTGCGGCGGTGAAGCCTGAGCAGTTCCGCAAGGTCTACATCCCGATGTTCGCCATCGAAGAAGACCGTGGGCCGAAAGTGGCACCGCTGTACGACTGGCGCCCGATGAGTACCTACATCCGTCGTCCGCCATACTGGGAAGGCGCCCTGGCCGGTGAGCGTACCCTGCGTGGCATGCGCCCGCTGGCAGTGCTGCCGGACAACATCACCACCGACCACCTGTCGCCGTCCAACGCCATCATGCTCGACAGCGCGGCAGGCGAGTACCTGGCGAAAATGGGCCTGCCGGAAGAGGACTTCAACTCCTACGCGACCCACCGTGGCGACCACCTGACCGCACAGCGCGCGACCTTCGCCAACCCCAAGCTGTTCAACGAGATGGTGCGCAAGGAAGACGGTAGCGTGAAGCAGGGCTCGCTGGCGCGTATCGAGCCGGAAGGCAAGGTGACCCGCATGTGGGAAGCCATCGAGACCTACATGGAACGCAAGCAGCCGCTGATCATCGTGGCCGGTGCCGACTATGGCCAAGGTTCGTCCCGCGACTGGGCGGCCAAGGGTGTGCGCCTGGCGGGTGTCGAGGCGATCGTCGCCGAAGGCTTCGAGCGCATTCACCGCACCAACCTGGTGGGCATGGGCGTGTTGCCGCTGGAATTCAAGCCAGGGACCGATCGCAAGACCCTGGGCCTGGATGGCAGCGAAACCTACGACGTGCTGGGGGCGCGCACGCCGCGTGCGACCTTGACGCTGGTGGTTACCCGGGCCAACGGTGAGCGCATCGAGGTGCCGGTGACTTGCCGCCTGGATACCGCTGAAGAGGTGTCGATCTACGAGGCGGGCGGCGTGTTGCAGCGCTTTGCCCAGGACTTCCTCGAAGCTTCGGCCTAAGGGTAGCGGGGCTGCTTTGCAGCCCATCGCCGGCAAGCCGGCTCCCACAGGGATTGCGCTGGCCTGAGGCGAGCGCTGTACCTGTGGGAGCTGGCTTGCCAGCGATTGGGGTGCGCAGCACCCCCAAGAGGCGACTTACCTTCAAGACAGGAAACACCCCATGGCACATGTACCCCAGATCAAAGTCCCCGCCACCTACATCCGTGGCGGCACCAGCAAGGGCGTGTTCTTCCGCCTGCAAGACCTGCCCGAAGCCGCCCAGGTCCCTGGCCCGGCCCGTGACGCGCTGCTGCTGCGGGTGATCGGCAGCCCCGACCCCTACGGCAAGCAGATCGATGGCATGGGCGGGGCTACCTCGAGCACCAGCAAGACCGTGATTCTCTCGTCCAGCATCAAGCCCGAGCACGATGTGGACTACCTGTTCGGCCAGGTCTCCATCGACAAGGCCTTCGTCGACTGGAGCGGCAACTGCGGCAACCTTTCCGCCGCCGTCGGCTCGTTCGCCGTCAGCAGCGGCCTGGTCGACCCAGCCCGTGTCCCGCGCAATGGCGTGGCCACCGTGCGCATCTGGCAGGCCAACATCGGCAAGACCATCATCGCCCACGTGCCGATCACTGAAGGTGAAGTGCAGGAAACCGGCGATTTCGAGCTCGACGGTGTCACCTTCCCGGCGGCCGAAGTGCAGCTTGAATTCCTTGACCCTGCCGCCGACGAAGATGGTGACGGCGGCGCCATGTTCCCCACCGGCAACCTGGTGGATGACCTGGAAGTGCCTGGCGTCGGCTGCTTCAAGGCCACCCTGATCAACGCTGGCATCCCGACCATCTTCGTCAATGCCGCCGATATCGGTTACACCGGCACCGAGCTGCAGGAAGCGATCAACGGTGATCCGCAGGCACTGACCCGTTTCGAAACGATCCGCGCCTACGGCGCCGTGCGCATGGGCCTGATCGAGCACGTCGACCAGGCTGCCGGGCGTCAACACACGCCGAAGGTCGCTTTCGTTGCGCCGCCAAGCACCTACACTGCCTCCAGTGGCAAAGCTGTCGCGGCGAGTGACATCGACCTGCTGGTGCGTGCGTTGTCCATGGGCAAGCTGCACCACGCAATGATGGGCACCGCTGCGGTGGCCATCGGTACCGCTGCTGCCATTCCGGGCACGCTGGTCAACCTCGCCGCGGGCGGGGGCGAGCGCAGCGCCGTGCGTTTCGGGCATCCGTCCGGCACGTTGCGGGTAGGCGCCGAGGCGCGTCAGGTGAACGGCGAGTGGACGGTGACCAAGGCAATCATGAGCCGCAGTGCTCGCGTGCTGATGGAAGGCTGGGTGCGCGTACCTGGCGACTGCTTCTAACGCACTACTGGCGCTCGGCTTTCGATGGCTGGGGCCGCTTTGCGGCCCTTTCGCGACACAAGGCCGCTCCTACAGGGGGCGGCGCCGCTTCTGTAGGAGCGGCCTTGTGTCGCGAAAGGGCTGCGTAGCAGCCCCGGCTTTTCCAAAGGGAGCGAATGATGAGCGCCAACGTGGACCTGAACGACCGCCCGGACTACGACCGGGTGCTACAAACCCTCGCCGACTACGTCCTCACCTACCAAGTCGAATCCCCAGAGGCCCTGGACACCGCGCGCAACTGCCTCATGGACACCCTAGGCTGCGGCCTGCTGGCCCTGCGCTTCCCCGAATGCACCAAGCACCTCGGCCCTTTGGTCGAAGGCACCGTCGTCCCCAACGGCGCCCGGGTCCCCGGCACCGCCTACCGCCTGGACCCGGTCAAGGCGGCTTGGGACATCGGCTGCACCGTGCGCTGGCTGGACTACAACGACACCTGGCTGGCGGCCGAGTGGGGCCATCCCTCGGACAACCTCGGTGGCATCCTGGCAGTGGCCGATCACCTGTCGCAAAAGCACGTGGCCAATGGCGAAGCCCCGCTGATGATGCGTGAAGTGCTCGAAGCCATGGTCATGGCCCACGAGATTCAGGGTGTGCTGGCGCTGGAGAACGCGTTCAATCGGGTCGGCCTGGACCACGTGATACTGGTCAAGGTGGCGTCCACGGCCGTGTGCGCCAAGCTGATGGGTGCCAATCGCGAGCAACTGCTCTCAGCGTTGTCCCATGCCTTCGTCGACGGCCAGGCGCTACGCACCTATCGCCATGCGCCCAACGCCGGCTCGCGCAAGTCATGGGCCGCAGGCGATGCCTCCAGCCGCGGCGTGCGCCTGGCCGATATCGCGCTGCGCGGCGAGATGGGGGTGCCTGGCGTACTGACGGCGCCGCAGTGGGGTTTCTATGACGTGTCGTTCAGCCACACCAACAAGGACCTGGCACTCAAGCCGGCCGGCAAGCATGAGCTGAGCCTGCCGCAGCCTCTGGCCAGCTACGTGATGGAAAACGTTCTGTTCAAGATCAGCTTCCCTGCCGAGTTTCATGCCCAGACCGCCTGCGAGGCGGCGCTCACCTTGCACCGACAGGTGCGCAATCGCCTGCATGAGATCGACCGTATCGTGATCACCACCCAGGAGTCGGCGATCCGCATCATCTCCAAGGTCGGCCCACTGGCCAACGCCGCCGACCGCGATCACTGCCTGCAGTACATGGTGGCGGTGCCGCTGATTTTCGGGCGTCTGGAGGCCGAGGATTACGAGGACGCTTTCCACGCCGCACATCCGAGTATCGACCGGCTGCGCGAGAAGATGGAGGTGGTCGAAGACCCGCGTTTCAGTCGCGAATACCTGGAGCCGGGCAAGCGTTCGATTGCCAATGCGTTGCAGGTGTTCTTCAAGGATGGCAGTAGCACCGAGCAGGTGGTGGTGGAGTATCCGCTCGGGCATCGGCGTCGGCGGGAGGAGGGCATACCGATGCTGGAGGCGAAGTTCAGGGAGAACCTGGCGACGCGCTTTGCGCGGCAGCGGTGTGAGGCGATTTTTGCGCTGTGCAAGGATCAGCAGAAGCTGGAGGGCACGGCGGTACACAGGTTTGTCGACCTGTTCGTGATTTGAGCTGTCTGTACTGGCCCTATCGCTGGCAAGCCAGCTCCCACGCCGACCGCGTTGTGGGAGCTGGCTTGCCGGCGATAGGGCCAGTACAGGCAACAAAAAAGCCCCGGCATTTCTGCCGGGGCTTTCTTTACAACCTACAACTCAGCTTACGCCTGGACCACTGGGATCTTGGCGTTGGCTGCCGCTTCGCGGAACTCGGCGATCTGGTCGAAGCTCAGGTAGCGGTAGACGTCGGCAGCCATGCTGTCGATGTCCTTGGCGTACTGCATGTACTCTTCGACGGTCGGCAGCTTGCCGATGATCGAAGCGACAGCAGCAAGCTCCGCCGATGCCAGGTACACGTTGGTAGCGTCGCCCAGGCGGTTCGGGAAGTTACGGGTCGAAGTGGAGACCACGGTCGAACCGGTCTGCACACGTGCCTGGTTACCCATGCACAGCGAGCAGCCTGGCATTTCCATGCGCGCACCGGCCTTGCCGTAGATGCCGTAGTAGCCTTCTTCGGTCAGCTGGTGAGCGTCCATCTTGGTGGGCGGAGCCAGCCACAGACGGGTCGGAATGCCACCCTTGACCTTCTCCAGCAGCTTGCCGGCGGCACGGAAGTGGCCAATGTTGGTCATGCACGAACCGATGAACACTTCGTCGATCTTCTCGCCCTGTACCGAAGACAGCAGGCGGGCATCGTCCGGGTCGTTCGGCGCGCAGAGCACAGGCTCCTTGACGTCGGCCAGGTCGATTTCGATGATTTCAGCGTATTCGGCATCGGCGTCGGCCGACAGCAGCTCAGGCTTGGCCAGCCAGGCTTCCATGGCCTGGGCGCGGCGCTCCAGGGTGCGGGCATCGCCGTAGCCTTCGCCGATCATCCAGCGCAGCAGGGTGATGTTGGAGGTCAGGTACTCGGCGATGGCCTTCTCTGGCAGCTTGATGGTGCAACCTGCAGCGGAACGCTCGGCCGAGGCGTCAGACAGCTCGAAGGCTTGCTCGACGGTCAGTTCGTCCAGGCCTTCGATTTCCAGGATGCGGCCGGAGAAGGCGTTCTTCTTGCCTTTCTTCTCGACGGTCAGCAGGCCCTTCTGAATGGCGTAGTAAGGGATGGCATGCACCAGGTCACGCAGGGTGATACCCGGCTGCAGCTTGCCCTTGAAGCGCACCAGGATCGACTCTGGCATGTCCAGCGGCATGACGCCGGTGGCGGCGGCGAAGGCCACAAGGCCCGAGCCTGCCGGGAACGAGATGCCGATCGGGAAGCGGGTGTGCGAGTCGCCACCGGTACCCACGGTGTCAGGCATCAGCATGCGGTTCAGCCAGCTGTGGATGATGCCGTCGCCTGGACGCAGCGACACGCCGCCACGGGTGCGGATGAAGTCTGGCAGGGTGTGGTGGGTGTTGACGTCGATCGGCTTCGGATAGGCCGCGGTGTGGCAGAACGACTGCATGACCAGGTCAGCGGAGAAGCCCAGGCACGCCAGGTCTTTCAGTTCGTCGCGGGTCATCGGGCCAGTGGTGTCCTGGGAACCGACGGTGGTCATCTTCGGCTCGCAGTAGGCACCTGGGCGCACGCCCTGGCCTTCTGGCAGACCGCAGGCACGGCCGACCATCTTCTGCGCCAGGGTGAAGCCCTTGTCGCTGTCTGCAGGCTGCTCTGGCTTCTTGAACAGGTCCGAAGGGCTCAGGCCCAGTTCGGCACGGGCTTTTTCGGTCAGGCCACGGCCGACGATCAGCGGGATACGGCCGCCAGCGCGGACTTCGTCGAGCAGCACTTCGGTTTTCAGCTGGAAGCTGGTAACCAGTTCGTCGCTGCCGTGACGGCGTACTTCACCTTTGAACGGGTAAACGTCGATGACGTCGCCCATGGCCAGGTTGGTGCAGTCGAATTCGATCGGCAGGGCGCCGGCGTCTTCCATGGTGTTGTAGAAGATCGGGGCGATCTTGGTGCCGAAGCAGAAGCCACCGGCGCGCTTGTTCGGCACGTAAGGGATGTCGTCGCCGAAGAACCACAGCACCGAGTTGGTGGCGGATTTACGCGAGGAACCGGTACCGACCACGTCACCGACGTAGGCGACCGGGAAGCCTTTGGCCTTGACCGCTTCGATCTGGGCCAGCGGGCCAACCGAACCTGGCTGCTGCGGCTCGATGCCGTCACGGGCCATTTTCAGCATGGCCAGGGCGTGCAGCGGGATGTCAGGGCGCGACCAGGCGTCCGGAGCAGGCGACAGGTCGTCGGTGTTGGTTTCGCCAGGCACCTTGAACACGGTCAGGGTGTACTTCTCGGCGATGGCCGGACGCGAGGTGAACCACTCGCCGGCAGCCCAGGAGTCCAGCACGGCCTTGGCGTGGGCGTTGCCAGCCTTGGCTTTTTCGGCCACGTCGTGGAAGGCGTCGAACATCAGCAGCGTGTGCTTGAGCTGTTCGGCCGCGACGGCGCCCAGTTCGGCGTCATCCAGCAGCGCGACCAGCGTCTCGATGTTGTAGCCGCCCTGCATGGTGCCCAGCAGCTCGGCGGCGTGCTTGCGGTCGATCAGCGGCGACTTGGCTTCGCCCTTGGCGATGGCGGACAGGAAGGCGGCCTTGACGTAGGCAGCTTCGTCCACGCCTGGCGGAACGCGGTTGGTGATCAGGTCTACGAGGAAGGCTTCTTCGCCGGCCGGCGGGTTTTTCAGCAGCTCGACCAGGCCTGCAGTTTGTTCGGCGTTCAGCGGCTGGGGCACGATGCCCAGGGTGGCACGCTCTTCGATGTGTTTGCGGTAGGCTTCAAGCACAGTTATTACCCTCATCAGTGGTCCCTAAAGGGAGTCCGGGACGCTCATCCAGCATTCCATGCACCCATGCGCTATCACGGCTTTGTGGGCCGCCCAGCCAGGGTCGCAGAGAATCCTTACAGAAGCTGCTTTCAAAGTTTTACGCCTGCAGAACGGGGAGGGATGAGGGCTGGCGCGGGCATGCGAGGGGGCATGTCCCGGGCCAACGCCGTTCTACCGGATTAACTGTGCTCGTGACGCTTTGAAAACAGCTTCCAACGGACATTGTTGCCTTAGAAAAGGCGGGATGATTCTACGGCAAAAAAATCCGGAAGGTAAGGCGCTGGACGAGACTTTAACGGGTGACCCTGGTTAGACAAAGGGCTAACATGGGCCTGTGTTCCATCGCCAAGCCGTTGTTTTTTCATGTCCAACCAATCCATCAAGACCCCTTGCGTCGGCCTGTGCTCCACGGTGTACGGAGACACGGTGTGCCGTGGCTGCAAGCGTTTTCACCATGAAGTGATCCACTGGAACGGTTACGACGACGAGCAGAAGCGCGCCGTATGGCTGCGTCTGGAGCAACTGCTGGCGCAGGTGATGATGGCCAAGCTGGAGGTGTTCGACAAAGGCCTGTTGCGTCAGCAACTGCAGCAGCGCTCGATCCGTTATGTCGAGCAGCAGTCGGAATATTGCTGGGCCTATCAGCTGATCGCCCGCGGGGCGCGGATGATTCGTGACCTTGAGGCGTATGGGATGGTGTTGCTGCCGGAGTTTCGCGACTGGGAACTGCCGCAGTTGCGCGATGCGATCGATCGCGAGTTCTTTCTGCTTTCCGAGGCGCATTACCAGCGTTATATCGCGCCGAGCTTCCTGCGCGATGCCGTGGGTGACGGGCAGGGCTGAGGCCTTGTGGTGGGGCTGCTGGCCCTATCGCCGGCAAGCCGGCTCCCACAGGTAAAGCACAGGCTTCAAGCGCAGTGATATCCCTGTGGGAGCCGGCTTGCCGGCGATAGGGCCCGTGAATATGCCGGATCAGTCGCCGGTATATTCGCACCCGCTGGTGCAGGTCTCGTGGATGCGCACCTTGGACAGCTCAGGCAGCAGCGGCTTGACCTGATCCCAGATCCACTTGGCGATCACTTCGCTGGTCGGGTTCTCCAGGCCAGGAATGTCGTTCAGGTAGTTGTGGTCCAACTGCTCGTAGATCGGCTTGAAGATCGCCTTGATCTCGGAAAAATCGCGGATCCAGCCAGTGTGTGGATCGAGCGGCCCGGTCAGGTGCAGAGCCACCTTGAACGAGTGACCGTGCAGGCGGCCGCACTTGTGCCCGGCGACGACGTTGGGCAGGCGGTGGGCCGATTCGAACGTAAATTCCTTGAAGATTTCCACGCTGTCATAACTCTGTGTGAATCAATGTTGCGCGCAGTCTACCAGCATGGCCGCTACAAGGCTTGCAGGCGTTCATGCAGCCGCCCGGTGGCAATCAGCTCCAGCAGTTCGTCGCCCAGGCGCCGGCTTTCGGCAATGGCTTTGTACCAGTAGCGCTTGCGGCTCGGCGCGTCGCCCATGAAGCGCTTGAAGTCGTTGCGGTCGGGCAGCTTACCGAAGGGCAGGGCGGCCAGGTACTGCGCTGAAGGGGTCATCAACAGCACATTCTGCAGGCGCGTGGCATCGCCCTTGCGCCACGGCAGGGCCTTGTCGAACCAGCCAGGCACCACTTTGTCGGTGAAATGCGGGTAGAGCACCAGGTCGTCGCCGCGGTACGGCAAGTCCAGGTGGTAATCGAGCAAGCCGCCATCGCGGTAGGTGCCGGCGCCGGCACCGGGAATGTCGCGCACGCCCTCCATCACCATCGGGATCGAGCCTGAAGCCAGCAGCGCATGGCGCAGGTTGGCCAGGTCCAGCGGCAGGCAGCGCGAGGGGAAGTCGGTGAGGGCGTCGAGGGGCGGGGCAGCGCGCTCGTCGTGCAGGATGATGCGTTCGAAATGCCGGGCCAGGCGCGAACGGCCCAGCAAATTGCTGGCAATGACCGACGACAGGCCCATCCCCAGGCGTCCGCGGTGGTCATGGGCGAGCTGCCCGTGGCTCTTCACCACCAGAATGTTCAGGCGGTAGTGAGGATTGGCGAGGATCTGCCCATCGCGGCCTTGCAGCAGGTCGTCGAGCATGTGCTGACAACTGCGGCTGATCTCGGTCGGCGTTACACCCTTGGCAAAATCCTGCTCGGTGTACAGCTCACCCAACCGGCGGATGCCCGCCACCGGGTCGTCGAGGCAGGCACTGGCGAAGCGCCAGGAGCCGATCGAGGCGCCGATCAACGCGCGCTGGCGGGGTGCCGATGGCAACCATTCGCCGAACAGCGCCAGGTCCAGGCCCTGGATGCCCAACGGTTTCGGCCCGCCGGCCGCGCCTGGCAATACACCGACGTCCTCGGCCCGCAAGCCGCGTTCACGGATCTGGCGCAGGGCGCGGTGGCCGGCCTTGAAGGTCAGGGCGGGGTACTTGATGTGAATGGCGCTCATGACGGATCTCGGGGGCAACAGGCGGGTGATTATAGGGTGTCTGAGGGCCTTATCGCCGGCAAGCCGGCTCCCACACTGACCGCGCAGGATACAGAACGTGTGGGAGCCGGCTTGCCGGCGATCAAGGCGACGCGGTCCCAAGCTGCGCTATCATGGCGCCAGCTGTTTTCAGGTTGAATTAAGGACCACGGGGTAATCTTAACCCCGTAGACAACTTGTACGTCCCTCAGGAGAGCACACATGAAAACCCTCACTGCCCTGTTCACTGCCGCCGCCCTTGCCCTGGGTGCCAACGCGGCATTCGCCAAAGACGTCCAGCCGGATGAAGTGGTCAAGCTGGTCAACGCCAAGACCATCAAGTCGCTGGATGAGCTCAAGGCCGCCGCCGTGGCCAAGCACCCAGGCGCCACGGTCACCGATTCCGAGCTCGAAGACGAATACGGCCGCTTGATCTACAAGGTCGAGCTGCGCGACGCGCAGAACGTGGAATGGGACGTCGACCTGGACGCCAAGACCGGTGAAGTGCTCAAGGACGCGCGAGACAGCTGATGATCCACGTGCCCCGGCCGGCGCGTTACCTGGCGCTTTCGCTGCTGGCCGTCTGTTCCCTGACCATGGCCCGCGACCTGGACCAGGACGAAGCGCTCAAGCTACGCCAGCAAGGCATCATCCTGCCGCTCGAACAACTGCTGGAAACCGCCCTGGGGCGTTACCCCGGGGCGCGTTTGCTGGAGGCGGAGCTGGAACAGGACGATGACCGTTACCAGTATGAAGTCGAGCTGCTGACCCCTCAGGGCGTGGTGCGCGAGATCAAGCTCGATGCCAGCACCGGCGCCCTGCTCAAAGACGAGGAAGACGACTGAATGCGCCTGTTGCTTGTCGAAGACAACGTGCCACTGGCCGACGAACTGATCGCGGGGCTGCAGCGCCAGGGCTACGCCGTGGATTGGCTGGCCGATGGCCGTGATGCGGTGTACCAGGGCCAGAGCGAGCCCTACGACCTGATCATTCTCGACCTCGGCCTGCCGGGGTTGCCGGGCCTTGACGTGCTGACCCAGTGGCGGGCCGGCGGCCTGGTTACCCCGGTGTTGATCCTTACTGCGCGCGGCTCGTGGGCCGAGCGGATCGAGGGCCTGAAGGCCGGGGCCGACGACTACCTGAGCAAACCGTTTCATCCAGAGGAGCTGCAACTGCGCATCCAGGCCTTGTTGCGCCGTGCCCGGGGCCTGGCCAACCAGCCAACGCTCGAGGCTGCCGGCCTGCACCTGGATGAAAGCCGCCAGTGCGTGAGCCGCGACGGTGTCGATATCCAGCTGACCGCTGCCGAGTTCCGCCTGTTGCGCTACTTCATGCTGCACCCGCAGCAGATCCTCTCCAAGAGCCACCTGGCCGAGCACCTGTACGACGGCGAAACCGAGCGCGATTCCAATGTGCTCGAAGTGCATGTCAACCATCTGCGCCGCAAGTTGGGCCGCAGTGTCATCGAGACACGCCGCGGGCAAGGCTACCTGTACGCCGGTAACGTCGGATGAAGTCGATCCAGGCACGTTTGAGCCTGGGCCTGGTGGCCGTGCTGGTGGTGGTCGGCGTGGTGCTGGCGCAACTCACCCTGTGGCTGTTCGAAGCCGGCTTGCAGCGCTACCTGGAAAACGGCCTGCGCAAGGAAAGCGAAAATCTGCTGGTGGCACTGGTGCGTGGGCCTTCGGGCCTGCAGCTGGATGAGCGACGCGTTTCCGCTGCCTATCAGCGTCCGTTCTCGGGCTACTATTTCCGCATCGATTTCGAGCAGGGCACCTGGCGCTCCCGTTCACTGTGGGACCTGGACATGCCCAAGCCGGCCGCGCCCGGGCTTTCCGACAGCCACGAGCTGGGCCCGGAAGGGCAGCAATTGCTGGCCTTGCGCGCCGACTATCGACGCCTGGGCCAGAACATCACCATCAGCGTGGCGCAGGATTATTCGCCGGTGCGCGAAAGCTTCCGGCGCCTGCAGCAGATCGGCCTGGGCATGGGGCTGGTGGCGTTGCTGCTGGTGCTGGTTCTGCAGCGCATCACCGTGACCCGCTCGCTGCGCCCGCTGGAGCGCGCCCGCCAACAGATCGCCCAGCTGCAGCAGGGCCAGCGTTCGCAACTGGATGCCGAGGTGCCCAGCGAGCTGGCGCCGCTGGTGGGCCAGATCAACCACCTGCTCAGCCATACCGAAGACAGCCTGCGCCGCTCGCGCAATGCCCTGGGCAACCTCGGCCATGCGTTGAAAACGCCGCTGGCAGTGCTGCTGAGCCTGGCATCCAGCGAGCGCCTCAAGGACTTGCCCGAGGTGCGCACGCAACTGCGCGAGCAGCTGGAGCAGATTCAGCAGCGCCTGGCGCGCGAACTCAACCGCGCGCGACTGGCGGGTGATGCGCTGCCGGGGGCCCAGTTCGACTGTGACGCCGAGTTGCCGGGGCTGCTCGCCACCCTGGGGATGATCCATGGCGAAGGGCTGCTGCTGACGCGTGATGTACCACCGGGGCTGCTGCTGCCGTGGGATCGCGAGGATTTCCTGGAGCTGCTTGGCAACCTGTTGGACAACGCATGCAAATGGGCGGACAGCGAGGTGCGGCTGGGGATTGCGCCTACTGAGGATGGCTACCAGGTGTGGGTCGACGATGATGGCCCGGGGATTCCTGAAAGCCAGCGCCTGCAGGTGCTGGAGCGGGGGTCGCGGCTGGATGAGCAGGTTGACGGGCATGGGTTGGGGCTGGGGATCGTGCGGGATATCGTCGACGCCTGGGGTGGGTCGCTGGCCTTGCTGGAGAGCCCTTTGGGCGGGTTGCGGGCGAGTATCGAATTGCCGCGCAAGGGGCGTTGATCCGCGCTGGCCCTATCGCCGGCAAGCCGGCTCCCACAGGGATGTCACCGCACTTGAAGCAGGCGCTGTACCTGTGGGAGCCGGCTTGCCGGCGATAGGGCCCGTAACAGCACTGCAAAAATATTGCAGTACAGCCGCATTTTTTTGAATTGGCCCAAGCCCACTCCCTCCCGGCACAATCCCCTTCAAGAAACCCTGCGGTTTCCATCTCTCCACGGACGGAGCCCCTTCTAGGGCCCAGGCCAATTCGGCTGGGCTTTCTTTTAAATCCAAAAAATACCGATACGATCACCTAAATGCCTGCCTCGCGTTCCGAAAGTCGTCTGCAGCGGCTGTTGCCTGCGCCCCTGAACATCCCTCCCAAACAATGGTTGCGTGCCGGTATCGGTGCGTTGCTCGGCCTGTTCCTGGCCGGCTGGCTGACCAGCCTGGCCTACGGGCCCAGCATCGCCTTGCACTTGCTCGGCCCGCTGGCCGCTTCGGCGGTACTGGTGTTTGCCGTGCATTCCGGGCCGCTGGCCCAGCCCTGGCCGGTGCTCGGCAGCTATGCCCTGGCCGGCGCGGTGGGCCTGGTCATGCGCGAGGGCTTCGGCGCCGAGCTGTGGGTCGCCGCCGTGGCCCTGGGCCTGTCGCTGCTGGTGATGTGCCTGTTGCGCTGCCTACACCCACCAGGAGGTGGCGTGGCGGTCAGTGCGGTGCTGGCCGACTCGGGACTGACAGCCATGGGCGACCACTTGCTTGAGCCGGTGCTGCTCAATGCGCTGATCCTGGTGGCGGTAGCGGTGCTGTATAACCGCCTGACCGGCGTGCACTACCCCAAAGGCAAGGCGCCGCGCAAAGACCTGCACCACACCCACGACCCGCTGCCCAGCGAGCGGGTCGGCATCCGCGGCGCGGACCTGGACCAGGCCCTGGAAGAGTTGGGCGAATTCGTCGACGTCACCCGCGACGAGCTCGAGCGCATCATTCTGGCCACCGAGCAGCACGCCCTGCAGCGCAGCCTGGGTGGCATCACCGCCGCCTCGGTGATGTCCCGCGATGTGCAGTTCGCCGGCCCCGACACCACCCTGGAGCAGGCCTGGAAAATGCTCACCAGCCACCACCTGAAAACCTTGCCCGTGCTGAAGCAGGGCAAACTGGTGGGCATCGTCAGCCTCAGCGACTTGGTCGGCCCGGCCATGCAACGGGGGCAGTTCAGCTGGCGTGGCCTGTTCGGTCGCAAGGCGGTGCGCATGGAGCAGGTGATGAGCCGGCGTGTCGTCAGTGTCAGCAGCCAGCACCCGCTTGAACGCCTGTTGCCGCTGTTGTGCGAGCAAGGCCTGCATTGCCTGCCGGTGCTCGACGGCGAGCAGCTGGTGGGCGTGATTACCCAGACCGACCTGATCGCCGGCCTCAAGCGTCAGTTGCTCAGTGCCGCCGACCGCGTTTCAGATCACCGGGTCCCAGCGTTGTGACCAATCGCTGGCGCCGGCCTCCACCAGCCGGCGCAACACCGCGAAGGCTTGTTGCAAAGCTTCGCTGTCACGCTCGCGCGGGTACACCAGGTAGGTCGGGTAGGTGAATTCCGGCGCCTGCGGTACTCGCTCGAACACCCCGCTGTCCAGGTAGGCCTGCACCACGCGGGTACGGAAATAGCCACTGCCACCCTGGTCGAGGATGAACTGCAGGGCCAGCGGCCCGAGATTGAAGCTCAGCGCCGGGCGGGCGCAGTCGGGCAGGGCGGCATCGTGCTGGCGGCGAAAGGCCTCGCCCCAGTCGATGTAGATGTACGGTTCGGGCCGATCGACCCGGCGCACGCGGATCAGCTTCTCCTCCATCAACTGCTCTACCTGCAGGCCCGGGCCGTAGGTAGGTTGATACACCAGTACCGCGTCCAGCAGGCCCATCTCCACTTTGCGCAACAGCGACTCGCCATCGCTCACCTCGCTGCGGATCGCGTGGCTGGGCAACTCGCGATGCAAGGCGCTGACCCAGTCGAGCAGCATCGGGTTGCCCAGGCTCACCTCGCTGCCCACATGCAGCACCTGCTGGCAGCCTTGGGGCAGCGGCAGGTCACGGCGCGCCGCCTCCCAGGTCTGCACCAGCTGGTTGGCATAACTGACGAAGGCTTCGCCGTCGCTGGTCAAGCTGGCGCCATTGCGGCTGCGCACGAACAGCTGGCAACCCAGTTGCTGCTCCAGGCGCTGCACCCGGGCGGTAATGGCCGTCTGCGACACGAACAGGCGTTCGGCGGCGGCGACCAGGCTGCCGCAGCGCACGACTTCCAGAAAGGTACGGGCCTGATCGATGTCCATGGGTTGCTCGGTGGGGAAAAAGAGTGGCCTATTCTAGAGACTTTGCACCGTTATGGGGCGCCTTCGCGCGCCCTGCAAATCTGCATATGGGTTGTGACTTTAGTCCCATGGCGGGCCCGGCGTGGCGGTCCATACTCAAGATTCGCCCCTCAATAACAACAAGTACCGGGTTCTCGTCACCATGACCTACCAGCACAGCTACGACCACTCCATTAACGACCCTGCTGCCTTCTGGGCCGAACAGGCCGACCACCTGGCCTGGTACCGCAAACCGTCCCTGACCCTGCAGGAAAACCCCGACGGCACCCACCGCTGGTTCGCCGACGGGCGAATGAACAGTTGCTACCTGGCCCTCGACCACCAGATCGAGCAGGGCCGGGGCGAGCAGACGGCGCTGATCTACGACTCGCCGGTGACCGGCGTGCAGCAGTCGTTCACCTACCAGCAGTTGCACGACGAGGTGGCCCGCCTGGCCGGCCTGTTGCGTCAGCTTGGCGTGGGCAAGGGCGATGGCGTGATCATCTACATGCCGATGGTGCCGCAGGCGGCCATGGCCATGCTGGCCTGCGCGCGCATCGGCGCGGTGCACTCGGTGGTGTTCGGCGGTTTTGCCGCCAACGAACTTGCCCTGCGCATCGACGATGCACGGCCGACGCTATTGCTGACGGCGTCCTGCGGTCTGGAATTCGAGCGGGTGATCGAGTACAAGCCGCTGGTCGACCGCGCCCTGCAACTGGCCCGTCACCAGCCGCGCCATGTGCTGGTGCTGCAGCGGCCCCAGGCCCGCGCGCAGCTGCAAGCGGGGCGTGACCTGGACTGGCACGAAGCGCTGGCCACTGCCCAGCCGGTGCCGCCGGTGGCGCTGGATGCCGGTGACCCGCTGTACATCATGTACACCTCCGGCACCACCGGCAAACCCAAGGGCATCGTGCGCGAAAACGGCGGCAATGCGGTCGCACTGTGTTATGCCATGCGCCACATCTATGGCATGCAGGCGGGTGATGTGTGGTGGGGCATTTCCGATGTCGGTTGGGTGGTCGGTCATTCGCTGATCGTCTACGGGCCACTGATGAGCGGCTGCACCACGGTGTTCTACGAAGGCAAGCCGATTCGCACCCCCGATGCCTCGGCCTATTGGCGTGTGGTCGAGCAGTACCGGGTCAATGCGTTGTTCTGCGCGCCGACCGCCATGCGGGCCATTCGCAAGGAAGACCCGGACGGTGAACTGATCCGCGGGCATGACCTGAGCTCGCTGCGCCAGCTGTTCCTGGCGGGGGAGAAGCTTGATTCCAGCACGCACCAATGGCTGGAGCGGGTCAGCGGCAAGCCGGTGCACGATCACTGGTGGCAGACCGAGACCGGCTGGCCTGTCACTGCACCCTGCGTGGGCCTGGAGGGCAGTGCGGCGCGGCCGGGGTCGAGCAACCGCGCGGTGCCGGGTTACCACGTACAGGTTCTGGATGACGAGGGGCACCTGCTCGGCCCTGATCACCAGGGCGCCATCGTCATCGCATTGCCGTTGCCACCGGGGTGCAGCCAGACCCTATGGGGTGATCACGAACGCTACCTGCAGGCTTACCTGCGCACCTACCCAGGCTACTACCATACCGGCGATGGCGGCTACCTGGATGACGAGGGTTTCGTCTACATCATGGGGCGTACCGATGACGTGATAAACGTTTCCGGGCATCGCCTGTCCACGGGCGAGATGGAGGACCTGGTGGCCCGCCACCCGGCCGTGGCCGAGTGTGCGGTGATCGGCGTGCATGACGAGATCAAGGGGCAGGTGCCACTGGCACTGGTGGTGCTCAAGGATGGCGAGGGCATTAGCGAAGCGCAGTTGCTGGTGGAGCTGGTGGGCAGGGTGCGCGAGGAAATCGGGGCGCTGGCGTGTTTCAACCGGGTGCGGTTGGTGAAGCGGCTGCCCAAGACGCGCTCCGGGAAAATCTTGCGGGCGGTGCTGCGCAAGATTGCCGATGGGGAGGCGTATGTGCCGCCTTCGACGCTGGATGATGTGGCGGTGTTGGGGGAGATAGAGGCGGTGTTGGCGGATTTGCCACGGGCGGGTTGATGGGGTGACCTGACTGGCCTCATCGCTGGCAAGCCAGCTCCCACAGGTAGTCCACTGTTTTCAGGTCCGGTGGGGTACCAGTGGGAGCTGGCTTGCCAGCGATAGGGCCCGTTCAGCCAATGGAGCCCTCAAGCCCTGCCTGATGCAGCTGCCCCAACCGGCTTCGAGTGCGCATCAGGTCGGCCAGCGGCCCTCCCAGACTTTCTTCCAGCGGCCGCCGCCCGATCACCGTCACCTGCCGGTCCTGGTCATACAGCACATCCACCAGGTTGACGAACCGCTGCTGCGCCGCCAGCGTGCATTCCGACAGATCGTCCAGCCCTTCGATGATCCACTCATCGTACTGCCCGGCCAGCACCAGGTAATCGATCACCGCCGTGGCCTTCTCGCACAAATCGTCAAAGGCGAACACCACCCGCCGCCCCTCGGTGGCCAGCGCGCGCAAGGGACGCCTGTTCACTTCCAGCATCACCGGCTGTTGCTCCGGCACCTTCAACGCCTGGCGCTGCTGTGCATCTCCCGGCCACACATAATGCCCCTGGGTAAACCGCTGGTGCTCGCGGTTGGCCGGCAGGCTGCGAAAATCGGTATCGCCCCCCACCTCCAGCACCTGCATGCGGCCATTGATCAGGCGGATCACCGGCAGGAAGCGCTCGTGATACAGCGGGTTGGGCAGCAGCCCTTCGGGCGCGTAGTTGGATGTCAGCAGCACGAAGATGCCGCGCTCGAACAGGGCATTGAACAGCCGCGTCAGCAGCATGGCATCGCCGATGTCGTGTACGTGGAATTCGTCGAAGCACAGCACCTGGCAATCGCCTAGCAGTTCATCCAGGGTCGCGCCCAACGCATCGTCCAGCAACCGGTGGCGGTGCATGCCCTGGTGCAGGCGGGCAAAGAAGTCATGAAAGTGCAGGCGCTGCTTGGCCTCGATGGGCACGGCCTGGAAGAAGCCGTCGAGCAGCCAGCTCTTGCCACGCCCGACTGAGCCATGCAGGTACAGGCTGCGTGGGTGGCCGCTCGGCAACATGGCAAGCTGCTCGGCCATGCTGTGGATGACCCGGCGCTGGCCATCGCTGAGCTGATAGCCACGGCCGTGCGCCTTGTCTTCGAACCAGCCGAGCAGTTCACTCTGGTGAGGCGATGCGCCGCTCAGGCGCTGACCGAGCTGGCGCAGGGGGGAAGGGATCCAGGCAGACAAAAGCGATGCTCCTTGGGCGAAGGCAGGGCAGCGTGCAGCTTGCCCGAGTGATGCCATTCTGACCAATAGATAAACTGGGGGGCAATGATCGGCTGGCGAGATAGGTTGCCCATACAGGCGTAGGCTAAGGAAAGGAACCGATCAGAGGAGCAGTGGCCATGCCCAGCGATTACGATCTCGAGCGCTTCGTCGAGGCGCAGAACCGGGTCTATGACCAGGTGATCCAGGAGCTCCAGGCCGGGCGCAAGCGCAGCCACTGGATGTGGTACATGTTCCCCCAGCTGGATGGCCTGGGCCACAGCATCATGGCCGAGCGCTATGCGTTGTCCGGCCTCGACGAGGCCCGTGCCTACCTTGGCCATCCCTTGCTGGGGCCGCGCCTGGAGGCTTGCGTGACCGCGCTCGTGCAGCACAGCGACAAGAGCGCCCGCGAGGTCCTCGGCAGTCCCGATGACCTCAAGCTGCGCTCGTGCCTGACCTTGTTCAGCCAGGTCGCGCCTGACAATCCGCTGTTCCAGCTCGCCCTCGCGCAGTTCTACGCAGGCGAGCCTGACCTGCGCACCCTCGCGCTGCTGGGGCGCTAGTTCAGCCCTTGCGCTCCAGTTGGCGTTCGATCATGTACTTCACGGTCAGCCGGCGTTCCTTGAGATGGCGCAGATCGTCGTCCTGGAAGTTGCCCGCCGAGATCGACTCGGCGGCCAGCACCTGGTTGTCGATGTCCATGTAGTCATCGAGCAGGCGGTCGAGGGTCTGGTCTTGCTGGCGGCGTTGCTGGACGATCTCGCGGGGGTAGTGCAAGTCCTGGTACAGGTCGTGGGAAACGGGCATTGGGGGCCTCCTTGGTCTTCGCAGTTCGCTTACCTGATTGGAAGGGCGCAATGCGATTGTGTTGGGGCAAGCCGGCGGAAAAACGACGGGTGGTGGGGCCGGCGTGACCGCGAAACGTGCAAGGGAACACTAACTTGCTGTTTTAAAGCATTTTTTTGCGTGAGGGGGTTCCCAGGTGAAAAGAATGTTGTTAAAGTGCCGCGCATTCCAAGACAACAACCCAGTTGTCGCCAAATTGGAATTGTCTGGGCAGCATCAGCTGCATCCGATACAGGGGCGTCGCCAAGCGGTAAGGCAGCAGGTTTTGATCCTGCCATGCGTTGGTTCGAATCCAGCCGCCCCTGCCATTTTCTCTCGATACAAATACCTATTCTTGATTCAGTGCAGATGATATCGGCGCTGGGTTTTGTCGTTTCTGGCGTTTGTGCTGGCCCTATCGCCGGCAAGCCGGCTCCCACATTGAAGGCAGCGCGTCCCCTGTGGGAGCCGGCTTGCCGGCGATAGGGCCCGTGCAGGTTCTACAAATCTATCGGTTCACCCGCAGCATCTCATCCAGCGCCCGCGCCAGCTCCTCGGCTTGCACCGGTTTCTGCAGCACCAGGCTTTCTGGCATCTCCAGGCCCTGCAACTCGGCATAACCGGTCAAGAACACCACCGGCAAGCGCGGATGCCGTTCGCGCGCCGCCAGTGCCAGCTGGGCACCGTTGAACTCGGGCATGGCGAAATCGGTCAGCAACAGGTCGATGCTTTCATCCAGCAACGCCAGCGCCTGTTCGCCGTTGTGGGCCTGGCGCACCTGGTAACCGTATTGGCGCAGCACGTCGCCGAGCAGGTCGCGCACCAGGTGATCATCGTCCACCAACAGCACCGTGCGGTCGCGGCCACTGTCACCAATCGGCTGGGAAATCGTCGGGGCAATCGGCTCGCTGGCCGCTTCATGCTTTACCGCCGGCAGATACACCGCCACCTGGGTACCGAGCCCAGGCTGGGTATCGATGCGCACGCCACCGCCTGACTGCTTGGCGAAGCCGAACACTTGGGCCAGCCCAAGGCCCGAGCCCTTGCCGATGTCCTTGGTGGTGAAGAACGGTTCGAACACCTTGGCCAGCACCTCTTCGTTCATGCCGCAGCCGGTGTCGCGAATGCTCAGCATCACGTACTCGCCTGGCTCGGGGTCTTCCGGGCGTTGCGCGCGGGCCTTGATCCGGGTGTTGCGGGTCGACAGGGTCAGCTGACCACCCTCGGGCATGGCATCGCGGGCGTTGATCGCCAGGTTGAGGATGATCATCTCGGTCTGGGTCGGGTCGGTCAGCGCCTGCCACAAGGTGTGGTCCAGGTCCAGGCGCACGGAAATGTTGCCGCCCAGGGTGCGGCGCAGCAGTTCTTCCAGGCCGCCCAAGGTGCGGTTGAGGTTCAGTGGCACCGGCTCCAGGCGCTGGCGCCGGGAGAAGGCGAGCAGTTGCGACGTTAGCTTGGCGCCGCGTTCGCCGGCCTCGCGAATATGCGTCAGGCGTGACCGCGCCTTGTCCACGTCACGCTTGGCCAGGTCGCGCTCCAGGAAGCTGGCGCCCGTGAGGATCACCATCAGCAGGTTGTTGAAGTCGTGGGCCACACCGGCGGTGAGCTGGCCCACCGCTTCGAGCCGCTGCATCTGCTGCAGCGCGGCTTCGATGCGCTCGCGCTCGGTGATCTGCTCGAGCAGGCGGTCGTTGGCTTCGGCCAGGCCCAGCGCGGTTTCCCGTTCGCTGGTGATGTCCCGGGCCACCACATAGAGCAGGGTGTCTTCCGGCACCACCACCCAGGACAGCCAGCGCAACTGCCCGGTCACGTGGCGGATGCGGCCGACGAAGCGGGCGCTGGTGCGGCCGTGGGCGAGGGCGGCCAGCTCAGCCAGCAGCGATTCCTGGTCGGGCTCGGGCAGCAATTGCAGCAGCGAGGCCTGGCTCAGGCGCTCGCGCGAGAAGCCCAGGCTGGCTTCCCAGGCCGGGTTCAGCGCGACCGGGGTGAGATCCTTGTTGAGCACTGCGAGCAGGTCCTGGGACAGCTCCCAGGCGCGGTCACGCTCGCGGGTGCGGCGCTCGACCCGCTCACCCAGCATCTCATTGAGTTGCTTGAGCGCCTGGGTCGCCTGGCGCTGGGTGTGGATGTCCTGCAGCACGCCGGAAAACCGCGTGCACTTGCCATCGACGAACTGGGCCTGGCCGCTGCTGAGCAGCCAGCGCGGCTCCAACCCGAGGGGCTGGGCGATGCGGAATTCGACACGGTACAGGCCGTCGCTGTCCGGGCGCATGGCCTGTTCCACAGCGTCGCGCACCCGGGGTACGTCGTCCGGGTAGATGCCGGCGTAGAACACTTCCAGGCTCATCTCGGTGTCTAGGGGCAAGCCGAACAGTGTCTTGCAGCGGTCGTCCCAGATCAGCAGGTTTTCGTGCGGGCGCAAGTCCCAGGTGCCCATGCCCGCGGCGTCGATGGCAATGCGTGCGCGCGCTTCGACATCGGCCAGGGCTTCCTCGGCGCGGCGCCGACGCTGGCGCTCCTGCACTTCGGTCAGGGCGCGGCGCACGGCCTTGGGCAGCAGCGGCAGGTTCTTCTTGAGCACGTAGTCGGTAGCGCCCAGGCGAATCATCTCCACCGCGTGCTCTTCGCCGTAGATGCCGGAAAGGAAGATGAACGGGGTGTCCGGGGCCAGGCGCTGGGCGATGGCCAGCACATCGGTGCCGGAGGAGCCGGGCAGCACGCAGTCGCAGAGGATCAGGTCGTAGCGGGTGTCGAGCAGGGCATGCTCGGCGGCCTGGTGATCGAACACCAGCCGCGAACGAATCTGCAACCCGCTGCGCTCCAGGCTCAGCAGCGTCAGCTCGGCGTCCATCGAGCTGTCTTCGACCATCAGCAGTTTCAGCGGCATTGGCAGCATCTTCGCGCGGGCCTCAGTTGCTGCCACGCCTGTTCAGGCGCAGCGAGCCAGGGGGTGGTTCGTTGAGCACGGCCCAGAACACCCCGAGGTCGGAAATGGCAGCGACGAACTCCTTGAATTCCACGGGCTTGACCACATAGGCGTTGACCCCCAATTCATAGGCGCGCAGCAAGTCAGGCTCCTCCCGTGAGGAGGTCAGCATCACCGTGGGGATGCTGCGCAGTTCGGCGGTGGCGCGCACTTCCTTGAGCACCTCCAGGCCGTCGACCTTGGGCAGCTTCAGGTCCAGCAGCAGCACCGCCGGGTTGCCGTCGTCGCGTTCGGCATAGGCGTTGCGGCGCAGCAGGTAGTCGAGCGCTTCGGCACCGTCGCGCAGGACGATGACTTCGTTGGCCAACTGGCTGCGCTCCAGGGCCAGGAGCGTCAGCTCCAGGTCCCGGGGGTTGTCTTCTACCAGCAGGATGGGTTTGAGCATGATGGTACGGGTGCCTCAGATAGTCTCGGGATGACGGGGAAGGGTGAAATGAAAACAGGCGCCCTGGCCGATCTGGCCTTCGGCCCAGACCCGGCCGTCGTGGCGCTCGATGATGCGCCGCACGCTCGCCAGGCCGATCCCGGTGCCCTCGAAGTCTTCCATGCGGTGCAGGCGCTGGAACACACCGAACAGCTTGCCGGCGTAGGCCATGTCGAAGCCGACGCCGTTATCGCGAATATAGACCTCGGTTTCTCCCTTGTGCTGGCGCGCGCCGACTTCGATGCGCGCCGGCGCACGGTCACGGGTGTACTTGATGGCGTTGGCGAGCAGGTTGTGCAGGGCCAGGTTGATGAAAGCCGGGTCGCCGTACACCTTGGGCAGCGCCGCGATGTCCCAGATGATTTCGCGGCCCTCGTAGTCCGGCGCCAGCTCCTGGCGAATGGTTTCGACCAGGGCATTGAGGTCGACATCCGACAAGCGCAACGCCGAACGGCCCATCTGCGAGAAGTTGAGCAGGTTGTCCACCAGGCTGCCGGCAAAGCGTGCCGCTTCCTCGATGTGCGTGAGGAAGCGCCGGCCGCGCTCGCCCATGTTCTGACCTTCGATTTCATCGAGCAGTTCGGTGTAGCCGGCGATATGCCGCAGCGGCGCCCGCAGGTCGTGGGACACGCTGTAGGAAAACGCTTCGAGCTCTTTGTTGGAGCGGCGCAGCTCGCTGCTCAGTTGCGCCAGCTCCTCGGCCTTGCGCAGGACGATGCCGAGCACGGCGCTGCGCAGTTCCATCACGCCTTCGATGATCTGCGGATCCCACGCCTGGCTGAAGCCGCTGACCTGTTCCTGCCAGTGCTCGAAGCTGTGCCGCGGGTTGAGGGCGCCCTGCGGGCCGATCTGTTTGTCTGGGCGTCCGGCCCAGTGCACCGTGCGCACCTGCTCCGGGCGGAACCAGAGCAGGTAGTGCGAGTGGATCTGCGAGATGGCCACTGCCAGCACGCCGCCGGCATGCGCGGTCAGCTCGGGCAGTTCGTCGATGTCACGGGCCAGGTTGTCGCTGTGAAACACCGTTTCGGTGCCGCGTTGCGACAGCCAATGGACCAGTGCATTGACCTGGGCGGCAGGCGGGGTGTGGCCGAACAGGTCGCAGCGCTCGGCGGATATCACCGCTGCGCCATTGGCACCGGCGAAGTCCAGCAGTACCTGGGGCAAGGCGCGCAAGCCGTCGCTGACGCTGTCGTGGTCGGCCATGGACGAGATCATCCGCACGATGTGCTGGCGCAGGTCGAGCCGTTGGCGGGTATGGGCGTGGGACTCGCGCGATTCGATCTGCAGCGACAGCACGCTGGCCAGGAGTTCGCAGGCGGTGCGGGTGCGCAAGTCGACCGAGCGAGGTTGCGCATGGTGACACGACACCAGGCCCCACAACTGCCCGTCGACCACGATCGACAACGACATCGACGCCAAGGTCCCCATGTTGCGCATGTACTGCAGGTGTACCGGCGATACGCTGCGCAAGGCGGCGAAGCTCAGGTCCAGTGGCTTGCCGGTGCGCGGGTTGGCAGCGGGCAGCAGGGGCGAGGCCTGGTAGTTGGCGTCTTCGATCACGCGGATACGGTTGACCCGGTACAACTCGCGGGCCTGGCGCGGGATGTCGGAGGCGGGGAAACACAAGCCCAGGTAGCGCGGGTAGCCGTCGTCGGCCACTTCGGCCAGGACCTGGCCATTGCCTTCGGCATCGAAGCGGTAGGCCTTCACCCGGCCAAACCCGGTGATGCGCTTGAGCTGTTGCACCGTCTGCTGCAACAGCGCCTGCAGATCGCTGGCCGTGTGTAGGCTGCCGACGAACTCGCGCACCAGCGGGTAGTAGTCGCCGTCGTCGGTGAGGTCGGCGGGCAAGCGAACGGGTTCGAATTCGGCGATCAGGACCTGGTCGTGACGGTGGGTCAACAGGCGCAGTCTGTCGCTGCAGGGTGCGTCAGGGCGCAAGTGCACATCGCCGAGGTGAAAGGGGAATACCTGGTCATCGGGCAGGCGTTGAAGTTGGGCGCGCAGGTCGAACTGCGCGCTGACCATCTCGGCGAAGCTGCACCCTACCAGCGACTGCGCGGGTATGCCCAGCCAGCGCTCGGCGTTTTCGCTGGCCTGGAGGATGTGCAGGCTCGCTTCGTCAAGTACCAGCATGAAACCCTGTGGCTGGATGCTGCCCGGCACCTGGATAGGTTCCTGGGCGCAGCGTTCCACGGCTTCGGCGAGTAGCTTGTCTGCGGTGCTCAATGAATACGCTCCTGTCATGTTCGTCCTTGCTTGGCGCATGCGTCTGACAACGGTGCCGGAAAAGCACCGTAACAGAATGTGCGCCGCTTTTCCGGCCCATGGCCATTGGAGGCGAAGGATGTGCATGGGTTCGCAACGATCGACAAAATTGTTGGCGCCCCTAGAACTTTGTCGTTATCACAAAAGAATGGCACTCAGCCATCACGCGTTTGCCAACCGCTGCTACGCTCAGATTCAGAGGACAAGAACAAGGATTACCCAGTGACGGAACGCTTTGTGGCCGCGCTGTTGGGCCTGTTGTTGAGCGGCTTGGCTGGTGCGGCGGACTTTCTTGTGGAAGTGCGGGTGCAGGTGCAGCGTGGCTGCATGCTGGTCGGCCAGACTCGCGATGCGGGTGCGCAGGCCCTGGGTCGGATCGACCTGGGTGCCACGGCGCGCCTGGATGGCCCTGGCGCGCCCCTCAGTGGCGTGTTGCTCAACCGCCGTCCGCCGCGCCTGGAATGCAACCCTGACACGCCCTATCAGGTGCGCATCGACGGGGGACAGCATGGGGGTGTTGGCGAGTTGCGTTTCCTGGCCAGCGATGACGCCAAGGCTCGGCCAATTCCCTATCGCCTCTTCCGCGACGCGGCCTGGCGCGAGCCGGTGGTCGTTGGGGTCGCCCAAGCCGCCCGGGTACCGGACAGCGGCACTGTCGAGCTGCCGCTCTACGCCCGTATCGACAAATTGGCCTGGGTGCCCCGAGCCGGGCAGTACGCCGACCTGCTCAAAGTCACGGTCACCTGGTAGCGAGGGCACCATGCCTAAGGACGTCTCGCCATGAACCGCACGTCGATCCTGCTGCTCAGCCTTGGCCCGCTGCTGTTGCCCGGCACCGCGCACGGTGCCACCACCGGCTTTATCCAGGCACGCCTGGTGATCAGCACCGCCTGCCAGATCATCAGCGGCGACCAGCCCCCGGCCACCTTGGGCAACCCCGGCGTGATGGACTTCGGCGAGCGCGGCCCGAACTGGGACCAGCCGCTGCGTAGTCGAGTCGACGAGGTGAGTGGCGAAGGCAGCCTGCAGATCAGTTGCACGCCCCAGGTCAGGGCCTTCAACGTGCGCATCAACGGCGGCCTGAATGGCAGCGATGGCGTGCGCAGGCTGAGCAACGGGCGCGAGACGATCCCTTATCAGTTGGCCGTCGACCCGGGCGGCAATAGCCATTATGGCATCGGCCAGGCCCGTGCCTTCACCATCAGCGGCACCGAGCAGATTCCGATTCCCATTTACGGCGTAGTGGTGGCGCAACCGCGCGCGCTACCTGCCGGGCTGTATCGCGACACCTTGAGAGTGACCCTGGACTGGTAACCATCGCAAGGAGATCCCTGATGCGAACGAACCTTACCCACTGCATCCTCGCCGGGCTTGGCCTGGCCCTGGCAGCCCATGCCCAAGCCGCCACGGTGACCGGCACCATCAGTTCTACCCTGACGCTGACGGCGGCCTGCCAGGTCAATGGCAGCGGGGGCAGCTCGGGGTTGAATTTCGGTACCCTCGATTTCGGCACCCATGAGGCATTCTTCACTGATGCTCCCGGCCAGGTGCTGGGCGGTGGTGGTGGCGCCTTGAGCATCCTTTGCTCGCCCGGCACGGTGCCGGCGATCCGCGTGCGTGCGGGTAGCCACGATGGCCAGTCGCCTGGTGGCACCCGGGCACTTGCCGATGGCGTCGGCAACTTCGTGCCGTATGACTTCTACACCGACGCCGGGCACACCCAGCTGCTGAACATCGACGACACCATTACCTTGCCGACCAGCACCGGGGTGGCGCAAACCGTCAACCTGTATGGCCAGGCCCGCGGCAAGGCAGGTCTTCCGGCAGGGACCTACACCGACACCGTCGCCGTTGAGCTGTCGTTCTGAGTCGCGGCCATGCGCGCCTGGTTGGGTGGCTGCCTGACAGGGCTCGGCGTGCTGCTGGCTGCGCCGCTGGATGCGGCGACCAGCAGCACGTTCCAGGTGACCGCACAGGTCGTCGCCGGGTGCCTGGTGATGGGCGGGGTGACCAACTATGGCGTACTCAACTACGGGAGCCAGTCGGCGCTGTCCACCGGGATTCTCAGCACCTCCCTGGGCGGCTCCACGGTGACCTTCCAATGCACCCCGGGCGTGAGTCTGAGCATGAGCCTGGACGGTGGCCAGAACAGCGCCAGCGGCACGCGTTACCTCAAGCGCAGCGGCGGCACGCAAGTGCTGGCCTACCAGCTTTATGGGGATGCGGGCTTCAGCCAGGTGCTGGGCATTGGCCAGAGCGTGGTGGTCAGCTACAGCGACCCGACGGCCATCACGCTGCCGGTCTATGGCCGTACCCAACTGACCGGCAAGTTGCCGGCCGGAACGTATACAGATGTCGTGCAAGTGACGGTGACCTGGTGACGGCACCGCCACGCATTTCACGTGACCAAGGAGAGTGGCATGCGGGCAGGCGCGAAGTGGGCGCAGGGTGTAATCGGATTGTTGCTGTTGGCGAGCATGCCGGCGGGGGCGGCCACCTCGGTACTGATCTGGCCCATCGACCCGGTGCTGGAGGCTGACCAGAGGGCCGGTGCGTTGTGGCTGGAGAACCGCGGCACGGCTCCGGCCAGCCTGCAGGTGCGGGTCTTCGCCTGGCGCCAGGGCGATTACCAGGAACAGTTCCAGGCCCAGCGCGAGATCATCGGCAGCCCGCCGGTGGCGACCCTCGCGCCGGGGCAAAAGCAACTGATCCGCCTGACCCGTACCGGCAGCTCGCCCGCAGGCCAGGAGCAGGCCTACCGCATCATCATCGACGAAATTCCCTCGCCACTGCCGGCCGATGCCGGCAACCAGGGCACCACGGCCGCGATCCGCCTGCAGATGCGCTACTCGGTGCCGCTGTTCGTTTATGGCGAAGGCCTGTGGGGCAAGCCGGACCCGGAGGGCAAGCGCAACGCCAGCGGTGTCGGCAAGCCGCAATTGAGCTGGCGCCCGGTGACGGTGCAGGGCAAACCCTATGTCGAACTGCGCAATACGGGCCCGGTGCATGCCCGCCTGACCGACGTGGTGGTGCAGCAAGGCGGCCAGGCCAAGCCCTTGGCCGAAGGGCTGCTCGGCTATGTCCTGCCCGGCGCCAGCATGCGCTGGCCTGCGCCGGTGACACCGGGAGGGCTCAAGGGGAGGGTCAATGGCCAGGAAGTGGCCGAAGTGATCAGCCAAGAGCAATGAGCCTGTTACTGAATGAGGGCCCAGGGAGGACCCATCAATGGTCGGAATCCGTGCGTGAGATGGTTGTCGCGGGCGACCCGTTGCTGCCTCGGCCTGGCCGTATTGGGCTCGGGCCTGGTGCTGGCCGACGACCTGCCGCCGCCGCCCACGGAGGCCGCTGCCATTGCCGACGCCACGTTGTACCTCGACCTGTTGGTGAACCAGGTGCCCAGGGCTGAGCTGGTGCCGGTGCAGCAACGGGCCGGGCGTTTGTTTCTGGACAGCGAGGTGCTGCGCGCAGCCGGCATCAAGCTGCCGGGCAACCCCCAGGGCGAAGTCGCACTGGATGAGCTCGAAGGCCTGCACAGCGATTACGACAGCCCAAACCAGCGGCTTCTGCTGCAAGTGCCTGCGGCCTGGCTGCCGGACCAGCAGCTCGGCGATCGCAACCTGTATCCGCCCAGCGAGGCGCGCAGCAGCTTCGGCGCCCTGTTCAACTATGACCTGTACCTCAATGACACCGATGACGGCGGCACTTACCTGGCCGCCTGGAACGAACTGCGCCTGTTCGACAGCTGGGGCACCTTCGCCACCACGGGCCAGTGGCGCCAGTCATTCAATGGCGCGCCAGGCGACGACGGCGGCCAGGGCTTTCTGCGCTACGACACCACTTGGCGCTTCACCGACGAACAGCGGCTGCTGACCTATGAAGCCGGTGACTTCGTGACCGGCGCCTTGCCCTGGACCAGTTCGGTGCGTGTCGGTGGCCTGCAGCTGTCGCGCGATTTCGCCGCCCGCCCGGACCTGGTCACCTATCCATTGCCCGCATTCGCCGGCGAGGCGGCGGTGCCGACGTCGCTGGACCTGTTCATCAATGGCTACAAATCCAGCACGACAGAACTGCAACCTGGCCCCTACACCCTGACCAACGTGCCGTTCATCAACGGTGCCGGCGAAGCCGTGGTGGTGACCACCGATGCCCTCGGTCGGCAGGTGTCCACCACCTTGCCGTTCTACGTCACCAGCAGCCTGCTGCAAAAAGGCCTGTCGGACTACTCGGTGGCCGCCGGCAGCCTGCGCCGCGACTACGCCATCGAGGACTTCAGCTATGGCCCCGGTGTCGCTTCGGCCAACCTGCGCTACGGCCTCAGTGACTACTTCACCCTCGAAAGCCACGTTGAAACGGCCGAATCGCTGTTGCTCGGTGGCCTGGGCGGCAACATGCGCCTGGGCAACTTTGGCGTGCTCAACGCGGCCCTGGCGCAGAGCCAGTTCGACGGCGACAACGGCCATCAGGTTGCTCTTGGCTACCAGTACAACAGCCAGCGCATCGGCTTCAGCTACCAGCGCCTGCAGCGCCATGGCGACTATGCCGACCTGAGTCGGGTCGACATCCCCGACATGCAGCTGAGCCAACGCAGCGAGCAAGTGACCCTGAGCCTGAACCTGGACCGTTACGGCAGCCTTGGCGCGGGCTACTTCGACGTTCGCGCCGGTGACGGCACGCGCACACGGCTGATCAACCTGAGCTGGAGCAAACCCCTGTGGGGCAACAGCAGCGTCTACCTGTCGGCCAACCGCGAAGTCGGCGACAGCCAGTGGGCGGTGCAGGCGCAACTGGTGATCCCGTTCGACTTCAACGGCACCTTGGCCGTGAGCACGGAGCGCAGCAAGGACGGCGAGGACGTGCAGCGGGTCAATTACAGCCGCGCGGTGCCGGTGGGCGCTGGCGTGGGCTACAACCTCGGCTATGCCACCGGCAGCGACCGCGACGCCTACCGCCAGGCCGACGTCACCTGGCGCCTGCAGTCGGTGCAGCTGCAGGCCGGGGTGTATGGCAACAGTGGCGAGATGACGCGCTGGGGCGATGCCAGCGGCTCGCTGGTATGGATGGACAGCGGCATGTTCGCCGCCAACCGCATCGACGATGCCTTTGTGGTGGTCAGCACCGACGGCTATGCGGACGTGCCGGTGCGTTACGAAAACCAGGAGATCGGCCGTACCGACAAGCACGGGCATCTGCTGGTGCCCTATAGCAGTGGCTACTACCGCGGCAAGTACGAAATCGACCCGATGGACCTGCCGCCCGATGTGCTGGCCCCCGAAGTGGAGCAGCGGGTGGCCGTGCGCCGCGGCAGTGGTTATTTGTTGGAGTTCCCGGTCAAGCGCGTGCTGGCGGCCAGCATCGAGTTGGTGGACGGCAGCCAGCAGCCCTTGAAGCTGGGCAGCACCGTCACTCACCAGGAAAGCGGCGCTCAGGCAGTGGTGGGCTGGGATGGCCTGGTGTACTTGGAAAACCTGGCGACACACAACCGCCTGCAGGTGGCGATCGAAGGAGGAGGGCAATGTCAGGTCGAATTCGATTTGCCGCCTGCGCAGGGCACAGTTCCGCTGATCGGCCCGCTGGAGTGTCGATGAAACGGCTTGCACGGTTTGTCTTGCTTGGCCTCTTGCTGCTGCAGGCAGGCTCCGCCTGGGCATTGTGCAAGTCGGTGGCGACGCTCCCGGCAGGGTTCGGCACGCTCAGCTCCACGGTGGTGCGCAACAACGTGCAGAACGCCTCCACCACCAACTCAGGGCTGCAGTGCACCGGCTCGCTGCTCACCCTGCTGAGCGCCAACGACCATTTCTATGCCACCATCACGTCCAGTACCGCCGGTTTGGTAGGCCCGACGGGCGATGTCATCGGCTACACCCTGTACGCCGACAACACCACCCGCTACCCGATCACCCGCGGCCTGCCGTTCGACTTTGCCCGCAATGGCATCATCGACCTGCTGGGACTGCTCAATGGCACCACACCCAAAGCCGTGCCGCTCTATCTGCGTACCCAGATCGGCAGCAATGTCGCGGCAGGCGTGTACCGGGAAACCCTGCAGATCTTCTGGGACTGGAACTATTGTTCGGGCATTGGCGTGGGCAGCATCTGCCTGGGGCGTGATATCGACAATGGCACCCAGACCCTGAACGTCACCCTGACGGTGAGCAACGACTGCCAGATCACCACGCCCAACATCAGTTTTGGCAGTGCGCCGGTGGTGGCCGGGTTCGGTACGGTGAGCCAGAACCTGAGCGTGTCGTGCACCAAAGGCAGCACCTACACGGTGGGACTGGATGACGGGCAGAACGTCTCGGGGGGGCGACGGCGGATGAAGTCCAGTGCCAACAACTACATGGCCTACGACATCTTCAAGAGCGCCGGTGCGGTGCGCTGGGGCTCGGTGAGCAGCGCGCGGCGCGCCAGCAGTGATGCCGATGTGAACCCTGGCGCGGGGACCGGCACCGGCAGCCAGGTGTTCAATTACAACGCCAAGGTCTACACCGATCAGGCCACGCCGCCGGCGGCGACTTATACCGACACGGTGATACTGGACGTGCAGTTCTGAGCGGGAATCGGTGTTGACCCCATCGCCGGCAAGCCGGCTCCCACACAGTCAGTGAAAGCTGTGTGACTTCCCTGTGGGAGCCGGCTTGCCGGCGATAGGGCCAGAAGCCTCAGCGCAAATCGTCAACCATCTTCACAAGCGTCTCCAATACCGCCCCCGCCAACGCCTTCGACCGCGCCCCCGACCACCCGGTAACCGGATTGGGCGCATCGTCATGGTCCTTGAACGGCATCTCCAGCGTCAGCGACAAGCACTCATGCGCCATCCCCACCGCGTTGCACGCCAACGTGGTGTTGGCCTGTCCCGGTTCATCGCGGGTATAGCCGTATTTCGTCTGGAAGTCCGGCGTCAGGCTGCACAAGGTGCTGCGGAACTGCTCTTCCAGCTTGGCTAGCCGCGGCGTATACCCCGGATTGCCCTCGCAAGCCGCGGTGAACACATGGGGGATTTCTTCATCCCCATGCACATCGATGAACGCATCCACCCCGTACTGTTTCATCTGCGCCTGGGCAAAGAACACCTCTGGGCTCGCCTCGACACTGGCGTCCTGCCAGGCCCGGTTGAGGTCCTTGCCCTTGAAGTTGGTGCGCAGGTGGCCGAGGAAGGCGCCATCGGGGTTCATGTTGGGGATCAGGTACAGGTCGGCTTTCGCCAGCAGTGCCTGAACCGTCGCATCATGGCCTTGCAGCCGGTCGATCACGCCTTCCATGAACCATTCGGCCATGTGCTCGCCCGGGTGCTGCTGGGCAATCAGCCACAGCTTGCGCTTGCCCGCCGCGCCGTCGCCTGCGCGCAGCAGCGGGATATCCCGGCCCTGCACACTGCGCCCGTGGGCCAGCAGCTCCACGCCCGGAATCTGCTGGGCGCGCTCGATCAGCTGGTTGTGGCGGGCGCGGGGGTAAGGTTCGAAGTAGGCGAACCAGATTTGCGGCTGTTCAGCCTGGATCTCGAACGACAAGGCTTTGCCGTCGAACTGGCTGGGCACGCGGAACCAGGTGTGCTGGTCGTAGGACGCCACGGCGTTGTAGCCGGTCCAGGCGTTCTTGTAGGAAGACTCGCTGGCGTTGTCCAGGCTGAAGCGGTGGCGCTGGCCGGGAGTGAGGCCGCTGACCTTGAAGTGGAACCACTGGAAGTGGCCGCTGTGGGTGTCCGGGCGAATGGCCAGGCGGACCTGGGACGGGTTGCTGGCGTCCAGGACCTGGATGTTGCCGGAGTCGAAATCACAGTCGATCTGCAGGGGGGACAGCGTCACGGTCATTGGCGGGCTCCTTGGGAATTGTTGTCGGGGTACTGTACACCGCTTGGGGGATCGCGGGTGTGTCGGGGTGCATAAGCCCTGCAATCTCGGCCAAAGGTGCTGAAAACATAGCCGGCGATTGAGCGTATATGTCCGCGTTTCTGACTACGCGAAGTAATGGTTGAGTGCGGCAGTGGGCGCTTAGCGGAAAGATACCTTGACTTTCATTGGATGGCTTTTCCTACAACTTCATGGGAATTCTCGCTCAACTTCTGAGCTTGTGCATCTTGTGTGTTTGGCTAGCATGAGGCGTCGCAAGCGTGCAGTGTGCTATGTGGGGATTAGAAATGAACGGAAGGAAAATAGAATTTTCGGTTAATGTGCGGGGGTGAGCAGGTGAACGGTCGTAGTGTGTTGTGGCCAAATAATCCGCAGGTCACATTGCTCATACTAATAAGCCTGCTTGGTGTCTTTCCGCTCGATGTGATCTTGCCCTCAGTTCCCGCGATCGCCCATGATTTTGCTGTCGATACGAAGTATGCGGCCTATTCAATTAGCTTTTTCGCTATTGGCGTCGCCCTCTCTCAAGCGATCATTGGGCCGCTGTCTGATCATATGGGCCGAAAACGGTTGTTGATTGCGGGGCTCTCCGTATCAATCGCAGGGGCGGCGGGCTGTTCCCTCGCATCAAATTACGAGAGCTTCATGGCGTTTCGTCTTTTGCAGGCGATGGGGTGTGGGTGTCAGTCGAAGAAATGTTGCCGATGAGTCTGGCGTTGAGCTTCGTAGTGTCCTGCCTTTCAGGCTGGTTGCTACTTGTTTATTTGCCCGGGTCCGCGGGTGAGGTGCTGGTTGATAAGTGATTAACGTTGATAAGTCAAAGATAAGAAGGGCATCAATATGGATATTGTGATGGGCCTTTTGGCCGCGCTTTGCTGGGGTGTGACTGACTATCTGGTTGGCACAAGTGCCAGGATTTTCGGTGTTCGGCAATCGGTTTTGCTAGGGCAGCTGATAGGGTTATTGGTTCTGACTTCAATGCTTGCTGTTTCATCTGAAGGCTTCGGCTTTCTATTTGAAACGGATTTAATTGATCTGTTCTTCGGTTTTGCGGCTGGTTTGTCCACCGTTGCGGGTGCAATTGCGCTTTCCTCTGCTTTTTTTTCGGGCAGAACCTCAATTGTGGCGCCGTTGGTTACTACATATGGTGTGTTCACTACGCTGTTGGCATGGTGGAGTGGAGAGTCGGTCTCGTTGATGCAATTCGCAGGTTTGGTGATCTGCGCTGCAGGCGTTGCGTTCGTTGGATTGGGCAAGAGGTCAAGTAACTCGACGTCACCCGTGGGGGAGGGGCGCGCCATTCTTTTCGCCCTGTTGGCTGCCTTGCTTTATGGCGTCAGCTTCTGGCTTCAAGGTGTTTATGCGCTTCCCGCAATCGGGCCAGTCAATATGCTTTGGGTAAACTATCTGGTCGGCGTTATCGTTCTGGGGCCTGTGACCTGCAAAACACTTGCTCTGCGTTCTCGCGGGCTGAAGGCGTATTCGTCGCTCTTTGGAGCCAGCCTGTCCAATCTGGGAGGATTTACAGCGTTCTCATATGGTGCGATCGGCGGCTCTGTTGCGATTGTCACAGTGATCAGCACGCTGTCAGGCGGGGTGGCTGCGGTCCTGGGATACCTGTTTCACCGGGAGCGTCTGACGGCGTTGCAGCTTGTAGGTATTTGCCTCGTATTGGGTGGCGCGGTGGCGTTGCATCTGGTGGATCAACGTTAGGCTCGCCCAATAGCGTCAGGCCCAGTAACCGAACAGCAGAATCGCTGCGACGCCCAGCCCGACAGCAATTGAACACCCACCCAACGAAATCGCCGCACGCCCTTGCCGATACCAGCCATCCTGTCCCAGCTCACGCGCGGGTACCAGCAGGCTGCGCCAGCGCAATTCGGTGTCATGGAAAGCCTGCAGGTGCGCCGGGTCCGCATCCAGCCAGCGGCGAAAATCGATCCGCTCGCAGGCAGTGGCTTCTGGGCTCTGCAGCCGCACATACCACTGCCCGGCCACGCTGGCCAAGGCATTCCCCCGCGGACTGGCTATCTGCAAGGCCTGGTTCATGTGCCGTTCGATGCTCAACAATGGCAGATCGAGCCGCGCGGCAATGCTGGTGAAGTCCAGTTGGTCGAGGCGGCTGAGCAGGAACACTTGCTGCACGCGCCGTGGCAAGCGCTTGAGGCCATGAAGCAGCGCATTGTCGGCATCCTGCTCGGCAGCGGGGGTAGGGTGCTCGAGGGGCAGCAGCAGACGGCTCATGGACAGCTCCTTGCTCAAGAGGGGGAGGGTTGGGGGCATCGTCCTTGATGCGGATCCAGAGTAGGGGAAACGAGATTGATTCTCAAGTGCTGATTCCGCAAAGTTTTGTAATGAGCGTTCACGCTCTGAAACACTTTTGCTATCATCGCCGCCATCAACGATCTTCATTAGCCTGAAGAGCCAAAAAAAAAGACCCGGCAAAAAGCCGGGTCAAAAACCGTGATTAGCCTGATGAGGAGATAATCTGAGAGCGACCTAAGCTCCAGGTTATCCAGCAGATCTCGCGATCAGCTGAGTGCAATAATAATCGTTATCATTTGCCAGTCAAATGAATTTTCATTTATTCGGTAAAAAACTTTTACCGATGCGCTTCCTCTGTCCGGTACTCGGCGCTCTTGCCAGTACCCGGCCATCACGTTTCTCCCTTCCTTTCTCCCCTAAAACCCGCTGTTTCCCGCGTGCTTGTGCTCAAGCAGGGCTCTGGCCATGTCCATCATGTGCATCAGCGCGAAGATCAGTTCGCGGGTGCTGCCTTCCTGATGAATGGCGGTTTCCTGGGCGGTGGCGGCTGCGCAGCGGAGCAGGGCGATGGCGTGTTCTTGCGCCTGTTGGTTGCTGACCCCTTCGTGCAGGGTCCAGATCCTGTTGTGCTCGCTGGGGCGGGTGGGGCTGGGGTTGAGGTAATAGTCGAGGGCGCGGCGGGCGGCTTCGCTGTCGAGTTCTGTTACGTCGTTTTTCGTTGGTTTCATCCTGATACCTGCGCATGCCAATAGGGAAAAGCTCCTGGTCGAGTTTAATACTTAAGGTATTTGAAGACATTCCGATAAATAATACTGAATGTTTATTGAGCGCCTGAAGGCAGTCCGTATCGTGCCAGCGATGAATATGGATAAATGGATTGCCCTCGTCCGTGATCGGATGGAGGAGCTCGATATCTCCCAGGAGCAGCTCGCCGAACGCGTTGGGGTCTCCCAAGGCAGCGTGGGGCATTGGGTGAACAAGCGGCGTCAGCCCAAGGTCGATTCGATGAACCGTGTGTTCGTCGAGTTGGGCATGCCGCATTACCACGTCAGCCTGCAGCTACGGGTACTCGGCCAGGTGGGCGAGGACAAGGGGCGCTATGTGCTCGATGAAGACGAAGACGATATCGACCTGATGCAATACATCGTGTGTTTTCGTTACCCGCTGCGGGACTGGGATGCACTGGCCGAAGCGGTGCCTGAAGAGGGTACGGTCTACGAGCAGACCGAGTACCTGGCCCAGGGCAAGGCGTTCTGGTTGACCGTAGAGAACGATGCGATGAGTTCGGCGAGTGGCCGTAGCGTGCCCCAGGGGATGCGTATTCTGGTCGACCCAGGGCTGGAGGCTGAGCCGGGGCGTTTGGTGATTGCGCGTCAGCCTGGCAAATCGGCGATCTTGCGCGAGTTGGGCGAAGAGGGCGGGCAGCGGTACCTGAAGGCGCTCAATAGCAGCTATCCGGCCTTGGTCTGTGAAGAGGGATGTGAGTTTCTGGGGGTGGTGGTGCGGGTGCACGGGGTCTTCTGAAGCGTCGTTGCCTGTACTGGCCTCATCGCCGGCAAGCTGTTCTGGTCAAGTTTTGCCGGACACCGATTACGGTGATCACGCTGCCTGTTGCTCCATAGCTATTGGCGACAGGTAGTTGTTATAGCTGTGGAG
>NZ_JBIVIC010000015.1:130522-144308 GCF_044749545.1 Pseudomonas sp. NPDC089396 | reverse complement strand
GAGGACCGCGCTGCAGGCCCCATCCTGGGGCCCAGCGCTCGACGGGCATCCATGCCCGTCGCCTCCCTCCGCAAGACCTCCGCTCGGCCTCCTGAAGTCGCAATTGGCGGCGCCTGAACTACCGCGCACTTAGAAGCAAGAGCAAGAGCAAGAGCAAGCACAAGCGCAAGCGCAAATAATAAAAAAACCCGCACTGTCACCAGCGCGGGTTTTCGGTCAAACCAGAGCGATCAACGCTCCAGCAGAATCCGCAGCATACGGCGCAGCGGCTCGGCAGCACCCCACAGCAACTGGTCGCCAACAGTGAATGCACCCAGGTACTGGGAGCCCATGTTCAGCTTGCGCAGACGGCCCACCGGGATATTCAGGGTACCTGTCACCTTGGTCGGCGCCAGCTCCTGCATGCTGATCTCGCGCTGGTTCGGCACCAGTTTCACCCAAGGGTTGTGCTGGCTGATCATGCCTTCGATGTCGGCCAGTGGCACATCCTTGTTCAGCTTGATGGTCAGCGCCTGGCTGTGGCAGCGCATGGCGCCGATGCGCACACAGATACCATCGACCGGGATCGGGTTCTTGAAGCGACCGAGGATCTTGTTGGTCTCGGCCTGGGCCTTCCACTCTTCACGGCTCTGCCCGTTCGGCAGTTCCTTGTCGATCCACGGGATCAGGCTGCCGGCCAGCGGCACGCCGAAGTTCTCGGTCGGGAACGCTTCGCCACGCATGGCTTCGGCAACCTTGCGGTCGATGTCAAGGATGGCGCTGGCCGGGTTGGCCAGGTCATCGGCGACAGCGGCGTGGATGCCGCCCATCTGCTTGATCAGCTCGCGCATGTTCTGCGCGCCAGCACCGGATGCCGCCTGGTAGGTCATGGCGCTCATCCACTCGACCAGGCCCGCTTCGAACAGGCCACCCAGGCCCATCAGCATCAGGCTGACGGTGCAGTTGCCGCCGATGTAGTTCTTGGTACCGGCATCGAGCTGCTGGTCGATCACCTTGCGGTTGACCGGGTCCAGCACGATCACCGCGTCATCCTGCATACGCAGCGACGAGGCGGCGTCGATCCAGTAGCCCTGCCAGCCGGCTTCACGCAGCTTGGGGAAGACCTCGTTGGTGTAGTCGCCGCCCTGACAGGTCAGGATCACGTCGAGGGTCTTGAGCTCTTCGATCGAATAAGCGTCCTTGAGCGGAGCAATATCCTTGCCCACGTTCGGACCCTGGCCACCGACATTGGAGGTGGTGAAGAACACCGGCTCGATAAGGTCGAAGTCCTGCTCCTCCAGCATCCGCTGCATGAGCACGGAACCGACCATACCGCGCCAACCGATCAGACCTACACGTTTCATCGCAACTACACCTTTGCTAAAAGTGGGCCGCCACCGACCAAAAACGGTGGCGGGCCAGAGAGATTACAGATTCCGCAGCGCTGCGACTACTGCGTCGCCCATTTCCTGCGTACCAACTTTGCTGCAGCCTGCCGACCAGATGTCACCGGTGCGCAGGCCCTGGTCCAACACCAGGCTCACCGCCTGCTCGATGGCTTCGGCCGCGGCGTGCTGGTTGAAGCTGTAACGCAGCATCATCGACACCGACAGGATGGTCGCCAACGGGTTGGCGATACCCTGTCCGGCGATGTCCGGCGCCGAACCGTGGCAAGGCTCGTACATGCCCTTGTTGTTGGCATCCAGCGACGCCGAAGGCAGCATGCCGATGGAACCGGTGAGCATGGAAGCCTCATCCGACAGAATGTCACCGAACATGTTGTCGGTCACCACCACGTCGAACTGCTTGGGTGCGCGCACCAGCTGCATGGCGGCGTTGTCGACGTACATGTGGCTGAGCTCGACGTCCGGGTAGTCCTTGGCCACGTCTTCGACCACTTCACGCCACAGCTGGCTGGAAGCGAGCACGTTGGCCTTGTCCACCGAGCACAACTTCTTGCCGCGCACACGGGCCATGTCGAAGCCGACACGGGCGATGCGGCGCACTTCGCTTTCGCTGTAAGGCAGGGTGTCATAGGCCTGGCGCTCGCCGCCTTCGAGTTCACGCTGGCCGCGTGGCGCACCGAAGTAGATGCCGCCGGTCAGCTCGCGGACGATGAGGATATCCAGGCCCGAGACGATTTCCGGCTTCAGCGAGGAGGCATCGGCCAGTTGCGGGTAGAGGATGGCCGGGCGCAGGTTGGCGAACAGGCCCAGTTGCGAACGGATCTTCAGCAGACCGCGCTCCGGGCGGATGTCACGCTCGATCTTGTCCCATTTCGGGCCACCGACGGCGCCCAGCAGCACGGCATCGGCCTTGCGCGCACGCTCCAGGGTTTCGTCGGCCAGGGGCACGCCGTGCTTGTCGATGGCAGCGCCGCCGATCACATCGTGCTCCAGGCTGAAGCCGAGCTGGAACTTGTCGTTGGCCAGCTCCAGCACCTTGACCGCTTCGGCCATGATTTCCGGGCCAATACCATCACCTGGGAGAATCAGAATCTGCTTGCTCATGCTTTCCTCTATCCATTCAAGCGGCGCGGCCCTGCTGGCCACGCCGAAATATACTCAGCGCTCGGCCCACAACACCAGCACATCGGTGCTGAACGAGCCATCGTCTTCGATCTGGTAATACTGGCGCACTTCCTCGCCCATGGCCTGCTGCAACTGGCGGATGGCCGTGCGCATGGGTTCAGGGGTGCGCATGCGCTCGACCCAGCTGGAGAATTCCAGGCGCAACGGCTGGCGAGCATGACTGCGCACATGCAGGCCAGCCTCGCTGACCTGGCGCTGCCACTCGGCGGCAGAGTAATCGCGTACGTGGCTGGTATCGCGCAGCACTTCAACGGTCTGCAGGTACGTGTCGAGCAACGGGCTGCCTGGCGACATCACGTCGATGAACGCCGCCACGCCACCCGGCTTGAGCACCCGGCGTACCTCGCGCAGGGCCAGGCCCAGGTCGCTCCAGTGGTGCGCCGAGTAGCGGCTGAAAACGAAATCGAACGAAGCGTCAGCGAACGGCAGGCGTTCGGCGGCTCCACGTTCGGTGCGAATGTTGCCCAGGCCACGCTCGGCAGCGGCGCTGGCGACCACGTCGAGCATCGCTTGCGACAGGTCGTAGGCGACCACTTCGGCCACCAGCGGTGCGACGTGGAAGCTGACGTGACCGGCACCACAGCCCAGGTCCAGCACGCGGGCGCTGCCCTGCCCTGCCAGCTCGGCCTGCAGCAGGGCGAATTCGCGGCCCTGGGCGTGCACGGCGCTGCTGAGGTAGGCACTGGCCTGCTCGCCGAACTGGCGTTGGACCACATCGGTGTGGGTGGTGCTGGTCATGGGGTGTTCCTTCTGGTTTGGGGTTGCTTGTACGGCCGCTATCGCCGGCAAGCCGGCTCCCACAGAGATCGCGCAGCCTCAAAGGCCTGTGCAGTACTTGTGGGAGCCGGCTTGCCGGCGATGAGGCCAGCAAACCCACCTACATCATTCAGGCATCCCGAAACAGCCACGGCTGCCCGGCACGGTGCTTCTGCTCGAAGGCCTTGATCGCATCGCTGTCCTGCAAGGTCAGGCCAATGTCGTCGAAGCCATTGAGCAGGCAGTGCTTGCGGAAGGCGTCGATCTCGAAGTGCAGCACCTTGCCATCCGGGCGGGTCACCGCCTGCGCCTGCAGGTCGATGGTCAGCTGGTAGCCCGGGTTGGCTTCGACCTGCTTGAACAACTCGTCGACTTCTTCATCGCTGAGGATGATCGGCAGCAGGCCGTTCTTGAAGCTGTTGTTGAAGAAGATATCGGCGAAGCTCGGCGCGATCACGCTACGGAAACCGTACTCGTCCAGCGCCCATGGTGCGTGCTCGCGGCTCGAACCACAGCCGAAGTTCTCCCGTGCCAACAGCACGCTGGCACCCTGGTAGCGCGCGTGGTTGAGCACGAACTCCTCGTTCAACGGGCGCTTGCTGTTGTCCTGGTAGGGCTGGCCCACATCCAGGTAACGCCATTCGTCGAACAGGTTAGGGCCGAAGCCGGTGCGCTTGATCGACTTAAGGAACTGCTTGGGGATGATCTGGTCGGTGTCGACGTTGGCACGGTCCAACGGCGCGACGAGGCCAGTGTGCTGGGTAAAGGCTTTCATGCTGCGCTCCCTTGGATCAACTCGCGGACATCGATGAAGTGGCCGGTTACCGCGGCGGCGGCGGCCATGGCCGGGCTGACCAGGTGAGTACGGCCACCGGCGCCCTGACGGCCTTCGAAGTTGCGGTTGGAAGTGGACGCGCAGTGCTCGCCGCTTTCCAGGCGGTCCGGGTTCATGGCCAGGCACATCGAGCAACCCGGCTCACGCCATTCGAAACCGGCTTCGAGGAAGATCTTGTCCAGCCCTTCGCGTTCGGCCTGGGCCTTGACCAGGCCAGAGCCCGGCACCACCAACGCCTGCTTGACGTTGGCCGCGACCTTGCGGCCCTTGGCGATTTCGGCGGCAGCGCGCAGGTCTTCGATGCGCGAGTTGGTGCACGAACCGATGAACACGCGGTCGAGCTTGATATCGGTGATCGCCTGGTTGGCGGCGAGGCCCATGTACTTGAGGGCGCGCTCAATCGAGCCACGCTTGATCAGGTCGGGTTCGGCTGCCGGGTCCGGCACGCGCTGGTCGACAGCGAGGACCATCTCGGGCGACGTGCCCCAGCTGACTTGCGGCTTGATCTGCGCGGCATCCAGTTCGACCACGGTGTCGAACACCGCATCGGCGTCCGAAACCAGGCTTTTCCAGTCCTGGGCGGCCTGTTTCCACTGCTCGCCCTTGGGCGCATAGGGGCGGCCTTCGACATAGGCGATGGTGGTGTCGTCGACCGCCACCAGGCCGACGCGGGCACCGGCTTCGATGGACATGTTGCAAATGGTCATGCGGCCTTCCATCGACAACTCGCGAATGGCGCTGCCGGCGAATTCCATGGCGTGGCCGTTGCCACCGGCGGTGCCGATCTTGCCGATCACGGCGAGGACGATGTCCTTGGCGGTGACACCGGCAGGCAACTGGCCTTCGACGCGCACCAGCATGTTCTTCATCTTCTTGGCGACCAGGCACTGGGTGGCGAGCACGTGCTCGACCTCGGACGTGCCGATGCCGTGGGCCAAGGCACCGAAGGCGCCGTGGGTGGAGGTGTGCGAATCGCCGCAGACCACGGTCATGCCTGGCAAGGTAGCGCCCTGCTCCGGGCTGATGACGTGGACGATGCCCTGGCGCACGTCATTCATCTTGAATTCGACGATGCCATATTCGTCACAGTTTTCATCGAGGGTCTGCACCTGCAGGCGCGACACCTGGTCGACGATGGCCTCGATACCGCCCTTGCGCTCCGGCGTGGTCGGCACGTTATGGTCGGGCGTGGCGATGTTGGCGTCGATGCGCCATGGCTGGCGGTTGGCCAGACGCAGGCCTTCGAAAGCCTGGGGCGAGGTCACTTCGTGAATGATATGGCGGTCGATGTAGATCAAGGACGAGCCGTCATCACGGCGCTTGACCTCATGCGTTTCCCAGAGTTTGTCGTAGAGCGTTTTGCCAGCCATCAGACTGTTCCTCATCAGCGTCTTTCTATGCCAAAGACCCCTTGGCTTGTACGGACGATCCTAGGGCTATACATTGAATAACTCAAATTCATAATTTTTATGCTTTGGATAACCAACGGGAATTCGACATCATGGACCTGGCCAACCTCAGCGCTTTCATCGCCATTGCCGAAACCGGCAGCTTTTCTGGAGCCGCTGAACGCCTGTTCCTGACCCAGCCAGCCATCAGCAAACGCATCGCCGGGCTGGAGCAGCAACTGGATGTACGCCTGTTCGATCGCCTGGGCCGCGAAGTCACCCTGACCGAGGCTGGCAGGGCATTGCTGCCGCGTGCCTACCAGATTCTCAATGTGCTCGATGATACTCGCCGGGCGCTGACCAATTTGACCGGGGAAGTGAGCGGTCGCCTGACCCTGGCCACCAGCCATCACATCGGTTTGCACCGTTTACCCCCACTGTTACGGGCTTTTACGCGGCAGTACCCGTCGGTGGCGTTGGATATTCAGTTCCTGGATTCGGAAGCGGCCTACGACGAAATTCTCCATGGTCGCGCCGAAATGGCCGTCATCACCCTGGCACCCGAGCCCCATCACCTGGTCAAGGCCGTCCCGGTATGGGACGACGCCCTGGATTTCGTCGCCGCACCCGAACACCCGCTGGCCAGCAACCAGCGGGTCAGCCTGGCCGACGTGGCGCGCCACCCGGCGGTGTTTCCCGGGGGCAATACCTTCACCCACCATATCGTCCAGCGCCTGTTCGAAAGCCAGGGACTGACGCCGAACATCGCCATGAGCACCAACTACCTGGAAACCATCAAGATGATGGTGTCCATCGGCCTGGCCTGGAGCGTGCTCCCGCGCACCATGCTGGACGATCAGGTTGCACCCATCGCTTTACCCGGCATACAGCTGTCACGCCAGCTAGGCTACATTCTGCACACGGAGCGAACGCTATCGAATGCGGCCAGGGCCTTCATGGCCTTGCTCGACAGCCACGCAGGTTCCGCCTGACCGGTCGTTAGCTCGGCATTTCCAACTCAAGGACGCGTCAAACGCCAAAGGTCTGGTATCAAATGCCCAAATCAGCAAACCGCTTTCCGCGCCTGCCGCGTATCCCTGCGGCCGACCCCCAGGAATCCGAGCAGGCCTGGCAGAACGCGCCACAGCTGCTGGCCGCGCTCAATGCCGCGCGCCTGGGTGCCTGGCTATGGGATATCGAATCCGGCCGGGTCAGCTGGTCTCGCGGCACCCAGGCCCTGTTCGGGTTCGACCCTCAGCGGCCATTGCCCAATGCCATCGACTACCTCGACCTGCTGCCCGAAGAGGACCGTGCCCGCACCCGCCAACTGTTTCAAGCCGTGGTCAATGGCGAACCGGTGGAGCGCACGATGCGCCACCGCATCCGCTGGCCGGATGGCAGCCTGCACTGGCTGGAAATCAACGGCAGCCTGACCCACGACCGCCACGGCCGGCGCCAGATGATCGGGGTGATCCGCGAAATCACCCGCCAACGCGAACGGGAAACCGCGCTGATCAACTCGGAAAAGCGCTTCGCCACCCTGTTTCACCTGAGCCCCAACGCCATCCTGCTGACCCGGCGCCACGACGGCATGATCTTCGAAGTGAACCAGCACTTCGAAGACATGTTCGGCTGGCCCGGCAGCCATGTGATCGGCAAGACCAGCCTGGAGTTGGGGCTGTGGGTGCACCCCGAGCAGCGTCAGCAGATACTGGAATCGACCCGCCCCAGTGGCGGCCCGCTGAGCATGGAGGTGCAGTTTCGCGCCAGCAACGGCAAGCTGCACGACGGCATCCTCTGCACCCAGGGCATCGAACTGGAGGGCGTGACCTTCCTGCTCAGCACCTTCGTCGACACCTCCGAGCGCAAGCGCGCCGAGCAGGCGCTCAAGGACAGCCAGGAACGCCTGGACCTGGCCCTGGACTCGGCGCAACTGGGCACCTGGGATTGGCACATACCCAGCGGCATGCTCTATGGCTCGGCGCGGGCTGCGCAATTGCACGGCCTTGACCCGATCCCCTTCCATGAATCCTTCGACGCGTTCTTCGAAGGGGTGCCGAACGAAGAGCGCGATGCGATGCGCCAGGCTTACCGCAGCCTGCGCGAAGGCCCGGCCGGCAACTACCAGATCACCTACCGCGTACAGCTGGAAAACGGCGCTTCGCGTTACATCGAGAGCCGTGCCCGCCTCTACCGCGATGAACAGGGCAACCCGCTGCGCATGGCCGGCACCCTGCTCGACATTACCGAACAGGTGGAGCGCGAGCTGCGCCTGAGCGCCTCGGAAGAGAAGTTCGCCAGCCTGTTCCAGGTCAGCCCCGATCCGATCTGCGTGACCCGCCAGGACACCGGGCAGTTCATCGAGATCAACCCGGCATTCACCCAGACGTTCGGCTGGAGCGCCGAGCAGGTGATCGGCCGCACCGCCGAGGAAATTGGCCTGTGGGCCGAGTCCATCGAACGCGCCAGGCGCATCGAGCGGGTCATCCGCGAGCAGGCGCTAAGCAACGTGGGCGTGGTGGTCAACCATCGCGACGGCTTCGCCTTGACCTGCGTGATCGCCAGCCGGCTGATCAGCGTCGACGACCAGCCCTGCAGCGTCACCACCCTGCGCGACATCACCCAGCAGCAACGGGCGGAAGCCGCCCTGAAGTCAAGCGAGGAGAAATTCGCCAAGGCCTTTCACTCCAGCCCCGACGCCATCACCATCACCGAGCGCCACAGCGGCCGCTATGTGGAAGTGAACGATGGGTTCTGCCGCCTGACCGGCTACAGCAGCGCCGAGGTGGTGGGCCGCAGCGTCTTCGAACTGGGCATCTGGGCGGACGACAAGCAGCGCAGCGCCCTGCTTGCCGAACTCAAGGAGCGTGGCCGGGTACACCACCGGGAGATGCTCGGGCGCAACAAGCGCGGCGACATCCTTACCGTGGAAGTGTCAGTGGAGCCGATCAGCCTCAACGAGGTCGACTGCCTGCTGCTCACCGCCCGCGACGTCAGCCAGCTGAAGAACGCCCAGGCGCAGATTCGCCACCTGGCCTACCACGACCCGCTGACCAACCTGCCCAACCGCGCCCTGCTGATGGACCGCCTTAGCCAGCAGATCGCCCTGTTGCGCCGCCATAACCTGCGCGGTGCCCTGCTGTTCCTTGACCTGGACCACTTCAAGCACATCAACGATTCACTCGGGCACCCGGTGGGCGACACGGTGCTGAAGATCATCACCGCGCGCCTGGAAGCCAGCGTGCGCCTGGAAGACACCGTGGCGCGGCTGGGCGGTGACGAGTTCGTGGTGCTGTTGAGCGGCCTGGAGGGCAGCCGCGAATCGGTCGAGATCAAGGTTCGCGAGCTGGCCGATACCCTGCGCCAACTGCTGGCCGAACCCATGTCGCTGGACGGCCAGCGCCTGCAGGTAACGCCCAGCATCGGCGTGGCGCTGATTCCCGACCACGGCGTCACGCCGGCCGACTTGCTAAAGCGCGCCGACATCGCCTTGTACCGGGCCAAGGACTCGGGGCGCAACACTACCCAGCTGTTCCACACCACCATGCAAAAGGCCGCCAGCGAGCGCCTGCGCATGGAAAGCGACCTGCGCCTGGCGTTGGCCCGCGGCGAACTGGCCCTGCACTTCCAACCCCAGGTGGACGCCCGCGACAACCGTATCGTCGGCGCCGAAGTGCTGCTGCGCTGGCACCACCCGCAACTGGGCCAGCAACCGCCTGCCCAGTTCATTCAAGTGCTGGAGGAAAGCGGGCTGATCCTTGAAGTTGGCAGCTGGATACTCGACGAAGCTTGCGATGCCTGCGCCCGCATGCTGGAAGACGGACTGATCGATGCCGATTATTTCAGCCTGTGCGTGAACATCAGCCCACGGCAGTTCCGCCAGAACGATTTCGTCGAACGGGTGTTGCGCAGCCTGGACGATTACCGCCTGCCGCGGCACATGCTCAAGCTGGAGATCACCGAAGGCATCGTGATCCAGAACCTGGAAGACACCATCAGCAAGATGCGCGAACTCAAGCGCTATGGGGTGAGCTTCGCCATGGATGACTTCGGTACCGGCTATTCATCGCTCACCTACCTCAAGCGCTTGCCGGTGGACGCCCTGAAAATCGACCAGACTTTCGTCCGTGACGCCCCGGAAGACCCAAACGACGCCGAGATCGTCCGTGCCATCGTGGCCATGGCGCGCAGCCTGGACCTGGCGGTAATCGCAGAGGGCGTGGAATTGACCGAGCAGCTGGAGTTTCTGGAGCAGCTGGGCTGCCACCTGTACCAGGGCTACCTGCACAGCCGGCCGCTGCCGCTGCCGGAGTTCAGGCAGATGCTGCTGGAGGCACCGGCTGATTATTGAACGCAAAAAGGGCACCTTCGCAGGTGCCCTTTTTTGCATCACGCCAAACTCAGTTCAGCGCTGGCTTGTCGCCATTGATCGGGATGCGCTTGGCCTTGGCTTCTTCCGGCACGATGCGCAGCAGGTCGATGCTGAGCAGGCCGTTGGCCAGACCCGCGGACTTGACCTCGATATGGTCAGCCAGGCGGAACGACAGCTTGAAGGCGCGCTGGGCAATGCCCTGGTGCAGGTAGGTCACTTCCCCGGCACCGTTTTCGCGCTTGCCGCCGATGACGGTCAGGACGCCTTTTTCAACCTGCAGGTCGAGATCCTGCTCTTGGAAGCCGGCTGCGGCCACCACGATGCGATAGTGGTCTTCGCCATGTTTTTCCACGTTGTAGGGAGGGTAGCTGCTACCCGCCTCGTTACGTGCCGCGGATTCGAACAGGTCGTTGAAACGGTCGAAGCCAACGGAATGGCGGAACAGTGGAGCGAGAGAGAAAGCGCTGGTCATGGTCATAAACTCCTGAAATTCAGCAAGTGAGTCATTACGCGACCCGACTTCGGCATCGCGTACTGAATAAATAGGGCTCAGGAGATGGCTTTCAAGGGCGACGGGCAAAAAATTTTGCAGTGGCATCACCAGATCGTTCGCGGGACAAGCCCGCCCCCACAGGTACAACACATTGGCTGAAGGCAGCGGGGTACCTGTGGGAGCCGGCTTGCCGGCGATGAGGCCGGTTCAGGCCACACATTCCTCGTATGCCCGCACCTCAACCCCAAGCAACCGGCTGATCCGCGCACAGTCATCTTCCCTGCGCAACTCGGCAAAAAGCACCACCGCCTCGGGGTAACTGCGCGTCAGCATCGCCAGCCACTGCTTCATCCGCCCCGGCGCATAGCGCGGCGACAGCTTGGCCTGGGCTTGGCGCCAGAACTCGCGCAGCAAGGGCAACAGCGCTTCCCAACTCATCGGCTGATAGTCTCGCCCGTCTCGCGCGGCAGCGATCTGCAAGGCCAGGTCCGGTCGCGACACCAGCCCGCGACCGAGCATGATGTCCTCGGCACCGCTGACCTCACGGCAACGCCGCCAGTCGTCGACGGTCCAGATCTCGCCATTGGCGAACACCGGCACCTTGACCACGTCCTGCACCCGCGCCACCCACTCCCAGTGCGCCGGCGGCTTGTAGCCCTCGACCTTGGTTCGCGCATGCACCACCAAGTGCGCCGACCCCCCTTCGGCCAGCGCCGTGGCGCACTCCAGCGCCCCATCCGGGGTATCGAAGCCCAGGCGCATCTTCGAGGTGACCGGGATATGCGCTGGCACCGCCCGCCGCACTTCACGCACGATGGCGTGCAGCAACTCCGGCTCCTTGAGCAGCACCGCCCCACCACGCGACTTGTTCACGGTCTTGGCCGGGCAGCCGAAGTTCAGGTCGATCACCGGCGCTCCCAGCTCGCACGCCAGCGCCGCATTCTCGGCCAGGCAGACGGGGTCGGACCCAAGCAGCTGCACGCGCATCGGCACGCCGGCAGCGGTGCGCGCACCCTGGCGCAGTTCAGGTGCGAGCTTGTCGAACGACGAGGCTGGCAGCAGGCGGTCGCACACACGGATGAACTCGGTGACGCACCAATCGATGCCGCCCACTCGGGTCAGGACGTCGCGCAGGATGTTGTCGACCAGCCCCTCCATGGGGGCCAGGGCAATTTGCATTTCGGGGACTCGGCGAGAAAAGCCGGCAGTCTAGCAAAAAACGACGCCGGTTCAGGCACCGATCAGCGCCGGGGCGTAACCGTCGATGAACTCGGCCGGCATGCGCTTGGGTTTGCCGCTGGACAGCTCGATGCAGGCAAAGGTGGTCTGCGCGCGCAGCAGGGTCACGCCATCACGCGGGCGCTTGAGCTGGAAGCGCCGGGTCATGCGCAGGCGCTGGTCCCAATCGATGATCCAGGTGGCCAGTTGCAGCTCGTCATCTTCGTACGCGGCGGCGAGGTAGTCGATTTCATGCCGCACCACTGCCATGGCCCGGTCCAGGCGCCGGTATTCCGCCAGGTCCAGGCCCAGGCGCTGGGAGTGGCGCCAGGCGCAACGCTCGAGCCAGGTAACGTAGACCGCGTTGTTGGCGTGACCGAGGCCGTCGATGTCCTCGCTGCCGACCCGCAGATCGATGATGAATGGCGTTGCCAAGTCCCAGCTCATGCCCGCTCCCGATGTCAGTGATGGGGCAGAGTGTAATGGAAGTTCAGGCGCTTTGCCGTGCCGGCGCGCCGGCACGGGCCAGCAATTCGAGCACGGCCTGGCTCAGGCGCGGGTCGGCCAGCACGCGCTGGTGGCCACCGGTTTCCGGCAGCAACAGACGGCTGTCGAACCAGGCCTTGTGGATCAGATGGGCTTCGCCAGCGGGCACCAGCTCATCATCAGCGGCATGAACCACCAGGCCCGGCACCTCCAATTGATAGCCACTGACATCCAGGCGTGCGACCTGCATACCGACGTCCCGTTCGACCTGGCGAATGAACGCAGCCCTGGCACGCGCGGGCATGCCCAGGCGGTTGGCGAAGCCGCGCAAGACGCCAAGCATGCGCGCTGGAGCCGCGATGCTGACCGCGGCATCGGTGCGCAACCCCATTTGCAGCGCCAGCATGACACTGGCGCCGCCCATGGAGTGACCGATCACGGCGCTCAAGGGCGGCAATTCGGCTGCCGCCTCCAGCAATGCACGGGCAAACAGCACCACGTTCGCCTGCTCCCCTGGAGAACGACCGTGACCCGGCCCTTCCAGCGAAACCACCGTGTGCCCTGCCTGCACCAGCGTGTCGATCAAGGCGGCAAACTGGGTCGGGCGCCCTTCCCAACCGTGCATCAACAATACCGTGGGGCCCTTGCCCCAGCGCAAGGCGGACAAACCGAAGCGCAAGGTGATCCGCTCGGCACTCGCCAGCAGGGGCAACTCCCACTCCCGGGGCGGAAGGTTGCGCGGCGTCATGAAGGCTCGGCGCATCTTGCCAGCAACATGTTCAGGGGCCAGATGGCCAAGAGTGCCATTGACGCCACGAATCCAGTTCAAGGAAGTCATCGCCTTGCTCCCGGTCACAGGTTCAGATAACCGCCGATTTGGCGGCACGCAGAATACGGTCGGACAACTCGCCTGCGCCCAGGGAACGGGCCAGCGCCAGGCCGCCAATCATCAGGGCCAGATCGGCCAGGGCCTTGTCGGCATCCTCGGGGCAATCGACCATGGCCGCGGTCATCAACTCGATGTGCTCGGCCAGCACTTCGCGGAAGGCCTCTGGCAAGCGCTGCATCTCGCTCAGCGCATTGGGTAGCGGACAAGCATCCACCTCGGCGTCACGGTGCTTGCGCGACAGGTAGAAGGCACTCGCCAGGGCTCGCCGACCCGCGCCGTCGAGGCTGGGATCGACCTGCGACAGCAAGGCCCTGCGCTCGCTGAGCAATTGGCGGAACGCCTCGAGCATCAGCTCATCCTTACTTTCGAAGTGGGAATAAAAGCCACCGACAGTAAGGCCGGCGGCTCCCATGACCTGGCTGACACTGGGCTCAGCCGGACCGTGCTGGATCAACGCACTGCGCGCCGCCTTGAGGATTCGTTCGCGGGTCCTGGTCTTCTTGTCGCTCATTGCGCCACTCACCGTGAAAATATGATGCTCGAAATATTATGCCTATAATAATTTTTTGCAAGCGCAAAGGCACACCGCTTATCGGTGAGTATTTTTTGAGGGAGATAGAAAAACAAAAGGCCCATTCAATAAGCGAATGAGCCTTTAAAGTCCCGCAAAACGCGGGTAAAAATGGCGTCCCCTAGGGGACTCGAACCCCTGTTACCGCCGTGAAAGGGCGGTGTCCTAGGCCACTAGACGAAGGGGACGTAACCTTCGCGAAGATTCG
>NZ_JBIVIC010000015.1:0-130424 GCF_044749545.1 Pseudomonas sp. NPDC089396 | reverse complement strand
ACGCGAACCCTGGCTAAATTGGTGGAGCTAAGCGGGATCGAACCGCTGACCTCCTGCATGCCATGCAGGCGCTCTCCCAGCTGAGCTATAGCCCCGAAAACAAAAGGCTCATCCAAAATCCGAATGAGCCTCTTTAAGTCCCGCAAAACGCGGGTAAAGTGGCGTCCCCTAGGGGACTCGAACCCCTGTTACCGCCGTGAAAGGGCGGTGTCCTAGGCCACTAGACGAAGGGGACGTAACCTTCGCGAAGATTCGCTAAACGCGAACCCTGGCTAAATTGGTGGAGCTAAGCGGGATCGAACCGCTGACCTCCTGCATGCCATGCAGGCGCTCTCCCAGCTGAGCTATAGCCCCGGATTTCTAGCCTCTCGGCCCAGCGAAATCACTGACATCGCTTGTGCAAAACTGGCGTCCCCTAGGGGACTCGAACCCCTGTTACCGCCGTGAAAGGGCGGTGTCCTAGGCCACTAGACGAAGGGGACGAACCTTCTTACCTTCAAGACCCGGTTGCTGGACCCGGTCTTGCTTGCCAGCCTTGGCTGCCAAGCGGAATTTGGTGGAGCTAAGCGGGATCGAACCGCTGACCTCCTGCATGCCATGCAGGCGCTCTCCCAGCTGAGCTATAGCCCCACAATGTCGCTTTGAACTGAATCGCCGGCTGGGTGCCTGGCGTTTCGTTTTCGTTCATCGCTGTGGACGGGGCGCATATTAAGATCGGATTGCAGGGCTGTCAAACGAATTTTTGAAAATATTCAAAAGTTTTTTCCCAGATAACAATCACTTACCGCCCTGCCCCTGCTATTCGCGGTGCGCATGGCCCTTGTAGGAGCGGCCTTGCGTCGCGAAAGGGGCGCGAAGCGGCCCCACGATCGATAAGTTTGCACAACCGCTGGGGGGCGCTTTGCGCCCCTTTCGCGACACAAGGCCGCTCCTACACAAGATCAGCGGCGCTGCATCAGGCGATGTTCGCCAGCAGCTTCTCCCACTCTTTGTTTTCTTTCTTCGACACGCCGCCGAGCAGATCCAGCGCCTGGCGCAGGCGGTAGCGGGTCAGGTCGGGGCCGAGGATCTCCATGGCATCGAGCACCGACACCGAACTGGCCTGGCCAGTGATCGCGGCGAACATCAGCGGCATGGCATCACGCAGTTTCAGTTCCAAAGCTTCGACTACCGCCTGGATGCAGCCGGTAATGCGGTCTTTTTCCCACTGACGCAGGCTTTCCAGCTTCCACAGGATCAACTGCATCACCTGGCGCACCTGGTCGGCGGACAGCTTCTTGCTCTCGAACAGCTTGGCGTCGAGCTTCAGCGCACCCTCGAAGAAGAAACCACCCAGCGGGGCGACCTGGCTGAAGGTTTCGACCCGGCCCTGCACGTGCGGGGCGATTTTCATCATGTAGTCGCTGTTGAACGCCCACTTCTGCACCCGCGCAGCGAATTCTTCAACCGGCAGTTCACGCAACCACTGGCCGTTGAGCCACGACAGCTTCTCGATGTCGAAGATCGGGCCGCCCAGGGAGATACGCGACAGGTCGAAGTGCTCGACCATTTCGGCCAGGGAGAACTTCTCGCGCTCGTCCGGCATCGACCAGCCCATGCGGCCGAGGTAGTTGAGCATCGCCTCGGGCATGAAGCCCATGCGCTCGTAGAAGGTCACCGAGGTCGGGTTCTTGCGCTTGGACAGCTTGCTCTTGTCCGGGTTACGCAGCAGCGGCATGTAGCACAGCTTGGGTTGTTCCCAACCGAAGTACTCGTACAGCTTGATCAGCTTCGGCGCCGAGGGCAGCCATTCTTCGCCGCGCAGCACGTGGGTGATGCCCATCAGGTGGTCGTCGACCACGTTGGCCAGGAAGTACGTCGGCAGGCCGTCGTTCTTCATCAGCACCTGCATGTCCATGCGGTCCCATGGGATCTCGACGTCGCCGCGGAGCATGTCCGGAACCACGCAGATACCTTCGCTCGGCACCTTCATGCGGATCACATGGGGCTCGCCAGCGGCCAGGCGGCGCTGCACCTCTTCGTCGCTCAGCAGCAGGGCGCGGCCGTCATAGCGCGGGGTTTCACCACGGGCCATCTGCTCGGCACGCATCTGCTCCAGCTCGTCGGCGGTGCAGAAGCAATAGAAGGCGTGGCCGGCATCGACCAGCTGCTTGGCGTACTTGGCGTAGATCTCGCCACGCTCGCTCTGCCGGTACGGGCCGTGCGGGCCGCCGACATCCGGGCCTTCGTTCCATTCGATGCCGAGCCAACGCAAGGCGTCGAAGATCTGCTGCTCCGACTCGCGGGTGGAGCGCAGTTGGTCGGTGTCTTCGATACGCAGGATGAACTCACCGCCGTGCTGCTTGGCAAAGCAGTAGTTGAACAGGGCGATGTAGGCGGTGCCAACATGGGGGTCGCCAGTGGGCGATGGCGCGATACGCGTGCGAACGGTGGTCATGGAGAGTCTCGAACGAAAGATGAAACAAAGGCGAGATGTTAGCAGGGAGCGGGCACCCGGCTCCAGCGATGGCGCTAACGACACTTGTGGACTTACCGTCTGTCGCTGTTAAATTTGCTTACATTTCTGGAACGATAGTCCTCATGCCTGCTCAACTCAAACGCCGCCTACTGGTCTTCTTCAGCCTGGTGGCCATCATCGCCCTCGCCTTCCTCGCCCATTGGTACTTCAAGGGCCGCTTCTTCGAAAGCACCGACAACGCCTATGTCCAGGGCGAAATCACGCGCATTTCCAGCCAGCTCGGCGCTCGCATCGACGAGGTGCGGGTGGACGACAACCAGCATGTCAGCAAGGGAGAGCTCTTGGTGCGCCTGGAGGTCGCCGATTTCCAGCTGGCCGTGGACCGCGCCCGTGCAGCCCTCGCCACCCGTGAAGCCGAACAGGTTCAGGCGCAAAGCCGCCTGACCCAGCAGGGCAGCCTGATTGCCGCCGGCCAGGCGCAGGTTGCAGCCAACCAGGCGACCTTCGACCGTTCGCGCCTGGACCTCACCCGAGCGGAAAAACTGCGCAAGCCCGGATTTGTATCCGAAGAACGGGTGACCACCCTTTCGGCGGAAAACCATGTGGCCAGCTCTCAGGTCGACAAGGCCCGCGCCGACTTGCAAGGCCAGCGCCAGCAGGTCAACGCCCTCACTGCCGAGCTCAAGCGCCTCGATGCGCAGATCGCCAATGCACGCGCCGAACTGGAGCAGGCCGAACTGAACCTGACCCGCTGCGAAATCCGTGCACCGATCAGCGGCACCATCGGCCAGCGCAATGCCCGCAATGGTCAGGTGGTGCAGGCCGGTGCCTACCTGTTGTCGATCGTGCCCGACGAAGCTATCTGGGTGCAGGCCAACTTCAAGGAAACACAGATCGGTCACATGCAACCTGGCCAGCGCGCCGAGCTGTTGTTCGACAGCTACCCCGACACCCCGATCAAGGGCCGCGTCGACAGCCTGTTTGCCGCTTCCGGCGCGCAATTCAGCCTGCTGCCGCCCGACAATGCCACCGGCAACTTCACCAAGGTGGTGCAACGCATTCCGGTGAAGTTGACCTTCGCCGCCGACAACCCGTTGCATGGCCGTATCCGCCCTGGCATGTCGGTGACCGCCACCGTCGACCTGCGCTCCGAAGTCGAAGGTCACGATGGCCGGTGACGCACTCCTGCGGCCCACGGCCGAACCGAGCCGGCGCGACTGGATCGCGGTGATGAGCGTGATGCTCGGCGCCTTCATGGCGGTGCTGGACATCCAGATCACCAACTCCTCGCTCAAGGACATCCAGGGCGCGCTGTCGGCGACCCTGGAGGAAGGTTCGTGGATCTCCACCTCCTACCTGGTAGCGGAGATCATCATGATCCCGCTGACCGCCTGGCTGGTGCAGTTGCTGTCGGCGCGGCGCCTGGCAGTGTGGGTATCGGCGGGGTTTCTGTTCGCCTCCCTGCTCTGCTCGATGGCCTGGAACCTGGAGAGCATGATCGTGTTCCGCGCCCTGCAGGGCTTTACCGGCGGCGCACTGATCCCACTGGCCTTCACCCTGACCTTGATCAAGCTGCCGGAGCACCACCGCGCCAAGGGCATGGCCATGTTCGCCATGACCGCTACCTTCGCCCCGTCGATCGGCCCGACCCTGGGTGGTTGGCTGACCGAAAACTGGGGCTGGGAGTACATTTTCTACATCAACATCCCGCCTGGTCTGTTGATGATCGCCGGCCTGCTCTACGGGCTGGAAAAGAAAGAATCGCATTGGGAACTGCTGAAAAGCACCGACTATGCCGGCATCGTCACCTTGGGCCTGGGCCTGGGCTGCCTGCAGGTATTTCTCGAAGAAGGCCACCGCAAAGACTGGCTGGAATCGAACCTGATCGTGGGGCTGGGCACGGTGGCCCTGGTCAGCTTGATCACGTTCGTCATCCTGCAGTTTTCCAAGCCGCACCCGCTGATCAACCTGCGCATTCTCGGCAACCGCAACTTCGGCCTGTCGAGCATCGCCAGCCTGGGCATGGGCGTGGGGCTTTACGGGTCGATCTACCTGCTGCCGCTGTACCTGGCCCAGATCCAGGGCTACAACGCCTTGCAGATTGGTGAGGTGATCATGTGGATGGGCGTGCCACAGCTGTTTCTGATCCCGCTGGTGCCACAGTTGATGAAGGTGATTTCACCCAAGCTGCTGTGCGCCTTGGGGTTCTGCCTGTTCGGGGTCGCCAGCTTCGGTTCTGGCGTGCTGAATCCTGATTTTGCCGGGCCGCAGTTCAATCACATCCAGATCGTCCGCGCCCTCGGCCAGCCGATGATCATGGTGACCATCTCGTTGATCGCCACGGCGTACATCCAGCCGCAGGATGCCGGGTCGGCGTCGAGCCTGTTCAACATTCTGCGCAACCTCGGGGGTGCCATCGGCATTGCCTTGCTGGCGACCTTGCTGGATGCGCGGACCAAGGTGTATTTCGACTACCTGCGCGAGGCGGTGGTGCCGAGCAACCCGCAGGTGGCCGAACGGCTGGCGCAATTGGCGCAACGGCTGGGCAGTGACAATGCGGCATTGGGCAGGTTGAGCGAGATTACCCACCAGCAGGCGCTGATCATGGCGTACAACGATGCCTTCCATTTCGTCGGGATCGGGTTGGCGGTGGGGATGCTGGCGGTGCTGTTGACGCGCAAGCTGCCGGAGGGATTGAAGGCTGGGGAGGTTCACTAGCCTGTAGCGGCCCTATCGCCGGCAAGCCGGCTCCCACAGGGACAGCACAGCTTCAAAGACTTGTGCAGTACCTATGGGGGCACCACAGGGACAGCACAGCTTCAAAGACTTGTGCAGCACCTATGGGGGCACCACAGGGACAGCACAGCTTCAAAGGCTTGTGCAGCACCTGTGGGAGCCGGCTTGCCGGCGATAGGGCCAGTGCAGACGCAGCAAGTCAGCTGGTAATCAACCGCTCCCGAAGCTGGGTAATCTCGTCACGCAACTGCGCCGCCGCCTCGAACTCCAGGTCACGGGCAAACTGCATCATCTTCTCTTCGAGCTGCTTGATGCGCTTGGTGATCTCACCCGGCGTGCGCAACTCGGCCTCGTACCGGGCGGCCTCCTCCGCAGCCTTGGCCATGCCCTTGCGCTTCTTGCTACGCGCCCCCGGCACAGTGGCGCCTTCCATGATATCGGTGATGTCCTTGACCACCCCCTTGGGCACAATGCCATTGGCCAGGTTGAACGCGACCTGCTTCTCCCGACGCCGTTCGGTCTCATCGATGGCCCGCTGCATCGAACCCGTCATCTGGTCGGCGTAGAGGATGGCCCGGCCATTGAGGTTACGCGCGGCGCGACCGATGGTCTGGATCAGTGAGCGCTCTGAGCGCAGGAAGCCTTCCTTGTCGGCATCGAGAATCGCCACCAACGACACCTCGGGCATGTCCAGGCCCTCGCGCAGCAGGTTGATACCCACCAGCACGTCGAAGGTACCCAGGCGCAGGTCGCGAATGATCTCTACCCGTTCCACGGTGTCGATGTCCGAGTGCAGGTAGCGCACCCGCACATCGTGGTCGGCCAGGTAGTCGGAGAGGTCCTCGGCCATGCGCTTGGTCAGCGTGGTCGCCAGCACCCGCTCGCCCTGACCGACGCGCTTGCGAATCTCCGACAGCAGGTCGTCGACCTGGGTCAGCGCCGGGCGCACTTCGACCTGCGGATCGACCAGACCGGTGGGGCGCACCACCTGCTCGACCACCCGCCCGGCATGTTCCGCTTCATAGGGCCCCGGGGTGGCCGAGACGAAGATCGTCTGCGGGCTCACCGACTCCCATTCGTCGAAGCGCATGGGACGGTTGTCCAGCGCCGAGGGCAGGCGGAAGCCGTACTCCACCAGGGTTTCCTTGCGCGAGCGGTCGCCTTTGTACATGGCACCCACCTGCGGCACGCTGACGTGGGATTCGTCGATTACCAGCAGCGCATCCGCAGGCAGGTAATCGTACAGCGTTGGCGGTGGCGCCCCGGCCGGTCGCCCGGACAGATAGCGCGAGTAGTTCTCGATGCCGTTGCAGTAACCCAGCTCGAGGATCATCTCCAGATCGAAGCGGGTACGTTGCTCCAGGCGCTGGGCTTCTACCAGCTTGTTGGCCTTGTGCAAGTATTCCAGGCGGTCCTTGAGTTCGACCTTGATGCCCTCCACCGCCTCCAGCAGGGTCTCGCGCGGGGTGACGTAGTGACTCTTGGGGTAGAAGGTGAAGCGCGGCAACTTGCGGAAGACCTCGCCCGTCAGCGGGTCGAACGCCGCGATGTTCTCTACCTCATCGTCGAACAGCTCGATACGGATGGCTTCGAGGTCGGATTCCGCCGGGAAGATGTCGATCACGTCGCCGCGCACACGGAACGTGGCGCGGGCGAAATCCATTTCGTTGCGGGTGTACTGCAGGTCAGCCAGGCGGCGCAGCAGTGCGCGCTGGTCGAGCTTGTCGCCACGGTCGACGTGCAGCACCATCTTCAGGTAGGTCTCGGGGCTGCCCAAGCCGTAGATGCACGACACCGTGGTGACGATGATCGCATCGCGCCGTTCCAGCAGCGCCTTGGTCGCCGACAGGCGCATCTGCTCGATGTGGTCGTTGATCGAAGCGTCCTTCTCGATGAAGGTGTCCGACGACGGCACGTAGGCTTCGGGTTGGTAGTAGTCGTAATAGGAGACGAAATACTCCACCGCGTTGTTTGGGAAGAACGCCTTGAACTCGCCATACAACTGCGCCGCCAGCGTCTTGTTTGGCGCCAGCACCAAGGTCGGCCGCTGCACCTGCTGAATGACGTTGGCGATGCTGAAGGTCTTGCCCGAACCGGTCACCCCGAGCAGGGTCTGGTGCGACAGGCCGGCGTCGATGCCTTCGACCATCTGGCGGATGGCCTCGGGTTGGTCGCCGGCCGGCTGAAAACGGGTGACGAGCTGGAACTCGGACATGACGGACCTCGCGGCATTGCAGCAACTGTAAATTTAGCCAGTAGTCTATACCCAAATGCGCCCTGCCGGTGCCGGATTCAAGGCCAAGCTGTGAGCGCCTATTGCGATGGACCTGGCAATTCGACCAATGGTCGAAAAATATTTGCGCAAATTATCTGAAAAGCTGCGTCACAGTGTCGCCGTGACCGATCGGTATCACTATACTGACTCCCCGTTTGTGCACCGCTTCAGTGCATTCGGCTGGAGCGTGTACGTCCTATCACTCTCCATTCAGAGCCAAGGTAACAATGAGCCTGTTTTCCGCTGTAGAGCTGGCACCCCGCGACCCTATTCTGGGCCTCAACGAAGCATTCAACGCCGACCCGCGTACCGACAAGGTGAACCTGGGCGTGGGCGTCTACTGCAATGAGGAAGGCCGCATTCCGCTGCTGCGCGCCGTGATCGAAGCCGAAACCCAGCGTGCCGCCCAGCACGCCTCGCGCGGCTACCTGCCGATCGACGGTATCGCCACCTACGACCAGGCTGTACAGAAACTGATCTTCGGCGCCGAATCGCCACTGCTGGCCGCTGGCCGCGTGGTGACCGTGCAGGCCGTTGGCGGCACCGGTGCTCTGAAGATCGGCGCCGACTTCCTCAAGCGCCTGTCGCCCAATGCCGTGGTGGCCATCAGCGACCCGAGCTGGGAAAACCACCGTGCGCTGTTCGAGACCGCCGGCTTCCCGGTGCAGAACTACCGCTACTACGACGCGCCGAGCAACGACGTCAACCGCGCCGGCATGCTCGAGGACCTGAACAACCTGCCGTCCGGCTCGATCGTCGTGCTGCACGCCTGCTGCCACAACCCGACTGGCGTAGACCTGGGCCTGGACGACTGGAAAAACGTCCTGGAAGTGGTCAAGGCCAAGGGCCACGTGCCGTTCCTCGACATGGCCTACCAGGGCTTTGGTGACGGCATCGCCGAAGACGCCTTCGCCGTGCGCCTGTTCGCCGAATCCGGCCTGGAGTTCTTCGTTTCCAGCTCGTTCTCCAAGTCGTTCTCGCTGTACGGCGAGCGCGTCGGTGCGCTGTCGATCGTCACCGCCTCCAAGGACGAAAGCACCCGCGTGCTGTCCCAGGTCAAGCGCGTGATCCGCACCACCTACTCCAACCCGCCGACCCACGGCGCGACCATCGTCGCCACCGTGCTCAACAGCGACGAACTGCGCCAGATGTGGGAAGCGGAGCTGGCCGAGATGCGCGTGCGCATCCACGGTATGCGCAAGCAGATGGTCGAGCTGCTGGCCGAATACGGCGCCAAGCGCGACTTCAGCTTCGTCGGCCGCCAGGCGGGCATGTTCTCCTACTCGGGCCTGACCGTCGAGCAGGTGGCTCGCCTGAAGAACGAGTTCGGCATCTACGCGCTGGACACCGGCCGCATCGCCGTTGCCGCGCTGAACCAGAGCAACATCCACGTGGTCACCAAGGCCATCGTCGAAGTGCTGTAACTGCTTGATTTAGCTGATTGAATTGCCAGAGGTGGGTTGACTTGCCTCTGGCAATCAGTAAGATATATGCAGATTCCGCGATAGCTCAGTCGGTAGAGCAAATGACTGTTAATCATTGGGTCCCTGGTTCGAGTCCAGGTCGCGGAGCCAAACACTGAAAAACCTCCAGTTGCGTGAGCACTGGAGGTTTTTTGTTTTTGGCGTTCTTGTGTTCCCCATGCCCTGCTCTATCGTTTACAAGCGCATCGCGCGCTCATCGACAGGGAGTCATCATGGACACCATCCAGAATGCCCAACAGGCCGTGGAGCTGGTCGCCAACCAAGCCATCCTGGCCAGCCAGCAAAGCACCTTCGCGGTCGGCGGCTGCATCGTCGACAACCAGACCGGCAACGTACTGGCCGCCTTGCACAACAACGTGCTGATGCCCTTCCCCGGCAGCACCGTACAACCGCCCTTCCTGCCCCATGACCCGACCGCCCATGGCGAGCGACAACTGGTCGACTGGTACTTCGCCAACCGGCAGTCACGCAACCTGCCACCCCCACAGCAACTGACCGTCGTGACAACCCTGGACCCCTGCGCAATGTGCGCAGGCTCGTTGCTGACCGCAGGTTTCAACGTGGCGGTCAGCGCCATCGATACCTATGCCGGGATCAACTACAACAGCCAGTTCGATTTCCCGACGCTGCCGCCCGCTGTGCGCCAACAGGCTCAGGATACGTGGGGCTACTACGCCGTCGATGCGCCCATCGGCCGCGCCTACCAAGGCTCGCAGGGGCCGATTTATGCCGGCCAATCGATAGACGCGGCAGCCTTCACCCTCACCGGTAGCGTATTCGATGCCAGCGTCAACACGGTGCGTGCGGCGAGTAACAACAGCGGCCTTGCGCCTTCCGAGCTGAAAGACCCGACCACCTTGCCTGCCAATAGCAAAGTGCGCCAGGCGCTCAGCGCGTTGAGCCCTTGGGCGCTGCAGGTCAAGAGCACGAACCCGCGCATGCCGGGCCAGGAACTGGCAAAGCCGCTCATTGAAACCGCCCAGCAGGCCGACACGCCAAATGCCGTGGCCTTGCTCGACCCGTTCGGTAACCTGCTGGCCTGCCTGGGCGGGGTGGAAAACCAGTCGCCCATCCGTACCGCGTTCATGGAGACCACGCGCAACTACGCGATCATGCGCTGGACCCTGATGAACGACGCAGACCCCGTGGTTCGCCAGCAGGCCAATGATTACTTGACCCACCCCAAGTACGGCACCTTTGTTTTCCTCTACATCCCCGACCCGAGCACCAGCCAGGCGGTGATGACCTTCGGCGCGTACGGCTCGACCATGGAGGGCGCCGTACCGCAGTCGTTCCCCTCCAATCTGCAATATGTCCTGCTGCCAGACGGCACCACGGCGCAGGCGGTCGCGCAACTGGCGCTGAACCTGCCGCCCTTCTACACCCAGAGCGTGCAAGTCGCACCCAGCCAGGTACTGGACCCCGAGCTGGTCAACGCCGTGCAAGCCTTGCTCTAGCCATGACCACCCCCGCCGTTCGCGGCGGGGTGCTTCATTGCGCCAAGGGCAACGTCACGGGCTTGCCTTCATCCACCAGGCTCCAGACCAGCAACTTGGCAGGCTTGGTCTTGCTGGCGTTGCGCGACACGCTGTGCACGGTGCCTGGCGCTTCGTACCAGTAATCACCCGTCTTGTAGGTCTTTTCCTGCTCATCATTGAGCTTTGATACCACTGCCCCTTCCAGCACATAGGCCATTACCGCACCGGGATGCTGGTGGGCGGGCGAAGCCTGGCCGGGCGCATAGCTGACGGTAAGCATCACCGCTTGCTTGCCGGGTGCATTCGAAGGCTGTTTTTCCTGCAGGACCTTGACCTGGTCAGGCACGTCACCGTGCGCCCAGGCATTGGATTGACCAGCGAGCAAGCCGATGCTGAACAGCATGGCAAAAGGAAGATACGAAGGTTTCATGGGGCTTCTCCTGATTGGCAACTGCCTGCAGGTTAGGCCCGGGGCCACGAGAGGCAAACGGCCAATTCAGGGAAAAAGCAGGGGGCCGCTTCCAAGCCCCCAGGGTTTCAGCAATCACGCCCGATGGGATAGAACTCGCCATGGCTCCAGACACCCAGCCATTGTTCGCCATCAATGACTCGCGGGACCGCCAGCTCGACCATCTGGTAGAACACATTGCGATGGATCAACGCTTCGAGATTTGTGCGCATCAGCACATACGGTGACGGCTCCTGGGTGACGGGATCGATCTCCACCCGCAAAGGATTAGCCGGGCCCGCCTCGACCTGGTCCTCGACATTACTGGTAAAGCTCAGCACCTGTTGCTCACCACTGCCCTGCACGTCCAGGGTCACGGCAACGAAAGGTGCATCGTCGACACGGATACCCACCTTCTCGACCGGCGTGATCAGGAAGTAGTCGTCCCCATCACGACGGATGATCGTGGAGAACAAGCGCACCATCGGCTTGCGACCGATCGGCGTACCCAGGTAGTACCAGGTACCGTCACGGGCAATGCGCATGTCGATGTCGCCACAGAAGTCCGGATTCCACAGTTGCACCGGCGGCAGGCCCTTGTGCTTGGGTATCTGTGCCAGTAGATCATTGGCCTTGCCGGAATCCGTCATCGCGCTCGCCTCACTCACTCATGCCCAGAAGGCTACGAGCGTACTCGCGCATGGGTGCGCCAAGCAAATCCTGGGGCGAATTGTCGTGGAACGTCAACAATCCGCCACGGCTCTTGATTCGTGCGGTATCGATCAGGTAACGGGTACTGGTTTCGATCAGCATCATCTGTACGACCCCCGTATCCCAGCCGACGCGATCGACCGCCTGTTCGTCATACCATTCATCGCCGTTGCCAATACGGTCGTCGGTGCGCGCGAAACGGGTATACAGCACGTAGTCGGCACCGACCGCACGCGCCTCGGCAATCGCTTCCTCCAGGCCCAGTGGCCCCTGGGCGCGACGCACCAGCGGGAAGTACTCGACGAAACTCTTGAACGCCTCTTCGGCCACCACGTTCTGCTGCGGCAGCGGGCCTTTACCCGGCGGCACGAAGGCGCCCTGGCCAATGAAGATGAACGAGTCGGGCTGCAGGCGAATCGACAGGGAGCGGCGAGTATCGCTGTGGTCCAGCAGGCCGGCATCGCTCATGTGATAACGGACGCCTTCGCCCATATCGCTGACATTCATGCAGCCACCCAGCGCCAACAGCGCCAGGGGCAAGACCAGGCTACGCATCTTTCCTCCAATGGCCGGCGACGAAAAACCGGCGAATAGCTGGCGGATGCAGCTTTTGCGCCAGATCAGCCGCCGATCACCTTCATCACCGTCACGCCCCCGGAAAACGCCAGCTCCTGCTTATCGGCCAAGGCCTTGACCAGCAAGCGCTGCAACGCAGGCAGTGCCTCGTGACGTGGCTTTTCCAGCAGATCGCCGACAAAGTGACGATTGCTCGACGACAGGCAGCCATGCAGCCAACCGGTGGACGACAGCCGCAAGCGCGAACAAGTACGGCAGAACGGCACGCTTTCATTGGCGATTACACCGAAATGGCCCTTGCCGGGGATCTGGTAGCGCAGCGCGGTGGCATCCAGGGGTGCCGGGGCCTGCTGGTAATCGTGGGCCTGGCCGATCAGGGCGAGCAAATGGTCAAGCCCCACGAACTGCTGCAGGAACGCATTGTGATCGCGAGCCAGGTGGCCCATGCGCATCAGCTCGATGAAGCGCAGCTCAAAGCCGCGTTCAAGGCAGTAATCGAGCATTGGCAGCACCTGGTCCAGGTTCTGCCCCCGCATCGGCACCATGTTCACCTTGATCTGCATGCCCATGCCCTGGGCCTGCTGCATGCCGGCGAGCACGCTGGCCAGGTCGCCGCCGCGGGCGATACGGCGGAAGGAATGGGGGTCGAGGGTATCGAGTGAAACGTTCAGGCGGCGAATGCCGGCCGCCAGCAGTTGCGGCAACTTGCGCGAGAGCAGCTGGCCATTGGTGGTCAGGGTGATGTCTTCAAGGTCGAGTTTGGCGACGCCGGCAAGGAAAGCATCCAACCTCGGGCTTACCAGAGGCTCGCCGCCGGTGATGCGCAGGCGCTCGATACCGGCGGTCTCGATCAGGTAGGCCACACCGCGGGTCAACGCCTCGGCCGTCAGTTCATCCTGGGCCGCCACCAGGCGCTTGCCGTCAGGCACGCAATAGCTGCAGGCATAGTTGCAAGCAGCTGTCAGGCTGACGCGCAGGTTGCGAAAACGCCTGCCTTGACGATCGACGATCATGAATGACTCCGGCATGGATGAATCGGGGCCGGCAAAACCTGACTCAAAATTCAGGTTTTTGCAAGCCCCTGCTCGATGCCGGCCTCAATTCGAGTCAATGAAAGCCTTCAGTTGGTCGCTTCTGGGTCGCGCTTGCGCTTGTTGCCCATGCGCACGCCGATGTCCATGAGGAACTGGAAGAACCCTTCCTGGTCCTCCAGCACATTGCTCCAGAACGGCGAGTGGTACAGCGCCACGGCGCCGTGAACCAGTGCCCAGGCGGCGCAGTAGTGGAAGTACGGCGGCACGTCTTCGAGCTTGCCTTCGCTGATGCGGCCCTTGATCAGCTGGGTCAGGCGGTCGAAGTTCGAGGCGCGGATGCTGTGCAACTCCTCGACCATCTCGGGCACCTGATTGCCCTTGACCACCTTTTCCTCCAGGCGGTCGAATAACCGATACCGTTGCGGATCGCGCATGCGGAACTCGAAGTAGGCGCGCGACAGCGCCTCCTTGTCGCGGTCGACATCGGCCGAATGCAACAGCGCGTTCAAATCACGCTCGTAGTCGAGCATCAGGCGCAGGTAAATCTCCGCCTTGGACTTGAAATGCTTGTAGATCGTGCCTTTGCCGATACCCACGGCATCAGCGATCATCTCGACGGTGACGCTATCTTCACCCTGTTCGAGAAACAGCTTGAGTGCAGTGTCGAGGATTTCCTGTTCGCGACGGCGAAACTCACGGACCTTACGAGGTTCTTTCTGCATAGGAAGGACTGGATGACAATCGAAGCGGTTTATTATGCCTAACTTGCAGCAAATTGCACGGATCTTCCAACCATGTCTATGTTTCACGATGAGTTCGAACAGGCCCCGGGACTGCGCTACCTGAACCATGCGGCCATCGCCCCCTGGCCGCGTCGGGCCAGTGAAGCAGTGGCACGCTTCGCGCGTGACAACGTCAACCTGGGCGCCAGCGAGTACCCGGCATGGCTGGCCACCGAGCGGCGCCTGCGCGAACGCCTGGCCCGCCTGATCAACGCCCCATCGCGTGCTGACATTGCCCTGGTCAAGAACACCTCGCAAGCCCTTTCGCTGGTTGCTTTCGGCCTCGACTGGCAGGCGGGCGACCAGGTCGTGATCAGCGACGAGGAGTTTCCCTCCAACAGGGTCGTGTGGGAGGCGTTGGCCGATCGCGGTGTGGAGGTGATTCAGGTAAGCCTTGCCGGGACCGACCCGGAGTCTTCGCTGTTGGGCGCCTGCAGCCCGCGCACGCGCTTGCTGGCGGTCAGCGCCGTGCAGTTCGGCAGCGGCTTGCGCCTGGACCTGGCGCGCCTGGGCCAGGGCTGCCAGGCGCGCGATGTGCTGTTTTGTGTCGATGCCATCCAGCACATCGGCGCCCTGCCCTTCGACGTGCAGAACTATCAATGCGATTTCGCCATGGCCGATGGCCACAAGTGGATGCTGGGCCCGGAAGGCCTGGGCGTGTTCTATTGTCGCGCGGCATTACGCCCGCGCCTCAGGCTCAACGCCTATGGCTGGCATATGCTCGAACACCTGGGTGACTTCGAACGCCGACAGTGGCAGCCGGCGCGCAGCGCGCGACGCTTCGAGTGTGGCAGCCCCAACATGCTGGGCGCCTGCGCGCTGGAAGCAAGCCTGTCGTTGCTGGAAGAGGTCGGTATGGATGAGGTGGCGCGGCAACTGCAACAACGGATCGACCAGTTGCATCAGGGGCTGGCCAGCATTCCCGGGGTACACCTGCACAGCCCGGCGGCCCTGGAAAGACGGGGCGGCATCGTGACTTTCAGTATTCAGGGACACGCCAGCGCCGATGTTTATCGAGCGCTTTCGGCGCAGCGGACGATCTGTGCCCTACGCGGCCCCGGTGTGCGCTTTTCGCCGCATTTCTACACCAAAGAACAACTGATCGACGAAGCTATCCAGCAAGTGCGGCGACTGGCCATACGCTGAAGAAGGAATGGAAGGCGGACGTATTCCAAATCTGTTTAAAAAACGATCAGCAGGCACTGGCACTGCGCCAAACCTGACCAATACTTGAAGTGTTGGCGCGGCGCATCCCCCCCAAGTGGCGCGCCAATAAAGGTGCTCAGGGACCGCGTACCTTTGTTTTACTCCTAATGGTCTTAACCCGGATTCCCCCCCCAGAACCCGGGTTTTTTTTGTCCGGGGGCCTGACTTGGAATCTTTGTCGCCTAGACGATCGAGCGCCGCCCTACCAAAGCCCTAGACTCGGGCCAGCGGGAACAACCGCTTGAAGTTGGCGGTGGTCTGGCTGGCCAGTTGCTCGTAGCTGACGCCACGCAAGGAGGCCACGTACTCGGCCACCTCGCGCACGTACTGCGGCAGGTTTGGCTTGCCACGGTGCGGGATTGGCGCCAGGTAGGGAGAATCGGTTTCCACCAGCAAGCGATCGAACGGCACCTGCCGGGCAACCTCGCGCAAGGCTTCGGCGTTGCGGAAGGTCACGATGCCCGACAACGAAATGTAGTAGCCCAGGTCCAGGGCTGCCTTGGCCATGTCCCAGTCCTCGGTGAAGCAGTGCAATACACCGGCCTGGGGCAAATTCGCCTCGCGCAGCAGCGCCAAGGTATCGGCCCTGGCCCCACGGGTGTGCACGATCACCGGCTTGCCGGTCTGGCGCGATGCCTCCAGGTGCAGGCGGAACGAGGCCTGCTGCAATTCGGCCGCTTCAGGCTCGTAGTGGTAGTCCAGCCCGGTTTCGCCGATGGCAACCACATGTGGATGCGCCAGCTCGCCCAGCAGCCACTCTAGGGCTGGAGTCTCGCCCGGGGCGAGGTCCAGCGGATGCACCCCTACCGAGCAATCGACATCGGCGTACTGCTCGCTGAGGGCCTTGACCGCCCCGGCATTCTCGGCGCTCACGCCAATGCACAGAAAATGCCCGACACCCCGCTCACGTGCTGCCTGCAAAGCGGCATCGAGGGAGCCCTGGTGGGCACTCAGGTCAAGACGGTCGAGGTGGCAATGGGAATCTACGAGCATGGGATACGACACACATGAAGAAATGAAAGATCAGCGAGCACCGGGCAGTTGCAGCCAATGGGCCAGCAACGCTTCCAGCAGCAGCACGCGGTTGAGGTTGGCCTTGCCCAGCACCTTCTGGCGCTGTTCGAGGATCCATGCCTGAACCTCGAGCACCTTGGCCTGCCGGCTCTTTTGCGCCAGGTATTGCACCACCTTGCGCATATCGGCCAAGCCTAGCCCCGCTTCGTCCTGGCTCAGTTGATAGCGCAGGATCAGGTGCGACCAGTCGAAGAACCAGTCGAACAGCAACAACAATGGCACATTGCTCCAGGCATCGGCCAGCTGGCTGGGCGATTGCTGTTGCTTGAGCAGCTTTTTCACACCCTCGGTGACCAGCGCACGCTGCTCGCGCACACCCTGTGCCTGCAGGCTTACAGCCATCAACGGCGAGCCGGCAGCCAGGGTCAGCAGTTCATCGCGCTCCACCTCGTCGCTGTCTGGCAGCGCCGTCGCCAGCCAGGCCTGGCTCTGGGCCAGGCTGGGCTGCGGGCAGGTGACCTGCTGGCATCGGCTCTTGATGGTGGGCAGCAAGCGGCTGGGCTGGTGGCTGACGAGCAGCAGCACGGTATCCCCGGAGGGCTCTTCCAGGCTCTTGAGCAAGGCGTTGGAGGCATTGACGTTCATCGCCTCGACCGGCTCGATCAGCACCACCTTGCGCCCGCCCAACTGAGCGGTCTGGACGATGAAGGACACCAGCTCGCGCACCTGGTCGACCTTGATCGGCTTGTCGGCCTCTTCCGGCTCCAGCACGAAGTTGTCTGGATGGCTACCGGCCTTGAGTAACAGGCAGGCCTTGCACTGACCACAGGCATCCAGCCCCTGCGGGTGCTGGCACAGCAGGCGGGCCATCAGGCGCTCGGCCAAGGCGCGCTTGCCGATCCCCTGGGGGCCGTGCAACAGGTAGGCGTGGGCATGCTGGGCACGCCCGGCCAACTGCTGCCACAGCGCCTGCTGCCAGGGGTAGGCTTCAGCCACGGCAGCGCTCCACGATAGCGGGCAACAGCGCGTCGATGGCGCGCTGCACCGCATCCAGCGGCTGCGCGGCATCCAGCAGGTTGTAGCGCTGCGGTTCGCCCTGGGCGCGCTGCAGATAGGCCTGGCGCACCGCTTCGAAGAAGGCCTGGCCTTCCTGCTCGAAACGGTCCAGACGACCGCGCGCGGCGGCACGGGCCAAGCCGACTTCAACAGGCAGATCGAAAACCAGTGTCAGGTCCGGGCGCAGATCGCCCTGGACGAACTGCTCCAGGGCGGCGATGCGCGCCACCGACAGGCCACGACCGCCCCCTTGGTAGGCGTAGGTTGCATCCGTGAAGCGGTCGCACAGCACCACCGCGCCCTTGGCCAGCGCCGGGCGGATCACCTCGGCCAGGTGTTGGGCACGTGCAGCGAATACCAGCAGCAGCTCGGTGTCGGCAGCCATCACTTCATCGCTGGGTGCCAGCAAGAGCTCACGAACCTTCTCGGCCAGCGGGGTACCACCAGGTTCGCGGGTCAACACCACATCCAGCCCGTGCTCACGCAGTCGCGCGGCCAGGTAGTCGCGATTGGTGCTCTTGCCCGCGCCTTCGGGGCCTTCCAGGGTAATAAACAAGCCGCTCACAGGCAGTCCTTAATGTTGTTCGTCGGGTGCCGGCACATCGGCCGGGGCAGGTTCGCTGGCGGGCTCTGGCTCGCTGGCCGGGGCCGACTCCTGCGGCGATGGCTCGTCCGACTCGGGCTGGGCCTCTGGCAAGGGCTCTGGCAAGGGCTCTGGAGCAGCCTGCGGCCCGGGGCTTGAGCGGTAATCTGCGCGCCGCTTGAGCTGGAACTCGCGCACTGCCGAGTTGTGATCGTCCAGGTCGTCGGAGAACACATGGCTGCCATCGCCACGGGCAACGAAGTACAGGCTGGTGCCATCGGACGGGTTGAGCGCGGCGTGGATCGCCTCGCGCCCGACCATGGCAATCGGTGTCGGCGGCAACCCGGTCATGGTGTAGGTGTTGTAGGGCGTCGGCTCGCGCAGGTCGGCGCGGGTAATCCTGCCGTTATAGCGCTCACCCATGCCGTAGATCACCGTCGGGTCGGTCTGCAGCATCATCCCCAGGCGCAGGCGCCGGACGAACACGCCAGCGATCTGCCCACGTTCCTGGGGAATCCCGGTTTCCTTTTCCACCAGCGAAGCCATGATCAACGCCTGGTAAGGGTCACGGTAAGGCAAGTCGGTGGTGCGCTCGGCCCACTCCTTGGCCAGTACGTCATCCAGGCGCATGTAGGCCTGCTGCAGCAACTCCGCGTCGCTCATGCCGCGAACGAAGCGGTAGGTATCCGGGAAGAAGCGCCCTTCGGGGAACACACCGGTATGGCCAAGCTGGTCCATCACCTCGGCGTCGGACAGGCCATCGAGGGTGTGCTTGAGCTTCTCATGCTTGGCGATTGCCGAACGAACCTGGCGGAAGGTCCAACCTTCGACCAGGGTCAGGTTGTACTGCACCACGTCAGCACGGCGCCAGGCGTCGAACAGATCTTCGACGGTCATGCCTGGGGTGAGGCGGTACTCGCCGGTCTTCAGCGGAGTGCCTGCCATATTGAAGCGCCAGTACAGGCGCAGCCAAACGGCGTCATCAAGCAGCCCCTCGCGCTCCATGCTGTAGAACATGCGATTGGGGTTGGTGCCACTGGGCACGTCGAGCAGGCGCTCCTGCGTCACGTGCAAGGGCTGCTCCAGGACCGAGTTGACCTTCCATGCCGACCAGCCCAATGCCAGGCCGGCGAGGATCAAACCCATTTCCAGCAGCAGCAGGAATTTGCGTCTCACGAATTCAGGTATCCAGTAACGTACGGGCAACGGCCTGCAGTTTAAGGGTGAGCGGGCCCGGCGACCAGTTCAGCGCGGCAATTGCACGCACCGGCCAAACCCCGTAGACGCTGTTGCAGACAAACACTTCATCGGCCTGCTCCAGCGCTTCGAACGACAGGTCGCCTACCTGCACCGGTATCGCCAGTGCCTGCGCCTGCTCCAGCAACGCCCCGCGCATCACACCCGCGACCCCACAACGGCTGAGGTCGGCGGTAAGCAACACGCCGTCGCGTACCAGAAACAGGTTGCTGTACACACCTTCGATCACCCTGCCCTGCCCGTCACGCATCAGGCCTTCGGCATGTTCGCTGTCCTGCCATTCGGCACGGGCCAGCACCTGCTCCAGGCGGTTGAGGTGTTTGAGGCCGGCCAGCAACGGTTGTTCCCCTAGCCGGGTCTGGCAGGGAAACAAGCGCACGCCGAGCTCGGCATGTTCGACAGGATAGCTGGGCAGCGGGCTGCCTTGCAGAATTCGCCGCGGTGCGACACCCGCCGCCGGTGCATAGCCACGCTGGCTGTCGCCACGGGTGAGGATGAGTTTGGCTACACCGTCACCCAACTGGCAGGCATAGCGCTGGATTTCATCCCGCAACAGCGCCAGGTCAGCGTCGAGCCCCAGGCGCTGACAACCCAGCGCCAGGCGGGCCAGGTGGCCGTCCAGCAAGCTGGGCCGGCCCGCGCGCACGGCGATGGTCTCGAACAGGCCATCGCCGTAGGCCAGGCCACGGTTCTGCAAGTTGACCGTGGTCGCAGGCAGGCCGTCGACCCAGCTGTGCATCAACCGGCGAACCGGCGGAACACCAGCGAGCCGTTGGTGCCACCAAAGCCGAACGAGTTGGACAGCACCACGTCGATCGCCATGCTGCGCGCCACGTGTGGCACGAAGTCGAGATCGCAGCCTTCGTCCGGCTCATCCAGGTTGATGGTCGGCGGTGCCATCTGGCTGTTGATTGCCAGCACACTGAAGATCGCCTCGACAGCACCCGCAGCACCCAGCAGGTGACCAGTCATCGACTTGGTCGAGCTGACGGCTACCTTGTAGGCGTGCTCGCCGAATACCCGCTTGATGGCCGCCACTTCGGCTACGTCGCCGGCGGGCGTCGAGGTGCCGTGGGCGTTGATGTAGCTGACGGCTTCCGGCTGGATGCCGGCGTCGCGCAAGGCATTGGCCATGCAGCGGGCCGCACCTTCACCGCTGTCAGGCGGCGAGGTCATGTGGTAAGCGTCGCCGCTCATGCCGAAACCGACCAGCTCGGCATAGATGGTCGCACCACGCGCCTGGGCGTGTTCCAGCTCTTCGAGCACCAGGGCGCCGGCACCGTCGGAGAGCACGAAGCCGTCACGCCCCTTGTCCCACGGGCGGCTGGCCCGGGTCGGCTCGTCGTTGCGGGTCGACAGCGCGCGCGAGGCACCGAAGCCGCCCATGCCCAGGCCACAGGCTGCCATTTCGGCGCCACCGGCGATCATCACGTCGGCTTCACCGTAGGCGATGTTGCGCGCGGCCATGCCGATGCAGTGGGTGCCGGTGGTGCACGCCGTGGCGATGGCGTAGTTCGGCCCCTGCAGACCCAGGTGGATCGACAGGAAACCGGAGATCATGTTGATGATCGAACCCGGCACGAAGAACGGCGAAATGCGGCGCGGCCCCTGCTCGTGCAGGGTACGGCTGGTTTCTTCGATGTTGGTCAGGCCGCCGATGCCCGAGCCCATGGCCACGCCAATGCGCTCGCGGTTGGCGTCGGTGACTTCCAGGCCGGCATTGCGAACTGCCTGGAAACCAGCCGCCAGGCCGTATTGAATGAACAGGTCAAGCTTGCGAGCTTCCTTGGCCGACAGGTACTGCTCGACCTCGAAGCCCTTCACCGAGCCGCCAAAACGGGTGGAGTAGGCAGACAGATCCGTATGTTCGATCGGACCAATGCCACTGCGGCCAGCCAGAATGCCCTGCCAGGTGCTCGGTACATCGGTACCCAGTGGCGACAGCATACCCATACCGGTGACCACGACGCGTCTACGCGACACAGTACTCTCCTTTTCTAATAACTAGAGTCTCTTGCCATTGCATTCAGGCAATGGAATGAAATGGCAACAGGCTCTCGGTGCGAGCGGATCGACGCCAGCGTTTCGCAAAGAAAAAACCGCACGCCGGCAAAGGCAGTGCGGTTTTTCTCGTCAAGAAGCGACGACTACAGCGTCTTAGGCCTTGTGGCTGTTGACGTAGTCGATGGCAGCTTGAACGGTAGTGATCTTCTCGGCTTCTTCGTCAGGGATTTCGGTCTCGAATTCCTCTTCCAGAGCCATCACCAGCTCAACGGTGTCAAGCGAATCGGCACCCAGGTCATCGACGAAGGACTTCTCGTTGGTCACTTCCTCTTCCTTGACGCCCAGTTGCTCGGCGACGATTTTCTTGACGCGTTCTTCGATGGTGCTCATACCTAGTTTTCACTCCTAATGGACATATGTCAGGCAGCTGGCCGGTGACCAATTTTATAGAAAGACGTTCGCTTTTCAAGCGGAACGCACCTTCGCGTTAGTCACCCGACCCCCTGCCTGGAATCTGGTTGCAGCTTTATAACGGATTTTAGGCTCGGAGTATGACTCTTTTTTTAAGCAATCCGTCACATTGAGTTGCAGTGTTACATGTACATCCCGCCGTTCACCGGCACAGTGGCGCCGGTGACATAGGCTGCGCCGTCGGATGCCAGGAAGGAAACCACCTTGGCGATCTCCTCGGCCTGGCCCAGGCGGCCCAGCGGAATCTGGGTCTGCAGGGCTTCGCGCTGCGCTTCTGGCAGCTCGCGGGTCATGTCGGTATCGATGAAGCCCGGGGTCACCGAGTTGACGGTGATACCGCGCGAGCCCACTTCACGCGCCAGGGCGCGACTGAAGCCTTCGAGGCCTGCCTTGGCGGCTGCGTAGTTGGCCTGGCCGGCGTTACCCATCGCACCAACGACCGAGCCGATGCTGATGATACGACCCCAACGCGCCTTGGTCATGCCACGCAGCACGCCCTTGGACAAACGGTAGAGGCTGTTCAGGTTGGTGTCGATCACGTCGAACCACTCGTCGTCCTTCATGCGCAGCATGAGGTTGTCGCGGGTGATACCGGCGTTGTTGACCAGGATGGCCGGTGCGCCGAATTGCTCACCGATGGCGCCCAGTACCGCTTCCACGGATTCGGCGCTGGTCACGTTCAGCTCCATGCCGGTGCCGGTGATGCCGTGTTCTTTCAGGGTGGCAGCGATGCACTCGGCGCCGGAGGCCGAAGTGGCGGTGCCGATCACGGTCGCGCCCTGGCGGCCCAGCTCGAGGGCGATGGCCTGGCCGATACCACGGCTGGCGCCGGTAACCAGTGCAACTTTACCTTGCAGGCTCATGCAAGCTTCTCCAAATTCAGGCCAGCGCCGCGCGGGTGGCGGCGACAGCGTCAGGGGTATTGAGGTTGTAGGTGGTGACGCCGTCGGCGCAACGCTTGTTCAGGCCTGCCAGGACCTTGCCCGGGCCGCACTCGACCAGGTTGACCGCGCCATTTGCGGCGAGGGTCTGCACGCACTCGACCCAGCGCACCGGCTGGTACAGCTGCGCCAGCAAGTCGTGCTTGAGCGTGTCGAGGTCGGCGGCGACGGCGGCGGTGACGTTCTGCACCACCGGGATCTGCGGGGCCTTCCATTCGATAGCGTTGACGTTCTCGGCGAAACGCTCGGCGGCCGGCTTCATCAGGGCACAGTGCGACGGCACGCTGACCGCCAGTGGCAGGGCGCGCTTGGCACCCGCCTCTTTGCACAGCTCCATGGCACGATCCACCGCAGCCTTGTTGCCAGCAATCACAACCTGGCCTGGCGAGTTGAAGTTCACCGCGCTGACCACTTCATCTTCGGCCGCCTTGGCACAGATCTCGACCACCACGACGTCATCCAGGCCGAGGATCGCGGCCATGGCGCCATGGCCGGCCGGGACGGCCTCCTGCATCAGCTGACCGCGACGCTCGACCAGGCGCACGGCATCTTTCAGCGACAGGCTGCCAGCGGCAACCAGGGCGCTGTATTCACCCAGGCTGTGACCGGAAACGAAAGCCGGCTTGGCGCCGCCCTCCTCCAGCCACAGGCGCCACAGCGCGATGGAAGCGGTGAGGATCGCAGGCTGAGTCTTGTCGGTTTGATTGAGTTGTTCTTCCGGGCCTTCCTGGACCAGCTTCCACAGGTCGTAACCCAGAGCGTCGGAGGCCTCCTTGAAGGTCTCAACGATCACCGGCTTTTCGGCGCCCAGTTCCTTGAGCATGCCCAGCGACTGGGAACCTTGACCGGGGAAGACGAATGCGAGGGATGCAGACATTGAACAAGCCCTTATGATCTTGTCGTCGAATGGGGTGCGCCGAGCCGTGGGCTGGACGCAGAATCTGAAAACTTGGATGTATACGCAGACCAAGCGGTCACATTTAAGCACTTCATCGGCGAAATGCCTAAGGCAACAAATCTTCTAGGCGACCATGCAGGCGCTGCGGCAGGTTTTCCTGTATCTCGATCAAGGCCCGCTGGATCGCACTCTGAAACCCCTCCACACCCGCTGAGCCATGGCTTTTGATGACGATACCCTGAAGACCAAGGAAACTCGCACCATTGTGCCGCGCCGGTGCCAGGTCGGCTTTCAGGCGCTTGAGCAAGGGCATGGCCATGGCCCCAGCCAACCTCGACAAGGCTCCCCCCTTGAACAGCCGCTCGATGCGAACCCCGATCATGGTCGCCAGGCCTTCGCTGGACTTGAGCAGGATGTTGCCGACAAAGCCGTCGCACACCACCACATCTGCCTCACCACGATACAGCCCGTCACCTTCGACGAAACCGACGTAATTGAGGCCGCGGGCGCTCTGCAGCAACGTAGCCGCCAGCTTGACCTGCTGGTTACCCTTGATGTCCTCGGTACCGATGTTCAGCAGCGCAACGCGCGGCCGATGAATACCCAGGGCCTGGGCAGCCACCGAACCCATTACGGCAAACTGATAGAGGTTTTCTGCACTGCAGTCGACGTTGGCGCCGAGGTCGAGCAACTGACAGTAACCCGCCTGGGTGGGAATCGCCGCGACCATGGCTGGCCGATCGATGCCGGGCAACGTCTTGAGCACGAAACGCGACAGCGCCATCAGCGCTCCCGTATTGCCGGCACTCACGCAGGCCTGCGCCTTGCCGTCACGCACCAGTTCGAGGGCGATGCGCATCGACGAATCCGGCTTGCCCCGCAATGCCTGAGAGGGACGCTCGTCCATACCGATCACCTCGCTGGCAGCGACAATCTGCAGACGCGCGCGATCCGCAGCCGCTAGGCCGCTGACAAGATCTTCAAGGAGGGAGGGTTGACCGACGAGGGTCAGGTGCAGCGAGGGAGTAGCCGAAAGGCAGGCGATACTGGCCTGGACAATGCTGCGGGGACCGAAGTCCCCGCCCATTGCGTCGATCGCGATGATCTGAGCGGACAAGGATTACTCGTCAGCGCCCTTGTCGATCACTTTGCGACCACGGTATACGCCTTCTGGCGAAACGTGGTGACGCAGGTGTACTTCACCGGTGGATTTCTCTACCGACAGCGCGTTTTCCGACAGGGCGTCGTGCGAACGGCGCATGTCACGGGCAGAGCGGGATTTTTTGTTCTGCTGAACAGCCATAATTGATTAACTCCTAAACGTTTGGGTCACGCTTTAACTGCGCCAAAACACTGAACGGGTTGGACCGCGATACCTCGTCCTTGCTCGAATCGGGCTCGTCTGCGCCCGCCGGCTGCTGGCATTCTTCCGGATGATGAGCAGGCACGATGGGCAAGGCGAGCAGAAGCTCCTCCTCGATCAAGGCCTGCAGATCCAAAGGATCTTCGCCCAGTTCCAGCACGTCATAGCCTTTCGGCAACGACTGGGTATTCGCACCCTCCTTCACCACAGCGTACGTACACTCGCTGTGGATCGGCAGGGTGACCAGCTCAAGACAACGCTGGCAAACCATTTTGACCTCGACGTCCAGCTCGGTGTGGATAACCACCACGTGCTGTTCATCTCGTTCAAAATCGAACTTCGCCTGCACCGTACCGACATTGTCGGAAAGCGGGTCGCAGAGTCTTTCCAAATCAGCGAGTTGCAGCGAACCGTTAAGGGTTACGCCACGATCGGCTAATTTGCGCGGGTCAACGTGAGGTGGAATCGGGTCATTCAACATAGGCGCAGCATTCTAGGGATGCCCCCCGCCTCTGTCAAAGGAAATTCGGCGGCATCTCGCATGTTAGAATCGGGTTCAACTGACCAGGAGTCTACCATGCTGCCTCTGTTGCTGGCTTCCAGCTCTGCCTACCGACGCGAACTGCTCGCGCGCCTGCGCCTGCCCTTCACCTGGGCAAGCCCCGACCTAGACGAGCGGCGTCTGGATGACGAGCCGGCCACGGCACTGGTGCGGCGCCTGGCCAGACAGAAGGCCGAAGCGCTTGCCGGCAGCCACCCCGGGCACCTGATCATCGGCTCCGATCAGGTTGCCGTGCTGGGCGAACAGATCCTGGGCAAGCCACATACCTTCGAGCGCGCCTGCGAACAGCTGCTGGAAGCGAGCGGGCAGCACGTCACCTTCCTCACCGGGCTGGCGCTGCTGAACAGCGCCACAGGGCAATGCCAGGTCGATTGCGTGCCATTTACCGTAATGATGCGGGAGCTGGACCGGGAGCGCGTGGAGCGCTATGTGACAGCGGAGCAGCCGCTGGATTGCGCAGGCAGCTTCAAGGCGGAGGGACTGGGGGTGAGCTTGTTCCAGAGCACGCATGGGTGCGACGCCACCAGCCTGATCGGGCTGCCGTTGATTCGACTGGTGGACATGCTGACCAAGGAAGGGGTGGTGATCCCCTGAGAGAATGCGTCGACCCCATCGCCGGCAAGCCGGCTCCCACAGGTACAGAGGTGCACTCACTGTGGGAGCCGGCTTGCCGGCGATAGGGCCGGAACAGATCAGCGCAGAACAGGCCCCTGGAAGCCCATCCACATGGCCAGGTGCTCAGCCACACTGGCACCAATGCGCTTGGAGAAGCGATCGAACGGCGACTCCTGGACAGTGAAGTCCACCAGATCCTTCTCGCCGACGATTTCACGCGCCACGTAGCTGGCACTGCCCAGGCCATCCACCAGCCCCAGCGCCTTGGCCTGCTCACCCGACCACACCAGGCCACTGAACAGCTCGGGATGATCCTTGTCCTTCAAGCGATCGCCGCGACCCTGCTTGACCATGGCGATGAACTGCTGGTGCGTGGTATTCAGCACGCCCTGCCAAAACGCTCGTTCTTCCGGTTTCTCTGGCGAGAATGGATCGAGGAAAGCCTTGTGCTCGCCCGCAGTGTAGGTACGCCGCTCGACTCCCAGCTTCTCCATCGAACCGACGAAACCGTAGCCGGCCGCCGTCACACCAATGGAGCCGACCAGGCTGGCCTTGTCGGCATAGATCTCGTCCGCCGCACTGGCGATGTAATAGGCGCCGGAAGCCCCTAGATCAGCGATGACCGCATACAGCTTGATAGCGGGATACTCGCCGCGCAGGCGACGGATTTCGTCATACACGTAACCCGCCTGCACCGGACTGCCGCCCGGGCTGTTTATGCGCATCACCACTGCCTTGGTGCCGGAGTCCTTGAACGCCTCACGCAGGCTCTTGACGATGTTGTCGGCGCTGGCTGCCTCTTGATCGGCGATTACCCCGCGCACCTCCACCAATGCTGTATGACTGCCGCTACGCGAAGCAGCCTTGTCCACATCCATGAACGGCAGGAACAGGGCCAGCAGGCCGAACAGATAAACGAAGGTCAGGAGCTTGAAGAAAATCCCCCAGCGCCGCGCACGACGCTGCTCCTGAACCCCCGCCAGCAGGGTCTTTTCCAACAGCTTCCAGCTTTTGCGCTCTTCGCGCTCCTCAGGCTCGGACTCAGGTGCTTTCCACTCGTCAGCCATGCTCACCTACCTTGGAATTGGAATTGCTTGGAACCCGCCAGCCACTCGCGCAGCTGGGAGAAATGATCGATACACACTTGCGGGCCAAACTCTGCCAGCGCCTGCAGCGACATGGCGCCATAACCGACGGCCGCAGAATGCATGCCAGCATTGCTGGCCATCTGCAGGTCGAACGCCGAATCTCCGACCATCAGCGCGCGGCCGGGTTCGACACCACAGTGGCCAAGAATCTCTTCGAGCATCAAGGGATGCGGCTTGCCTCGCGTCTCGTCGGCGGCGCGGGTGATGTCGAAAAACCGCTCCCAGCCGTTGGCCTTGAGCACCCGATCGAGGCCGCGACGCGCCTTGCCGGTTGCCACCGCCAGGCGATACCCCTCGGCACGAAAACCATCCAGTGACTCGACCACCCCTTCGAACAACGGCGAAGGCTGCTGATCGAGCGCCATGTAGATATCGGCGTAGTGCTGACGGAAAGCTTCCACCTGCACCGGCTCGAGGTGCGGATAGAGCGTCGAAATGGCCTCACCGAGCGCCAGGCCGATGATGCCCTTGACCGCCGATTCATCGCTCTGCGCTTCACCGGCACGCTCGGCGGCGGCATTCATGGCCTCGACGATACGACCGATCGAGTCGGCCAAGGTGCCATCCCAATCGAAGATCAGCAGCTCATACGCTTTTCTCATAGATCACGACGCACTCAGACGCTCCACCGTTTTCGCCCATACCTCGTCCACCGGCGCCTCCAGCTTGAGCTCACCGCCATCGGGCAGCGGCACAGTCAGGGCGTAGGCATGCAGGAACAGGCGCTTGCCTCCCAGCTCGCGGATCTCGCGACTGAAATCTTCGTCACCATACTTGCTGTCACCGGCAATCATGTGCCCGGCGTGCAGGGTATGCACACGGATCTGATGAGTACGCCCGGTAATCGGCCGCGCCTCGACGATGGTGGCGAACTCGCCGAAGCGGCGCAGCACGCGGAACAGGGTCAACGCCTCCTTGCCTTCGTCATTCACCTCGACCATGCGCTCGCCCGAGCGCAGGTTGCTCTTGAGCAACGGCGCGTTGACCTGCTTCTTCGAAGTCGGCCAGTGGCCACGCACCAGCGCCATGTAGCGCTTGTCGACACCATCACCGCGCAAGGCGGCATGCAGGTGGCGCAGCATGCTGCGCTTCTTGGCGATCATCAGCAGGCCCGAGGTGTCGCGGTCCAGGCGGTGCACCAACTCCAGCTCCTTGGCGTCCGGGCGCAGCTGACGCAGCGCCTCGATCACCCCGAAGCTCAGGCCGCTACCGCCATGCACGGCGATGCCGGCCGGCTTGTTCATCACGATCAGCGCCTTGTCTTCGTAGACGATGGCCGCCTCCAGGCGCTGCAGCAGCCCCTGGGCAACCGGCGCCGGCTCGTCACGCTCGGGCAAGCGGACCGGCGGCACCCTTACGATGTCACCGGCCTGGATCTTGTACTCAGGTTTGACGCGGCCCTTGTTGACCCGCACCTCGCCTTTGCGCAGGATGCGGTACACCAGCGTCTTGGGCACGCCCTTGAGCGCCGTGATGAGGAAATTGTCGATGCGTTGGCCGGCAAGCTCCGGCGCGACTTCGATCAGCTTTACGCCGGAAGTCGGAGGGGTATTGGTCGTCATTACGGGATCATAACAATTTTTTATGGAATTGAAGCACTTAATCATTACTGCTATAGTCGCGAACGCCGCCAAAAGCGGCAGGCCAGCGGCACCAGGCCCTTAGCCGGTCCCTGACCAAAGCAATTCTGCAGGACGCGAGGCCGTCCTACGGGGTTTTCGCCAGTTTACCGAATTGCCTGGAATCGCCACCAGCGCCGTGTAGAGAAGACCGAAAAAAAACGACAAGCGCGGTGTTTCACCTGCTTACCCGCTTCTTTTCGCCGCACCTCTGCCCGCCCGTCGCTTCCACGCAACGCCCGGCGAATGCTTCGGAAATACCTGCCTTGGACATGAATGGCGCCAGCCCAGAAACTGCGCTGGCGAAAAATGCAACCCGTTGCGGATTCAGCGCGCGGCAGCACCCGAATTATCAGGGATACGTGCAGGGTGGAGATGCACAGCCCTCGGACCGTGTAGCACCGCGTCCGGCCACCGGCCCACTGAATGGCCGGCGAGCGGATAAGGTCCTGAACAGATGCCTCCGGGCGTCCACGGCTGACGGTTGATTCCTCCTCCTGACTGAGTGCACGAGGCCTGCTGGGTTGATTCGGATATCGATTCGGATATCTCTGCAGAAACCGCAGGGGCCTCTTGGCACCGCAGCAAACAGGACGCGTCGTCGCGACAACGGCAGGCTGGGTTACCGGCTGGTGCCGAACGTTGCTCGACACGGGGGTGGCCCGGCCACCCTTTGCGCACCTTGGCACCGACCATGAGAAGTCGTGTGTGCCGAACGCCGTTTCCGGCAGCCCGGAAACCGACGGTACAACATGAAAAGAATGCTGATTAACGCAACTCAACCCGAAGAGTTGCGTGTAGCCCTGGTGGACGGCCAACGTCTCTACGACCTGGACATCGAGTCCGGCGCGCGCGAGCAGAAAAAGGCCAACATCTACAAAGGCAAGATCACCCGGATCGAGCCCAGCCTCGAAGCGGCCTTCGTCGACTTCGGCTCCGAACGTCACGGCTTCCTGCCGCTGAAGGAAATCTCCCGCGAGTACTTCAAGAAAGCCCCTGAAGGCCGCGTCAACATCAAGGAAGTCCTGAGCGAAGGCCAGGAAGTCATCGTCCAGGTCGAGAAGGAAGAGCGCGGCAACAAAGGCGCCGCCCTCACCACCTTCATTAGCCTGGCTGGCCGCTACCTGGTCCTGATGCCGAACAACCCGCGTGCTGGCGGTATCTCCCGTCGCATCGAAGGCGAAGAGCGCAACGAACTGCGCGAAGCCTTGAACGGCCTGACCGTACCGGGCGACATGGGCCTGATCGTGCGCACCGCAGGCCTTGGCCGCAGCAGCGAAGAAATGCAGTGGGACCTCGACTACCTGCTGCAGCTGTGGACTGCCATCAAGGAAGCTTCGCTGGACCGCGCCGCGCCGTTCCTGATCTACCAGGAAAGCAACGTCATCATCCGTGCCATCCGCGACTACCTGCGTCAGGACATCGGCGAAGTGCTGATCGACAGCATGGACGCCCAGGAAGAAGCCCTGACCTTCATCCGCCAGGTGATGCCGCAGTACGCCAGCAAGGTCAAGCTCTACGAAGACAGCGTGCCGCTGTTCAACCGCTTCCAGATCGAAAGCCAGATCGAGACCGCCTTCCAGCGCGTGGTCGACCTGCCGTCCGGCGGCTCGATCGTGATCGACCCGACCGAGGCCCTGGTCTCCATCGACATCAACTCGGCGCGCGCCACCAAGGGCAGCGACATCGAGGAAACCGCCCTGCAGACCAACCTGGAAGCGGCTGAGGAAATCGCCCGCCAGCTGCGCCTGCGTGACATCGGCGGCCTGATCGTCATCGACTTCATCGACATGACCCCGGCGAAGAACCAGCGCGCCGTGGAAGAACGTGTGCGCGAATGCCTGGAGGCCGACCGTGCCCGTGTGCAGGTTGGCCGCATCTCGCGCTTCGGCCTGCTGGAAATGTCCCGTCAGCGCCTACGCCCGTCGCTCGGCGAAAGCAGCGGCATCGTTTGCCCACGCTGCTCCGGCACCGGCATCATCCGCGACGTCGAATCGCTGTCCCTGGCCATCCTGCGCCTGATCGAGGAAGAAGCCCTGAAGGATCGCACCGCCGAGGTGCGCGCCCAGGTGCCGATCCCGGTAGCTGCCTTCCTGCTCAACGAGAAACGTAATTCGATCACCAAGATCGAACTGCGCACCCGTGCACGCATCATCATTCTGCCGAACGATCACCTGGAAACCCCGCACTTCGAAGTCCAGCGCCTGCGCGACGACAACCCGGAAGTGCTGAGCAACCAGTCCAGCTACGAGATCGCTGCCAGCGAAACCGAAGAAGCGCCGGTACCGACCGCCACCCGCACCCTGGTACGCCAGGAAGCCGCGGTGAAGACGGCTCCAGCTCGCGCCAATGCACCCGTACCGACCGTCGAAGAGCCACAGCCTGCCGCGCCAGTAGCCCCTACCCCGAGCGTGCCGGAGCCGAGCCTGTTCAAAGGTCTGGTCAAGTCCCTGGTGAGCCTGTTCGCCGGCAAGGACGAGCCTGTCGCCGCCCCGGCCGTGGCCGCCGAGAAGCCTGCTACCGATCGCACGCCACGCAACGAAGAGCGTCGCAACGGTCGCCAGCAGAGCCGCAACCGCAACGGCCGTCGTGACGAAGAGCGCAAACCGCGTGAAGAGCGTGCCGAGCGCGCCCCGCGCGAAGAGCGCCAGCCTCGCGAAGAACGTGCACCACGTGAAGAGCGTGCTCCGCGCGAAGAACGTGCGCCACGTGAAGAGCGTGCCCCGCGCGAAGAACGCGCTCCACGCGAAGAGCGTGCACCACGCCAGCCACGCGAAGACCGCCGCGGCAACCGCGAAGAGCGCCCGGTACGCGAACTGCGTGAACCGCTGGACGCTGCACCGGCCGCTCGCGAAGAGCGTCAGCCGCGCGAAGAGCGAGCCCCGCGTGAAGAACGTGTAGCCCGCGAAGAACGCGCCCCACGCGAAGAGCGTGCACCTCGCGAAGAACGCGCACCACGCGAAGAGCGTGCACCTCGCGAAGAACGCGAACCACGTGAAGAACGTGCACCTCGCGAAGAACGCGCCCCACGCGAAGAGCGTGCGCCTCGCGAAGAACGCGCCCCACGTGAAGAGCGTGCGCCTCGCGAAGAACGTCAACCGCGCCCGCCGCGCGCAGCCGAACAGGCTGACGAGCTTGCCGAAGAGCAACTGCCGAACGAAGAGCTGCTGCAGGATGAGCAGGAAGGCGCCGATGGCGAGCGTCCACGTCGCCGCTCCCGTGGCCAGCGTCGTCGCAGCAACCGTCGTGAACGCCAGCGCAATGCCAATGGCGAACTGATCGAAGGCAGCGAAGACGAAGGCAGCGAAGAGCAGCCGCAACAGCACCAGGCCACCGAGCTGGGTGCCGAACTGGCTGCCGGCCTGGCCGTCACCGCCGCTGTCGCCAGCAGCCACATCAGCGCCGATGCCGAGGCGCAAGCCAACCAGCAGGCCGAACGCGCCACCGCTGAAACCGCTGTGACCGACAATAGCGAAGTCGCTCAGCCGGCCGAGCAGGTCGAAGTCGCTGCCCAGGTCGAGGAAGCCGCGATCGCGCCAGTGGTCGAGCAGGCTGCCTTTGAACCGACTGTCGTGGTCGAAGCCAGTGCCGAGCCAGTGGTCGAAGTCGCACCACAGCCCGTTGCCGAAGCCGAAGCTGCACCTGCCGCCGAGCCGGTTGTAGTCGCCGACGCGCCTGTCGAAGCCCCAGCCGTAGAGGCCGGTGAAGTTGAGAAGGCCCCGGTTGCATTCGAAGCCGCGCCTGCCGCCCTGCCTGCGCCGGTCGTCGAAGCCCAACCAGAGGTGGCAATCGAGCCAGCCCCGGTCGCTGCCGAAGTGGCGCCCGTGGTTGTCGAGTCTGCCCCGGAAGAAGCTTCGGCAGTGGTCGAAGCCGCTACCGTCATGCTGCCAAACGGCCGCGCACCGAACGACCCGCGTGAAGTGCGTCGCCGCAAGCGTGAAGCCGAGGCGGCCGCCAAGGCTGCTCAGGCAGTCGCTGCTGAGCCCGCGCTGGAAACCGCCGATGAGCACAAACCTCATCACGGTTGATAGCAACGGCTGAATGAAAAAGCCCCGCCAGTGCGAACTGGCGGGGCTTTTTCTTGGCTGGCTATTTAAGTTGTCTGCTGTGGCCTCATCGCTGGCAAGCCAGCTCCCACAGGTTATTGCACTGCTCTCAAGCAAGCAGCTGTACCTGTGGGAGCCGGCTTGCCGGCGATGAGGCCGGTGCAGGCCCGGCAATCAGTAGAGGTTAGGCTCCATCTCCAGCTCAACCCCGAAGCGCTCCAGGATATCCGCCTGGATACGCCGCGCCAGGTCATGCATCTGCCCCCCACTCGCCTGGCCATAATTGACCAGCACCAGCGACTGCAGCCGATGCACGCCGGCATCGCCCTCGCGATAGCCCTTCCACCCCGCCCCTTCGATCAACCAGCCTGCCGCCAGCTTCACCTGACCGTCGGCCTGGGGATAGGCCACCACACCTGGATACTGGGCGCGAATACGATCCACAAGCTCAACTGCCACCACCGGGTTCTTGAAGAAGCTCCCCGCATTACCCAACTCGGCCGGATCAGGCAGTTTCTCGCGACGAATGCTGCAGATGGCATCACTGATCGCCTGCGCAGTCGGCTGCTCGACACCGTGCTCCAGCAAACGCTGACGCACCGGGCCGTAGTCCAGGTGCGCCTGCAGAACACGGCTCAAGGCAAAACGTACCCGCAGGATCAGCCAACGGCCAGGGTTGTGCTTGAACAGGCTGTCGCGGTAACCGAAGGCGCATGCGTCCAGGCCAAAGTCGCGCAGCTCACCGGTCTCCCGGTCAAGCGCGGTCAGCCCGACGAATACATCCTTGATTTCCACACCATAGGCACCGACGTTCTGCATCGGTGCGGCGCCCACTGTCCCTGGGATCAGGCTCAGGTTTTCGAGGCCACTGAACCCTTGGCTCAGCGTCCACTGCACGAAGGGGTGCCAGGCTTCGCCGGCCTCGGCCTCGACCACCACCCGCTCACCGTCATCGCTCAGCACACGACGCCCCTGGCTGGCCATGTGCAGCACCAGCGCGTCGACATCCCGGGTCAGCAGCAGGTTGCTGCCACCACCGATCACCAGCACTGGCACAGCCAACTGGCGCGCCAGTGCCAACGCTTCACGCACTTCGTCGTCATTGTGTGCCTGGGTGAAATACCGGGCGCTCACATCGATGCCGAAAGTGTTGTAGGGCTTGAGCGATACCTGCCGTTGCCATCCCACAGTCATAACCGCCCCTTGATTTCCACTACCAGCTCACGACAGGCGGCCTCGATCAGGTCCAGCACTTGCTCGAAACCGTCGGCACCGCCGTAGTAAGGGTCCGGTACCTCGTCCAGGGCGGCGCCATAGCGGCGCAGGAACAGGTCGAGCTCACCCTTGGCCGTGTGCGGGCGCATGGCACGCAGGTGGCCCAGGTTGCTTTCGTCCATGGCCAGGATCAGGTCGTACTCGGCAAAATGCGCCGTCTTGACCTGCTGCGCACGCTGCGCCGAAAGGTCGTAACCCCGTGCCAATGCGGCCTTGCAGGTGCGGCTGTCGGGCGCCTTGCCGACATGCCAGTCGCCGGTGCCGGCAGAGGCCACGTGCACCCGCTCGGCCAACCCCGCGACGTGCAGTTGATGGCGCAGCACACCTTCGGCAGTGGGCGAACGGCAGATGTTGCCCAGGCACACGAACAGAACGCGCATCAGGCCTCCAGCAAGCGCCGAACGCGCTCCAGGTCTTCCGGGGTATCCACGCCCACGGCCGGCGCCTCGATGGCGTCTTCCACATGGATACGCACGCCATGCCACAGGGCGCGCAGCTGCTCCAGCGCTTCGGTTTGCTCGAGCCAGCACGGGCCCCAGCTGACGAAGTCCTGAAGGAAGCCGACACGGTAGGCGTACATGCCGATATGGCGACGATACGGCACGCCATCCGGCAGCTGGCTACGGTCCTTGGCGAATGCATCGCGCGCCCATGGCAACGGCGCACGGCTGAAACTCAAGGCCAGGCCCTGCTTGTCGCTGATCACCTTGACCGCGTTGGGGTTGAACACGGTTTGCGGATCATGGATCGGCTCGGCCAGCGTGGCGATACCTGCCTCCGGGTGAGCGGCCAGGTTGGCGGCCACCTGGTCGATGATTACCGGCGGAATCAGCGGCTCGTCACCCTGCACGTTGACCACGATGGCATCGGCGGGCAACCCCAGCTGCGCGGCCACTTCGGCCAGGCGATCCGTGCCCGACTCATGGTCGGCGCGGGTCATCAGCACTTCGCCGCCAAACGCCTGGCACGCCTCGACAATGCTGGCGTCGTCGGTGGCAATGACCACGCGACTGGCGCCACTCTTGCGGGCCTGCTCCCAGACGTGCTGGACCATCGGCTTGCCAGCGATCAACTGCAACGGTTTGCCCGGCAGGCGCGTGGAGCGCAGCCGAGCAGGAATCACCACGGTGAAGTCGACACTCATTTGTCCAGGCGCTCGTCGTCGGTCAGGGTACGTGCCTCGCTTTCCAGCATCACCGGGATGCCGTCGCGAATCGGGTAGGCCAGGCCGGCGCCCTTGCTGATCAGCTCGGTCTTGTCGGCGCTGAGCTTGAGCGGGCCCTTGGTGATCGGGCAGGCCAGGATGTCGAGCAGTTTGGTGTCCATGGAAAGCTTCCTTGAGGCCAGGTGGCCGGAAAATGAAAACAGGCTCAGGGCTTGCGCTGCGCCAGCAGGCGTTGCAGCTGGTTGTCGAACCAGGCGACGAAGGCCGGCGTGGGCTGCGCCTCGACGGCCAGGTACCACCAGTCATCGGCGGCGAAGACCCGGCATTTCACCGCATCCTTCTCGGTCATGACCAACGGCAGCGGCGGACTGAACGCCAGGCGCTCGGCACTGAACTCGGCGTGGTCGGCGAAGGGATGCGGCACCGGCTGCCAGTTTAGCCCCAGCAGGGTGTTGAAGAAACGTTGTGGGTTGCCGATACCGGCGACCGCGTGCAGGCGCTGGCCTGCGGGGAAGAGGTCGAGCGTGCGCCGCTCGCCGCTGCGCACGTTGACCAGGGCACTGGGCTGCAGGCGGAACGCGAAGCCATCGGGGGGATCGGCGTCGGCGCCATTGAACAGCACCGCATCGGCTTCCTGCAGGCGCTCGGCCGGCTCACGCAACGGCCCGGCCGGCAGGCAGCGGCCATTGCCCAGACCACGGGCAGCATCGATCAGTACCAGCTCCAGATCACGCGCCAGACGATAGTGCTGCATACCATCGTCACACAGGATCACGTCCAGTGGCTCACTGGCCAACAGCGCCTGAACGGCGCGGGCGCGATCAGGGTCGATCATCAGCGGCACGCCGGTACGCTGGACGATCAGCAGCGGTTCGTCGCCCGCCTGCTCGGCAGGCTGCTGCGCCTCGACGCGCCACGGCAATTGTGGTGGCTTGGCGCCATAACCACGGCTGACCACGCCGACCTTCAGCCCCTGGCGGCGGCAATGCTCGATCAGCCAGAGGATCATCGGCGTCTTGCCGGTGCCGCCAATGGTGATGTTGCCCACCACGATGACCGGCACCGAGGCGCGATAGCTGGGGCTTTCACCACTGAGAAAGCGTGCACGCTTGCGCGTGACCACGCGGCGATACAAGGCCTCGAGCGGGCGCAGCAGGGCCAGGGCTGGATGCCCGGCATACCAGGCCGCCAGCAGACGGTCGGCGAGCGCCATCAAGGTGTCCCCTGGGCCGCCTCGACGGTGGTCATGCGCAGGTGGCTGAAACCGAGCTTGCCGGCGGCATCCATCGCGGTGATCACGGCCTGGTGCGGGGTCTTGCCATCGGCGCTGATCGCCAGGGGCAGTTTGTTGTCACCACCGGACTCACGCTCGATGGCTTCGGTCAGGGTGGCCAGGTCGCTCTTGGGCAGCAGGTGATTGTTCACCGAATACACGCCCTCGGCACTGATGGTGACCTCTACCAGCTTGTCCTGGTCCGCTGGCGGCTGCTCGGCACTGGCGGCCTCGGGCAGTTCGACGCGCAACTGGGTCTCGCGGGTGAAGGTGGTGGTGACCACGAAGAACAGCAGCAGGACGAAGACCACGTCGATCAGCGACGCCAGGTTGATGTCGACGTTCTCCCGCTGGCGATTGCGCCGGAACTTCACGCCTTGCCTCCGGCCACTTCCACTTCGCGGTCGCCCTGGATAACTTCCACCAGCTTGATCGCCTCCTGCTCCATGCCCACCACCAGCTCATCGATGCGGCGCAGCAGGAAACGGTGGAAGAACACGGCGGGGATACCGATCATCAGGCCGGCCGCCGTGGTGACCAGGGCCTTGGAGATACCGCCCGCCAGCACGGCGGCATTGGCAGTCATCTGCGAGCCCATGAAGGCGCTGAAGATGTCGATCATGCCCAGCACGGTGCCCAGCAGGCCCAGCAGCGGGGCCATGGCGGCGATGGTGCCGAGCGTGCTGATATAGCGCTCAAGCTCGTGAATGACCCGCGAAGCCGCTTCTTCGATGCACTCTTTCATGATCTCGCGACCATGGCGCGAGTTGGCAAGGCCCGCCGCGAGAATCTCGCCCAGCGGCGAGTCAGCGCGCAGGGCCTTGAGCTTGTCACTGGTGAGCTGCTTGTCCTTGATCCACATCCACACCTGGCCCAGCAGGTGCGGCGGGGTGACACGACTGGCGCGCAGGGTCCACAGGCGCTCGACGACGATAGCCATGGCAACGATGGAGCTCAGAATGATCGGCAGCATCATCCAACCACCGGACTTGACCAATTCCCACACAGTAAACGCCCCTTCGGAAAAAGGCCGCCACTCTACCATACGCACGCTGGGGGCTCATCTGCCGAAGGTCAGGGAATTGGCGCCGGGTCACGCCAAAAACGTCGCTGGCCGCGCACGCTCTCGACCGCGCCCTGGCTGCCCAGCAGCAAACGCAACGCCCCCTCCATCGCCGTATCATGAATTGCCAGCCCATGGCGCCGATAGCGCGCCATCACCTGCTCGTGGGGGTGCCCAAAGCCGTTGTTGCGCCCCCGTGAAATCATCACCCCGCGTGGCGCCGTGGCGCGCATGAAGGCCTCGGTCGACGAACTGCGACTGCCATGGTGCGGCGCCTGCAACCAATCGATGCCGGGCGCCCCGTGCTCGGCCAGCCAGGCCCGCTCGGCGCCGGCCTCCATGTCACCGGCCAACAGCAAACGTTCGCCCTGCGCCTCGACCAAGAGTACGCAGGAGCGATCATTACTGCCCTGCCCTTGCGTCCAGTGCCACAGCGAAAAACGCACGCCATCCCACTCCCACCCGTCATGACTGACACACGGCTGCGCCATCAACGGCGCGGCAAGCGCCTGCGCTTCGCCACTGAGCACCCGCGCTACCGGCAACCCACGGGCTACGGCCAACGCACCACCTGCATGGTCACTGTGGGCATGGCTGATCAACATCAGGTCCAGCTGCCGCACGCCCAGCTTGTGCAAGGTAGGCAATACCACCCGCTCGCCAAGATCCGTCTCGCCCCGTGCCGGGCCTGCGTCATACAGCAGGGTGTGGTGTCGCGTGCGCAGCAGCACCGCCAGCCCTTGGCCAACATCAAGCTGCCACACCTCCACCAGCCCGTGCGGCACGGGCTCCCTGGGTACCCACAGGGCCACCAGCATCACCCCGCCCAGGCCACGCAGCGGTATACCGCGCGGCAGCAGCACCAACAGCGCCCCAAGCCATACCAGCAGCCAGGCCCAAAGCGGCAACGCTGGCGGCATCCAGGCCGGACGCCAGCCCGCCACTGCCTCCAGCACCCGCAGCAAGCCATCGAGCAGGCTGCCAGCCAACCACAGTAACGCTTCGCCAACACCCGCCAACGGCAGCAACAAGGTACCAAGCAACGCCAGCGGCAATACCGCCAGGCTGATCCAGGGCACGGCCACCAGATTCGCCAGCGGCGCGCTCAGGCTGACCGGCAGCCCCGTGGCCAGCAGCACCGGCAGCAGACCCACTGCGATCACCCACTGGGCGCGGGTCCACGCCTGCCAGGGGCGCCAGCCACCAAGGCGAGCACTGAAGCAGTAGACAAGCGTCGCCACTGCCGCGAACGATAACCAGAAGCCCGGCAGCAAGGCGGCCAGAGGCTCCGTGATCAGCACCAGGTTCAGCGCCACCAATAAGGGAAAGAACGCCCCAAGCTGGCGAAAGCGCAGGCGCCAGAGCAGCACCACCGCCAACATCAGGCAAGCGCGCTGCACCGGCACCCCGGCGCCGGCCAACCAGCCGTAGGCCAGGGCCGCCGCCAGCGCCAAAGCGCACGCCCAGGGCAGCCAGGGTAACTGCCGAGGCCACAGGCCCCAGCGCGCCAGGCCAGCCACCAGCGCATAGAGCAAACCGGCCACCAGGCCGATGTGTTGGCCCGAGATCACCAGCAGGTGCACCGTGCCCGTGGCCTGCAGCACTTGCCATTCACTGCGCGCCAATCCGGCACCGTCCCCAAGCACGAGCGCCACCAACGCCGCTTCCCGCCCCTTGGCGTCAATGGCCAGCAGGCGCTGGCGTAACGCATCGCGCCAACCTGGCCCCTGGGCATCCAACGCGTGGCCCGCCTTGACCGTACCGGTTGCGCCCACCCGTCGCGCCAGCAATTGCGCTTCCCTGTCGGCGCCATGGGGATTGAGCAACCCAGCGGGCCGCTGCAAGGTCACCGCCAGGCGCCAACGCTCGCCTGCCCGCACCGGCGGGCCATCGAACCAGCTCAACTGCAGGCGCGAGGGCAGTTCGGCGCGGCGTGAACGGGGTTGCTCCAGAACGAAGCGCATGCCCTGCCCGATTTGGCTCGGCAGCCCGACCACCTTGCCTTCCAGCCACAGCGTGCGGCCATCGAGTTGTGGCGCCAGGCGGTCGTCCAGCGCCTGCTGCGCGGACCAGCAGGCCCAACACAATCCAAGCAGGAAGCAACCCACCGGCCAGCCCCGCGAGCACAGGCAAAGCAGCCCGCCACAGAGCAAAAGCCATAGCCACCCGACCGACGGCAATGCAGGTAGAAGACTCAGGCACAACAGCCCGAGCGCCAGCGCAAGCATCCCTGTGCGCATGAGGTAGAGCTCCAGAAGCAAAATCGCTTACTGAGGCTTAGCTGAAATGTCGACCTGGCTCGCTCAACAATTGTCACAAACTCTGAACGAGCCTGAGATGGAATCAAGGCATACTGCCCCGATCAACGCGCCAGGAGCCTACATGCCGCGCCGACTTTTCAAACGGTACATGCCGGATCCAACCAGCATTCGGGAACACAAGTCCCTACGCTTTTTCGGCAAGCTGCTGCATGACCCGAACCTCTGGCACCTGAACCGCCATTCGGTGGCGCGGGCCATGGGCGTGGGCCTGTTCGCGGCGTTGATCCCGATCCCCATGCAGATGCTGCTGGCGGCGGCGCTGGCCATCCCGGTGCGCGGCAACCTGCCGATCGCGGTCAGCCTGGTGTGGCTGACCAACCCGCTGACCATGCCACCGGTGTTCTTCGTCACCTACATGACCGGTGCCTGGCTGATGCAGGTCCCGCCGCGCACGTTGCCCGACGAACTGACCTTCGAATGGATCACCGACCAGCTGGCCACGCTGTGGCAGCCATTTTTGCTGGGTTCGGTGGTATGCGGGGTGGTGCTGGGCATCGTGGCCTACTTCACCACCATGCTGTACTGGCGCTGGTGGGTCGGCCGGCAGTGGCGCCGGCGCAAACTCAAGGCCTCAGGCGCGCATGCCGCGGCCGCTGACCAGCAGGCGAACGCACAGTACATAGAGCACCGCAGTGGCCACCAGCATGAAGGTGATCGCCGTCCCAATACTGATGTCCGACACCCCTAGGATGCCGTAGCGGAACGAGTTGACCATGTGCAACACCGGGTTGGCCAGCGACACGGTCTGCCAGAACGGCGGCAGCAGGTTGATCGAGTAGAACACCCCGCCCAGGTAGGTCAGCGGCGTCAGCACGAAGGTCGGAATGATCGAGATATCGTCGAAATTGCGCGCGAACACGGCGTTGACGAAGCCCAGCAGCGAGAAGATGGTGGCGGTCAGCAGCACCACGACCACGGTCACGCCCAGGTGATGCACCTGCAGGTCGGTGAAGAACATCGACAGGATGGTCACGATCACCCCTACCGCCAAACCTCGCAGCACGCCGCCCAGCACATAGCCGACGAGAATGGTGTGCGGCGACACCGGCGACACCATCAGCTCTTCGATCGAGCGCTGGAACTTGCTGCCGAAGAAGCTCGACACCACGTTGCCGTAGGAGTTGGTGATCACCGACATCATGATCAGCCCCGGCACGATGTACTGCATGTAGGTGAAGCCACCCATGTCGCCGATCTGCCGACCGATCAGGTTACCGAAGATGACGAAGTACAGGACCATGGTGATCGCCGGCGGCAGCAAGGTCTGCGGCCAGATGCGCAGGAAGCGCCGCACTTCACGGTAGACGATGGTATTCAGGGCGACCCAGTTGGTGCGCAGCTCCACACTCATACGGCCACCTTCGACAGGTTTTTTTCCACCAGGGACACGAACAGCTCCTCGAGTCGGTTGGTCTTGTTGCGCAGGCTCTGCACTTCGATGTTCTGCAGCGCCAGCTGGCCGAACAGCGCGGTGATGCCGATATCTTTCTCCACCTGCACTTCCAGGGTGTGCGGCGTCAGCAGGCGGCACGGGTAGCCCTGAAGGATCGGTGCCTGGGCCAGGTCCTGCTTGAGGTCAAGCACGAAGGTCTCGACATGCAGCTTGCCCAGCAGCTTGCGCATGCTGGTGTTCTCGACGATGGTGCCGTGGTCGATGATGCCGATGTTGCGGCACAGCTGCTCAGCCTCTTCCAGGTAGTGGGTGGTGAGGATGATGGTGATGCCCTTCTGGTTGAGCTCGGTGAGGAAGCTCCACATCGAGCGACGCAGCTCGATGTCGACCCCGGCGGTCGGCTCATCGAGGATCAGCAGGCGTGGCTCGTGGATCAGCGCACGGGCGATCATCAGCCGGCGCTTCATGCCACCGGACAGCGAGCGCGACTGCACGTCGCGTTTATCCCACAGCCCCAACTGGGTCAGGTACTGCTCGGCGCGCTCCTTGGCCAGCTTGGGCGGGATGCCGTAGTAGCCGGCCTGGGTCACGACGATGTCGAAGGTTTTCTCGAACTGGTTGAAGTTGAACTCCTGTGGCACCACGCCAAGGCAGCGCTTGAGCGCAGAAGGCTCGCGGTCCAGGTCGTGGCCGAACACGTTCACCGTGCCGCTGGTCTTGTTGACCAGGGTCGAGAGGATGCCGATGGTGGTGGACTTGCCGGCGCCATTGGGACCGAGCAAGGCGAAGAAGTCACCTTCGGCGACATCCAGGTCGATACCCTTGAGGGCCTGGAAGCCGTTGCCGTAGGTCTTGGTCAGCTGTCGGATGGACAGGGCGGAACTCATAGCGGGTCACGTACCGAATAAAGAATGGTTCAGGACACGCCAGGCGAAATCACTGGCGCAGTGAGTGCGGCCATGGTGCAAGGCCAAGCCGCACAAGTACAGTCACATCTATTGATAATGACTATCGAAGCAGGGTCAGGTCAGCGCGGTCATCACCGCAGCCTGGTAGGCCGGGCGCTGCTTCAGGCGTTCGTACCAGGCTTCCAGATGGTGCATGGCCGGGCGCTCGATGGGCATTTCGAACCAGGCATAGACGAAACTACCCAGTGGGATGTCGCCCATGCCGATCTGGTCACCGGATAGATAGGGTTGCTTCGCGAGCGTGGCGTCAGCGATGGACAGCAATGCGGCGCACTGCTTGTGTGCGGCGTTGATCGCTACCCAGTCGCGCTGCGCCTCGGGCGTGCGCAGCAGGCCCCAGAACAGCGGGCGGAACGGGGTGGCAAAAGACGAGGTGGTCCAGTCCATCCACTTGTCTGCCAGAGCGCGCTGACGCGGGTCGTCCAGGTACCAGCCTTGCTCTGCGCCGTATTCGGCACACAGGTAGCGGACGATGGTGTTGGACTCCCACAGCACCAGGTCGCCATCTTCGAGCATGGGCACCAGGCCATTGGGGTTGAGGGCTCGGTAATGCGGCTCGTTGACCACACCGAAGGCGCCACCGGCGTCGATGGCCTCGAAGTCCAGGCCCAACTCGTGGGCGATCCACAGCGCCTTGCGCACATTGCTCGAATTCTTGCGGCCCCAGATCTTCAGCATGGCAATGTCCTTATGAATGCAGAGGGGTGAGTCTACTCCAGACCTGCTCCGCCTGTACTGGCCCTATCGCCGGCAAGCCGGCTCCCACAGGTGAGCCACCGCTTCAGGTTCGGTGGGCTTCCTGTGGGAGCCGGCTTGCCGGCGATAGGGCCGGTACAGGCGCAGACCCGCTGAAACTCCCGCCGCCCCACCCTGTCACTGTTCTGACCCTGCCGTTCTTTGCGTTGCGTCTAAGCTCTGTGGGACGGCCCAAGCCCCTGGTTCCAAGGAGGACCGATTATGTTGCTGTTGTGGTTGGTAGTGCTGGTGATCGGCGCGGCGTACCTCACGCACCGGCGCCTCGCGCCCTTGCAGATATTAGGCATCATGGCGGCCTACGTGCTGCTCATGGGCATCTTCAGCACTGCCCCCGGCTGGCTGCTGACCCTGATCTGGATCGTCCTGGCCGTAAAAATCGCCCTGGTGGCGCTGCCGGAATGGCGACGCAAGGTGTTCACCGGCCCGGTGTTCAAGTGGTTCCAGCGCACCCTGCCGCCCATGTCGCAGACCGAGCGCGAAGCGATCGATGCCGGCACTGTGTGGTGGGACGGCGAGCTGTTCAGCGGCCGCCCCGACTGGCGCACGCTGCTCGCCTACCCGGCCCCCAAACTCACAGACGAAGAGCAGGCCTTCATCGACGGCCCCACGGAAGCCCTGTGCGCCATGGTCAGCGACTGGCAGATCGGCCAGGACCTGGACCTGCCACCGCAAGCCTGGCAGCACATCAAGGAAAATGGCTTTTTCGCCCTGATCATTCCCAAGGAATACGGCGGCAAAGGTTTCTCTGCCTACGCCCACTCCCAGGTGGCGATGAAGCTGGCCACCCGCAGCGGCGATCTGGCGTCCACGGTGATGGTGCCCAACTCCCTCGGCCCGGCCGAGCTGCTGCTGCACTACGGCACCGACGAACAGCGCAACCATTACCTGCCCCGCCTGGCACGCGGCGATGAGATCCCCTGCTTCGCCCTCACCGGTCCGTTGGCCGGCTCCGACGCCGGCGCCATGCCCGACACCGGCGTCATCTGCAAAGGCCAATGGCAAGGCGAAGAAGTCATCGGTCTGCGGCTGAACTGGGAAAAGCGCTACATCACCCTGGGCCCGGTCGCCACCCTGCTGGGGCTGGCGTTCAAGGCTTACGACCCGGACCATCTGCTTGGCGAGGAAGAAGAGCTGGGCATCAGCCTGGCGCTGATCCCCACCGACACCCCCGGGGTGGAAATCGGCAAGCGCCACCTGCCGCTGGGCGCGGCGTTCATGAACGGCCCCAACAGCGGCAAGGACGTGTTCGTCCCGCTGGACTTCCTCATCGGCGGCCAGGCCATGCTCGGCAAGGGCTGGATGATGCTGATGAACTGCCTGTCGGTGGGCCGCTCGATCTCCCTGCCCGCCGTGGGTACAGGCGCTGCCAAGTACACCAGCCTGGTGACCGGCCAGTACGCCAACATCCGCGAGCAGTTCAACGTGCCGCTGGCAGCCTTCGAAGGCATCCAGGAGTCGCTGGCGCGCATCGGCGGCAACGCCTGGCTGATGGACAGCGCCCGGCTGCTCACCGCCAAGGCCGTGGACTTGGGCGAAAAACCGTCGGTGCTGTCGGCGATTCTCAAGTACCACCTGACCGAACGTGGCCGCGAATGCATTCAGCACGCCATGGACGTGCACGGTGGCAAGGGCATCATCATGGGCCCGAACAACTACCTGGGCCGCAACTGGCAAGGTGCGCCGATCTTCATCACCGTCGAGGGCGCCAACATCCTTTCGCGCAACCTGATGATCTTCGGTCAGGGCGCGATCCGCTGCCACCCGTTCGTGCTCAGTGAAATGGCCCTGGCCGGGCGCGAGGATCGCGACCAGGCGCTCAGGGAGTTCGATGAGCTGTTGATGAAGCACATCATGTTCGCCGCCGGCAACGCCGCCAGTACCTTGATCTTCGGCCTGGGCCTGGGCCGCCTGGAAAGCGTGCCGGGGGACGCCTTGAGCCAGGGCTACTTCCGTGGCTTGAACCGCCAGGCAGCGGCCTTCGCCCTGCTGGCAGACCTGTCGATGATGCTGCTCGGCGGCGCACTCAAACGCCGGGAACGGCTGAGCGCAAGGCTTGGCGATGTATTGAGCTACTTGTACCTGTCCTCTGCCGCACTCAAGCGCTACCACGACCTGGGCTCGCCGGAACATATGCGGCCGTTGCTACGCTGGGCCATGGAGGAGAGCCTGGGCCAGGCGGAGCGCGCACTGGACCGCCTGCTGGATAACTTCCCCAACCGCTTTGTGGGCTGCGCGCTACGGGTGCTGGTATTCCCCTTTGGTCGTTGTCACACCGGGCCGAGCGATGAGCTGGATGCCGAGGTGGCCGCGCTGATCGGCCGGGCCAAAGGCGACCCGGCACTGGAGGAGTTGCTGGCGGGATGCTTCCGTCCGCAGGCCGAAGGCGATCCGGTGGCGGCACTGCAGCGAGCCAGCGATTTGCTGGATGAAGCCGTGCCACTGCACAAGACACTTCGCCAAGCTATCAAGGATGGCACGCTGCAACCGACGCCGGGTCAGTCAGTCATCGAAGCAGCGGTTGCAGCGGGCGTGCTCCAACCGAGTGAAGGCCAGCGCCTGCAGGAGGCGGAAATCGCACGCCGGGCGGTGATCGATGTGGATGCCTTCGACAAGGCGCAACTGCTGCCGGAGTCTGGCAAGGTGCGCTGATAACGGGGCCGCCGTGCAGCCGTATCGCCGGCAAGCCGGCTCCCAGAGAAACCCCACTTTTCTCAGGCTCAGTGGGGTACTTGTGGGAGCCGGTTTGCCGGCGATGGGCCGGAAACAACCACCCCTCTTTCCCACCCCAGCCTCAACGGGCGTATACTCCGCGCCCGTTTCAATCACCCCGAGGACCCCTCCATGGCCAACCCCAACCTGGAATACCACCTGCAACTGCTCCACCATCTGCGCACCATCCTGGTGGCGCTAGGTGAGGCCGAACAGGTCCCGGAGGAAAGCCACGCGTTGTTTCTCGAGCGCTTCGACGAGCTGCTCACCCTGCTGCCGCAGGATCCCCTGCAAAGCCAGTACCTGGGCCAGGACCTGATCTGCCAGGTCATTCAACGCTACCCACAAATCGCCCATCTGGTACCGCGCGACCTGCTGTGGTTCTTCGCCGGTGATTGCCTGCATTTCATGCCCGATGAAGAGCTTGACCTGTACCAGACGCTGGAAGAGCGCCGTCATGAAGCCGAAGTCAACAACCAACCTTTCGATTGGCATCAAGCGAAGCAATTGCTGACCAAGGCGCCGACTGACATCCAGCATTGATGCAACAAGTCCCCGTTGGGATGAGATGATCAGTCGCTGAAGAAGCGTTCTGTATCCTCACTGCTGAACAGTGGCATAGGGATGACGGTAACCGCCCAGCGCCACTCGTCATCCTTGGATTTGTCCACGGCCATGACGATGGTGTGCGGTGTTGGTTCCTGCGTCGCAATGCTGAATATACCTCGGGAGTCAATGACACCGTTTCCGGCCAGTATTTGCCAACTGGTATTTTCGGCCGATACTTCCTTTTCCTCACCGCGGATATTCACGAAACAAAAGCGCAATCGTAGATCCATTCCCTGCTGTGAAACCCGGATAAAGTGGGTCGGTGTCACCTTACAGGCAACAAAAGATACATCTTCCGAGCGTTGCCCAAGCGAGGCCTTGACCCTGTCGACGTCAACCGGAGATGCAAGACTTTCCTTTGACGCCGCCGGTATAAGCGTTTCACCTGGATTTGTATAAACTACCGATGACGATGGAGCGGGCGGCAGGTAAAAAGTGCGACCTGATTTCGACTCCACCTTCCCATGGTAGCCAGCGACCAATGCCCAACCCACGCCAGTCTCTGACTCAAGCAGCACCTCTGGGCCACCTGCGGAAAGTATGTGAGCGAGTGGCGACACGGCCAGAGGTTCCAGCCGACTGGAATCTGATGGCTGTGCAGGCTCCTGATACCGAGCTATATAATCTCCGGCGGCGTAACGATAGTATTGCTCGACGAGCGTTGCGCCGCTCAACGGACACAGAAGATAGTTGACCCAATCCAAGTCTTTTGGCGGCTTCCTTAAGTAGATAATAGGAAAAGCGGAGCCCGTAAACGAAACAGCTAGCAAACCATCTTCAGCTTCGGGAGGTGACAGGAGTGCAAGCGCCCTCGGGGCATTTGGCCTACCCAAATGAATAATGACTTTGTTATCGAGCGCCAACAGCTGCCAACCCACATTCTTCAAAATATTCGATTCAGGTTCGGGCACACGAAACAAGCGCATTAACTTTCGCGACTCATAAAACTGACGAAATCGTTCAGCGTTACCTCCTTCGACCGTCAGCTGCAAATCCTCGGCCTTGGCCCATTCTATTCTGACTCTGCTTGCATCATTGGCCTGATAACGCCAAGCAATGTTCGAATAGTTCACAATGGTTGCGCTGAGCCTGCTCCCCAGCGACGCACCCCAGGTATGGACTCGCAACATTTGCCGAGCATTGCTACCGGTTTCTTTTCTCAGTGCCAGCCGTACCGCGCGAACAATTTTTCTCTCCACGACCAACTTGTGATCTATGAAATCATCGTAAAGGCTCAATTTTGGAGTGCCTAACTGCTCCGCTGAAATTTCCCAGGCCCCATTCCCCTGCATTTCTTCCGAAACGATAACTTCATTGTAGGGATCCACCGTATCGCCAAGCTGCTGATAACAAGCACTCCAGCGCTCGTTGAATACTTTCGTGCTCCAGTAAAAAACCAAGTGATAGCTGCTCAACTTTTCAGATTTCCTTCTCATGATTTTTCCTCCTCTGTTACAGCTCCTGTGCAGTGGTGACGCACTCACCACCATTATCTGTGGCCTTATCCTTACCTTTAGCAGAAACCACCGACGCCTCTTCGCCTCGCCTGTAAGTAGTCTGTTCGCCGTCCGTTGCCTAAGCGGGCAAACCCATTTGAAACAAAACACGCTCGACATAGTCCCTAACCACCAAGGAAATTTCCTACATGAAAAAAATCATGATCGGCCTCGGCATCTGCCTGGCGAGCAGTACTGCACTGGCCAACACCGGCGACATCAACTTCTACGGCAAAGTCGATAGCAGCACCTGCCCAATTGAGATCATCGATCCAGGCACTGGCGTGATCTCCAATCGCCTGAACATGGGCACGGTGCATCCTGACCAGTTCGGCAGCATCGGAACTGAAGCGGCTACCCGCCCGTTCGGCCTGATGATCGACCCAAGCAAATGCACGGTGGGTGCAGGTGAGAGTGCCTACATCACCTTCGTCTCCCGCTACGGCGCCACTGGCGGCGGCAATACCGACTACGCACTCAAGTCAGGTAGCGCCCGGGGGCTTGGCCTGAGAATCCGCGACTACCGTGCCACGGTCATTGAACATGGCAAGGAGTCTACGGGCTATGCACTGAGTGATACCGCAGTCACCACGATTGGCTTCAATGCTTCCTACATTTCCACCGCTGCCACGGTAGACACTGGCCCCGCCGAGACTGACATCGAATTCGTCGTCGCCATCCGCTGAATACCCACGCCGGGCGACCTCCTCCCGGCGTTCTCCCATGCTCAACAATGCCTTAAGCAGGTCCCTTCTACATGCCCACGTCACATCGCTTCTTCAACTGGCGTCAGACCGCCCTGGCAATCGGCCTGAGCGTCGCCCTGCCAGGGGCGCACGCTGCACTGACCGTCAACGCCACCCGCATCGTTTACGACAGTGACAAACGCAATACTTCAGTGTTGGTCGCCAACCCAAGCGAACGCCCCTATGCGGTACAGACCTGGGTCAACACCGAAACCGACGACACCACCACGGCGGTGCCAATTCTCGCCTCACCCACACTGTTTCGCCTCGATCCGCAAAAGAAACAGCTGGTGCAGCTCAGCGCACTGAGCAACACGTTGCCGCAAGATCGTGAAACGTTGTTCTACTTCAATGTCCAGGAAATTCCTCACACTGACGCAAAAGACGAAAACACGCTGAGCATCGCCTTGCGCACTCGACTGAAAGTGTTCTATCGCCCCAGTCAGCTCAAAGGTTCTCCCAACGACTACATCAAGGATTTGCGCTGGTCATTGCGTGAGGAGAGCGGCACGCTGCACCTGCAGGTCCACAACCCATCCCCCTACCACTACACATTCGGGCGCCTAGAGGTCATCAACGGCACTCAGACCGAACAAATCCAATCCAGTGCCATGGCACTGCCTATGCAAACGCAGTCCTACTCACTGGGCAATATCCGCACGCCACGAACACCGAGCGTGCGCTTCACCACTATCAATGACTATGGCGGCAGCACCGCCGAGATCATCCAGCCTTTGCAGCTCGCCCACCCTTGAGCTGGATCAGTCGAACAAGGTCGGCGACAAGGCCGGGAAATTCGGCTCCGCTGGCCATGTCTCGCCGCCATCGAAACTGACCATGACCAGGACGCTGAACTGCTGACCCCTCGCCAATGTTTGCAGAAAGCTTTTCGGTACAGTCACATCCCCATTGCTTCCAAGGCCGTTATCCATTTCCGCAACCGACACGGGATGGGCCGTCAATACCGGATACGTGACGCTGCCGCCTGCTTGCGCAGGGCCAGTCACGGTGAGCGTCACTCGATGATCGGTGCTGATCAGAAACCAGGTGGCCAAGGTAATGGTGGCGGACGTACCCACATCACTCAGATACAGCCTCTCGGTGGTTGCCTCCTTGATCTGCGCCGCCTGAAAGCCGCTCGTCAACCGCGAAACCCTGACACGGCGTAGCGCCGAGGGATGCTTCACACCCTTCAAATCAGTCACCTCGTAGTACACCGGGATGACCTTTGCAGAGTGAGCTGAAATCTTGTCATCGGGAATCGGAAACTGGCCGGCCTTGGCCGAGTCGTCATCGGTGGTGAAACTGCCCACGGCGCCCGGCGCGGCCCATTGCACTGCGACGGTTTCTCCCGGCTCTATGATGGCCTCAGGCGCAACGGTCACGAACAGTCCGCCATTGAAGGCGTTCAGGTCGAACGTGACCTCTTCTCCTGAGCCTTTAGTATCCGACACCTGCGGCCACTGCAAGACCCTGCTCGGCGGTGTAGCCGACACATTCAGTTGAACCTGCCGGGAGCGTGCGCTCCTGTTGCCAGCACGGTCGTAAAGTTCGTAATGAGCGAAGCGCGCTCCGTCTCCACGCTCGCGGATCATTTCGCCGCTGTACTCCAGTTGCAATGGCTTGCCCATGTCCTCCTGATACAACGTGCGCTCATCGACCAGCTCATAGTCATAGAGCTGGCGATCCCAGTACCACAGGATGCGGTCGCCGGGCATCGGCGTGTGGTAGGCCGGCACGTCTGCGACCAACAGGTCATCGTTCTCCTCCAGATATCGGTAGCTGACGCCCTCCTCCCCGATGACTTCAGGATCAAACTTCAAGGCTCCCTCATCTTCTGCGCTCAACAACGGAGGCGTCCTGTCGATGGTCAGGGTCAGCGCCAGCGAGGGGGTCGGCAGATTGGTGTTGGCCAGTTTGAGGTCATATGAAACCTTATGCACACCCTCGACCAACACCTCGACAGGCACATGAAACTCAAGCTCCTCCGGGAGAACCGGCGCCTCCCACTCTCGACAGGACACGACATCGTCACCCCAAAAGACCCGCACCACTTCCGGGCGCCCAGGCCGTGGATTGGACTCATTCCACATGGGCACTACCACGAGCAAGGGACTCCCCAGCGCCGCAATCGGCAACAGGCCAGGCGCCCCCCCTGGGATGTCCTCCATCATCGCCGGGACCTCGGGAGGCTCCAGCTCCTCCACGAGGGTGCCGTCAGACAGGATTATGCCCATGATGTGAACCTCCGCTGACACTCAAAAAAAAAGAAGGCCGAAGCCTTCCTTCTGTTTACCAGCTGTAGTGGACACCCACATTGGCGCCCCAAGGCTGTTCTATTTTTTCGCCGTTGCTGTAGTCGAAATCGGCATGCAGTTGCAGACGGTCCATCAAGGTAACCGCCACCCCTGCACCCAGCTCGCCTCTCGAGCCGGACAGGTCATTATCGAAGCGATGGTTGTTGACCTTGACTGCATTGTTGTCGGCAAACTCATGCACGTAAGCCATGCGCAGATACGGCTGCACAATCCGCCCTTGGCCAAAGTCGAAATTGCGTCCGACAGTGGCACCGGCCTTGCCCATGAACGACTGCGTATCACCCGAAGATGCCTGCAGACCATTGTCGAGGCTGTAATCCTTGCCCTGGATATTGACGAACGACCACTGCGTGAAAGGTTCGATGAAGTAGTTGTCCGCCAGCTTCACATGCCGGCCGAATTCAACCGAACCACCCACACCCATGTTGTCGTAATCACCTTCGGTACGCTTGCCATCGCTCAGGTCGACTTTCGAATGGTTGTCGAAGCGGTTGACCTTGAGGACACCATCGAGGTAGTACCCAGTGCTGGCATCCAGCCAGGTGGTGTACAGCCCCAGGTAATAACTCTTCACATCAGCATCGGCGCCCCGCGACAGGCTCAGGTCCGAGGTACTGTGCCCAGCCATCACCCCGGCCATCCATTGTCCGTCACCCCATGGCAACGGTGCATCGGCACCCAGCGAGAAGCCTTGTTGATTCTGGGTATAAGGCGTACCGGAAGCCGAAGAAACATTGTATTTGTTGCCATAGGCCCTGGCCCATGCACCTGACTTGCGCTCATCCAGGCGCAATTCGCCCATGCGGCTGCGCAACGAGGTGAGTTCTCCATACCAGACAGTTGGCGCCGTGTTGGCCAAGGCCATCACCGATGCGGTACCGGGGCTGATGATTTTACGTGAGCCGTCCAGGAACCAGTCCTGACCTCGCTGAACCAGCTCATAGGAAAATGCCCCCAGATCGACCCGCCCGTTGACCAACGAGAAGCTCGCATCGCCCGCCTCGGCATGCACCAGGTGCAGCTGGTTCTCCGCAACCGGATCCGCCCCGCTGCTCCCCACCAGCAGGCTGTGCTGCCCGGTGGCGGTACCGGTCACATCGAGGAAGTCGGTCTCGCCGGTGCTGAAGTCAGCATCCATGATGAACGTGCCACTGCCGGACAGGTTCTCCAGCGTCAGACGCTGATACTGCAGAGGCTCACCGAAGCGCACCGAGCCACCCGACATCTCCAGGTTCTTGAGTGCACTGTCCTCCACCATGTTCCAGCGTGCCCCATTGTTGAGGGCCAGACGCTCGACATTTTCCAGGCGACCAGTAAGGCTGGATTGGTTTTCCAACGTCAGTTCGGCGCTTGAACCCGCCTCGACACGCACATCCCCCACCAAGTGGCTGTTGCTCACGCGCATGGTCGCATCCGAACCACCGACCACTTCGAGCAAGGTGCCGTTGCTACCGACGAGGGTCGATCCTTCCAGCACCTCGATGTTGGCCGACGCCGCGCCCAGCTCGTCGCCAACCACGATGGCCGAGCCATCGAGCCCCTCTACCCGGGTACCGACCAGCGTCACGTTCGCCCCGGTACCCAGCGTGTCGGAGAACACCTGGATTCCTTGCGCGGCCCCTGTCAGGCGGCTTCCCTGGGCTTGCAAGGTGGCATTGCCGAACAGCGTCGCGGCATGGCTACCCGCCCCGCTCCCAACCAATTCGCTGTTCTGCAGGATCAATGTCGAATTAGCGGATACCGTGGCACCGCCGGTGGCCCCTTCGACATAACTATCGGTAACGGTCGCGGTACTGCCTGTAGAGAAATCGTTCAGCTTAAGACCCACTACCAGCCCTATACGCTCACTGACGATTCTGCTGTTGCCACCGATAGCTGCAGTAGCGCCGAAAAGTGTAAGACCGGTGTTCAGCCCTGTGGCTGAAACCTGGGTATTGTTCAGCGTCACCGACGCGCCAGCCTCTGCACGGATGTGCGCAGTGCTCGCGCCATCACCGACCAGTGTCGCACCCTGATTGACACGGTAGTCATCGACAGGTGTCGCACCATCAATGGCCAATTGATCGTCGACTACCGTCGTGGCCTGTGCCGGCTGGCTGACCACAAGAGACAGCGAGCCGACAACCATCAAGGCGAGTGCCCGCGCCAGTGGGCTTAGCTCGAATCTGCTGTGAATGCTCATGTATAAAACACCCCTATGTAAATGCCAAACTTACCCAAGGCCCAAGGCCTCGAATGAAAGGTGGCTAAATTTACAGAGCATCAGTCCTACAGCTATGTAGGATTTTTCTTATAAAAAGGCTCAAAAATCCTACATGGCACTCGCGCGACGGTTATGCAGTGCTGCTTGCGTAAAAAACCGCTACTTTTTCCGCAGAGGCAGAGCGCAGGAACCATTGTTGTCGTACATACCTACGATGATATAGAGTGGTTCGGATGTTACGATTCTCCCTTGATATTGGAAGGCGTAGGTTACTAGTGCACTTCCGGCAGCATCCCCGGGAACATAGATAGGCTCAATATGGTCGACATAGGGCTGAACATACCAAGTAAAACCTGTCACCGGATATTCAACGCCCAGCGTAATCTCCTCAGGCTTATTGGCTCCAGGCAATGGGGTGTCATCCGCACCCTGAAATGCCTCCCAGAGCATACTTACCTTGCTACCTGCCGCAAGCCCATACCCCGTCAGATCCGGTACGATTATTCTTACTGCAGGTTCGCGCGGATCTGGATTTCCCTTATCTGCGAACAAAGAGTCACAATTCACCCACCCTGGAGGCGCAGAAGGTCCGCGTTCAAAATCAGCCATGTCCGGCTTGATCGTAATGGTGTCTACATCCACATCCTGATTACCGGAGATACCGGGATTGGGCACCATAGGGCGGGTAACCTTGTAGCAGACCGGCACGACACCGTTGCCGCCTTCTTTGATGTATTTCCAGGGCACAGTGAGCGAAATCTCGTCATCCGGCGTATCGGCTGCCGTGATGGTGTAATCAATTTCCATGATGTGCTGGTTTTTCCAATAAAACGCAATCAGATCGTCTACTTTAATATCGCTATACAACTTAACCTTCAATTCTGCATCATCGCCTTCATGCTCGGGCAACAGCACGTTGGCGTCCGATGATCCTTTCCCGTAAACATCCGGTAGCGGCAACCGTGGATTGACGGGGTTCGGCCATTCGGGAATCGGGTCCACCCCCGGGTCGCGCTCGATGATTTCGAAGTTCACGAGGATATCAATGTCATCGCCCCCTTGCGGCACGGTGCCACGGCGAAGCGCATAACTGACATTGGTCGGTTTGTTACCCGTGGTGGCATTACCGTATTCTTCACGCAGCACCCTGTGAGGAACAGGAATCTGCAGAGGAAACTTCCTATTGCCGATCCTTTCCCAGCCAAGCTCAGTACCTCCCCACGTGATATTGATCTCATCATCCGGGTCATGGTTATCGAACTCGTCGATTTCCACTTCGACGCCCAACAAGGCATCGGCTACGTCAATAAGATTATCCGCAGCGTCCGGCGCCAGCGGCACACGTGGCGGCAGCAAATTTGCTGGCAGGTCCCCCAAGGCCACGCCCACCCTGGTGAACACAGACGGGAAACTCGGGTTACCGGCTTTGTCGAACAACTGGTAGATCGCGTAAATACCGCCATTGCCAGTTTCCCTGATGTAATCTTCGGGCACAGGCAGATCCTTCGGAACTGCGTCGACCTCGACGAAATCGACGTACTCAAGCTCCCCAAGATCTTCCGGGGGTTCGCTGAGCTTTAGCCAGTAATAAGCAACCCTATCGCCCTGCGCCCAATCGGGATATTCGGGCAAGTTCAATACTACTATTTTGATGTTGCCTTCCAGAATCGGCAGGAGATCAGGAAACGCCACCGGCAAGCCTGCGTCGTACGGCGGCGTTCGATCGAAGCGCAGCGTTAACGGCAAGGAACGCTTTGGGCCACCATTTACCAGGTTCAAGTCATACACAAAATCATGGGGGCCGTCCCCCCAGCGATTGTACGTGGCGTGATCGACTCCAATCTGCAGGGGAAACTTGTCTTTATCATCCGTCGTATATTCGCCCTCATGCAAGACCTGTTCAGCATCCAGCAACTTGTAGACTTTCACTACATCTACACCACGCCTCGGGTCCGTCAAGTTTAGCCACTCAGGAATTTGCAATGTCAGCTTCCAGTTTTCGTCCCGCAGCAACCTACTCCACAGCGTGCCATCCCGCGCGTCCGCAAATGCAGCTTCTTCCATCTCGGGCGGCTTTATATCATCTTCCATTTTTTGGGCTTTACCCCGCCGTATTCTTTCAAGACGCACTGCCTGACGTGCCTGCTCGCCAGGCGCAAGCTTATTCATAGGTGTGTTCATGACCTGATCGCCCTCTACCCTTGAAATGGTAATACCCAAATGAACAGGGTGCACTTCATTGAATCGCAACAGCGGCACGCTCACAACTAGCATTTTTACTAGGTCGACACTTCCCAACCGTCACACAGACGTGCGCCCCGTGCGGTGATTCGCTCACAACACGGGGCGCACAGTAAGATCCACAGTCAATGAACGCTAAGTTCCCTGGCTGCTCAAACGATCCAGGGGGTCATAGCCATAAGTAGCCAATGTCGTTCCCGGAGGTTGCGCAACGCTCTGCAAACGACCGAGCCCATCGTAGTCCAGTATTCGCTCCTGTTCGTCTTGAATCAGGTTGCCGTCTTTGTCGTAATAAAGCGGTATTGAAGCAGGGTAATCAGCATGGGTATGCGTGATAGCAGACAATTGCGACGGGTCTTCATTGTCGAACTGGTACTCGGCATAGTCGCGCTCCATACCCGACTCACCTGGAAAATGGGTGACGACCAGAGTTATATTATCCAACGCATCGAATTCAAACATCTGAGACACGATGACTTTGCCGTAGGGGTCGACTGGCGACAACTCACCCTCACAGCCGTAGTACACCAGCCTGGCCCGCTCGTCGTATTCGAAAGACTCTGCGCGCAATATCCCGCCTTCGCCATCACTCAACGTCTTGCTGATAATGGCGTCCGCTTCGTCATAGTCTTGCTCCAGTACCTGCAGGCTATCCTCAGTGATGAATCGACGCAGGATTTCACGCTCGAAATCGTCGTACTCGAGTTCTGTCAGTAACCACTGGCCGTCTGCCTCGGTGAGGATCGATGACGTGCGCCCCAGGTCATCGTATTGGAAAGTTGCACTGACCTCTGCGAGCCATGTTCTATGTAACCGCCCGGCCTCGTCGTAACGATACTCCTGGGTCTGGCCCAGCACATCGGTATAGCGCAACTGCAGGCCCTGCAAACTAGACACATAACTCATGCAGTACGGCACACCGTCATGGCTCAACGTTTCGGTCTTCAACTCCCCCGTGCTGAAGTAATCCCGCCTCAGTTCGACCCCTTGTTCGCGACAGTAGATCAGGCGCGCGTTTTGCGAATCGTACTCATAGTCGCCCGTCACCTGCTGAACCCGACGCAGGACAGGTTCCTCCCCCAGTGCGGGTCGATATTCATAATCGATCTGCTGCCCGGAAGGGGTGATCACGTGACTGGGTTGGCGCTGTCCGGGCGCATAACTACTGACGCGCTTGCGCCCCCCAGTAGTCGCAAGCACCAAGCGGTCGAGCCCGTCAAACTGCTGCTCGCCCAGCACCGTGCCATCCACGTCTATCGAGACCGGCAGGTCTTCAGCACTGTGAATGGCGTAAGCGCGGGTCACGACAGCCGTATCTGGCAGCGTCTTTGTCAGCAATCGATCGAAGCAATCGTAGCGGTAATCCGTGACTGCCTGACGCGCATCGATTTCGCGGGCCAGCCTGCCGAGGCCGTCATGGTAAAAACGCTGAACACTGATCGAACGGCCGAGCACATCGAAACGTTCGATCTGTGCAGGTTCCTCGAACAGGTTCAACCAGGTCACGGTTATGCCAGTCCGGCTGCTTCCATCGGCCGATTCGCGCCAGCTCTCCTTGATAGGCAGCCATTTTGAGGCAGCCGTGCCGATCGGGTTGGTGACTTCGAACTGTTTCACCCCATCCGGGCCGGTTTCGCAACGTTGCTGCCCCCAGGCATCGTATTCGAACGTGCGCCTAAGCCTTAACTGATCATCTTCCAGCCAGTCATGACTGATTTCTTCAACCAGATTACCCAACGCATCGAACCGCGCAGCGTAAATTTCCCGAAACTCGGCGCGTGCGGCCGGTGAGAGGTTGTCGGCATCCTGGCGCTGCTGCGCTACCACGCGCTGCAGACCATCGAGCTGCGTGCGGGTAGTTACCCCTTTGACGTCGGTCATGGTTTGCAAGGCCTGCTGCCCCGGCGAGGAAGTCAGCACATAGCTGTAGTGGCGTGAAGCCACATACTGCGGATCATTGGGTGCTACGGTTTCGCGAATTACGCGTGCCAGCGCATCGTATTGGTATTCAATCTCCACGTCGTTGTCATCACGGTTGAGTAATGGCTCGTCGATGAGCATGGACTGCTTGAGGGTGATGACTTTGCGGGCATGACGCCTGGAGCCGTCGGGCAGTTCTACGTCGTGATCGAAACCGGTGATCGTCTGGGTGGTGACCAACACCGGGTCAGGGTTGTCGGGCTCACGGCTGTAGGCATACTCGATGAGGGTATCCTTGTGGTCCAGGGTTGTACACGTTTCGCAAAGGCGGCCATAACCCAGCACATCGGATGGATCGCTGACATGCTTCTGGGAGGTTACCCGTAACAGCGTTTCCTGCTGCCCATTTACCTCGACCAATTGCTCGTCCCAAGGCAATACCCAATAGGCAGCCGGCCCCTGCGTCGACGTTACGTCTGGCACCGCGATCACGGGCAGTTCCTTGTAGCGATACAGCGTGCGCAAAACCGCCGCGCCCTCTTCACCGGAGGTATCGGGCCACACGGTCTTGCTCTTCTGATGACTGACGAACCCGTGTGGGTCTGGAGGGCAACTGCCTGATTCGCCGGCTGCTGGATAAAAGGCAAACGTCGTCTTGACGCCGGTGGCCTGCACCTGCTCGATCAGGTTGCCAAAACCGTCGTAGTCGGTGTCCTCGACTTCCTCGCGCACATTGTCTTGAAAAGACCAGCGCCGCGTCGTGCGCTTGGGCAACTGGAAATAGCTCGGCTGTGCCTCGAAACTCGCCCCGTCGACCTCGTGGTAAAGGGTCTCGATTTCTTCGATATGGCCGTCTTGCTCGGTGGTTTGCAGCTGCATCAGGTGATGGCGGTTGTAGGATTGCGTGACCGTGCGTACGGCAACGCCCCCTTCATGGTGCTCAAGGGTCGAGCCATAGCGATAGTCCGGCTGGGCCCGATAGAGGTTGTCGGCACCGTCATCGCGCCAGGTGATGCCGCTGGCATTGCCGACGAAGTTGCCTTCGGTGTAGCGGTAGCGGGTTTCCATGTCCGGCTGGCCGAAGCCCGGCTTGACCACATGGCTGGTGACCCTGGGCAGGTAACGGTCAGTGCCCGGCAGGCGATGCCCCAGGTCGCCGCGTTCGCCGTAACCGACGACCTCTTCGGCCCCGGTGGGGGTTTGCACCTTGCTGATGCAGGTCATGTTCTGCACGGTGCGGTATTCGAAGCGCCAGCTGGCCTGCTCTTCGGTGGGCAACACGATTTCGCGGACCTCACGGCCGGTGAACCTCAGCTCGTAGCGGGCCCTGGGCGTGCCGGGCGTGCTGCCGTGATCAGGGTGCAGGTCGAGGCGCACGCGGGTGTTGTTGCTGTAGTCGAGCGTCAGCAACACCAGGCCGGTGCCATCGGTGATGCGGGTCAGGCACCAGCTCTGGGGAAACTGCGGATGCGCATCGTAGGTGAGGTCCAGCCAGTGGCCAGAGGGGGCGAACACGCGGGTGGGCAGGCACACCTTGGCATTGGTGGGGCCGAAGGGCGAGAGCACTTCGATCAGGCCAGAGCGGTGGACCACGCGGTACTGGTTGTCGCCATCATCATGGAAGTGGAAGCTGTCGATCTTCTTCTCGCTGATGCGTGGCTGCGGGCCGCTGCCATCGACGGTGAAGCTTTCGCCGGTGTGCAGGCTCAGGGCGCGGGTGCTGACCACGTACTGGGTCAGGGCCAGGTCCCAGCCCTTGCCAAACCCGGAATCCTGGACGTTCAAGGGGTTGAAGGCCAGGCGCAGGGGCAGGCTGGGGCCGATCAGGTAGTTGCCCACCAGTTCCGGCAGGGAAATGGCCAGGGTGTATTGCCCGGTGCGCGGATCGACACTGTTTTGCAGGAAACTGAGGAAGTTGAAGGCGTTGGAATGAACGGCTGTCTGGCTCATGAGACCTCCTGGGTGACATCATTCTGCAAAATGAAAAGCAGACCCCGCCCAAGAGCGGGATCTCGGGCGGTTAGCGCATCGACAGCACCAGTGTGTTACGAGCCCCTTCACCACTGGTCTGGAAGGCGACTCTCAACTTGTGAGGGTTGCCTTCCTGGTCGACCAATTCGAACTCCACCGGCCGGTCGAGTAGTTCGCGATAGCGTTGGTCTTCATTGCCTTGGCCGTCATGCCAGAAGTTGAAGTTCGGTACCCGATAAAGGCCGAAGAGCAATTCGCCCTGCGCCGGAGGCTTGCTCTGGTCCAGGCCGTTGTCCAATTTCGCCTTTTGCTGGCTGGCCAGTCGGCACAACTGGCCATCGAAGGTCATTTCGGTGGGTTTCAGGTTGTCTCTGTAGTTGGGGTAGAACGCCATGCCGGTATAGCTGAAGTACGTTTCATTGAAATGCTCGGACTCCCACTTGATCGTCGATACATTGCTGTCGACCGTCAGGCGCAGCATGCTGAATTTCATCACGCTCTCATCCAGCTTGCGCACATAAGGCAGCCGCCAGTAATCGAGTGATCGGTCGACGTAGGAGAACTCATCGCCCTCGACCGTTCCTCCATCATCGCTGACCCGATCACGCTCGAACTGATAACGCTCGATCGAGTAGTTCGCAGGTGGATTGCCCTTGAGGTCAACGACTTTGGCCCCAGCGCCGGGATCGTATGCTTCCGAGTTGAACCACCGTTTGGTGGTTTCGTTCTGAAATTCTGCGCGAAACTTCTGCACGCCACGGTAGGTGGTCTGCACATAGAGGTCCTTGACCCGCGTACCGGGTGAAGACTGCCGCGGCGCCACCGCGCTGGCCTGGGCAAATCGCCCGGGCGGGTCGAAGCGGTTTTTCGCGAGGTTGGTCGCCCAGTCGCCCTGGGTGATGTCATCGGGAATCAGCAGGCCTTCTTCATCCGGCTCCAGGAACCTGACCTCAGCATTGGTACCCACACTGAACAGACGCAGCGAAGCCAGTTCCACATCGCTGATCGGTGGGTGCTCCCCGTCATCGAGCGTGGCGGTTTCAATGGTGATACGCAGCGCGATCTGCTGCAGACCATTGGCAAAGCATTCGGTGCTGCCCAACACTTCGATGCCGAAAACTGACAGGTCCTTCCAGCGCGCGGCCGACACCGATGACGGGGCATGCTTGGCGAACTCGACGATGGCGTAACCGACATCCTCGTCGTCGCGGTTGAGTATCACCACGCTGGCCGGGCGCGAAGGCTCAGCCGGCGGGGTGAACTTGCCACTGTTGTCGATAATCCCTTCGCCGACCACATACCATGTGTACACCGCGTCAGCGTTCTGATCCCCTGGGGTCTTGCGTGCGAATTGCACGGGCTCTGCAGAAGATAGCTTGGGCACATGGTAAGGCTCGACGGAAAGGTACTGCGGATAGGCAATGATGATGACCGAGGTTTCGCCATAGGCACCCGTGACACGGTCCGTTGCACGAATCAGTTGAATGAGGATCTGTGGGTCGGTCTTGTCGGGGGGATAAGGGGTGAACCGTGCCCGCCCATTGCCAAGATCGACCAGCTCACCCAACGGGGCTTGCGTAGCCGCTGCTTGGGTTGCCCCGGTGCGTACCTTGGCACCTGAAGAGCCCTGCAGACTGTCGACCAAACTCCAGGTCAGCGGGTTGGCATCGCTGTTGGCCGTATTGAGTTCGATCGGCGGCAAGCCCTTGGCCCAGGCCACGATCCGCGGGGCAATCTGCACCGCCTGGCTCGACTCCACCACCAGGGCAGCCCGACGTAGCCCTTGTTCATCCTGGCCAATTTGACCGGTGACAACGACCAGTTGCTGATCTTGGGCGAACTGGTTTTCAGTCTTCACCTGATAAGCGCCCGCATCGGAGATTGGCCCCACGGCCAAAGGCAGGCTGATATTACGGGCGGACCAGCTGCCGACATTACCGTCGCCGACCAGCTTGAACTGCTGCTGCTCACCCGCCGTAACCTGCACGATGGGCGGGTCCACCTCGAAGGTCGCGGTGGTTGCGGCGATCTGGCCGAATACCACGATGTCCTTGGGTTGGTACTCTTCATTGGCGTGCCGCTTGTAGGCACGGCTGTTGGGCAGCCGCCAGGGGGCGAGCGCTTTATCCGCTTCGTTGCAGTCCAGTTGCTTGATGAATGAGTCGACCACCAGCGTGCCCGAAATACCTTCGGCCAGGCTCTGTCCCTCATCCGGCAACAGATAGGGGAAATCACTGTTCGGAACGGGTAACGTACCGCTACGCTGGTTGATCCCCAACTGCATGAACAACGCCATGCAGCCATCGCCCTGACGGTCCGGCCCGGCCTCGGCACTCCATGGCGCCGCCTGGGTCATCACCGCCAGGTGGCGCGGGCTCAACGGCCCATAATCCTCGAGGTCGAAAGCGCCCAAGGTATAAGAGCGGCGGTAAGAAGACTGACCGATGATGGATTCCTTCAGCTGCGCACCGATCAGACTGCGCGCGACAGCTGTGCTGCCCAGTCCACAGCTGAAATCACGGCCGTTGGCCAGCTCGAGGTTCACAGTCGCGCGTTGCCCGGTGTCGCTCATGCGAACGCTCAACGTGACTTCGGCATCCAAGGTGAAGCCCATGTCCTCACGCAAGGTGAACGCTTCCTTGACAATCGGCGGCTCGCCAGGGGGATGCAATTCAAGCGTGTACTCGCCCGCGATAAGGCTCATGCGCGTACTGACGTCCGCACTGCCCAGCACGGCTTTTTCGAACGACAACTGCGGTGGTCCCAGTACCAGGTTGCGCAGCGTGACCCTGACCTGGTCGCCCTCCTCGATGGCGAAGGTGCCCGTATAGGGCTCCATCAGCTTGAGGTCGGCCAGGCCTTGCAGAAACTGATCACGCAGCAAGAGGTTCAGTCGCGCCCTGTCGGTTGCCACGATCGCACCCCAGCCGTGCAGGACACTCCCTTCGGCCAGGCGTTTGAGCAGCGCTTCTTTGGAATGGTCAGCCATGGTCATGCCTCCTTAGGCGCGTGTTTAAGCAGCGCAACGAAGTCTTCGCTGCTGACGAAGGGAACAGGCACGATCATGGTGGCGAATCTGAAGTACTCACCCTCCTCATAATCCTCTTCGGGATTACGCATCGCCACGATCACGGCAAAGAGTTGTGTGGAGTTCTGTTGCGGTGTGAACAGACCATCAACGACATCACCTTCGCCTCTGACCAGGTACCAACGCGCCTGCTCCTGCGGCACTTCAATGACTACTCCTCTGGCGTTGCGGTTAAAGAACCGCAGCTGTACCGAGTCGCCTTCAGCTTCCGCCTCCAGCCAGTAACTGCTGCTTTGGGCGATGGGTATCAACACATCGATGGGCTGCGCTGGTGCCGATGGCCGTGACACCTGGATCTGATCCATGCGTATGACGTATTCGTGATACGGCTTGTCGGGCACGAACGGTGGCGCGCTGGCAGGGGCGACATAGATCCTGCTGTCCTGAACGTTAGGGTCAGGGTTGGGGTCCGTTTCCAAAGCGCCCAGCGCCCCATCACCCATTCTCCAGGTCAAGGGCGAACCGTCCACGGTGCTGGCAGACACGGTGTATTTACCGCTGAAACCTACCGTGACGACCATCGGGTAGACGGAAACATCGCGCGCCACCACGCTGACAAGCGACTTGTTGGTCACATCGGCCGTGCTGGCCGTCACCACCACTCGCCTGAAATCGCCGTCAAGGTCCGCTACGGCGGGCGCCTGGTAATTGCCAGTATCGGGGTCGATGGAGCCGGGGTTGCCCTGCTCGTCCGGCAGGTTGGCCACCGACCATTTCACACCTGGCGTGCTTGGCTCCACGGTGAACATGTGCGTTGCACCGGCCAGCAGGATCTTCTCCTGGGGAACAACGGCAAAGGCAGTCCGGTCGGGCGCCAGATCGCTGAGCAGTGTCAGGTCGCCGGGCCAGTGCGACTCTCTGAACTGCACCACGTCATGGGTCCTGAACAGCAGGCTGTTGAGGCGGAAGGCGTCGAGTTCGATGGAGGCGTGGAGCAACGGGGCTGTGATTGAAGCAAATCTCCTGCTGATATTCTCATCTAGCAGTTGTTTGAGCTTTGCCGTCGTGGGAGGTAAACGACCCTGGTTAAAGTCAGAAGGAAAATCAAACGTCAATGACAGATTCTCCCCAGGCATTGCGCGGAAAACCAACCGCTTACCAAGCTCGTCCTCTACGACTTCGAATTTGTAACTGCAGTTCCACTTCCAGCCGATCGGGACATCAGCACGGGCGCTCTGTTGGCCCTCCCCCCCCCGTCCACTGTCAAACACTGAACAGTTCGGAGTAAACACACCTTCCCATACTGCCTCCAGCGCTGAGGCTGTTTCTTTGATTTCAAAACTGAGAGGGGTTTGCGAAGCCAAACTAACTTTGCTCAGCAATGAACTGCATCTTCTAATGCGTTTATCTACCTCCTCCTCGTCCCATGTCGCAGCTACGAGCCAGTCCCCACTCTTAGCGACCAGCTTCTTGAAAGGCCCACGCACGTCATTCTGTAGTTCAAACTCTAAGCGCTCCAGCCCTTCAAGCTCATCAAATTTGTTGAACAGCACATGTTCCAACAAATATTCATGCGATAGCAGCATATTGGCCGAGAACGGCGGCTCTGCGTCGGGTAACAGATAAGGAAGTTGCTCATCCCTGATCGGGGGGGAGCCCCCTTCTCGCCCTTTCATCGAAATGAACAATAAAACCGCGCCCTTGCCAAAATCCTCAGACCGTACCAACGTCGCGCCAGGCGCGGGATGTGTACGTATCACGAAGTTGCCCGGCTGAACCAGATCGTCATCCTTGACCTTCAGCTCATTCAGCTCAAAAACCTTTTTATCGTCATCCCAACTTTCGAACAACTGCTTGAAGTGCTCCCCCATCTTGGTTCGTTCAAGCGCTGTGTCGACACCCGTGAAGGTGTAAGACGTGCCTTGCGATAAATCCAATACCACCCGCCCCGCCGAATCGACCGAGCCGGTCACTTTTTTCAGGTCGATATCGAAGATCAGCGAAGGTCCATGCAATGGGTTGGCTGCGGCCAGCCGGGTCAGGCGCTTGACCGTCGAACCCAGAGACTGGTTGATCTCCAACTGCTTGCCACCCACGATGCGCAAGGTAAGCCGGGCCTTGGAGTCGCTGATGGACGCGTTCTCGAATGACAAACGCGGTTTGTCGAGCATGAACCCGCGCATCTGGTGCCAGGTCAGGCCTGCATGAGTTTCGATCTCGCTATTGAGCGGAGGGAAATAACTGTCACTGCCAAACCGATCGATATATTCCTGCATCAATAAATTATTGGTCATGCTTCTGTCGAAGGCCAGCACCGCATCACAACCAAAGGTCTTGGGTTCTTTAGCCAGTTCTTTCAGCAAGTCTTCCACGGATAATTTGTTCATCACGAATATTCCTCATGTCGAAAACAAGGTATCTGACGTTTGCGCGATCAAGGTTTCAACGTCGGATAAAGCGAGGTAAACTCAAACCAACTTTCACCCTCATCGAAACTACAGCTCACGCCTACCGTGAATTGCTTATTCAGGGTCAGACGTTGAAACAAGCTGACTGCGGCGGCCTGAGTAACCAATTCGTCAGTCATTTCCTTCTCGGTGACTGCGCCTTTGTCACGAAGTGTTTCGTCCACACCGGGATCCCCGGTTACACGAATAGTCAGCAACGCGCCAACTGCCATAAACGACCAAGGCTCGAGCACCAACACCGCCCCATTTGCACGAATTATCGCCGCCAGCGAAACATCACCAATAGAGTTCGCAAGGTCGATTTGTATGGCTTTGTACGACGACGACGGCAATGGCCATATTCGCAAGTTTCTGGATGCAGAATCCTGCACAGGATTGCCCTGGGCATCCTTGATGCGGTAGAAAATCGGAAAGCGTTTTGTCTCTCCAGCATTCGTCCCCTCCATGTTCGCGCCAATAGCACTTGACGGAATTGCAAACGTCCGCCCGCCCTCTTCGGTCGGGGTATCGGCCATGTATTGCCCGCGGCCAGGGTGTCCGCACCAGTGCACTTCGAAAGATTCGCCCGGTGCGAGCTGCACTTCATCGGGTATTGTCACGGTCGCCCCTGACAACACGCTATTGGCTTCGATATAAGCCTTGTTCTCACCCCCTCCCCCCTCGGCGATAGCACCGGTCACATTCGGTGGGGGTAGATCCTCACGCGGCGCCGCCACGGTGAAGCCCAGCGTTTCGGAGGCCAGTGCCTGCCCTTGCCGGGCGTACTGGTAGGTCAGGTTGATCTGATCGCCAATGCTGGCCAGCAGACGGTCATAGTCCAGCTGGAAGAACATCCGCTGACTGTGCGTGCTGCTCAGGTCCATTCGCCGCGTTTGTAGCGCATCACTGTCTGTGCGCTGGCCTAGCCAGTTGATCAGGACATGATCGCCAATGTGCAACTGCGCATAGGCCGGCACATGGATTGTCACGCCATCCTTGAAACGCGTAGGGTCCAGCGTATCGCCGCTGTGCCCTTCGATTTCGGGCGCTGTCAGCCGAGGTGCCGCTGGAGTCTGCTGGACAACGCTGAACCCTTGCATGGGCGAATCGATACCGTCGGTAAGGCCCATGAGGCGGATCTGGTACCGGGCCTCGACCCTGCCACCTACGATGGGATTGAACTGGTTTTTCGGCATCACCACCCGTAGCGGCTTGCCAACGGTTTCAGCCGTGACAGTGACGGTAGTACTCCACGCTCGCAGTTCGTATTCTTCGTCATCGAAGCGTCGAACTTCCAAGGTAACCACGTCGCCCACCTGCATGGCCTGGTAGGCCGGTATCACCAGCTCGGCACCGGCCGTGCCCAGGTCATCGGGCACGATGACCAGGTCGTGCGAACCTCGCACGTGCAGCACGGGTAACCCTTCACGCTGGCCTTGACGATCACGCAGTCCGACATAGCAGAACAGCCGCATGGACTCCTCGGCTTGTTCGTCATCGACGCGGTATGAATAAAACACCCAGCCACCTTCGGCACCGGCAAGATGACGGTACTCGATAGGCACCAGAACGCCGTTTTCATCCGGATCGTCCACCGGTATGCGGCTCAGGTGATCATCGATTGGCTCCCCCTCAGGATCGGCACCCCGCCAATTGATCCAAAGCGCACTGTGGTTCTCGATCCCATCGAAATTGATGAATGTCTGCAGATCCTGCCCATTCAATGCTTCGACATCGATCTCAGCGAATTCATTGAGTGACGGTATGGTCGGCTTTGGCTTGCGATCAGCTGCACGCCTCTCGGGGGCCGGCATTGCAGAGTAAATTCTGGCCTTCATGACTCAAACTCACTGGCTAAGTAACTGAATGCCAGTGTTAGCGCTCACGCCCCACCTGACTACTGGCAAAATTACTAGGTCCACCCTGTGTTTTAAGCCACCTGATAATTTTGCTAGGTGCGCGCCTGCCCGTTGCCGCTTAACCTGAGTTTCGAATCCTTGACTGCAACATGCGGATTAAATATTTGATAACCCGCAACTTAACCCTGACCAATACAGGATGAATCACTATGAATCGGTGGACACTTTCACGCCACTATTTGGGACCACTAATAATGGGCGTCGGCTTGGCAATTTCTTTTTCAGGCTATTCCACTGCCCATGGCGCCCCCGCCCAAGAACCTGAAGGCGTATTGCGACTTATACATTTCAGTGAGAACGGCTCCCCCAAAGAATGTTCATTACCTATTCCTCGCGCCTACGCGGGCGAGACAGTGGAATACATGCTCAACAATGTCGGGGTCGGCGCTTACGAGAACGTGGGGACCTGCCACGACATACGCCCTCATTCTATCCAGGCCAGCAATATACCTTCATCCACGAAGATCCTGCTGACCGATGACTGGCTTTGCTCCAAAGACCTGGATGATGAATACGACGATGAACATGATTGGTCGTCCAACAAGAACTTCTGGATCGAGCTGATCGCCACGCGTCAGCCTTCGACGCTGGAAGAGTTGGGTATCAACAATCTCTTTGGCTACCCCAAAGGCGGGTATGTGACCAACAAAGGTAAAGACACCGGCAATCTCAGCAAAGGGATCAAAGTCCTTGATTACGGCCGTATGGGAGGGGATGAACGAATCAGCGAACACTTGTCGTGCATCCGCATCACGGTTGGCGCAGGCCCCAGCACCCCACCGCCAGCCGTAGTGCAAACCACCCTGGATAGTCAATGGAGTGCGCCCGTTCGCGAAAACGTAGACGAACCCTATATCTGCCCGGATAACAAGGTCCTGGCCGGTCGCCAACACTGGGGCGATGAAAATGGACCGACCCATCACAAATGCGCGACGTTGGGTGCCGCGGGAACTTACCTGCGCGGAGAATCACGCTGGTCGTCAGAAATCATCGAATCCGGCATCGATCGCGATGGCGATGACGAATGGTATTACTTCAGTTGCCCGCGTAACACCGTACTGACCGGAAGGCATCACGAGGGTGATGAAAACGGACCGACTAAATATCAGTGCTCGATTATCTACAAGGGCGCAACTGGCAACCCAGAGAATCGTTTGACTGTCGTGTCCGGAGAATGGTCGGCGGAGATTCAGGAGTCGGGTAAGGACAGCAAGATCAAAGGTGGCAACGAAGATAAAGGCAGTGAGTTCACATGCCCGAATAACCAGGTGTTGATAGGTCGTGCCCATTTTGGCGATGAGAACGACAAAACTCGCTATCGCTGCGGCACGCTCCATGATCCACACCCCTCTCGCTGATCGCCACCTGATGGAGAACCCGACATGAGCACTTCAGCAGCACACTCCAACGCCTTCAACTTCCTCAGTTTCCTGCAAAACAGTGTCGATCCGCGCACCGGGCAATACACCCTGGCCATTTCCCTGCCGGAACTGGTGGGCAACTACCTGATCGGCCCCAGCCTGCCCCTGCGCCTGGCCTTCAACCCCTTGAACGTCCAGGATTCCGGGTTTGGCAAGGGCTGGGACCTGGCCCTGACCCAGTACGTGGTCAGCACCCGCGCCCTGAGCCTGCACACCGGCGAAAGCTTCACCGTCGATGGCAGCGGCCCGCAGCCGCGCATCAGCGAGAAGAAGATCGACAGCTTCCACTTCCATGATGATGGCGACAACCAGTACCGCGTGGTCCACCGCTCTGGCCTGATCGAAGTGCTCTCGCCCTTCGGCCCCACCAATGCCAAGGTGTGCCTGCCCACCCGCGTGTTCGCCCCCTCCGGCCACTGGCTGGACCTCACCTACCAGGCGCACCCGCAGTTTCCCCAGAGCTGGTGCCTGACCCGCATCACCGATGGCACCGGCCTGGTGTTGCTGACGCTCGACTACAGCAACAACACCCGCGTGCGCCTCGACCTGCACCCTGATCACGGCAGCACGCCCGGCACGCCCAGGGCCCGCTACGAGCTGAGGTTCACCGGCCGTGAGGTCCGCGAAATCGTGTTGCCCACCGAAGAGCAGGCCAGCTGGCGCTTCGAATACCGCACCGTGCAGAACATGACCTGCATCAGCAAGGTGCAAACCCCCACCGGGGCCGAAGAGGTCGTCGGTTACGGCGAACGCGGCGACCAGGGGCATCGCCTGCCGGGCACTGACCGTTACCTGCCCAGGGTCACCAGCCATGTGGTCAAGCCGGGCTTCGGCCAGCCGGACATGGAAACCCGCTACCGCTACACCGAAGGCAACTTCGTCGGCAATGCCAGCGGCATCACCTGGCGCGATGACGGTGCCGACAACCTCTATCGGGCCCAGCCGGACTATCGCTATGGCTCGACCCTTGAGCACCATGAAGGGGGCGTTGCCGTACGCACGGTCGCGCAATCCTACAACCGCCATCACCTGATGCAGCTGCAAACCACCGAGCAAGACGGCCATATCGAAGAAATCGAGACCCTTTACCACGAGGTCGACGGGGCGAGTTTCGAGGCACAGCCGAGCTATTTCCAGCAGCCTAAAACCGTGACCACCCGCTGGCGGCTGAAGCATGATGAAAACAAGATTCGTGAGCAGACCCATACGACGCTGTATCACGACGACGGCAACATGAAAGAGGAAATCAAGGCCGACGGTGTGCGCACCGTCTACGAATACTACGCCAAGGAGACCGACCCTCAAGAGTTCGCGCGCAACCTGAAGAGCCAGACCATTTACCCGGCCAGCGAGGGCGGCCTGGAAAAAGCCCGCATCGTGCGCAATGTCATGGCCTACGAGGCATTCGACACACTGCCCAGTGACCTGCCTGCTACACGCCAATGGGTGGGTGAAAAGTGGTTGGTCTTGAGCGCAGAAACCCTGTCCGAGGTGATCCTCGACGATCAAGGCAAGGAAGTCGAGACGATCACCTTGCAGGAAAGCACCCGCCAATATCTCGATAAACCCGACACACCGTTCCTGCACGGTCGTGCCGACCAGCAGTCAGTGACCCTGCACTCCCCGTCCGCCACTTCGGCCTTGCGCAAGGCCGTGGAGAGCAAGACCACCCGCACACAATGGCACTACAAGCAGATCGAAGACCCCGTTCAAGGTTCGCTGGTGCAGTTCCAGCAAACCACCCAAGGCTTCGACCTGGTTGAAAAGACCATCACCAACGCCCATTTCGCCCACTCTGGCGAGCTGGCGCAATGTGAAGATATCCATGGTGTGAAGGCCCTGTATGCCTATGACGGGCTGGGTCGACGAGTGAGCGAAACCGTGGCCCCGGGCACCGAATACGCCGCCACGCTCGTCCACCGCTACAACTTGCTCAGCACACCCGCAGGGCCCGAAGTGCAGGCATGGCAAGAGAGCGAAGACCTTGCTGAGGTGGTCACCCGAACGTATCTGGACGGCGTCGGCCGTACCGAACGCGTGGAGTGCGAATCGCAGCCACTGCAAGGCAGTTCGCCACAATCGGCGGAGCGAGTCACTCACCTCACCTATCGGGCGACCTACGACGAACTGGGCCGGCTGGCCAGCGAAACCGAGCTCGACTATGTCGAAGGCCGTACCCTGGAGCTGACATCTCGCTACCAGTACGACGCCTGGGGCGAGCGCTGCAAGACCCTCCGACCAGACAAGGTCGAACTGGTCAGTGAACGCTCACCGTTCGGCAAGGAGGGCGACATCACCAGCACCTGGCTGCAATGCCCCTCCCAGCCAGATCTCAAGCAACAGCATGAGGTGAGCGAAGAGAACCGCTTCGGCGCTCCTGTGCAAGTCCATCGGCTTGACGACAAGGAGCAGATCGTCGGGCGCCTGAATTATTTCTACGATGGCCTGGGCCGCTGCATCCGCGAAGAACAGCGCATACGCGACCCCCTGGGCACACAGGCCGAAGTGCTGCGCACCACACGCTACCAGTTCGATATCTGGGGCCGCATGGAACGCACCGACAGGCCCGGTGGTACCGCCTTGACCCGCCAGTTCGCGCCGCACAGCACCAACGAACTGATCAAGAAACTGTACCTGCACCCGGCGGATGGCTCGGAACAGGCACTGGTGTGCGAGCGCGAGCATGACGGTATCGAACGCCTGACCCACCTCAAGGCCGGCCCGCGTGACGAAACCTACGGCTACGCAGGCGAACAGGTGCTGGCCCAGACACGCACCACCGCGGCCAATCGCAGTTTCACCTATGAACACCTGCTGGCCTTGACCACCCAGCCCAAGAAGATCACGGCCGCCACCTCAGGCCAACCCACTACCTACGACTATGATCGGCGCAATGGGCAGATCACCAGCGCCATCAACGATGTCGGCACACGCACCTACGACTACGACGACCTCGGCCACCTGACACTGCACACGTGGAAGGGGCAGGCGGGCGACGATTTCAGCAGCGAACATTTCAGCTCGCTGCAAGGGCGAGCCTGGCGCCGCGAGGTCAGCCATGGCGAACACTTGCCAAAAGTGGAAACCCGCTACGAATACGATGACCTGGGCAGAGTCTGCAAGACCACCCAAGGTGCGCTGCAAGCCGACTTCTCCTACAACGACGTGGGGCTGCTGGCGTGCACGCTGACCACCGATGCGGCCAATCAACGTAGCCTGCGCTGCGAGCAGCTTTATGACGTGCTGGGCCGTGAGACCCGTCGCACACTCACGGTCGAAACCCAAGGCGTGCCAGGGGAAACACAAACGTTATCGCAAACCTGGCGCGACGATGATCAGTTGCATAGCCGCACCCTCGAGCGTAACGGCACCCAGTTGTTGACCGAAACCTTCGAGTACGATGAGCAGAACCGCCTCGTCCAGCATGAGTGCGACGGCACGGTGCTGCCGTGCAATGCTGCAGGTCGCGCCATCACGCTGCAGATATTCGAGTTCGATGACTTCGACAATCTGATCTACTGCCGTACCAACTTCGACGACGGCGAACGTGACCGGGCCGAATTCACCTATGCCGAAGATGGCAGCTTCCAGCTGGAGCATGTGACCCATTCCTTGCAGCCGGACTACCCGGCCGAGCGGACCTTCAGCTACGACGCCGACGGCCATATGCTCAATGACGAGTGGGGTAACCGCCTGAGCTATGACCATCAAGGGCGTCTGGTGGAGGTACGCGATCCAACGGACAGTCGGACCTTGCAGGCCTACCGCTATGACGGCCACGATCATATGGTCAGTGTGCGCGTGGACGCGGGGGCAGAGTCACTGCGCCATTTCGATGACAACCGATTGAGCAGCACCGTTGAAGCGGGGGTACTGACCCAGTACCTGTACAACTTCGAGCGGCCCTTGGGCCTGCAGCGCCCCGGGGAATCCCCCGTCGATACCCGTTTGCTGATGACCGACAGTGCCGGCAGTGTCATGGGCGAATGTGGCGAAGGCGTGCACTACACCCAGTACAGCGCCTACGGTGAAACCCCGGAAAACTCGGACCTGCTGGGGTTGCTGGGGTTCAATGCCGAGGTGCGCGAACGCGTGCTTGGCTGGTACCTGCTCGGCCGTGGCTACCGCGCCTACAACCCAGGCTTGATGCGCTTCCACAGCCCCGACTCGCTGGACCCGGAAGCCGCTGGCATCAACCCGTACAACTACTGCCTGGGCAACCCGGTGAACTGGACCGACCCGACCGGGCACCAACGACAGGGCATTCGCGACCCCTACATCCCCAACCGTCCGGAGAAACGCAAACGTGGCATCGCCGACTGGGCCGGGGTGATTGGCATGGTGATCGGCATGGTCACCATTGCCGCCTTCACGATTGCCTTCCCTCCCGCCGGCGTGCTGATGACCGCTGTCGTCGGCGTGGGCTTTGCGCTGATGGCCGGGGGGGTGGCCATGTCGGTTGCCGGTGTGCTGGAGGATGATCCGGAGAAAAGCCAGCAGCTGCAGACCTGGGGCGGGATCGTGTTCGCCGTGGGCGCGCTGATGACATCCCTTGCCTCGGCCAAGCAAGCTTGGTCGGCTAGGAGGGCGGCCGCGGCGGAGAAGGCGGCCGCTGGTAACGTGCCGACAACGGCGGGCGGTAATCCGACGCCGGCTCCTTCGCCGAGAAACTCGATCTCACCTAATGAAACGCTGTCTAACCCACCGCGTAGTCTCAACGGCTCCGTACGGAGCAATACCAACAACATCAATAATGCGCCTGTAATTGGTACGCCTGATTATTCGCCAACAACGACGCCGGCGGTAAGCAGATCAAACTCTGTTGCAGATGTAAGCTCGATTGCTCCCCTCCCCCCCCCAACACCAACGGCAACTCCTCAAAATTCTACGCAAGCCATCAGCAAGGCACTTGAGAATAATCTCGCCAAGCGAAATGGCCTGGCTGTAACGAATGGAGGCCTATGGGACAGAGATACTGATTCAAAAGGTAGATTTAAATGGAAACTTGTAGGCCATGGAAATACTGCCTGGAACGGCAATAAACGAATATTCTGAGGCTCTTATCAAATAGTTAGTCCGGCACAACTGTAGCTGTGCCGGACTTTTACTTAGAGCACCGAGTTTTAAGCGACCCTTTTCTGACGATTCCTCCTACATACTGCCCCCCCCCACCCTCCTTACTCTGGCCCACCTCAACCAGAACCGTTCGCTCGCCAAAAGTAATTGCCCATGAGCTGAACGGAACCCATCAGTCCCATACCGCTACTGCGCGCTGACGCAACCACTGCGGTTTGAACGATCGGAACATCCTATGCTCAAGCCCCTCAGGCACCGGCAGCCACTGTCACGCCTGCGCTCGACCCCTTTGCGGGCTCTAAGTTGCGGCTGCCTGGTGCTCATCACCCTGCCAGGCCACGCCAATGGTGAATCCCCCGCCCTTCACTTCAACAGCGGTTTCATGCGCCAGGCCGCCGACCAGCCCGCCGATGCCGGTGCCCTTGCCCTGCACAGCCTGGGCACGCAGCAGACACTGATCGCCGGCCGCTACAGCGTGGAAGTCACGCTCAACCTGCAACCGATCGGCAAGCGCGACATCGACTTCCACGACAGCCCCGACGGCGAACAGCTGACCGCCTGCCTGACCCCTGCCCTGCTGCGCGCACTGGGTGTTCGCGAACAAAGCCTGGAACATCCCCTGCCCGAAGACGACTCCTGCGTCGATCTCGCAACCCTGCTGCCAGACGCCCGCGCCGAACTCGATCCGGCCACCATGCGCCTGGCCATTTCGATTGCCCAGATCAACCTGAGCCGCGACGTCGCCGGCAAAGTGCCCAGCGAGCACTGGGACAGTGGCATCCCCGCCGCTTTCGTCAATTACCAGGCCTCGGCCCAGCACACCTCGCGCCGCGGCCAGGCTAACCGCAGCAGCCAGGACCTGTACCTGAACGGCGGCGTCAACCTGGGCGGCTGGCGCTTGCGCAGCAGCCAGGCGCTACGCGAAGACCCCGAGGGCAAGCGCCACTGGACCCGAACCAACACCTACCTGCAACACGACCTGCCAGAGGACTGGGGCACCCTCACCCTGGGCGAGACCTTCAGCAATGGCGATGTGTTTCGCAGCCAGCCGTTCAAAGGCGTTCAACTGGCCTCCGACCTCGGCATGCTGCCTGACGTCATGCAAAGCTACGCACCGGTAATCCGTGGCGTGGCGCAGAGCCGTGCCAAGCTGGAGGTGCTGCAGAACGGCTACCCCATCTACTCCACCTATGTCGCCCAAGGCCCCTATGTCATCGACGACCTGAGCGTAGGCGGTGGCGGCAGTGACCTGGAAGTCGTCCTCACCGAAGCGGACGGCCAGGTACGACGCTTCATCCAGCCCTACTCGAACCTGAGCAACCTGCTGCGCGATGGCGTATGGCGCTACAGCCTGGCCATGGGGCGCTACCAGAGCGCCGATCACCTGGATGACCCCAGCCTCTGGCAAGGCACGCTGGCCCGGGGCGGGCTATGGGGCTCGACGCTTTACGGCGGCATGCTGTCGGGCGACTACTACCGCGCGTTCAACCTCGGCGTGGCCCGCGACCTGGGCGCAGTCGGGGCGCTGTCGTTCGATGTGACGCGTGCGCGCAGCGATCTCGGCCGGCAACTGGGTGAAGTCCAGGGCAACAGCTTCGCCGCACGCTACGGCAAGTCCTTCGAAACCGGTACCCACCTGCGCTTTGCCGGTTACCGCTACTCCACCGAAGGCTACCGGGACTTCGACGAAGTCGTGCAACAGCGCAGTGCCTCGAAGCACTTCGTCGGCAGCCGCCGCAGCCGCATGGAGGCGGCGGTGTACCAGCGCCTGGATACACGCAGCAACGTCAGCCTGACCCTGTCGCAGGACGACTATTGGCGCACCAACCTGCAACGGCGCCAGTACCAGTTCCAGTACACCACCCAAGTGGGCAAGCACATCAGCCTCAACCTTTACGCCTCGCAATCGTTGAGCGATCAACCGCAGAACGACCGCATCATCGGCTTGGGCTTGACCATTCCACTGGACTTCCTGCCTTCCAGCAGCGCCACCTTCGATCTGCAACAAAGCGCCGGCAAGTACAGCCAGCGCGCCAGCCTGGCGGCGGATGCCTTGGACAATCGCCTGAACTACCGCGCCTCGCTGGCCAATGACGAACAGCAGAACAAGACCGCATCGCTCTCGCTGGGCCTGCAGACGGCACATGCCAACTACGGGCTGGGCTACACCGAGGGCAGCGACTTGCGCAGCGTATCGGCCAATGCCAGCGGGGCGCTGCTGGCCCATGAAGGGGGCTTGCTCAATACCCCGTACCTGGGTGAGTCCGTTGCCTTGGTGCATGTGCCTGGCATCCCCGACGTGGGCGTGGAGAACGCCCCCGCAGCGCGCACCAATGGGGACGGCTACGTGGTTGCCCCCTACCTGCGCCCCTATCGCATCAACCAGCTGGTGCTGCAAACCGATGACCTGGGGCCACAGGTGGAGATCGACAACGGCACCACCCAGGTCGTCCCGCGGCGCGGCGCTGTGGTCAAGGCGACTTTCCCGGCACGACAGGTGACACGGCTGGTGCTGACCCTGCTTCAGGCCGACGGCCGCCCCCTGCCATTCGGCGCCCAGGTTATGGACCAGCAAGGCAATCCATTGGCCGTCGTCGGCCAGGGCGGGCAGGCACTGGTTGCCACCCACGCGCAAGCACAGACCTTGAACGTGCATTGGCAAGCGGGTGAGGAACAGAGCTGCTCAGTGAACGTAGACCCCGACAGCATGCGGGAGCAGGACGGTTACCACCTGCAGACACTGCGTTGCGACAACGCCTGAAGCGCCCTGCCGCCCGTAACACCCTCAAGACCAGGATCACACCATGACATCGATTCACCCGTTAACCGGCGCCAAGGCTGCACTGGCAACCATCACCCTGCTATTGGGGTCCAGTGCCCATGCACTGGTCGGCACATGCAACTGGCACAACAGCATTCCCGGCCCGATGAGCTTTGCAGCAGACTTCAATACCGTGTGGATTCCGAGGGATGCACCTGTCGGTACGCCCATTGCGCAGAGGTCGTTCAACAGCGTGGATACCGGTGGCCGCGAAGCGCGCTGTTACAACGATGGCGCTAGCCGGCTGGACGTCTACATCGACAACGTGCCTCCCTTGCTGCCTGCCCCGCCTGCGCGGTTCGGCAGCGGGCTCAACGCAGCCAGGATCATCCAGACCAACATCACCGGGGTAGGCGCACAAATCACCTTGGGCATTCCTTTCGATGGTGCTTCCAACAACAGCTTCCGGCCGGCCAATGGCGACCAGCACGTACCTTATCAAGGCTACAACGACTGGAACGTGACTCCCGTGCCCATTCAGGTGAACAGGCTCAGAACGACCATCACCCTGGTCAAGACAGGCCCGATCGCCCCAGGCCCGCAGCCCCTTGATCAGGAAATGCTCAGGGGTCGCATGACCGATATTCCCGATGCGTTGACATTCAGATTGCGCGGGGTCATCAATCAGGCCCAGTGCACACTCAAGGCGGATGCGGTCAGTGCCAACCCGGTGCAGCTGGGTGATCACGACCTGAGCCACTTCAGCGGCAAAGGCACTACTACGATGGCAGTGCCCTTTTTCATCATGCTCAATGACTGCGAAGACGACCCCGGCAACATCACGGCCAGAGCCCATATCCGCCTGGACGGGCGAAATGGTTCAATGCCCCTGGATCCTGACCTTGGCCTGTTCAGCTTGACCAGCGACTCGACGGCAGAGGGTATCGGCATACAAATGCTGGCCAGTGATGGGATTACACCGATGGTGTTGAACCGCGATGTACCGGTAATCGGTCTGTCGATTCCCAATACTCGACTGGATTTTCATGCGCGGTATTTCCAGCATGAGGACAGCGTCAAGCCGGGGCTGGCCAAAGGCACGCTGAGTTTCACCATCAGCTACCGCTGAACGCTTGGGGGCATGTACGCATGCCCCGCCGAAAACCGGACGAACGAAAACGAAGAAAGGGACTTTCGTCCCTTTCTTCGTTTCGATGTTTGGAGCGGGAAACGAGACTCGAACTCGCGACCCCGACCTTGGCAAGGTCGTGCTCTACCAACTGAGCTATTCCCGCATTGTGAAACTTTTACCGCTTACGGCGTGAAGCGCCATGAAGACCTTCACCACCACTGCACCGCATAGACGCCACAGTATTTAAACTGGAGCGGGAAACGAGACTCGAACTCGCGACCCCGACCTTGGCAAGGTCGTGCTCTACCAACTGAGCTATTCCCGCAAATGGCGTCCCCTAGGGGACTCGAACCCCTGTTACCGCCGTGAAAGGGCGGTGTCCTAGGCCACTAGACGAAGGGGACACACAACACTTTTCAGTGCACCAGAACCTGAACCTCACGATTCAGCCTGGATTTTCTTTTCCTGCCCCGCCGTTAAGCGCTGCCGGAGAAACTGGAGCGGGAAACGAGACTCGAACTCGCGACCCCGACCTTGGCAAGGTCGTGCTCTACCAACTGAGCTATTCCCGCATTGGCGTCCCCTAGGGGACTCGAACCCCTGTTACCGCCGTGAAAGGGCGGTGTCCTAGGCCACTAGACGAAGGGGACACGCTACAAGCATTACTGCTTGCTTTCACTCCCTGCCGCGTTTCGCTGTGTGCTTTACGCTGCAAGTGGCGCGCATTCTATGGATGCTGTGAAAGGTCGTCAACCCTTTTCTAGAAATTTATTTAAATCAATGACTTCGCTCTATATGAAGGCTCCCTGCAAGCCGCGCCCAAGGATTGGCGTTGATTTTCTGACGGCCTCGTCGCAAAGTGCCATCACTGTAGAAACCACCCGACCAGCCGACACAGCGTGACGTGGCAAGCGGGCTGGCCTGTTCGCTACACTCTCAATGTAAAACTTCCTGATGAGGCGTTAACGGTGACACCACTTCTGATCACACTGCTCATCGTTGCGGGTATCGCGTTGCTGATCGTGATCGGCTACCTCAACAACGTGGTCGAGAACAGTAAACTGGAACGCGCGCGGCTGAAGATCGAACTCGCCGACCGCCTGCGCCGCTGTGGCGAAATCACCGAAACCTTCCCCGGCCAGTTCATGACCCCGGCCCTCAAGCTGCTGCTGACCCGCCTGGAACTCAACCTCAACCAGCGGCAACTGACGCTGGACAAGCACAACGCCGAACTCAAGGCACGCATCGCCGAACTCGAAGACCAGATCGCCCAGGGCGAGCGAATCCCGGTGAACAACCCTCCGAGCCCTATCCAGACCGAGGTCAAGGCCAAGGACGTGCGCTTCCTGCTCGAGGCCTTGCATACCCAGATCGTCAAGGCCACCCACGAGAACGTACTGCAAACGACCGAGGCCAAGCATTGGGTAAAGGAGATTCGTCACCTGCTGGTGCTGCTGCATATCGAGTTCTTCAACAACCTTGGCCAGCAAGCGCTGCAGCAAGAGCAGCCGGGGCAGGCGCGACTGGCGTTCGAGCGGGGCGTGCAGTACCTGCGCAAGCAGCCTGAACCGAAGGTCTATGAAGAGCAGCTGACTTATCTTGAGAAATTGCTGGCGCGGGCCAATGCCCAGGTGCTGGACCAGATGGAGCCGGCGGAGAATGACGAGAATGCCTTGACCCAGGGCTTGAAGACCGATGAGGACGAGACCTGGAAAAAGCGGGTGATCTACGACTGATCCCATGGCCCTATCGCCGGCAAGCCGGCTCCCACAGGTACACCACAGGTCTTGAGTACTGTGATTTCCCCTGTGGGAGCCGGCTTGCCGGCGATAAGGCCGGTGCAGGCAACAACGATCAGCAGTCAGTCAACGCCAGAAACACCGCCACCAACCGCTCCAGCCCCACCTGATCCCCCTCACTGAACCGCGCCAGCTTCGGGCTGTCCAGGTCCAGCACGCCAATCAGCCTGCCCTCCTTCACCAGCGGAATCACCAGTTCGCTGTTCGACGCACTGTCACAGGCAATATGCCCCGGGAAGGCATGCACGTCTTCCACCCGCTGCGTCTGCCGGGTGGCCGCTGCCGCGCCGCACACACCCTTGCTGAATGGAATGCGCACACAAGCCACCTGCCCCTGGAACGGGCCAAGCACCAGCTCTTCATTGCGATTGAGGTAGAACCCCGCCCAGTTCAGGTCGTCCACCTGGTTATAGAGGAACGCCGAGAACTGCGCGGCATTGGCGATGAAGTCGCGCTCGTCGGCAAACAGCGCCTGCACTTGCGCAGCCAGCAGGTCATAGCCGTCGAGGCCGGTGCCACTGGCATTGAGGTCGATCATTTACTTCTGCTCCAACAATTGCAGTCCAACCCAGTAGCGGGCGAACTGATAGGCACAACGGCCATTACGGTTACCGCGGCCGGTGGCCCAGCGCACGGCGAGGATGTCGAGTTCTTCGGTACGTTGCCAGGCCAGGCCGGCCGTGCCGGCCAGCTGGCCGATCCAGTGCTCGACCACATCGAGGAAGTGTTCCTGGGTGAAGGGGTAGAACGACAGCCACAAGCCAAAACGGTCGGACAAGGCAATCTTGTCTTCCACCGCTTCGCTGGGGTGCAGCTCGCCATCGACGCGCTTCCAGTTCTCGTTGTCGCTTTCCTTCTCCGGCACCAGGTGGCGGCGGTTGGAGGTGGCGTACAGCAGCACGTTGTCCGGCGCCTGCTCCAGCGAGCCGTCGAGCACGCTCTTGAGCACCCGGTAGTCGCCCTCCCCGGCTTCGAACGACAGGTCATCGCAGAACAGGATGAAGCGCTGCGGCAGTTTCTGCAGCTGTTCGACCACCCGTGGCAGGTCGGCCAGGTGATCGCGCTCGATCTCGATCAGGCGTAGCCCGACGCCGGCGTGCTCGGCCAGCAAGGCGCGTACCAGCGACGATTTGCCGGTGCCGCGCGAGCCCCACAGCAAGGCGTGGTTGGCCGGCAGGCCGTGGATGAACTGGTGGGTGTTGCGGCCCAGCTGGTCACGTTGCTTGTCGACCCCGATCAGGTCGGTCAGGTGGATGTCCAGGCTGACTTCCAGCGGCATCAGGTAGCCCGTGCGGCCGTCGCGCTGCCAGCGCGCGGCCAGGGTGGTGGCCCAATCGATGGTCGGGCGTGGTGCCGGCAACAGCGGTTCGAGACGCGCCAGCACCGATTCCGCGCGTTCCAGGAAAGCATTCAAGCGAGCGTCCATGAGGACTCCTTCGGACTTCAGTTCTTTGGGGCCGCTTCGCCGCCCATCGCCTGTAGGAGCGGCCTTGCGTCGCGAAAGGGTCGCGAAGCGGCCCCAGGGACCAGCCGCGTAGCTGAAATTACCGAGGGCTGCCTTGCAGCCCTTCGCGACACAAGGCCGCTCCTACAGGCTATGCTTGCGCAGCGCAAGGGATGTGAAACCGGCTCGGGGCCCATGGATATCAAGTTCACCAATCGCCTGTCATACAAGCAAGCCCGGTTGACAGTCCTGGTCGGCTTCATCCTGGGAACATTGCTCAGTCTCATCCAGATCGGCATCGATTATGCCAGCGTCGATGCATCCATCAACCGCGAAGTGCAGGCACTGCTGCAAGTCAGCCACACCCCGGCCTCGCGCATCGCCTACAACATCGATTCGGAACTGGCGCTGGAGCTGACCCGGGGCCTTTTGCAAGCACCAGCGGTGATCCGCGCCCGGCTGATCGACAACAACGACACCGTGCTGGCCGACGTCGAACGCCCACGCCTGCAGGACCGCTACCGGCCCCTGAGCGACTTCCTGTTCGGCGAGCAGCGCCAGTTCCAGGGCCGGCTGTTCCTGGCGCACATGCCACAGGAATACCTCGGCACCCTCTACCTGGACATCGACACGTTCGCCTCCGGCACCCGCTTTCTCGACCGCGCCAAGGTCACGCTGCTCAGCGGCTTCATCCGCAGCCTGGTGCTGACCGGTATCCTCCTGGGGCTGTTCTACCTGATGTTGACCAAGCCACTGGTGACGGTGATCGCCGCACTCAGTGGCGGCGACCCGCGCCAGCCGCGGCTAAACCGCGTGGAATGCCCACCCGGTCACGAGCGCGATGAGATCGGCGTGCTGGTCAAGGTCGCCAACCAGCAGTTCGTCAGCATGGCCACCGAGATCCAGCAGCGGCGCAGCGCCGAGAACCGCCTGACCGAGTACCTCAATGAACTGGAAAACATCGTCTCGGCGCGTACCGACGAACTCAAGGCCATCAACAGCCGCCTGAGCCAGTCCAACCAGGAGCTGGAGGAAGCCCGCCAGCGCGCCCTCGACATGGCCCAGGCACGCGCGGCCTTCCTGGCCAACATGAGCCACGAGATCCGCACCCCGCTCAATGGCATGCTCGGCATGATCGCCCTGGCCCTCGACAGCCCGCTGGACAGCGAACCCCGTCAGCAACTGGCGATCGCCCACGACTCGGGCAAGGTGCTGGTGGAACTGCTCAACGATATCCTCGACCTGTCCAAGTTCGATGCCGGGCAACTGGAACTGGAGCGCATTGCGTTCGACATGGGCGCGATGGTCGAGGACACCGCCAACCTGCTGTCACAGAATGCCGCGCAGGGTGTCGAACTCACCTGCCTGATTGCCAGCGACTTCCCAAGCTCGGTGCTGGGCGACCCGACCCGGGTGCGCCAGGTGGTCAGCAACCTGCTGTCCAATGCCCTCAAGTTCACCCGCTTCGGCCGCGTCGACATCCGCCTGGAACGCATCAGTGGCGGCGTGCGCCTGGAAGTGAGCGATACCGGTATCGGCATCCCCGAGGAAGCCCAGGCGCGTATCTTCCAGCCTTTTACCCAGGCCGGTGCCGGCATCACCCGCCAGTATGGTGGCACCGGGCTGGGGCTGACGCTGACCCACAATCTGTGCAAGGCCATGCAAGGACGCCTGCATATCCAGTCCGAGACGGGTAAGGGCAGCCGCTTCAGCGCCGAACTGCCGCTACCCACCCACACCGAGGCCATCGCCCCCGCGCCGTTGCTCGGCCAGGTGGTAGCCCTGAGCGCCGCCTCCAGCGGCCTCAGCGAGCTGCTGCAGGGCCTGCTGCCGGATTGGGGATTGAGCTACCGGCGCCACGACAGTGTCGCCAGCCTGCTCAGCGACGGCATCGACCTGCTGATCACCGATGACCTCGACCACCTGCTGCAACTGCGCCCCGCGCTCGAAGCACCGATCCTGCTGGTGACCGCCTACGGCAACTTCCTGCCCGCCGAGCAGTCTGCGCAACTGGCGCCGCTGCACCAGCTGGCCCGCCCCCTGGCGCGCAATGCCCTATACCAGACCCTGCGCCGCACCCTGCAGGGCCAGGCGCCGGAGCACCCGCTGGCAGCCCCGACGCCCAGCACCAAAGACGGCCGCGCACGCATCCTGCTGGTAGAAGACAACCCGGTGAACCAGTTGGTGGCCAAAGGCATGCTGGCCAAGCTCGGCTGTCAGGTACAGCTTGCTACCCAGGGCGCCGAAGCCCTGGAACTGCTGGCCCAAGAAACGTTCGACCTGGTGCTGATGGACTGCAACATGCCGGTGATGGACGGCTACGAGGCCAGCCGACGCATCCGTCAGAGCGGCCGCTGGCCGGACCTTCCGATCGTCGCCCTGACCGCCAACGCCATGCCCGAGGAGCGTGAGCGCTGCCGCGCGGCGGGCATGAACGACTACCTGGCCAAGCCGTTTCGCCGCGAAGAGCTATTGGCGCTGATCGACCACTGGGTGCCGCTCAGCGGCTGAGCAGCCGCTCGATATCGGCTTTCAGCGCCTGGGGCTTGGTGCTGGGGGCATAGCGCTTGACCTTGCCGGTTGCCGGATCGACCAGGAACTTGGTGAAGTTCCACTTGATCTTCTGCGACCCCAGAAGGCCCGGGGCACGCTGCTTGAGCTCGACGAACAGCGGATGGGCGCCTGCGCCGTTGACCTCGATCTTGCGAAACAGCGGGAAGCTCACACCGAAATTGAGCTCGCAGAACTGTGCAATTTCGCGCGCATCCCCCGGCTCCTGCTTGCCGAACTGGTTGCAGGGGAAGCCCAGCACCATCAGGCCGCGCGCGTGGTAATCCTGCCACAGCTGCTCCAGGCCCTTGTACTGCGGGGTGAAGCCGCACTGGCTGGCGGTGTTGACCACCAGCAGCGCCTTGCCGGTGAAGTCGCCCAGCACCTTGTGCTCGCCGCCGAGGGTCACGCAGGGGATGTCCAGCATCGATGTGGCCATGATCAGGCTCCGTCGTGGGGTTTGAAGTCCAGGCACACCGAGTTGATGCAATAGCGCAGGCCGGTCGGTGGCGGGCCGTCGGGGAACACGTGGCCCAGGTGGGCATCGCACTGGGCGCAGGTGACTTCGGTGCGGATCATGCCGTGGGTGGTGTCACGGATCTCGATCATCGCGCTTTCTTCAATGGGCGCATAGAAGCTCGGCCAGCCGCAGCCGGAGTCGAACTTGGTCTGCGAATCGAACAGAGCCAGGTCGCAGCAGATGCAGTGGTAGACACCGGCCCGGCGCTCGCTGTTGTACTTGCCGCTGAACGGCCGCTCGGTGCCCTTCAGGCGGCACACCTGGTACTGCGCCGGGTCGAGCATCGCACGCCATTCTTCCAGGGTTTTTTCGATCTTTTGCATGTGGGGACCTCGGCAGGCTGAATTTCACCTCGCGCCGTCTTTTCCGTAGCGCGGGTGGCACGTATATTAGTTGGCTTCGTGTGCAAGGCCTCAAGTCTGGCACCCGCGCTCTGCCCTTTCAAACCTTTCGACGGCGGCGCACCGCGTATTCTCAATCGGGATCACATCATGCAGTTCAGCAAATCGAACAAGCTCGCCAATGTCTGCTACGACATTCGCGGCCCAGTGCTCAAGCACGCCAAACGCCTGGAAGAGGAAGGCCATCGCATCCTCAAGCTGAACATCGGCAACCCGGCGCCGTTTGGCTTCGAGGCGCCGGATGAAATCCTCCAGGATGTGATCCGCAACCTGCCCACCGCCCAGGGCTACAGCGACTCCAAGGGCCTGTTCAGCGCGCGCAAGGCGGTGATGCAGTACTGCCAGCAGAAGGAAATCGAAGGCGTCACCATCGAGGACATCTACCTCGGCAATGGTGTGTCCGAGCTGATCGTCATGTCGATGCAGGCGCTGCTCAACAACGGCGACGAAGTACTGATCCCGGCCCCTGACTACCCGCTGTGGACCGCCGCCGTGAGCCTGGCCGGCGGCAAGCCGGTGCACTACCTGTGCGACGAACAGGCCGACTGGTTCCCGGACCTGGAAGACATCAAGGCCAAGATCACCCCGAACACCAAGGCCCTGGTGATCATCAACCCGAACAACCCGACCGGCGCCGTTTACTCCAAAGCGCTGCTGCTGGGCATGCTGGAGCTGGCTCGCCAGCACAACCTGGTGGTGTTCTCCGACGAGATCTACGACAAGATCCTGTACGACGAAGCCGTGCACATCAGCACCGCCTCGCTGGCACCTGACCTGCTGTGCCTGACCTTCAACGGCCTGTCCAAGTCGTACCGGGTCGCGGGTTTCCGCTCTGGCTGGCTGATCATCTCCGGGCCCAAGCACCATGCCCAGAGCTACATCGAAGGCATCGACATGCTGGCCAACATGCGCCTGTGCGCCAACGTGCCGGCCCAGCATGCCATCCAGACCGCCCTGGGCGGCTACCAGAGCATCAACGACCTGGTGCTGCCGCCTGGCCGCCTGCTGGAGCAGCGTAACCGCACGTATGAGCTGCTGAACGAAATCCCGGGTGTGAGCTGCGTGAAACCGATGGGGGCGCTGTATGCCTTCCCGCGTATCGACCCGAAAGTCTGCCCGATCCTCAATGACGAGAAGTTCGCGCTGGACCTGCTGCTGTCCGAGAAACTGTTGATTGTCCAGGGCACGGCGTTCAACTGGCCGTGGCCAGACCACTTCCGCGTCGTGACCTTGCCGCGGGTGGATGACCTGGAGGCGGCGATTGGCCGTATCGGTAACTTCCTGCGGACTTATTCGCAGTAAGCACTGGCCTCATCGCCGGCAAGCCGGCTCCTACAGGGATCACCACAGATTTCAAGGACTGTGGAGACCCTGTGGGAGCCAGCTTGCTGGCGATTGGGCTGCACAGCAGCCCCCTACCTGCCCACAGAATGTTTCTTACATCCTGCAACGCTCTATCTCACAGCCCCCGCCAGATCCTCTGCCATACTCCGCCGTACACAGTTTGTAATAGTCGCCCGATTGAATCGGCACGTCCGGCCCCTTATATACCCCGCATACGCAACAATTCATCCGTCAGGAGAACGTAACAACCATGATGCGCATTCTGTTGTTTGTAGCCACCAACCTTGCGGTGGTGCTGGTTGCAAGCATTACCCTGAGCCTGTTCGGCTTCAACGGGTTCATGGCCGCCAACGGGGTTGACCTCAACCTCAGCAGCCTGCTGGTGTTCTGCGCCGTGTTCGGCTTCGCCGGCTCCCTGGTCTCGCTGTTCATCTCCAAGTGGATGGCGAAGATGACCACCGGCACTCAGATCATCAGCCAGCCGCGCACCCGCCACGAGCAATGGCTGTTGCAAACGGTCGAAGAGCTGTCACGCGAGGCCGGCATCAAGATGCCCGAAGTGGGTATCTTCCCGGCTTACGAGGCCAACGCCTTCGCTACCGGCTGGAACCGCAACGACGCCCTGGTAGCCGTTTCCCAGGGTCTGCTCGAGCGCTTCTCGCCCGATGAAGTACGCGCCGTGCTGGCTCACGAGATCGGCCACGTGGCCAACGGTGACATGGTCACCCTGGCGCTGGTGCAAGGCGTGGTGAACACCTTCGTGATGTTCTTCGCCCGAATCATCGGCAACTTCGTCGACAAGGTGATCTTCAAGAACGAAGAAGGCCAGGGCATCGCCTACTACGTGGCGACCATCGTCGCCGAGCTGGTGCTGGGCATTCTCGCCAGCATGATCGTCATGTGGTTCTCGCGTCGCCGCGAGTACCGCGCCGACGAAGCCGGCGCCCAACTGGCCGGTACCGCCGCGATGATCGGCGCCTTGCAGCGCCTGCGCGTGGAACAGGGATTGCCTGTACACATGCCCGATACCATGAAGGCTTTCGGCATCAACGGTGGCCTCAAGCATGGCTTGGCCGGCCTGCTGATGAGCCACCCGCCGCTGGAAGAACGCATCGAGGCGCTGCGCCGCCGCGGTTGATCCACAGGTAAAGAAAAGGGCGACTTCGGTCGCCCTTATTCGTTTGTCTGTACCGGCCCTATCGCCGGCAAGCCGGCTCCCACAGGTACCCCACTGAGCCTGAGAGCAGTGGAGTCACTGTGGGAGCCGGCTTGCCGGCGATTGGGGCCAGAACAGACAACCCAAACATCAGAACCGTACGCGATAGACCCGCTCAACCAAGCGCTTCACCCCCGCCTGCAGGAACTTCGGGCTTTGCCCAATCACATCCACAGCCTCCACCTCCTCCACCTGCCAACCGGCAAACCCGCGCCGCACTTCCTCATCCGTCACCGAGAACGGCGGCCCGGCCAGCAATTCCTGCTGGTAGTCCAAAGTCACCAGAAGCCCACCACCCGAGGGCATCAGCTGTGAAAGCAAACGCATGTAGTCCGCCCGCATTTCCGGCGGCAGTGCGATCAACGCCGCACGGTCATAAAGCCCCACACAGTCCGCCACATCCTCGGCCCGCAAAGCAAAGAAATCCCCGCACCACAACTCCACCTCACCACTGCGCCAAACTTCGAATGCCCCGCGCTGCGAGACCTGCGCCTGCAGCCCCTGTTCGTGGAAGAAGTCTTCCACCGCCCGCCGCGAGAGCTCGACCCCCCGCACGCGATACCCCTGCCCCGCCAGCCAGACCAGGTCCAGGCTCTTGCCGCACAACGGCACCAGCACTCGGCTACCGGGGGCCAGGCCAAGCGCCGGCCAGTAGCGTTGCAGATAGGGGTTGGCCTGGGCCTGGTGAAAACCGATCTGGTTGTCGGCCCACTTTCGATGCCAGAACGCCGGCTCCATGTTTCCTCCTGGTTTTTCGATGGTTTGGGCAAAAATCTTATATTGGATGTCGATCGGTAACTGATCGAAGATGGCTGCATCTTAACCTTCAGGACCTCACCATGCTGCCCAGCCTGTTCATTTCCCACGGTTCCCCCATGCTTGCCCTGCAACCCGGTGCCAGCGGGCCGGCGCTGGCCGGATTGGCTAATGTGCTGCCACGGCCCAAGGCGATCGTGGTGGTGTCGGCGCACTGGGAAAGTCGCGAGCTGCTGGTGACCGGTAATCCGGCGCCTGAGACCTGGCATGACTTCTACGGCTTTCCTGCAGCGCTGTATGCCGTTCAGTACCCCGCGCAGGGCCAGCCGCAATTGGCCACGAACGTCAGCGAGCGGCTGAACGCCGCCGGCCTGCCGGCGCGCGTGGATGCCCAGCGGCCATTCGATCATGGCGCCTGGGTGCCGATGTCGTTGATGTATCCCGATGCGAGCATCCCGATGGTCCAGGTGTCACTGCCTAGCCAGCTCGGGCCTGCACTGCAGGTGAAGGTCGGCCAGGCCTTGGCAGGGCTGCGCGAGGAAGGCGTTCTGCTGGTCGGGTCCGGGAGCATTACCCATAACCTGGGCGAGCTTGACTGGCATGCCGGGCCAGAGGTGATCGAGCCCTGGGCGCGGGCGTTTCGTGATTGGGTGGTGGAGAAGCTGGGCGGGGATGACCGGGCTGCACTGCTGGACTTCAAGCAGCAGGCGCCGTTTGCGTTGCGCAACCATCCCAGTGATGAGCATTTCCTGCCGCTGTTCTTTGCCCTGGGGGCTGGAGGCAAGTTTGGCATCGTTCATCAGGGGTTTACCCTGGGGGCGCTGGGGATGGATATTTATCGGTTCGACTGAAGGGCGCCGGGGGCGCTTTGCGCCCCTTTCGCGACACAAGGCCGCTCCTACAGCGGATCGCATTTCTCTGTAGGAGCGGCCTTGTGTCGCGAAAGGGCTGCATAGCAGCCCCAGAAATGCAGACAAAAAAATCCCCGACCTAGGCCGGGGATTTTTTCATTGCGCCAGGATCAATCCTCGCGGTACCGACGCAGCTTCAGCTGCTTGCCGGCCACGCGGGTGTCCTTGAGCTTGGTCAGCAGACGCTCCAGGCCATCTTCCGGCAGCTCGATCAGGCTGAAGCTGTCACGCACCTGGATACGGCCGATAGCGTCACGGGCCAGGCCACCTTCGTTGAGGATCGCACCCAACAGGTTCTTGGCAGCGATACCATCACGGGCACCCAGGGCGGTACGGCAACGCACGCGGCCTTCAGCCAGTGGCATCGGCGCACGACGCTCGCGATCGCGGTCACCACCCTCGCGGCGCTCGCCACGGTCAGCACGTTCGGTGCGCTCACCACGCGGGGCGAAGCTCGGCACCAGCGGCTGCTCGCGCTCTACCGCACCCAGGTCCAGCGCCTGGCCATTGGTGGCCTTGCGCAGCAGGGCCGAAGCCAGGGCACGCGCGCTGCAGCCCAGGTCGGCGGTCAGGCGGTCGAACAGCTCACCATGGGTAGCTTCCGATTCAGCCACCAGCGGCGCCAGGCTCATGGTCAGCTTCTTGATGCGTGCGTCCAGTACAGCCTGGGCGTTCGGCAGGCGTGCTTCGGCAACTTTCTGCCCGGTCACGCGCTCGATTACCTGCAGCATGCGGCGCTCACGCGGGGTGACCAGCAGCAGTGCACGGCCTTCGCGACCCGCACGGCCGGTACGGCCGATACGGTGAACGTAGGATTCCGGATCGTACGGCATGTCCACGTTGAACACGTGGGTGATGCGCGGTACGTCCAGACCACGGGCAGCGACGTCGGTGGCGACGACGATGTCCAGACGGCCATCCTTGAGCGAGTCGATCACGCGCTCACGCTGGTTCTGGGCGATGTCGCCGTTCAGCGCAGCAGCCTTGTAGCCCTTGGCTTCCAGCGCGGCGGCCAGGTCCAGGGTGGCTTGCTTGGTACGCACGAAGGCGATCAGCGCGTCGAACTCTTCCACTTCCAGCAGACGCAGCACAGCCGGGATCTTCTGGTCAGCGTGGACCATCAGGTGAGCCTGGTCGATCGCGGTGACGGTCTGGGTCTTGCTCTGGATCTTGACGTGCTTGGGTTCACGCAGGTGACGTTCGGCGATCGAGCGGATCGACGACGGCAGGGTTGCGGAGAACAGCACGGTCTGACGCGAGGCAGGGATGGCGTCGAAGATCACTTCGAGGTCGTCCATGAAGCCCAGTTTGAGCATTTCGTCGGCTTCGTCCAGTACCAGGTACTGCACGGTGGACAGGACTTTCTCGTCACGACGCAGGTGGTCGCACAGACGGCCCGGGGTGGCCACGACGATTTGCGCGCCGTTGCGGATTGCGCGCAGCTGTGGGCCCATCGGGGCACCACCATAAACGGCCACTACATTAACGCCTGGCATCTGCTTGGCGTAGGTTTCGAAAGCGGTGGCTACTTGCAGCGCCAACTCACGGGTTGGCGCAAGGATCAGGGCTTGCGGTTCGCGCTTGCTCACATCGATCTTGTTGAGGATCGGCAGGGCGAAGGCAGCGGTTTTGCCGGTGCCAGTCTGCGCCTGGCCGATCATGTCGTGACCGGCGAGGATGATCGGGATCGATTGTTGCTGAATGGCGGACGGCTCTTCATAGCCGGTAGCCAGAACGGCAGCAACAATATTCGGATTAAGATCGAGAGCGGCGAAGCCGCCGGTTTCCTGGGTCATGGGTCTGCCTCTAGGTGCATCCGCAAAGACCCATGCTCCAAAGCTGCACATGCCTTGAAAGACCAAAAGGTCACCCAGGCAGCTTTGGCGGCGGGGATTTGCGAAAACGATTGAAAAAGAAAACTTGGGAAGGTCCGCCTAGCGGACGTGCAGCCGAAGCTGGACTCGGAGGATTTGCACCACCTGATTTTGAGGTCCGCTAAAAGACCGGCGCGTACTATACCCGAATTAACAGAAGGAAGTGAGGAATATTTTCGAGGTTGACGGCCAGTATCGGGCCATCAGCGATGAGTGGCTGAAACGTTACTTCTTTAGTGACTTTACCGGCCCTATCGCCGGCAAGCCGGCTCCCACAGGAGGGCGGTGGTGACCCTGTGGGAGCCGGCTTGCCGGCGATAGGGCCAGAAGCCTCACAGCCTATCTTCAGGTAGCCGCCCGAATCTCCCGGATCAACCCCTCCAGGCTGTACCCCAACAGCGGCGCCAGGGCCTCTGCCCGCACCCGCACCCCCTCAAGGTCCAGCTCCTGATCCAGATCCGCCGGCACCAGCAGGATCACATTGCCCTCCTTCACCGGCAGCTCCCAGTAATGCCGGTGATACAACCCGCGCAGCAGCGCCGCGCCCAGGGGCCTGCCGTCATCGCTGGCCCACTGGTTGATCACCAGCCAACCGCCGGGGTTGAGCTGCTTCTGGCAGTTTTCCAGAAAGGTCCAGGCCAGGTGCCCGACGCCCGGCCCGTGGTCGGTGTACAGGTCGACGAACAACAGGTCGGTCTTCTCCGCCGTGGGCAGCAGCTCCAGGGCGTCGCCAATGCGCACGTACAGCCGCGGGTCATCATCCAGGCCCAGGTATTCCATGGCCAGGCGCGGCACGTCCGCGCGCAACTCGATCGCCTCGATGTCTTCAAGCGGCAGGAACTTCATGCAGGCCTGGGTCAGGGTACCGGCCCCCAAGCCAAGAAACAGCGCGCTTTCCGGCTGTGCATGGCACAACGCCCCGACCAGCATGGCGCGGGTGTAGTCGTACTCCAGCCAGCTGGGGTCGGCGGTAAACACGCAGCTCTGCTCGATGGCATCGCCGAACTCAAGGAAGCGGTAGTCGTCCACCTCGTACACGCTGATCACGCCAAAGGCATCCTCGACCCGGGCCAACAGCCGCTCTTCCCGCTCCGTCGCCATGTACCTGCCACCTGCCCGCGCAAAAGCGGGCATTGTCCGACAACACCCTCGATGCAACAAGCTCAGCGGCAACTGTTACCATGGCAGGCATGCCCAAACCGACAATACCGAGCCTGTGATGAACCGACCGTGGAGCCCTGACAGCTGGCGTGCCCTGCCGATCCAGCAGCAACCGACCTACCCCGATGCCGAGCACCTGCTCAAGGTCGAGCAGACCCTGGCCAGCTACCCGCCGCTGGTGTTCGCCGGGGAAGCGCGTGAGCTGCGCCGGCAGTTCGCCGAAGTCACCGAAGGCCGCGCCTTCCTGCTGCAAGGCGGCGACTGTGCAGAAAGCTTCGCCGAGTTCTCGGCAGCGAAGATCCGCGACACCTTCAAGGTGCTGCTGCAGATGGCCATTGTCATGACCTTTGCCGCGGGCTGCCCGGTGGTCAAGGTCGGGCGCATGGCCGGGCAGTTCGCCAAGCCACGCTCCTCGGGCGACGAGACCCTCGGCAACGTCACCCTGCCGGCCTACCGTGGCGATATCGTCAATGGCATCGGCTTCGACGAAAAAAGCCGCGTGCCGGACCCGGACCGCCTGCTGCAGGCCTACCACCAGGCCACGGCCAGCCTCAACCTGCTGCGTGCCTTCGCCCAGGGCGGTTTCGCCGACCTGCACCAGGTGCACAAGTGGAACCTCGACTTCATCGCCAACTCGGCGCTGGCCGACAAGTACCACCAACTGGCCATCCGCATCGACGAAACCCTGGCCTTCATGCGCGCCTGCGGCCTGGACAACGCCCCGCAACTGCGCGAAACCAGCTTCTTCACCGCCCACGAAGCGCTGCTGCTCAACTACGAAGAAGCCTTCGTGCGCCAGGACAGCCTGACCGGCGACTACTACGACTGCTCGGCGCACATGCTGTGGATCGGCGACCGTACGCGCCAGCTCGACGGCGCCCATGTCGAGTTCCTGCGCGGTGTGCACAACCCGATCGGGGTCAAGGTCGGCCCGAGCATGAACCCTGAAGAGCTGATCCGCCTGATCGACACCCTCAACCCGGACAACGACCCCGGCCGCCTCAACCTGATCGTGCGCATGGGCGCCGGCAAGGTCGGCGATCACCTGCCAGGGCTGATCCGCAGTGTCGAGCGCGAGGGACGCAAGGTGCTGTGGAGCTCCGACCCGATGCACGGCAACACCATCAAGGCCAGCAGCGGCTACAAGACCCGCGACTTCGCGCAGATCCTCGACGAAGTGAAGCAGTTCTTCCAGGTGCACCAGGCCGAGGGCAGCCATGCGGGCGGTATCCATATCGAAATGACCGGACAGAACGTTACCGAGTGCATCGGTGGCGCCCGTCCGATCACCGAAGATGCGCTGTCAGACCGCTACCACACCCACTGCGACCCACGGATGAACGCCGACCAGTCGCTGGAGCTGGCGTTCCTGATCGCCGAGACCCTCAAGCAAGTGCGGCGCTGAGCAACGCCCGGCGCAACTGGCTGCCCTCCTCGCGCGGGCAGTTCAGTTGCACCCGCTCCAGGCCCAGCCACTGGGCCAGGCGCAGCAACTGCGCCGCCAGCGCCTCATAGCCCACCTCGCCCAACCCGTCTGCCTCGGCATGCACGGCGTGCACCGCCAGCTGCCCCAGCGCCCGCTCGGCGCGTAAATCCACACGAGCCGCGATGCGTTCATCGAACAGGAATGGCAGGACGTAATAGCCATACACACGCTTGTGAGCAGGCGTGTAGATCTCCAACCGATAGCGGAAATCGAACAGACGCTCGGTGCGGTTGCGTTCCCAGACCAATGAATCGAAGGGCGACAGCAAGGCGCTGGCCTCGATTCGCCGGGGGATACGTGGCGTGCCTGCGCAGTAGGCGGGTTGCTTCCAGCCCTGCACCTGTAGCGCTTGCAGGCGGCCATCGGCGATGAGTTCGGCCAGTGCTGCCCTGCCCTGCGCAGGTTCCAGGCGAAAGTAGTCGCGCAGGTCGCGCTCGGTCGCCACGCCCAAGGCGGTGGCGGCGTGCAGCATCAGGCCTTGGTGCGCTTCGGCCTCGCCAGGCTGGGGCTGATCGAGGATGGCCCGAGGCAGCACGTTGTCCGGCACATCGTAGAGCCGCTCGAAGCCACGCCGCCCCGCCACTGTCACCTCGCCTGCGGCGAACAGCCATTCCAGCGCATGCTTCTCCTCGCTCCAGTCCCACCAGGGGCCGGCCCGTTCCTGGCGCGTCGACAGGCTGCCTGCGCCCAGGGCCCCTTGTTCGCGCACCGCCGCCAGCACCCGGGCGATCACGTCCTGGCGCTCGCGGCCGAATTGCGCGAGCTGGCGGTAGATGCCACGGCCGTCGGCAGCGTGGGCCATGCGCCAGCGCAGCATGGGGTAGAGACTCAGCGGCAACAGCGAGGCCTCATGGCCCCAGTATTCGAACAGCTGGCGTTGGCGGCCGCGGCCCCAGGCGAGTTGGTCGAGCATCTCGGGGGCGTAGTCGCCCAGGCGGGAGAACAGCGGCAGGTAGTGGGAGCGGACCAAGGCGTTGACTGAGTCGATCTGCACCACGCCCAGGCGTTGCAGCATGCGCTTGAGGCCAGGCAGCGTCGGGGGGGATTGTGGCTGTTTGCCGAAGCCCTGGGCGGACAGCGCCAGGCGCCGGGCCTGGTTGATGGACAGGTTGAGGGGCAATGGTTGTACCTCCCTGCAGGTGCGTTGTCCCTCTAGTGTCCTCACTGACCCTATCGCCGGCAAGCCGGCTCCCACAGAGAGAGAGCAATGCTGTACCTGTGGGAGCCGGCTTGCCGGCGATAGGGCCACTGCATTACTTACGCAGCGGATCATCCCAGAAATGCCGATCAGCCTCTTGCTGGATGTCCGCCCGGCTCAACCCCAGGTCGTGCAATGTCGCATCGCTGAGGCTGGCCAGCTCGCGGCGTTGACGGTACAGCTCGTACCAGCGCAGCGACCGCCCAAGGGCGACGTGCAACAGGTGGTTCAGGGAAAAGGCAGGATGCTGGATGCTGCTGACATGACCTTTCATCGTGAAGCCCTCCGTGTTGATGGCTCCAGTCTCACGCCAGGCTTAAGATCAATCCAACGAATGTTTCTGATGCCATGCATCTCGGAGATTGATGCAATGTCCCAGTACCAGAGCCTCGATGCCGACGTGCTGCGCACTTTCGTCGCCATCGCCGAGCAAGGCGGCTTCACCCGCGCCGGTGAAGTGGTCAACCGCACCCAGTCGGCCGTCAGCATGCAGATGAAGCGCCTGGAGGAAGACATCCTGCAGCGCCAGCTGTTCGAGCGCGACGGCCGCCAGGTGCGCCTGACCGCCGAAGGCCAGGTGCTGCTGGGCTATGCCCGGCGCATCCTCAAGCTGCATGGCGAAGTGTTCAATACCCTGCGCATGCCGCACATGGTCGGGATGGTGCGCATTGGCACACCCGACGACTACGCCATGCGCTTTCTGCCGACCATCCTGTCCAGCTTTGCCAAGGCCTATCCGCTGGTGCAGGTAGAAGTGCATTGCGATTCGTCGAAGCAACTGATGCTGCGCCAGGACCTGGACCTGACCATCGTCACCCGCGAGCCGGGCAACGAGATAGGCCAGCTGCTGCGCCAGGAGCGCCTGGTGTGGGCCGCTGCCGAAGGCTTCTGTCCGCAGGAACAACGGCCGATACCACTGGCCCTGTTCAACACCGACTGCTTCTGCCGCGCCTGGACCTGCAATGCCCTGGAAGCCCAGGGCATCGAGTACCGCATCGCCTACACCAGCCCCAGCCTGGCGGCGATCTTTGCCATCATCACTGCGGGGCTCGCGGTGACGGCGCAGTTGCAGAGCTTGATTGGCGGCAATATCCGCATTCTGGGCGAGCAGGATGGATTGCCGCAGTTGCCGGTGGCCAATGTGATGCTGCTGCGCAATACGCAGACCCAATCACCCATTACCGATTGCATGGCTGATTACATCGTCGAAGGGTTCCAGTGAGCTGGGGGCGCCTTGCGCCCCTTTCGCGACACAAGGCCGCTCCTACAGGTATCGCGCGCCTCTGTAGGAGCGGCCTTGTGTCGCGAAAGGGCCGCAAAGCGGCCCCAAAATCTCAAAGCTCAAACCCCAACATCACCGCACACACCACCAGAAACCCACAGAACATCCCCCGCAACACTTTCTCCGGCAGCGCATGCGCCAGCCGCACCCCCCAGCTGATACTCAAAAGCCCACCCACCGCCAACGGAATCCCCACACTCCAATCAACACTCTGGTGCACCCCATACGTCAGCAACGTTACCGTGGTGCTCGGCGCCGCCAGCGCCAGCGACAGCCCCTGCGCCACCACCTGGGTCGTGCCGAATACGCTGGTCAGGATCGGCGTGGCCACCACCGCGCCGCCCACCCCGAACAAACCGCCCATGGCCCCGGCAAAGCTTCCCAACACCCCAAGCCATGGCCAGGGATACCGCAACTCTGTGCTCGCCGGCGGCACCTTGAGAAACATCCGCGCCACATTCCAGATCGCCAGCGCCACCAGGAAACCGACGAAGCCCAGGCGCATGGACTGCGCATCGATACCCACCGCCCAGATCGAGCCCAACCAGGCGAACAGGAAGCTGCACAGCGCCAGCGGCAGCGCATGGCGCAGTTCGATGCGGTTGCGCTGGTGATAGCGCCACAGCGCCAGCAACACGTTCGGCACCACCATGACCAGGGCCGTGCCCTGCGCCAACTGCTGGTCGAGTCCAAACAACACACCCAAGGCCGGGATGGCGATGAGCCCGCCGCCAATGCCGAACAGCCCACCCATGGTGCCCAGGCCAGCGCCCAAGGCGATATACAACAACCACTCGATCATCAGGGCCTCATCCGCCTGCGTTGTTAATGCGAGCATGCTAACGATTGGGGGCTGGCACGGAAACGCACAGCCACGCACAATGGCTATGCGTTTTATGCAAAAGCGAAGTTGCCATGAGCCCGGATACCCTGACCGACCAACTGAGCCTGTTTCTCGATGTACTGGAGGCCGGGAGCTTTTCTGCCGCCGCCCGTCGCCATCCGCTGACCCCGTCCGCCGTGGCGCGGCGCATCGACAACCTCGAAAACGCGGTCGGCAGCCGCCTGTTCACCCGCAGCACCCATGCGGTGCGCGCGACCCCCGCTGGCAAGGCCTTCGCCGAGCGCGCTCGGCGCATCATCGAGGAACTGCGCCTGGCTCGCGCCGAGGCGGTGTCACTGAGCAATGCCCCGGAAGGCCTGATCCGCATCGATGCGCCCGCGGCCTTCGGCCGCCGCCACCTGGCACCGGCCATCGCCGACTTCCTGGTGGCTTACCCAGGCCTGGACGTGCAACTGCGGCTGATCGACAGCTTCGTCGACCTGCACGGCAGCCACCTGGGCGAAGTCGACCTGGTGCTGCGCGCCGGCCCCCTGGCCGATACCCGACTGGTGGCCACCCCGCTGGCGTACATGGTGCGCATCGCTTGCGCCAGCCCCGCCTACCTGGCCAGCCGCGGCATGCCCGATTGCCCGAGCGAACTGCCCGAGCACGACGGCCTGGACTGGGACGGCCTGGCACCGCCCTTCGCCTGGCGCTTCACGGTCGACGGCCAGCCGCGCCAGCTTCGCCCTTCACGCATGCGCATGACCGCCAACAACGCCGAAACCTTGTTGTTCGGCGCCCTTGCCGGTCTGGGCATCGCCCACTTGCCGACCTGGCTGATCAGCGACTACCTGCTGCGCGGCGAACTGGTGCCGCTGTTCTGCCACAACGGCCTGCCCGCGGCGGAGACCAGCGGTATTTATGCGCTCCGTCTGGAACATGAAACGAACTCTCGCAGTCGCTTGCTGCTCGAATTCCTCAAGAGCCGCTTCAGTCCGATCCCTCCTTGGGACCTGGCCTTGCGCAGCGAACTACGCTGGCAATGAGCGCACTAACCATCAGCGTGCTAGATTTCTCTATCGATGACATTCAAGGACCTGCATGAACGCCGACACCCAAGCCTCTTGTGACGAGCTGCTGCTGGACAACCAGGTCTGTTTCGCCCTGCACTCCACCTCGTTGCTGATGACCAAGGTCTACAAGCCACTGCTTCAGGCACTGGGCCTGACCTACCCGCAGTACCTGGCCATGCTCGTGCTGTGGGAGCAGGACGGCCGCACGGTGGGCGAAATCAGCCAGCACCTGCTGACCGACCCCGGTTCGCTGACCCCGCTGCTCAAGCGCCTGGAGAGCGAAGGCCTGCTCGAGCGCAACCGCAGCCGCGAGGACGAACGGGTGGTGCTGGTGCACTTGACCGACAAAGGACGCGCCCTGCAACAGCAGGCCAAAGCAGTGCCACCGTGCATTCTCAAGGCCAGCGGACGTAGCCTTGAACGCCTGCAGCAGCTGCAGGCCGACCTGCTGGACCTACGCGAAAACCTGCAAAAACACCTCTGAGGGCTAAGCTGTGAGATGCCCGTTCCGATGGACGGCGAGCATTTATCTTGCGCGCAAATTAATTGCGCGCTAAGTTAAATCCCGTACCCACCCGGCGCACCTGCATCGACCAGAGCGCCCAGCACACTCGCGAGGTTCACCATGCAAAAGGTCACTCCCCTGTACATCGCAGAAGCCACCTCCACCGGCGGTCGCGACGGCAAATCCCGCTCCAGCGACGGCAAGCTGGAAGTCAAGCTGAGCACCCCCAAGGAACTGGGCGGCGCGGGCGGTGACGGCACCAACCCCGAGCAGATGTTCGCGGCCGGGTACTCGGCCTGCTTCATCGGCGCACTGAAGTTCGTCGCCGGTCAGGAGAAAAAACAGCTGCCCGCCGACGCATCGATCACCGCCAAGGTAGGCATTGGCCAGATCCCCGGTGGCTTTGGCCTGGATATCGACCTGAACATCAACCTGCCGGGGCTGGCCCAGGCCGAGGCAGAAAGCCTGGTACAGAAAGCGCACCAGGTTTGCCCTTACTCCAACGCCACCCGCGGCAATGTGGATGTACGGTTGAACGTAACAGTCTGAAGCCCCTGATTTTCCCTGTGGGAGCTGGCTTGCCAGCGATAGGGCCCTGACAGGCAATTCAAGTTGCCTGCCCTGGCCTCATCGCTGGCAAGCCAGCTCCTACAGGGATCGCGCAAGCTTTCGGATTGTGAAATTGCAGGCACAAAAAAACCCGGCCAAGGCCGGGTTTTTTTGTGCTCATCACAAGAAGAATTACTTCTTGGAACGGCCCTTGAAGCTGTTGTCGCGAGTGTCGATGTCGATCCACTCGTCGATCTGGATGAAGTCGGCAACCTGGATCTCGGTGCCGTTCTTCAGTTTGGCAGGCTTCATGACCTTGCCGGAGGTGTCGCCGCGAGCAGCGTTCTCGGTGTAGACAACCTGACGGCTGATGGTGGTCGGCAGTTCAACCGATACCAGGCGGCCTTCGAAGAAGACGGCTTCACAGATATCTTCCATGCCTTCTTCGATGTACGGCAGAACGGCGTCGATGTCTTCGGCGTTCAGTTCGTACATGGTGTAGTCGGAGGTGTCCATGAAGGTGTACGAGTCACCGCTGATGAACGACAGGGTCGCTTCTTTGCGATCCAGGATCACGTCGTCCAGCTTGTCGTCCGCACCGTAGACGGTTTCGGTCTTGTAGCCGGTCAGCAGGTTCTTCAGCTTGGTCTTCATGATCGCGCTGTTGCGACCCGACTTGGTGAATTCAGCTTTCTGAACCAGCCACGGGTCGTTGTCGATCCGCAGTACGGTACCGGGTTTCAGTTCTTTACCAGTTTTCATTACGAAGTATCCGAATCTGGATGGATTTATAAAAATCGAGGCCGCGTATCATAGCGAATTTCGGTAAAACTGTACTAGCGCCTTGGCGAGGTCCGGCCGAGCGGCCTGCCGGGCCGCCCAGTCACGGGCATGCTGCTGCAGTTGCGCCCAGTGTTTGCGGGCCCCTTGCCAGGCTTGGCCCATGTCGTCGCCCATGTTCCACGCACGCCACAATGCCATCAGCGCCTGTGCGGCATCGTCTGACAAGCCCTGGCGATAATGGCCAAGGAACGCGTCGAGCTTTTCCCAATGGGCATTTTCCTCCTGCACATAGATGTGCCAGAGCATGGGCCGCCCGGCCCACTGCGCGCGCACGAACGAGTCCTCACCGCGCACCGCGTTGAAGTCGCAGCACCAGAGCAGGCGGTCGTAGTCATCCTGGCTGACGAACGGCAGGATCTGCACGGTCAGCGCGCCGCGCTGGTGCAGGTCGCCCACCTTCAACCCAGGCTCACCGAGCCAATTGCCAAGGTCGCCAAGGATACGCCCGCGCGGCACCAGCAGGTGCGTGGCGCAGGTGTCCGTGGCCAGCGCATCGAGCCAGGCGCCCAGTTGCGGGTTTTCGTAGGCGAACAGCGAGATCAGCTGCGCATCGTCCCGCACCTGCACGCCCAGCCCCTGCAAGAATGCCGTGCGCGCCTGGGCAGACTGCTGCAACGCGTCCCGCCGCGCCAGCAACGAGGCTTCACGCAGCAGCCCACCGGTCTTGTCGGTGAAACCAGGAAAGAAAAACACCTTGCGCAGGCCATTGGGCTGGGGCGACGGCAGGCCATGGCAACCTTCGACCCAGTCCTCGGCGCTGAGGTAGTCGAGGTTCAGCCACAACGGCGGCGTGGCCAGGGCGCGCATCGCGTCGACGTACTGCGCCGGCAACTGGCAGGCAAAGGCACCGATGACCACCTCGGCCGGCTGCACAGGCTGCCACGCGGCCGGCCATGCGCGTACGTCGACCCCCTCCTGCCACTGCTGCGCCGCAGCCGCGTCAGCGCCCGGGCACATCGGCACGAAGGCGTTCAGGTCGTCCACCCACAAGCGCACTGCCAGATCGTGCTCGGCCACCAGTTGCCGCGCCAGGCGCCAGGTCACACCGATATCGCCATAGTTGTCGACGACGGTGCAGAAAATGTCCCAGGTGACCTTCATGTGCCCATCCCACTGCCTGCGCCAAAACCGCGAATTCTGCGGCCAAATGGTCGCCGACAAAAGTACCGGCGCTGAAATTCCGTCCGATGCCATGCGACAATGGCCCCTCGACCCGCCCTGCCAGGAGGCCGCCATGCCCCGCCATCGTGAACTGAAGATCACCCTCAAGCCACTGCAGCTTATCCTCTGCGTGGCGTTCGGCCTGTGGCTGGGCGCCGTGGCCATCGCCTTGAGCCTGTGGCTGGCCGTGCAGCGCTGGCCCGAGCATGTGCAACCGCTGGCCCAGGCTGTCGCCCCGGCCGTTGTGCGGCCCGCGCCCGCACAACCTCCGGATGCGCAAGCCCAGATGTTCGAACGCTACCAGGACATCTTGCACAAGCAGGAGCTGCAGCAGGCTGCCGAGGCCGCTCAGGGCAACCCACGCAATCTGAACAGCCCCAAGTGCCAGTTCTGGCTGTCGCAGAACCGCACTGCACCGACCGACAAGAGCCAGGCCAACGTGCTGGAGTTCTGTTACTGATCATGGACAAGACCACCCTGCTCGCCCGCATCAATGCCGCGCTGGAAGCGGATATGGAAGTCTTGCGCCGCGCCGCCCAGACCGCCTATGAAGCCGCCACCGCCAAAGAGAACGTCGCCGAGAACAAGTACGACACCCTGGGCCTGGAGGCGTCGTACCTGGCCACCGGCCAGGCCCGGCGCACGGCTGAGATTCGCCAGGCGTTGCTGACCTACCAGCAGTTGCTGTTGCGTGACTATGACCCGACGCGCGGCGTGCAGGTGAGCAACCTGGTGACGCTGGAGGATGAGGATGGCGCGCAGCGGTTGCTGTTCCTCGGGCCGGAGGCGGCCGGATTGAAGATTGGCGAGGGCGCGGAGCGGGTGACCGTCATCACCCCGCGCTCGCCGTTGGGGCAATTGCTGGTAGGCAAGAAGATCGATGATGAGGTGAGCCTGGGTACGCAGGTTTTCTTCGTCACTGAGGTTGTCTGAACCGGCCCAATCGCCGGCAAGCCGGCTCCCACAGGAATTGCGTCGACTTTTAGAAATTGAGCAAGACAGTTGCTCCCACAGGTACCCCACCGAGCCCTGTGGGAGCCGGCTTGCCGGCGATTGGGCCAGCCCTGACACCATTACCCCTCAGCCAACGCATCAAACCGCCCGGCCAACCCCCGCTCGGCAAACTGCTCCACCACAAAGTCGATGAACGCCCGGGTCTTCCCCGGCAACAGCTTGTGCCCGGCGTAGTACAAACTGATATGCCCATCGTCCACATACCAGTCCGGCAACACCCGCTGCAGCGCCCCGCTGTCCAGATAAGGCACGGCAAACGGCAAGCTGACCAGGGCGATGCCCAAGCCCTGCACGGCCACAGCACAAGCCGCATCCGAATCGCTCATGGTCATCGCCTGGCGCAACAGCAATGGCTGCTGCTCCTGCCCGCGACTGGTCAGCGGCCACGAGCGCACGCGCCCGGTTTGCGGTGAGCGGATCAAAATCCCGTCATGGCGCTGCAGCAGCTGCGGATCTTCGATCGGCGCGTGCCGCTCCAAGTACCCAGCCGACGCCACCAATACCCGGTGCGCCACTGTCAGCTTGCGCGCCACCACCCCGGGCGGCAGCTCGAAACCACCGCCAATGGCGGCATCGAAACCCTGGCCGATCAGGTCGACCTGGCGGTTGTCGAAATGCCAATCCGGCGTGATCGCCGGGTAACGGCGCAGGAACTCGCCGAGCAACGGCAGCACATAAAGCCGGCCGAACACCGTGCCCATGCTCACCCGCAACAGCCCCGCCGGCTGGCCTTCGGAACTGGCCAGGTTGGCGACCGCGTACTGGATGGTACGGAAACTGTCACTCACTTCACCGAGAAAACGCTGCCCCGCTTCGGTCAGGGTCAGCTTGCGCGTACTACGCTGGAACAGCCGCACCCCAAGGCGCGCTTCCAGCTGGGCGACATGCTTGCCCACTGCCGCCGGGGTCAGGCTCAGGCGCCTGGCCGCCTCGGCGAAACTGCCGACCTCGGCGCTGCGGATGAAACACTCGAGGGCGCTGAAGGATTCTGTGGCCATGATTACCAACCAAAGGTTCACTCTGCTGATAGTGATTGCGATCTTATCAGTTGGTAATCAACGGTCGATACTGCGTCCATCCAAGGCACTCGGCCTTGCTTCCAGCAGGAGATCAGCATGTCCAAGCAACTTACACTCGAAGGCAAAGTGGCCCTGGTCCAGGGCGGTTCGCGTGGTATCGGCGCCGCCATCGTTCGCCGCCTGGCCCGTGAAGGCGCACAGGTAGCCTTCACCTATGTCAGCTCCGAAGGCCCGGCCCAGGCCCTGGCCGAGGAAGTCCAGGCAGCCGGCGGCAAGGCCCTCGCCCTGCGCGCCGACAGTGCCGATGCCGCCGCCGTACAGCTGGCGGTGGACGACACCGTCAAAGCCTTCGGCCGCCTCGACATCCTGGTCAACAACGCCGGCGTACTGGCGGTAGCACCGCTGGCCGAATTCGACCTGGCGGACTTCGACCGCACCCTGGCGATCAACGTGCGCAGCGTGTTCGTGGCCAGCCAAGCCGCCGCTCGTTACATGGGCCAGGGCGGGCGCATCATCAATATCGGCAGCACCAATGCCGAGCGCATGCCGTTTGCGGGCGGGGCACCGTACGCCATGAGCAAGTCGGCGCTGGTCGGCCTCACCAAAGGCATGGCACGCGACCTGGGCCCGCAGGGGATTACCGTGAACAATGTGCAACCGGGGCCGGTCGACACCGACATGAACCCGGCCAGCGGCGAATTCGCCGAGAGCCTGATTCCGCTGATGGCGATTGGGCGCTACGGGCAGGCAGACGAGATTGCCAGCTTCGTCGCCTACCTGGCAGGGCCAGAGGCCGGGTACATCACCGGAGCCAGCCTGACCGCCGACGGTGGCTTCGCAGCGTGATCGAATGGGTTGCCGCTATGGGCCTGCGAAAAGGCCAGCAGCGGCAACCCCCTTTCAGCCTGGTGTCAGGTGCTGCTCCAGCATCTCCAGAAACGCCCGCGCTGCAGGCGTCGGGCTGTTCGACCACACCGCATACAAATGCCGCACCGGCGCATCGGCCAACCGCGCGACCGCCACCCCCTGGATCCCCTGCGCCACCCGCTCGGGCACCAGCCCGACGGCCATGCCACGCTGCACGAACTTCTCTACCAGACGAATATGCCCGATCTCGAACTGCACCCGCCGCACCAGCCCCGCCGCCTGAAAGGCTTCATCGGTCTGCCGCCGCGCCCCCGTACCCTCCGGGAAGTCCACCAGCACTTCGTCGGCCAGATCGGCCAGCGCCAGCTGCGCCCTGCCCGCCAGGCGATGGCCCAGCGGCAGCAACGCCACCAACGCCTCCCGCGCCAGCAAACGGTGCTGTACGCCCTGCAGCGCTTCGCCCTGCCACAAGCCGATAAAGCCCACATCCAGGCGCCGCTCACAGACGTCGGCCACCAGCAGCTCGCTCTTGGCGGTGAGCCAACGCACGTCCACATCCGGGTAGCGGTCGTGGAATACCGCCAGCAGCTCGACCAGGTCCAGCGCAGTGAGCGAACTGATCTCGCCAATCGACAGTCGCCCACGCACCTGGCCACAGGCGGCGGCCACGTCATCGGCAATCCGCCCGGCGGCCTCGACGGCAGGGCGGGCGCTGAGCACGAAAGCTTCGCCAGCTGGCGTCAGGCGCACCCGCCGCGAACTACGCTCGAACAGGCTGACACCCAACTGCGCCTCCAGACGCGCCACCTGGTGGCTGAGTGCCGATTGCACCACATGGCAGCGTTCGGCCGCGCGGGTAAAGCTGCCGGTGTCGGCCACGGCCAAGGCATATTCGAGCTGCTTGAGGTTCATTGATCTATCTGCTTTCGAGATGGATAGGCTGAAAACTATACATTGGTGTCATGCTTTATCGTTCCAGATACTGATTGTCACCACCACTGTCCGCAACGAGATTGCCATGAACACCCCGACCTTAAGTCGTGCCCTGATCCTGCTGATGGCTACCGCTACTGGCCTGGCCGTGGCCAGCAACTACTACGCCCAACCGCTGCTGCACAGCATCGCCGAGCAGTTTGGCCTGAGCACCGCCAGCGCCGGCAGCATCATCATTGCCGCCCAGCTCAGCTACGGTGCCGGCCTTTTGTTACTGGCGCCCCTGGGTGACCTGTTCGAGCAACGCCGACTGATCGTGGTGATGACCACGATCTCCACCCTGGGCCTGGTCATCAGCGCCTGCGCACCCAGCCTGCCCTGGTTGTTGCTCGGTACGGTGCTCACCGGCCTGTTCTCGGTAGTGGCGCAAATCCTTGTACCCCTCGCCGCGACCTTGAGCGCACCCGAGCAACGCGGCCGTGCGGTAGGCACGCTGATGAGCGGCCTGCTGCTGGGCATTTTGCTGGCTCGAACCGCCGCAGGCTTCATGGCCGAACTGGGTGGCTGGCGCAGCATCTATGTGCTGGCCGCCGCGCTCATGGCCGTGGCCGCCATCGCCCTGTACCGCAGCCTGCCGCAACACGACAGCCATGCCGGCCTGAAATACCCCGCGCTGATTGGCTCGGTGTTTCGCTTGTTCGCGCAAGAGCCGGTGCTGCGCCTGCGTTCGCTGCTGGGCCTGCTGGCGTTCAGCCTGTTTGCCTTGTTCTGGACGCCCTTGGCGTTTCTCCTGGCCAGCGAGCCCTACCACTATTCCGATGCGGTGATCGGCCTGTTCGGCCTGGCCGGTGCGGCGGGTGCGCTGTCGGCCAACTGGGCCGGGCGCCTGGCAGACCGCGGCAAAGGCTCACTGGGCACTACTGTGGGCCTGGTGGCCTTGTTGCTGGCATGGGTACCGCTGGGCTTTGCTCAGCAGTCGCTGGTGGCCTTGCTGCTGGGCGTGCTGGTGCTGGACCTGGCCGTGCAGCTGGTGCATGTGAGCAACCAGAATGCCGTGATCGCGCTGCGACCTGAAGCACGCACGCGCCTCAATGCCGGCTACATCACCTGTTATTTCATCGGCGGCGCGCTAGGCTCGTTGCTGGGCACGCAATTGTTCCAGCATCAGGGCTGGATGGGCATCGTGGTCGCCGGATTGTCGATCGGGGCATTGGCACTGGTGGTGTGGGCTTGCGCCGAGCGCAAGCGCCAACGCGCCCTGCAGGCTCCCGCGACATAGCACCGCTACCCTCCGTCGCCTGCTCGTTGACTTGCCTGCCCCGGCGGCGCTCAGTAGGCGCTGGTCAAAGCCCTATCACTGACAGGACGACTCAATGACAAGACTCACGGTGCAATCCGGCGATTTCTTGCAAGGTGAAGGTGAATTTCGCAACGGATCGCTCACACTCAAAACCCCGCGCAGCCCCTCGCCTGGCGAGCGGATCTCCCTGGCCCGCATCAGCGAGCTGCGCCTTGCCAGCCTGGAATTCAACCGCAGCCTGGGTACTGCCATCGGCTGGGGCGTGGCCGGCGCCCTGGTGGCCGGCCCAGTGGGGTTGCTGGCCGGGCTCTGGCTGGGCGGCAAAGAAGAAGAAGCCACCTTCCTGGCCACCTTCAAGGATGGCCGCAAGCTGATGGCGATCACCGACGGCAAGACCTGGTCGAAGATCGACGACAGCTGGCGTCAGCACCAGCGGGCCGCCAACTCAGACTGAGGTGCTTCGGGTAACATGGCGACCTTTTGACCGCACCGCGCCTTTCCTGGGAAGGCGCGGTGCGGTTTTCGCCATTCAAGGACCCGGTAATGCCCCTGCCTCACCCTCGCCTGCCCCTGAGCCTGCTCAGCCTGGGCCTGGCCTTGCACTGCCCCAATGGAATGGCCGAAGACAGTGTCGTACTGGCCCCACTGCAGGTTTCCGACACCTACGGCGACGAGGGCTACCAGGCGCGTGAAGCCTCGGTGGGCGGGTTCCAGGCCACGCCGCTGCTCGATACGCCCGCAGCGGTCAGCGTGTTCAACCGACAGCTGATCGAAGACCGCCAGGTGCGTCTGCTCAGCGAAGTCCTGCACAGCGACGCCTCGGTCGGCGAAAGCTACGCGCCCATCGGCTACTACGAAAACTTCAACGTTCGCGGCTTCGAGCTCAATGCCGCCAGCAGCTACCGCATCAATGGCCAGACCATCGCCGGCGAGCAGAACGTAGCGCTGGAAAACAAGCAGCAGGTCGAGTTGCTCAAAGGCTTGTCCGGGCTGCAAAGCGGCGTGTCGGAGCCCGGTGGGCTGATCAACTACGTGACCAAACGCGCCGAGGATGTGCGCAGCGTGACGGTCTCGACCAACGCGCAGGGTGAACGCTACCTGGCCACCGACCTCGGCGGCTGGTTCGGCAGCGAGCGCCAGTTCGGTCTGCGCGCCAACCTGGCCCACGAGGACATCCGCGCCTATGTGGACCACGCCGATGGCCAGCGCGACTTCGCCTCACTGGCGTTCGACTGGCAGATAAGCCCCGCGGCCACCCTGCAGCTGGATGCCGAGTACCAGCATCGCGAGCAGCGCTCGGTGCCCGGTTATCAGCTTCTCGGCGGTACCGAGGTGCCCCACGGCATCGACCCGGATGACCGCCTGGCCTATCAGCACTGGGCCAAACCTGTGCAAAACGACTCGCTGAACCTGGGCGGGCGCTTCGAATATCGATTCAGCGATGCCTGGAGCGGCACCCTCAGTGCTTCTCGCAGCAAAGTGGTCATCGATGACTACAGCGCCTTTGCCTGGGGCAGCGAAGGCGGCTGGCAGTCGCACTTCAGCCCGGAGGGCGACTACGACATCTACGATTTCCGCAGCCCCGACGACACGCGCCGTACCGATGAGGTCCAGGCCATGCTCAACGGCCACTTCGACGCATTCGGCGTCGGCCATGAGTTGACCGTCGGCAGCAGCGCGCAACGCCGCACCCTCGACCAGCGCCCCTACTACAACGAGCTGGTCGGCAGCGGCAACATCTACACCGGCGCACCGGCCGTGCCGCCTTCGGACAAGCCGATCGGCGCTAGCGAACGCCGCCTCGACAGCCGCCAGTACGGGCTGTTCGTCAGCGACCGTATTACGTTCAGCGACCACTGGCAGGCCGTGCTCGGCGCCCGTGAAGTGCGCCTGGACGAACAGACCTGGGACGAAAACGGTGTCGCCGGGCGCCATACCCAGCAATACCAGCTGCTACCCAATGCCGCGCTCATTTATAAGCCGCGCCCCGATACCATCCTGTACGCCAGTTATGCCAAAGGTTTGTCGGCAGGTGGAACGGCGCCGTGGTATGCCAGCAACGCCGCTGAAATTCTCGCCCCCACCCTTTCCCACCAATTGGAGCTGGGCATCAAGCGCGATTGGCAAGGCATGAGTTTCAACGCTGCCCTGTTCCAGATCCGCCAGGCCTACCAGTACGCGCGACCGGAGGGGGATGGCAGCTTCACCTACGTGCAGGAGGGGCAGCAGAAAAACATTGGCCTTGAGCTGGGCGCCAGCGGCTGGGTGACTTCGAACCTGCAGCTGCAGGCCAGCGCCGCAGCGATCCGCGCCCGGGTCGAAAACAGCGGCACCGCCGCCTACGAGGGCCATCAGGCGATCAACGTGCCGAACCTGCGCGCCGCCGTGCAGGCCGACTACAGCCTGCCGGTGCCGGGCCTTGCGTTGCTCGGCGGCGCACGCTACAGCGCCAGCAAGTATGCGAGCCAGGCGGGTAATGTCGAAGTGGGCGGCTATACCGTGTTCGATGTCGGTAGCCGCTATCGCACGCGTATCGGGGGGTATGACACGGTGCTGCGGCTGACGGTGGATAACGTGTTCGACAAGCGCTATTGGCGGGATGTGGGGGACTACCTGGGCGACAACTATCTGTTCCAGGGGGCGCCGCGTACGGCTCGGCTGTCGGCTTCGATTTTTTTTTGATGCTTTTGGGGCTGCTTCGCAGCCCTTTCGCGACACAAGGCCGCTCCTACAGGAAGATCGCGCCCGCCTGTAGGAGCGGCCTTGTGTCGCGAAAGGGCCGCGAAGCGGCCCCAGAATGCAAAAAGCCCCCGAACTTTTCAGCTCGGGGGCTCTTCGCAGAATGTGGCGGTGAAGAAGGGATTTGAACCCTTGATACGATTTCTCGTATACACACTTTCCAGGCGTGCTCCTTCGACCACTCGGACACTTCACCGTTTTCCCTTCAAGGCTTTCACCCTGTCGAGGCGCGCTAATTTAGTGGAAGAGCTTTTCTTTGGCAAGCATTTTTTTCAAATTTTTCATGCATTTAAGCCAACCCACTGAAAAACCGAGGCTGCCAGGGCAATGCTGCCAAATTCGCCTGCGCTTTTACTGCCTGCCAACACACTGCCCCGGCGCGGCAAGGCGTGGAGCCTGCGCGCTGACTGGCTGGTCAGCCTTGCTGCTTTACCTGGCTCGCGCCGCTGGGTAACGTCGTCGCCACGCCACTTAAAGGACTCTGTCATGAGCGAGCTGATTACCTACCACGCCGAAGACGGCATCGCGACCCTGACCCTGAACAACGGCAAGGTCAACGCCATCTCCCCGGATGTCATCGCTGCCTTCAATGCCGCCCTCGACCGCGCCACCCAGGAACGGGCCGTGGTGATCATCACCGGCCAGCCGGGCATCCTCTCTGGCGGCTACGACCTCAAGGTGATGACTTCTGGCCCCCAGCAAGCGGTCAGTCTGGTCACCGCCGGCTCCACCCTGGCCCGACGCCTGCTGTCGCACCCGTTCCCGGTGATCGTTGCCTGCCCAGGCCACGCGGTGGCCAAGGGTGCCTTCCTGCTGCTGTCGGCCGATTACCGGATCGGTGTCGAAGGCCCGTACAAGATTGGCCTGAACGAAGTGCAGATCGGCATGACCATGCACCACGCGGGCATCGAGCTGGCGCGCGACCGCCTGGGCCGTGCGGCCTTCCACCGCTCGGTGATCAATGCCGAGATGTTCGAGCCCAAGGACGCGCTGGATGCCGGCTTCCTCGACAAAGTGGTGCCGGCCGAGCAACTGCACGAAACCGCACTGGCCGTGGCGCGCGAGCTGAAAAAGCTCAACATGCTGGCGCACAAGAACACCAAGCTGAAGGTGCGCAAAGGGCTGCTCGATACGCTGGATGAAGCGATCGGGCTGGACCAGGGGCATATGGGCTGACCTTCACGGCCCTATCGCCGGCAAGCCGGCTCCCACAAGTACAGAGCAGGTCTTGAAGCCTGCGCGTTCTCTGTGGGAGCCGGCTTGCCGGCGATAGGGCCAGCGCAGATACACACCAAGGTTTGCCCCCGCCAGTGCACATCCGTACACTGCGCCGCGACTTCTGGTGTGAGTTGTACAATGCTCTACTCCCTTCGCATGCTCCTGCTGGCGCTGCACTTTTTGCTGGTAGGTTTCATCGGTCTGCTGATCGGCCTGCTGCGCCCCTTCAACCGCGACAACAGCCGCGTGTTCGCCCGCCTCTACAGCGTGCCCGCCACCTGGCTGATGCGCATCAAGGTCAAGGCCGAGGTCGGCCCGCTGTGGGACCAACCGCCCGGCTGCGTGATCGTCGCCAATCACCAATCCAACTTCGACCTGTTCATCCTTGGCCATGTGGTGCCGCAACGCACCGTTGCCATCGGCAAGAAGAGCCTCGGCTGGATTCCACTGTTTGGGCAGTTGTTCTGGCTCGGCGGCAACGTGCTGATCGATCGCAGCAACGCCTACCAGGCACGCAAGGCCATGCAGGTGACCACACGGATCCTGCGTGACGACACCTCGATCTGGATCTTCCCGGAAGGCACGCGCAACCCCGAGGAGCAATTGCTGGCGTTCAAGAAAGGCGCCTTCCACATGGCCATCGAGGCCGGCGTGCCGATCGTGCCGGTGTGCGTCAGCCGCTACACCCGCCGCCTGAGCCTGAACAGCTGGCGCCAGCGCACGGTGATCGTGCGCTCGCTGCCACCGATCGCCACCGCCGGGCTCAGCCAACAGGACGTGCCGGCCTTGGTCGAGCAGTGCCGCACGCAGATGCAGCAGTGCATCGACCGCATGGAAGGCGAGCTGGCCAACCACTAGGTTGCTCTTGGGCCCACTACAGCCCAAGCTGTAACCCGTGTGCAACCGAACAAGTGGATCACCATGGGTCGAGTCGTGGCATCGGCGGTGTACGCCGCCGGCAGGAAGGTCACCAACATCAGCATCGATGAAGGCAGCGAGTGGGCGCGCAAGCCTGGGCATTTCGTCTGGATCGGCCTGGAAGAACCCAACGCCGAGGAACTGGCCAACCTGCAGCGCCAGTTCAACCTGCACGAACTGTCCATCGAGGACGCGCTGGAAAAACACAGCCGGCCGAAGCTTGAAACCTTCGGCGACGCGCTGTTCATCGTCACGTATTCGCCCGTGCGCCATGAGGGCAAGCTGGAGTTCATCGAAACCCACATCTTCGCCGGCAACGGTTACATCATCACCTGCCGCAATGGCCACTCCAAGTCCTATGCCCTGGTGCGCCAGCGCTGCGAAGCGCGGCCATTGCTGCTCGAACATGGCGAAGATTTCGTGCTCTACGCCCTGCTCGACTTCGTCACCGAGAACTACCAGCCGGTCAGCGAAGCGATCCATGGGGAAATCGAAGAGCTGGAGCAAAGCGTGCTCGGTGGCTCGCTGCAGGAAGAAGACATCAGGCGCCTGCACAGCCTGCGCCGCGACATCCTGCGCTTGCGCCGCTACGTGGCACCGATGGTGGAAGTGAGCGAGGAACTGCAGCGGTTGAGCTTCCCGTTCATCGACAAGAACATGCGCCCGTATTTTCGCGACGTGCAAATCCACGTCACGCGGCAGATGGAGGATTTGGCCGGGATCCGCGATATCGCCAGCCAGACCATCGAGATCGGCATGCTGCTGGAGTCGTCACGGCAGAGCATCGTGCAGCGCAAGTTCGCGGCATGGGCGGCCATCCTGGCGTTTCCCACGGCGATTGCCGGGATCTACGGGATGAACTTCCAGAACATGCCGGAGCTGGGGTGGCAGTACGGGTATTTCGTGGTGCTGGGGGTGATTGGGGTGGGGTGTTCGGGCTTGTATGCCAGCTTCAAGAGATCTGGCTGGCTGTGAGGGCCTCATCGCCCCCACAGGTATCCCAGTGCTCTCGGGCTAGTGGGTTATCTGTGGGAGCCGGCTTGCCGGCGATTGGGCTGCACAGCAGCCCCAAACTCGATCAGGCCGCGCTATCGCTGGCCTTGCCCGACTGCTGAACGAATCGCATCATCCACTCGCCCACCAGATCGCCCTGGTGCTCGCTCGCCAGGCTCGCCACCGCCTTGTGGTACACCTCGTCGCCCAGGTAATCCTGGCGTGCATCGAGCAGCGCCCGCGAGTAGTCATGGACGAACTCCGGATGCCCCTGGAAGCACAGCACCTGATCCCGAATGTGGTACGCCGCGTTCGGGCAGAAATCGCTCGAGGCGATCACCGTGGCACCCTCCGGCAGCTCGGTCACCTGATCCTGGTGGCTGATCAGCAGGGTCAGCTCGGACACTTCCGGGTCCATCCACGGCGCATGCGCCGCCAGCGAGTAACGGTGAATGCCCACACCCCAACCTTTGTCGGCGCGTTCGGCCTTGCCCCCCAGGGTCAGCGCCAGCAGTTGATGGCCGAAGCACACACCCAGCAGCTTCTCGCCACGCTCGTACAACTTCAAGAGGTAGGCCTTGAGCGTCTGGATCCAGGGATCGGAGCCGAACGAATCGGCCTTGCTGCCCGTCACCAGGTAGGCATCGAAGCGCGCTTCGTCGGGGGGGTAGACGCCGTTCATCACGTTGTACACACAAAACTCGGCTGCGATCGGCTGCCGCGAGAAGAGCTGCTCGAACATCCTTCCGTAGCCCTGGTACTGCGCGGTCAACTCCGGTCGCAGGACATCGGTTTCAAGGATGCAGATGCGTAACGACATAGGGATAGTCCTGAACGACATGAGTGGGAATCTGTTGTAGAGACTGACGCGAAAGACACGTACAAGCAAGTAGGCTGCACTGACGAACGGTCACATTTTGTCGGACAACTTTACCCGCAAGTGCAGCCGTCTAGGAAGGACATGCCAGCGAGCTGGCCCTTGGCCTCATAGCAGAAAGCGATTTCAATTTTATTCAATAGAACAAAGGGTTCTGAAACAGGGATGACGTTGCCCCTACTGTTGGTTGTATATCGATTTCAAGAGGTATTCAGTACCGGCGTGCAAGGCACGCCACTGTGATCGACCCCAACGTGACAGGAAGCCAAACGGGTATTCAGGAATAACAACAAGAAGGCGGTCCGCCATGTTCAGACAATCGAAACTTCGCCAAGCTGGGCTCATTCTGTTCGCCACGACTTTGCTGCTGATTCTGCCGAACCTTACACGCTTGTTCGGATGACGGTGGCTGTGGCCTTCACTGGCAATGCACAGGTAATCTGCCGGCCTTGATGGTTGGAGATTGCCTATGCGCCGTTGCCTTGCCCTGCTTGCCTTGCTCGCTAGCCTGCCGCTGTCGGCGGCGCAGTTGCACCTGGAGCTGGGCGGTGCGCCGCGCCAGCTCGACAGTGCCGAATTGCTTGCACAAGCCCAAGAAATCACCATCGAACAGGATGTCTCCTATAAGCGGCCCATGCGCTATCGCGCCGTGCCCCTGAGTACACTGCTGCAAGGCATCGATGCCGATGACCACCTGCAGGCCGTGGCACTCGATGGCTTTGCGGCCGAAATGCCCGCCGGACCGTTGCTGCAGGACGGCCCTGCACGCGCCTGGCTGGCGGTCGAAGACCCCGCCAAGCCTTGGCCAGCACTGGGCACCGGCAAACCCAGTGCCGGGCCGTTCTATCTGGTATGGACCGACCCACAGGCGAGCGGCATCCGGCCCGAGCAGTGGCCCTTCCAGATCGCCACGATCCGCCGCCTGGCCCCCGTCGAAAAACGCTTCCCGGCGCTGCTGCCGGACGCGAAACTGCCGGTCAACGACCCCGTGCGCCAAGGGTTTGCCTTGTTCCAGCAGAATTGCCTGGCCTGCCATCGGCTCAATGGCGCGGGCGATGCGCAGTTCGGGCCGGACTTGAATGTGCCGCACAACCCGACGGAGTATTTCCAGCCGGCGTTCTTGCGCCAGTACATACGTGACCCGCAAAGCTTGCGGCAATGGCCGCAGGGGCGGATGCCGGGGTTTGCCGAAAGTGTGTTGAACGAGCAGGAGCTGGATGCCTTGCTGGCTTATCTGGGGCATATGGCCAAGCGCAAGCCTTGAGGGCCAATCGCCGGCAAGCCGGCTCCTACAGGTGTGGGAGCTGGCTTGCCAGCGATGGGCTGCGAAGCAGCCCCGAGGTTTTCAGGCAATCGGCCGTTCGTGCTTGACGCCCCACCCTTCGACCTCTCCGCCGTAAGGTGAAACGACCTGCTCGAACCGCTCCTCGAAGTCACCGATGCCCCCGTAAGTGGCATACATGACCTTGCTCAGCTCCAGGTGCCACACGCCATCGTCCCGCTCATGCACCTGAGCATTGAGCGATTCACCTTGAAACTGCCCAGCCGCCCGACGCGCGTTGACCTCGTCGGGAAATACCGCGTAGAACTCGATGGGATGGATGCGGGTGAAGTCAAAACCGCCAGCTTTCATCTGGCGCAGGACATTGCTGCTGATATCGTCGTTCTGGCTGCTCATGAATCGTCCTCCCGAATAAAGCGATGGATAGACTTTCCGTGCACTACGCACCTGCCGACACAACCGGCAGATCGAGCTGATGCAAGACGCGAATTGAATGGGTGCCGCCCCGCAGAAAAGGCCGACACCTCCCACCAGCGTAGTGCCTGCCAGGGCACCACGCCAACCTGCGGGTCAGGGTGCTTCTGTGATGCTTGTGATGATCACGCCGTTCTGCTCCTTGAGCCAGCGTGCCGTGGGGGATGGGGCGCGGTCCTGGAAGTCGTTGAGGTCCAGCTCATCCATGACCGGAAACAGATGCGAACGAATGGCGCGGGCCGCCTCTTCCTCGCTGGGGCACTGTTCACCGTGCATCAGCAGCGTGGTCGGCTCGCCTTTCTGGTCGGCAAAGATGACTTCCCACTCTTTCATTGAATAGCCCTCAAGCAGAGAACACCGGGGGTGATGCCTGTAATTGCTTGACCGTGGGCGGGGGGATTTGTTCAGTCAGCTGAATCAAGTGGTGGCCCTATCGCCGGCAAGCCGGCTCCCACACCGTACCTGTGGGAGCCGGCTTGCCGGCGATGGGTGAACACTTACTTAGGTGTGCCGTGCACTACACCCGCGGTGTTGTCCAGCAAGCTCTTGGTCGCGGTCTGGATGTACGCCTCGAGCTTCTTGAGCATTTCCGGCTGGTCCGGGCTTTCGATCAGCTCGGCCTTGAACTCGCGACCCAACTGGTAGCGGTACATGCGCGGGCTCATGTCCTTGGACTCGATGAGGATGCGGTCACCCTGCACCAGGCCGACGATCTGCTCGCTGCCCGACGGCTTGATCATGCCAACGCCCTGGTCGCCTTCCGGCAGGTTGAGCAGGTCGCGGCCCCAGCACTGGTGGCGGGTCTCGCCACCGAGGCGGCCCATGATGGTCGGCACGATGTCGACCTGGGTACCGACGGTGTGGTTGACCGCACCGAACTTCTCCTGGATGCCCGGAGCGATCAGCAACAGCGGCACGTTGAAACGGCCCAGGTCTAGTTCGGTGACTTGCTGCTGGTTGCCGAAGCCGTGGTCGCCGACGATGACGAACAGGGTGTCCTTGAAGTAAGGCTCTTTGCGCGCCTTCTCGAAGAACTGGCCCAATGCCCAGTCGGAGTAGCGCATGGCGGTCAGGTGTTCATCCAGGCGGCCCTGGCCTGTGACCTTCTCGACCGGCAGGTCTGCTGGCAGCGCATAGGGCGTGTGGTTGGACAGCGTCTGCAGCAGCGCGTAGATCGGCTTCTTGCCGTCGTGCTTGGCCAGTTCCTCGTTGCCACGGTCGAACATGTCCTGGTCGGACACGCCCCAGGTCGGGTCGGAGAACACCGGGTTGACGAAGTCGTTACGGCCAATGAAGGTGGTCATGCCCTGGTTGCCGAAGAAACCGGACTGGTTGTCCCAGGCGAAGTCGCCGTTGTAGACGTAGACATCGTCGTAGTCACGGGCGCTGAGCAGTGCCGGCAGGCCAGACAGCTTGTGGCCGCCCTCCGGGGTCTGCATCAGGTATTCGAAGCCTGGCAGGTTCGGGAAGCAGGCCATGGTGGCGAACATGCCCTGGTGGGTATGGGTGCCATTGGAGAAGAAGCGGTCGAACAGCAGACCCTCCTTGGCCAGCTTGTCGAAGTACGGGGTGATGTTGTTCGGGCTGCCCAGGGCACCGACCGAGTGGCCGGCGAAGCTTTCCATCAGGATCACCACGACGTTCTTGATCGGCAGGGTACGCTCGGCCGGCGGCACGAAGTCACGGCGGATGGCAGCCTCGTCGGCATCGACCAGGGTGTCGTTCGGGGTCAGCAGCTGCTCACGCACGGTCTGGGTGGCCAGGTTCTGCTCCAGCACCGGCTTCCAGATATTGGCGCGGTCTTCGCCGAAGCGGCTCTTGGCGGCGTCGATCAGGGTCAGGGTGCCGTTCAGGCCCAACTGGTTGACGAAGTTGGAGTCGGTGGTGAAGGCATCACCCCAACGCATCGGCGGGCCCTGGCGCAGGGTGCCACGGGCGGCGACCACGGCCACCAGCAAAATCACCATGAACACTGCCAGGCGGTTGTACCAGGGGGCGATACGTTGCACGCCATTGCCCCGGGTCAGGCGGTCGATGCCCTTGAACAGCAGGCTCAGCAGCCAGGTGCCGAACAGCCAGGCGAGTAGGTAGCGAACCACCGGGAAGCCGTACCAGAGCATGCTCATCACGGTCTTCGGGTCTTCCTTGATGTACTGGAAGACCAGGCCGTTCAGACGCTGGTGGAACTCGCGGTAGAAGTCCAACTCCATCAGGCCGAGGAACATCACCACGCTCGAGGCGATCGTCAGCCAGAAGCGGAACAGGCCACGCTGGGCCATCGCCCACGGGCTGAGGATCGCCAGCAGCAACGGAATGCTCAGGTACACCACTACCCGCAGGTCGAAGCGCAGGCCGTTGAGGAAGCCTTCGGCGACCGTGGAGTAAGGGGTGTCGCCGATCATGTCGCTGTTGTAGACCAGCAGCGCAAGGCGCACCAGGCTGAGCATCAACATGATTACCAGGCCGCTGAGCAGCGTATAGGCCAGGTGCGATTTCAAGGTCGGCGTGAAAGCTCGCGCGCCCTGTTGCTTCAAGGCATCCGTGTTAGCCATGAATGGGGAAGTCCTAGGATTGCGGTTTGCGGAGATGGCGCTGGCACTAGACCAACGCAGCATTGTGCGGGTGCGGATTCTGTTTAAACCAATGTGAAAATTTTGTCACGGACCTGTTGCGGTTTTTGTCTGCCGCGGCCTTCAAGCGCGCACATTGGCGCGCGGCCCGGCGATCGCCCAGATCACCAGCCCGATCACTGGCGCCAGCACGATCAGCAGCATCCACAGCACCTTGATGCCCACTTTGCTGCCGCTTTTGAGCACATTGAAGATGGCCCAGATATCCAGGGCCAGGATGATCAGCCCAACCACGCAATTGAATGTCGAACCCATGTCGCCCCCCCTTGAAGTGCGCGAAACCGCGCATGATCGGCTATCAGGTCGATAGAAGGGAATCCTTGGTCACGCGAGCCGGTCTCTGGATAGACTGCTTGTATTCATCAGTTCGAGGTACCCATGCCCCCCGCCAACACCCAAAGCGCCGCCTCCCCCTCCCTGCTGAGCGCCTGGCGGCAACAAGCGATCAACACCCCGTGGCTCAGCGCCGGCCTGGGCGTGAGCCTGCTGGCGGTCATCGTGCTGCTGGCGGCCAGTTTCTGGAACGCCGTCAACGGCGACCATGCCGACAACCTGCACCTGGCGGTGCTCGGTGGCTTGTCCGGCTTCGGCGCCACGGCATTGGGGGCGGTACTGGCCGTTGTGCTGCGCGACGTCAGCGCCCGAAGCCAGGACGTGATGCTCGGCTTTGCGGCTGGCATGATGCTCGCGGCCAGCTCCTTCTCGTTGATTCTGCCGGGCCTGGATGCCGCCCGCGAGATCACCGGTAATGGCCCGGCCGCAGCGTTCACCGTGGTGCTGGGCATGGGCCTTGGCGTGCTGCTGATGCTCGGCCTCGATCGCTTCACCCCGCATGAACATGAAAGCACCGGCCCCTGCGGCCCCGAGGCCGAGCGGATCAGCCGGGTGTGGCTGTTCGTGCTGGCGATCACCTTGCACAACCTGCCTGAAGGCATGGCGATTGGTGTGAGCTTTGCCAACGGCGACATGAACATCGGCCTGCCGCTGACCAGCGCCATCGCTATCCAGGATATTCCCGAAGGGTTGGCCGTGGCCTTGGCGTTACGCGCGACCGGGCTTTCGAATTTGAAGGCAGCGTTGGTGGCGATTGGTTCGGGATTGATGGAGCCGCTGGGGGCGGTGATTGGCCTGGGGATTTCCACTGGGTTCGCCCTCGCCTACCCAATCAGCATGGGGTTGGCGGCTGGGGCAATGATTTTCGTGGTGTCCCACGAAGTGATTCCCGAGACCCACCGCAATGGGCACCAGACGGCGGCGACCCTGGGGTTGATGGGTGGGTTTGCAGTGATGATGTTTCTGGATACTGCGCTGGGCTGAGCATGTGGGTTGCCTGTTCGGGCCCTATCGCCGGCTTGCCGGCGATAGGGCCAGTCCAGCCAGCCCATCAACTCAGACGTGAACCGCGACCTTCAAGGCCTCCAACGCAGGCTCCACCTTGATCCCCACCTCTGCCCCCAACTCCAGCACGCGCGCCAGGTCGTTCTGCCCCACCATCACCATCTGCAGCTCATCATCGAGCAACTGGCTGAAGTTCAGCAGCACATATCCCCCCGCCTCTTTATTCAACGCCCCCATCTGCACCTGAATACGGTTGAGCGCGGTCAGCGGCTCGGTACGTGCCAGCTGCTTGGGCTTGAGGGTGAACGGCACGCTCTTGTCGAACGAATCGCTGATGTGCTGGAACAGCTCCTGATAGCTGTCGGCCTGGAACACCACGGTATCCGGCAGGCTGCCGAGCACGACCCACTCACCCAGGGCGATCGGGAAACTGTCGTCATAATTGATGTCCGGATTGGCGGACAGGAAGGCGGCGGGGTCGGCGTAGGCTTGGGCGGCCTCGTCGGCGATGCGCTCGATGTCTTCATCGCGCATGCAGCCGGCGGCAATGAGGCTGATGAATTCGAGCAACTGGTTTTTCATGAACGGGGGCCTGCGACGGGTGAAAAGTCGCCAAGGATAGCCGCAAACGCCCCCGAACGGTTAGCCGGCCAGCGCCTGCAAGCGTGCTGCGGCTTCCACTGCGCCCATGGTCTGCGCCGCCATCAACGCGGTGACGCCACGGGCATCTCGGTGAGCCGGGTCGGCGCCTTGGGCCAGCAGGTAGTCGAGGATCTCGCCGCGGTTGAACATGGCCGCCAGCATCAGTGCGGTACGCCCGTCCTGTGCGGCGGCGTCCACCGGCACCCCCTGCTCCAGCAGCAAGCGAATCATCGCCAGATCGCCCTTGAACGCCGCGCCGGCAATCGGCAGTTGGCCGTTGTCGTTGGCGATCAACGGGTCGGCGCCATGGGCCAGCAGCACGCGCACCGCCTCATGCTGGCCGTGGTAGCTGGCCAGCATCAGCAAGGTGTCGCCCTTGTGGTTGCGCAGGTTGGCCGGCAGGCCGCTGGCCAACAACCGTTCAAGCATCTCGGCGTCCCCCTGGCGGGCACGCTCGAACACCTGCTCGGCGAAGGCAGCGGTTTCTTCATCGGTCATGGCAGCGGGCGCATGTTGATCGGACATCTGGAACCTCCTGGCAGAAAAGATTGCCCAAGTGTTTGTCAGGCACGTGCACAGGGTCAAAGGTTCAGAATCTATAGGGCCGATAGGCGTTGCGTGACTCGTGCAAAATGCACTGTGCAAAATGCACGACCATGCAGCCTGCACGACGCGGCCTTCTGAAAATCTTTATAACTCATTGAATTTAAAGGATTTTTACTAACAAGCCGTTCTGGCACGGTCACTGCAACAATCAACTCACGTCTGCCCACCAACAGTCAGGAGTTGATATGGACCTCATCCAGGAAAAGTTCGTCTCGGTGTTCCCGGCCTACCAGGTCGCCACCCAGCCCCGTCCCGATGGTGGCATCCTGCTTACCCTTCGCGCCGCTGACAGCAAAGTGACTCGCCGGGTGCTGACTTATGCGCAACTGCACAGCGCCGAACAGCTGTCCTGGGCGATCAGCGCCATTCGCCGTGACTTGGCCGAACAGGCCAGTGAACTGCCAGTGATCACGATGCTGCAGAGCCAGCAACGGTTTGCGTTGCCGACCTATCGGTAGAGTTTGCCTGGGCCGGCCTCTCACGGATAAATCCGCTCCTACAACAAGTTGCTGCATTGCCCATAGGGATGGCGGGGCACTTGTGTAGGAGCGGATTTATCCGCGATGAGGCCCGGTCAGGCACTAAAGCTCAAAGCTCATCGATGCCCAAGAACAACCGAGCCGTCTCATCACCCGTAAACCGTGGTTCCACCCCCTGCTCGTTGCCAAACAGCCGCAGCGCCACGCAGAACGGGTTATCCCCCAGCTCCACCCAGCGCCGCGTCCTGGCCGGCACCACCAGCTGGTCGCCCTTCTCGCACAACACCGCATACACGTCGTCACCCAGACGCAACCCGACCTGGGCACGGCCGCTCACCACCGCAAATACTTCTTCGGCGTCATGCACATGCTCGTCGCGCAGGTCGACCTGCGCCGGTTGTGCGCCATCACGATCGAGTACGCGCAAGGCGGCGCTGCCGTGCGCGGTCATCAGTTGGTCGAGCAACTCACGGCAGTCGTCCTGTACCGCTTGCTCGCCCGAACCTGGCCGTACGCGCAGATCCAGCGGCTGGTGAATGAAACGCACACCCTGCTCGGCCAAGGTTGCAGCGATATCGTCGTGGTGGGTCAGTACCTTGTTCGGCAAGTCCGGGCTGGACGGGTGGAAAACACAGAGGATGCTCATCAGCGGCGGGTCCTGGTCGATTTCAAACGAGTGGCAATGATAACGGCTGCAGCCAGTGCTGCGGCGCTGGCCATACCAAAGGTGAAGGTCGGCCCCAGCAGTTTCCAGCTGTAGCCTGAATACAGCGCCCCCAGGGCACCGCCCGTACCCGACAATGCCGCGTACAGCGCCTGGCCCTGGCCTTGCTGACGCGCGCCGAAACTGGCCTGGACGAAGGCAATCGATGCCGCGTGGAAACAGCCGAAGGTGGCCGCATGCAGCACCTGGGCAAAGACCAGCACGCCCGGCTCGGAGGCCAGGTTGCCCAGCAACAGCCAGCGCAGCGCCGCCAGCAGGAAGCTGACCAGCAGCACCTGCTGCACGCTGAAGCGCGCGAAGATTCGGCTCATGGCCATGAATATCAGCACTTCGGCCACCACCCCCAGGGCCCACAACAGGCCAATGGCACCGCGGCTGTAGCCCAGGTGCTCCAGGTGCAAGGTGAGGAAGGTGTAGTACGGCCCGTGGCTGAGCTGCATCAATGCCACGCACACATAGAAGGCGATCACGCCTGGCGCCGTCAGCTGGCGCAGGAAACCGCCGGCCCCCTCGCGCTCCCCCTGCTCCACCGGCTGGGCGTTGGGCACCCACAGGCTGGCGGCGACGATGCCGGCCATGATCGTCACCAGCGCGACCGGGTAGATGTCCAGGCTCAGCCATTCGAACAGACGACCCAGGCCCACCACGGTGAGGATGAAGCCAATCGAGCCCCACAGCCGCACCTGGCTGTAGCGTGAGGTCTGGCCGTGCAGGTGGGCCAGGGTGATGACCTCGAACTGCGGCAGCACCGCGTGCCAGAAAAACGCATGCAGGGCCATCACCAGCGCCAGCCAGGCGTAGCTCTTGCCCAAGAAGATCAGCGAAAAGGTGGCCAGGGTCGACAAGGCGCCGAGCCGCACGATCAGCAACCGCTGGCCCGTGCGGTCGCCCAGCCAGCCCCACAGGTTGGGGGCGATGCAGCGCATCAGCATGGGGATCGCCACCAGCTCGCCGATGCGCGCCGGAGGGAAGCCAAGGTGGTCGAAATACAGGGCCAGGAAGGGGGCCGTGGAGCCCAGCAGGGCGAAGTAGAACAGGTAGAAGCTGGACAGGCGCCAGTAGGGGATCGGGTTCATCGGGGCTCTGCGTGGAGGGTGGTTGTCTGTACTGGCCCCATCGCCGGCAAGCCGGCTCCCACAGGGTCACCACAAACCTGAAGCGTGTGGGGTACCTGTGGGAGCCGGCTTGCCGGCGATAGGGCCGGTAAAGACGAATCAGAGCTGGCCCAGTACCGGCGTCGTGACCTTCACCTCGGCATTCTGCCCACGGTGACGCAGCAGGTGATCCATCAGCACGATGGCCATCATCGCCTCGGCGATCGGTGTCGCACGAATGCCCACGCAAGGGTCATGGCGCCCTTTGGTAACGACCTCGACCGGGTTGCCATGAACGTCGATGGAACGGCCCGGCACGGTGATGCTGGAGGTTGGCTTGAGCGCCAGGTGGGCGACGATAGGCTGGCCCGAACTGATACCGCCGAGAATGCCGCCGGCGTTGTTGCTCAGGAAGCCTTCCGGGGTCAGCTCGTCACGGTGCTCGGTGCCGCGCTGGGCGACGCTGGCGAAGCCTGCGCCGATTTCCACGCCCTTGACCGCATTGATGCTCATCAGCGCATGGGCAAGCTCGGCATCGAGGCGGTCGAAGATCGGCTCGCCCAGGCCCGGCATCACGCCTTCGGCGACCACGGTGATCTTCGCCCCAACCGAGTCCTGGTCGCGGCGCAGCTGGTCCATGTAGGCCTCCAGCTCCGGCACCTTGTCCGGGTCGGGGCTGAAGAAGGCGTTGTTTTCCACCGACTCCCAGCCCTTGAACGGAATTTCGATCGGGCCCAGCTGGCTCATGTAGCCACGCACCTGGATACCCTGGGTGGCCAGGTACTTCTTGGCGATGGCGCCGGCGGCCACGCGCATGGCCGTTTCACGGGCCGAGCTGCGGCCACCGCCGCGGTAGTCGCGCTCGCCGTACTTGTGGTGGTAGGTGTAGTCGGCGTGGGCCGGGCGGAACAGGTCCTTGATCGCCGAGTAGTCCTTGGACTTCTGGTCGGTGTTGCGGATCAGCAGGCCGATCGAGCAGCCCGTGGTGCGGCCTTCGAAGACGCCGGAAAGGATCTCCACTTCGTCGGCTTCCTGGCGCTGGGTGGTGTGCCGGCTGGTGCCGGGCTTGCGCCGGTCGAGGTCGTGCTGCAGGTCGGCGAGGGAAATTTCCAGGCCCGGTGGGCAGCCATCGACAATGGCGACCAACGCCGGGCCATGGCTTTCGCCAGCGGTGGTGACAGTGAACAGCTTGCCGTAGGTATTGCCGGACATGGACGCTCCGCGAGTCTGCCTGATGTGGACGAAAGCGGCAGTATACGGAAAATTTCACAAGGAATGCTCGCCTGTACCGGCCTCATCGCCGGCAAGCCGGCTCCCACAGGTAAAGCACCACGCTCAGCGCGGCACAAAACCCTGTGGGAGCCGGCTTGCCGGCGATGAGGCCGGAAGCAACAAACCGGCTGCCGAACCTTCCGGTAAAGACAGTGTCAAACCGCTATCTCACCACGTAGTACCCCCATGATGTCGCGCCTCGTCGCCTTGTTCTTCATGTTCTGCGCAGGCCTGGCCCAGGCCGCCTCCCCTACCGTGCTGCAACGGCCCATCGATCTGGACACCGGCCAGGGCGTGCTGCACGGCAGCCTGCTGCTGCCGCAGCAGGCCACGCCACCGCCAGTGGTGCTGATCATCGCCGGCTCCGGCCCCACCGACCGCGACGGCAACAACCCAGCCTCGGGGCGCATCGACAACCTCAAGCGCCTGGCCCTGCTGCTGGCCAACGAGCACATCGCCAGCGTGCGCTACGACAAGCGCGGCGTAGCCGCCAGCCAACCGGCCACGCCCGATGAACGCGACCTCAGCGTCGAGCGCTACGTCGCCGACGTGGTCGCCTGGAGCCGCAAGCTCAAGGCTGACCCGCGCTTCGGCCAATTGATCCTGATCGGTCACAGCGAAGGCGCGTTGATCGCAAGCCTGGCTGCCGAACAGGCCGGCGCCAGCGCCGTGATCACCCTGGCGGGCAGCGGCAGGCCGCTGGCCGACGTGGTGCGCGAACAGCTGGCCCGACGCCTGCCGCCAGCACAACTGGCACGCAGCGACGCCCTGCTCGACCGTCTGCAGACTGGGCATACCAGCCTGGACGTGCCGGCGCCCCTGCGCCAGGTGTTCCGCCCCAGCGTGCAGCCCTACCTGATCTCGCTGTTCCGCCAGGACCCGGCGCAAGCCTTCGCCCGCCTGCCCATGCCCGCCCTGATCGTGCAGGGCCGCAACGACGTGCAAGTCGACGTGGTCGACGCCGAACGCCTCAAGGCGGCAAAACCGGACGCCCAACTGGTACTGATCGATGGCATGAACCACATGCTGCGCATCAGCCCCAAGGAAATGCGCCTGCAGCGCGACAGCTACCTCAACCCGGAACTGCCCCTGGCCCGGGAGCTGGGCGAGCGCATCGTGACGTTCATTCATCAGCTGCCCTCAGCCTGAGGAGATCGACGCACAACGGCCTCAGGTCCGGGGCGATACGGCCGATAAGCTCGGTATTGGCCTGTATTCGAGAACACCCTGATGACCGATGCCCCCGCTGCCGTAGAACCGGCCGAAGCGCCTCAAACCCCGGACAGCGACTCGCTGCCCTGGGCCGACCTTGCCGTCGAGCACTTCCAGCTGCTGCGCCTGGCGCCGCTGCCCACCGACCGCAACAGCGGTGCACGGCCGCTGCGCTTCGTCGAGTTCGGCCATGCCGAGCGCCACGACAAAGTGCACAGCTTGCTACGCCTGGAAATCCGCCTGCCCGGCCAGAAAGTGCGCAAGGAACAGAACCAGCTGGATGTGCGCGTCGACCACGCCGAGCGCCGGGTCAGCATCGGCAGCGACAGCGGCCTGCAGCTGGAGCCCCTCAACCGAGGCCTCGGCCGCTTCCTGCTGGGCCAGGCGGTGCAGTGGCTGCAGCGCCGCTGGTCGCACTACAAGGTCGAAGGCATGGCATTGCCGAACAGGGATGCGATGAACGAAGACACGCGCCTGCGCCGGGATCGCTTCTTGACTGCCACCGGCATCGAGGTGGAATACGCCGACCCGCAGCATCTGAAGGGCAGTACCGTGGAGACGACCGTCGGCCAGCTCAAGGGTGGCTGGAATACCGAGAAGGTCCAGCGGGTGGACATGCTGGAGGCCGCTGGCATGCTGCAGCAGGCCGAACAGCAGTTGCTGGAGAAGGAAGCGCAACTGCGCGAGCGGGATGAGCGGGTGGCCAAGTATCGGCGCGAAGACAGCGGGCTACGCTTTACCATCACTTGCCTGGTGGCGTTTGCGGTGTTTCAGGCGGGCCTGCTGATCTGGATTGCTACTCGTTGAAACCGGGGGCCGCTTTGCGGCCCTTTCGCGACACAAGGCCGCTCCTACAAGGAAGCGCGGTCGACTGTAGGAGCGGCCTTGTGTCGCGAAAGGGCTGCAAAGCAGCCCCAGGCTCCAGCATCAGACGCGCGCCTTGAACAGCTCCTGATGCTGCCTGCACTGCTCGGCCGTCAACATGAACACCCCATGCCCGCCGCGCTCGAACTCCAGCCAGGCAAAGTCCACTTCGGGGTACAGCGCCTCGACATGCACCTGGCTGTTGCCTACCTCGACGATCAGCAAGCCCTTTTCGGTCAGGTGATCAGCCGCCTCGGCCAGCATCCGACGCACCAGGTCCAGGCCGTCGTTGCCGCAGGCCAGGCCCATTTCCGGCTCGTGGTGATACTCCGCCGGCATGTCGCCGAAGTCCTCGGCATCGACATACGGCGGGTTGGACAGGATCAGGTCGAAACGCTGCCCCGGCAGGCCGGCGAAACCATCGCCCTGCACCGTGAACACGCGCTCGTCCAGACCGTGGCGCTCGATGTTCTGGTTGGCCACTTCAAGTGCTTCGAAGGACAGGTCGGCAAGCACCACTTCGGCCTCGGGGAATACTTCCGCCGCCACGATACCGATGCAGCCGGAACCGGTGCACAGGTCGAGAATGCGCGCAGGCTCGGCGGCCAGCCACGGCTCGAAACGTTTCTCGATCAGCTCGCCGATCGGCGAACGAGGTACCAGCACACGCTCGTCGACAATGAACGACATGCCGCAGAACCACGCCTCGCCCAACAGGTAGGCGGTCGGCACACGGTCCTGGATGCGGCGCTTGAGCAGGTGCTGCAGGCGCACCCGCTCGTCGTCCTCGAGCTGGCAGTCCAGGTAGCTGTCGGCCACCTCCCATGGCAGGTGCACGGCACCCAACACCAGCAGGCGGGCTTCGTCCCAGGCATTGTCGGCACCGTGGCCGAAGAACAGCTCGTGCTCATGGAAGCGGCTGACCGCCCAGCGGATATGGTCGCGCAACGTGCGCAGACGAGATGTGATCACGGGGTACTCCTATTCAGACCGGACAAAAGTCTAACAGTCCTACCCGCACATTTGTTGCCGCGGATCGCCCCGCAGTCCGCCACAGGCCAGTAACCACGCTGCTTGCGATGTCAACCATTCCCATTGGCGCCAAGGCAAGGGAGAATAGGTATACAAAAGCCCTACCCAAGGAGCCCTTGATGTCCGTTCCAACCACGATGTTCCGCCTCACTGGCCGCGACTACCCGCCGGCCAAGCTGAGCCAAGCCAGCCTGATCGTCATCGATGCGCAAAAAGAGTACCTCAGTGGCCCTCTCGCGCTGTCGGGCATGGACGAGGCCGTGGCCAACATCGCCAGGTTGCTCGACGCCGCCCGCAAGGCCGGCCGTCCGATCATCCACGTCCGCCACCTCGGTACCGTTGGTGGTCGCTTCGACCCCCAGGGTGCGGCCGGTGAGTTCATCCCCGGCCTTGAGCCACGCGAGGGAGAAATCGTCATCGAAAAACGCATGCCCAACGCTTTCAAGAACACCAAGCTGCACGAAACCCTGCAAGCGCTGGGGCACCTTGACCTGATCGTCTGCGGTTTCATGAGCCATTCCAGCGTCAGCACCACGGTACGCCGGGCCAAGGACTATGGTTATCGTTGCACCCTGGTGGAAGACGCCTCGGCGACCCGCGACCTTGCCCTGAAAGACCGGGTGATCCCCGCCGCGCAGATCCATGAGTGCGAAATGGCCGTGATGGCCGACAACTTCGCCTGTGTCGCCCCGACTGCCAGCCTGATCTGACCGGCCGGCAGCCAGGCGGAACCCGAGGGTCGGCGACCGGTCCAATTCCTGATGTCCACAGAGGAAATCGGAATGAAGCTAAAAGGCAGTTTCGACGCCAAGCGCCTGCGCCCACGCGAACCGCGCAACTGGGGTGCTCGCCTGGCTGCCGGTCTGTCGGCCTTGCTCGCGACGCTCGGTGTGCTGCTGGCCATGGCTGGCATCGCCGGCTTGCTCGGCAACTACACAGCGCTGGCCGAACTCAATGCCAACCGGCCGCTGGCCGGGATCATCACGGTGGCCGGGTTGCTGATGTTGTATTTCGGCGTGAGGTTCTGGCGGCGCAGTCGTATTCGCTTGCGTCGGGGGCGGGAGTTGAACCTGTCGCCGCACTTGATGAAGAAGCACCACTGACAGTTTTTTCAATTTACCGGCCCTATCGCCGGCAAGCCGGCTCCCACAGGTACACCACGATGCTCAAACGCTGTGAGATACCTGTGGGAGCCGGCTTGCCGGCGATAGGGCCATTGCTGACGCCACAAGGCTGATGGCGTAAACTACGTCGCCCACGTGGAGGCAGCATGCAAGACGACGATTTTTCCCTGTTCAGCGCCGAGGTGCGCGGCGTCAAGCCGATCAAGCACGACCGCGCTGACATCGGCAAACCCAAGACCGACCGCAAGCAGCTCGCCGGCCTGCGTCAGGCCGCGACCGTGCGCAGTGACCAGCCGCTGGTGATCGACGGCCTGTCCGACCAGTTCGTCATCGACGTCGGCGCCGAAGACGAGCTGATGTGGCGCCGCGACGGGGTGCAGGAGAGCCAGATCCGCAAGCTCAAGCTCGGCCAGATTGCCTTCGAAGGCAGCCTCGATCTTCACGGCATGAGCGTGGAAAAAGCCCGCGAAACCCTGTGGGACTTCATCGCCGAAGCCACCAAGCTGGAAGTGCGCTGCGTGCGTGTCACCCACGGCAAGGCCGCGCGCCTGGATGGCAAGCGGCCGATGATCAAGAGCCACGTCAACACCTGGCTGCGCCAGCACCCGCAAGTGCTCGGTTTCACCTCCTGCCAGGCCCGCCACGGCGGCACTGGCGCTGTGTATGTAATGCTCAAGCGAACCATGATGGAAGGTCGCGACGAGTAACGCCGCGCTTGCAGCGTAGGCTTTGCCGCCGTACCCTTCGTTTTTGCGATTTTTTCCCACAGGTAGATACATGTCCCTGGAACAGAACTACACCGAGATCCTCAGCCAGATCGGCGAGGACGTCTCCCGTGAGGGCCTGCTCGACACGCCCAAGCGGGCTGCAAAGGCCATGAAGTACCTTTGCCGCGGTTATGAGCAGACGCTGGAAGAAGTCACCAACGGCGCGCTGTTCACCTCCGACAACAGCGAGATGGTGCTGGTCCGGGACATCGAGCTGTATTCGATGTGCGAACACCACATGCTGCCTTTCATCGGCAAGGCCCACGTGGCCTACCTGCCCAAAGGCAAGGTGCTGGGCCTGTCCAAGGTCGCGCGGATCGTCGACATGTACGCCCGCCGCCTGCAGATCCAGGAAAACCTCAGCCGCCAGATCGCCGAGGCCGTCCAGCAGGTGACCGGTGCTGCAGGTGTGGCGGTGGTCATCGAAGCCAAGCACATGTGCATGATGATGCGCGGTGTCGAAAAGCAGAACTCGACCATGCTCACCTCGGTGATGCTCGGCGAGTTCCGCGAAAACGCCGCCACCCGCAGCGAGTTCCTCAGCCTGATCAAGTGATCGGCGCGTGACCCAAGCCGACCCTGTGGGGTCGGCTTTTTCATTTCAGGAGTTGCCCATGATCGTCAAAGCCTTGCGGGTCGGCCTCGGCCAGCTCATCGTGTTCGGCGACTGGATCAGCCGCCCGGCCAAGCGCAAGCGCGATGCCGCGGCCCAGGCCCACGTCGAGCAGGAGGCCAAGGGCCTTGCGCTGTACCAGTTCCATGCCTGCCCGTTCTGCGTCAAGACCCGCCGCACCCTGCACCGGCTGAACGTGCCGGTGGCGCTGCGTGATGCGAAGAATGATGAGGTGCACCGCCAAGCGCTGCTCGAAGGTGGGGGCCGGGTGAAGGTGCCTTGCCTGCGCATCGAAGAAGCGGGCAAGGTGACCTGGATGTATGAGTCCAAGGCCATTATTGCTTACCTGGACAAGCGGTTCGCGTCGGCCTGATACATTGCCTGGCCCTTATCGCCGGCAAGCCGGCTCCCACAGGTACTCCACCGCTCTCAGGCTTGGTGAGGTACCTGTGGGAGCCGGCTTGCCGGCGATAGGGCCGGTAGCGTCTCAGTCCACCATCGGCACATGCCGCGGATGGCTGGCCACCCTGGCCAACCAGGCCCGCACCGCCGGGTAATCCGCCAGCTCGAAGCCCCCCTGCTGCGCCACATGGGTGTACGCATACAGCGCCACATCGGCAATCGAATACTGCTCACCCACCAGGTACGGCGTCATCTGCAACTGCCGCTCCATCACCTTCAGCGCCTTGTACCCGCCCTTGTGCAGCTTGCGGTACTCCTCCACCCGCTCATCCGGCAAGCCGAGGTAGAACTGGATGAACCGCGCCACGGCAATGTACGGCTCATGGCTGTACTGCTCGAAGAACTGCCACTGCAGCACCTGGGTACGCAAACGCGGCTCGCTGGGCAGGAACTCGCTGCCGTCGGCCAGGAAGTTGAGGATCGCGTTGGACTCCCACAGACAGGTGCCGTCCTCCAACTGCAGCACCGGCACCTTGCCATTGGGGTTCATGGCCAGGAACTCGGGCGTTTCGGTCTCGCCCTTGAGGATATCCACCGGGTGCCATTGATACGGTCGGTCCAGCAAGCTCAGCATCAGCTTGACCTTGTAGCAGTTGCCCGACTGGTAGTCGCCATAGACCTTGTACATCGCCCCTCCCCTCCCATGCAGTTGCGCGTCAGGGCCCAATAGTTGGCGACTGTACGGCTAAAAGCAATGCCCGCTGTATGACAAGGATCAAGCGCGCCCGCGTTAGTCTGAAAAAACTGCTTACACATGGACAAGGACTTACCCCATGACCGATGCCACTTCCGCACGCCTGCGGCCCCTGGCAGACAGCTCCCCGTCGGCGGTGGTCGCCGGCTTCATCGCCATGCTCACCGGCTACACCAGCTCGCTGGTGCTGATGTTCCAGGCCGGCCAGGCGGCGGGCCTGACCAACGCGCAAATTTCATCCTGGATCTGGGCCTTGTCGATCGGCATGGCGGTCTGCAGCATCGGCCTGTCGTTGCGCTACCGCACACCAATCACCATCGCCTGGTCGACGCCCGGTGCGGCGCTGCTGATCACCAGCCTTGGCGGGGTCAGCTACGGCGAAGCCATTGGCGCCTACATCACCTGCGCCGTGCTGGTACTGATCTGCGGACTGACCGGCAGCTTCGAGCGCCTGGTCAAACGTATTCCGGCCTCGCTGGCCTCGGCCTTGCTGGCCGGCATCCTGTTCAAGATCGGCAGCGAGATCTTCGTCGCCGCGCAGCACCGCACGCTGTTGGTGCTGGGCATGTTCTTCAGCTATCTGCTGGTCAAGCGCCTGTCGCCCCGTTATTGCGTGCTGGCCGCATTGCTGGTCGGCACGGCGTTGTCCGGCGTCCTTGGCCTGCTGGACTTCAGCGGTTTCAAACTGGAAGTGGCTACGCCGGTGTGGACCACCCCGAGCTTCTCGCTGGCCGCGACCATCAGCATCGGCATTCCGCTGTTCGTGGTGGCCATGACCTCGCAGAACATGCCCGGTGTGGCCGTGTTGCGCGCCGATGGCTATCAGGTGCCGGCTTCGCCGCTGATTTCAGCCACTGGCTTTGCCTCGCTGCTGCTGGCGCCGTTCGGCTCGCATGGGGTCAACCTGGCGGCAATCAGTGCGGCCATCTGCACCGGGCCGCACGCCCATGAAGACCCGAGCAAGCGCTATACCGCAGCAGTGTGGTGCGGGATTTTCTACGGCATTGCCGGGGTGTTCGGCGCCACGCTGGCAGCGCTGTTCGCCGCGCTGCCGAAGGAATTGGTGCTGTCGATTGCCGCGCTGGCGCTGTTCGGCTCGATCATGAATGGGCTGACGGTGGCCATGGGCGAAGCACGCGAGCGGGAGGCGGCGTTGATTACCTTCATGGTGACGGCTTCGGGGTTCACCCTGTTTTCCATTGGGTCGGCGTTCTGGGGGATCGTGGCGGGGGTTTTGACTCTGTTGATCCTTAGTCCGCGCAGGGGCTGACTGCGGGGGTTGCCTGTACTGGCCCTATCGCCGGCAAGCCGGCTCCCACAGGTACCCCACGAAGCCTGAGAGCTGTGGAGTACCTGTGGGAG
>NZ_JBIVIC010000014.1:108725-146185 GCF_044749545.1 Pseudomonas sp. NPDC089396 | reverse complement strand
CGCTGCGATCTCTCGTAGCGGGAGGCGAATCATACAGCGTTTAGAAGCGCTGTCAACCACCTTTTCAACCGCTATCGATCATTCGATCGAAGCACTTCCAGCACTACCTGGCTCGATTAACTCTTTGAATCTCAAGGAGTTTCTCGTTCCGACTACGCTGGAAGTGGGGCGCATTATAAGGGGATTCGAGAGGCGGTCAAGGGTTAATTTCATATATTTGAAATATTCCCCATCAAGACCGCATCAAGGCCACCAAGTGCTTGCCACAACATCTTCTGCGCCTTCGAAATCGAGCGCCGCCCGCGCGGCGCTCGACCTCGAGAACACTACACAAGCAATGGCGAGCCCTACGAAACCGCCCTCCCCCTTCGCCCGATCACCCGAGGCACCCGCCGGGCCACAGCCGGAATCCGCAGCACCATCAACAAAACACCAATCCCTGCATAAATCGCCCACTCACGCAGATCCGAGCGAACGATCCACAAAAAGTGCAGCAAGCCCAACCCGAGAATCACATACACCAGCTTGTGCAGCTTCTTCCAACGCGCGCCCAATCGGCGCTGACTGTAGCGATTGGAGGTCACCGCCAATGCCAGCAACCCGAGGAACCCAAGCGTGCCCACTATAATGTAGGGCCGCTTGCGCAACTCCACTGTGAACTGCCCCCAGTCCAAGCCCAGGATAAAGAACAGGTAACAAAGGATGTGCAGCACGATATAGGCAAAGCACCACAACCCAAGCTGCCGGCGCACCACGATCCAGACCGACCACCCCGTCAGCTTCTGCAGAGGCGTCATGCTCAGCGTCACCAGCAAAAAAGTCAGCGCGCCCAGCCCCAGGCGATCCATCATGATTTTTCCAGGGTCCGGCCCCAGCAGATTCATCGCTGCCTCGTAGAGCCACCACACGGGGAACAGGCACCCCACTATAAAGATGGCCAGGCGCAGCCAGGGATAACGCATCAATAGTTCTTCCGCAGGTCGAGCCCGGTATACAGCGACGCCACTTCATCGGCATAGCCATTGAACATCTGCGTCTGGCGCACGTTGGGGCTGAACAATCCGCTCGGCAAGCGCCGCTCACGCGCCTGGCTCCAACGCGGGTGATCGACTTCAGGGTTCACGTTGGCATAGAAGCCATACTCATCCGGCGCCAGCCCTTCCCAGGTAGTCTGAGGCTGTTCGGCCACCAGGCTGATGCGCACGATCGACTTGATACTCTTGAAGCCGTACTTCCAAGGCACTACCAAGCGCAGCGGCGCACCATTCTGGTTGGCAAGCTCTCTGCCATACATGCCAACCGCCAGGATGGCCAAAGGATGCATGGCCTCATCCAGACGCAACCCTTCTCTATAAGGCCAGTCGATCAGAGCAAAGCCCGAGCGCTGCCCGGGCATGTGCTGAGGGTCTTTCAACGTCTCGAAGCGCACATAACGCGCGTTCGAAGTCGGCTCGACCTGCTTGAGCACCTGCGCCAGCGGAAAGCCCAACCAGGGAATGACCATCGACCAGGCTTCTACGCAGCGCAACCGGTAGATGCGCTCTTCAAGCTGGTAGGGTTTGACGAAGTCCTCCAGGGCATAACGCCCCGGCTTGCCGACCTCACCATCAATCACCACCGACCACGGCTCGGTCTTCAGACTGCCGCCGTTGGCCGCCGGGTCTCCCTTGTCGGGGCCGAACTCATAGAAGTTGTTGTAGTGGGTGGCATCCTTGAACGGCGTGATCGCCTCGCCCTTGACCGTCACCGCCTGCCAGCGCGTGTCCGCGAGCTTGTCGCTGAACCAGCCAGGCGCGGCCCCCGCCTCGACGTCCGCGTAGCGCGAGGCCTCGGCCGCCCGCGCCGCCAACGGCATCGCCCCCAGAGCAAGGCCCGCCAGGGAGCCTCCCAACAGCGTGCGACGGGAAAGATAAAGGCTTTCGGGTGTGATCTCCGACGCCTTGCAGTCGGACGACCTGGGAAGCTTGATGAGCATGACGGCTCCACAGCACTGGATGAGGGATGTACCAGTAAGACTATGGAGCCGGAGGGTTATTCCAGCATTAAAACTTTTTTCAAACCTTGCGACGACGCCCGCGCAGCAAGTACTGGATCGGGCCCGAAGCCGCATAGGCGAGGAAGATCAGCAGGAGGATGCGCGGTGGGTCGCTGAACACCACGGCAAACACCAACACCACCGCCAGGATCGCCACGAACGGCACGCGCCCCTTGAGGTCCAGCTCCTTGAAGCTGTTGTACTTGATGTTGCTGACCATCAGCATGCCGGCCGCGGCAACCAGCAACGCCACCAGGAACGACAGTTTGGAGCCCTGGATGCCATAGTCGCTGAACGCCCACACGGTGCCTGCCACCACACCCGCTGCCGCCGGGCTGGCAAGGCCGATGAAGTAGCGCTTGTCGGCGGTACCGACCTGAGTGTTGAAGCGTGCCAGTCGCAACGCGGCGCCGGCCACATAGATGAAGGCGACCATCCAGCCAACCTTGCCCATGTCCCCCAGCGCCCAGCCGAACGCCAGCAAGGCCGGTGCGACACCAAAGGCGACCATGTCCGACAGCGAGTCGTACTCGGCACCGAAGGCGCTCTGGGTGTTGGTCATGCGTGCGACCCGGCCGTCGAGGCCATCGAGCACCATGGCCACGAAAATGGCGATGGCAGCAAAGGCGAAGTATTTGCTCGCCTCGCGTGGGTCACCGGCACTCAAGGCGCTCTGCGCGCTCATCGAACTGATGATGGAGTAGAAACCGGCAAACAGGTTGGCGGTGGTAAACAGGTTGGGCAGCAGGTAGATGCCACGATGGCGCACCTTGCGCCCTTCGGCGTCATGCCCTTCTTCAACGTGCTCATCGACAGGTAGCAGGCTTTCGGCGTCGGAGGGCTTGTTCGGCTCTTCGGGACGTTCGCTCATGGAGGGTACCTTGCAACAGGATGGAAAATATTCGACACGGGCCTGCAAAACAGGTTCTGACAGCAAGCCACTGGTCTGCTTTATACCAGAAGCTGACTGGCAGAACGAAAAAACGCGGCCGAAGCCGCGTTTTTTAATCTACCGATAAGACTTAGTTCTTGGTCTTGTCGACGATTTTGTTAGCCGAGATCCACGGCATCATCGAGCGCAGTTGCTCGCCGATGATTTCGATGCCGTGAGCTGCGTTGTTGCGGCGCTTGGCGGTCATCGATGGGTAGTTGGTGGCGCCTTCGGAGATGAACATCTTCGCGTATTCGCCGTCCTGGATGCGCTTCAGAGCGTTGCGCATGGCCTTGCGGGATTCTTCGTTGATGACTTCCGGGCCGGTGACGTACTCACCGTATTCGGCGTTGTTGGAGATCGAGTAGTTCATGTTGGCGATGCCGCCTTCGTACATGAGGTCAACGATCAGCTTCAGCTCGTGCAAGCACTCGAAGTAGGCCATTTCTGGCGCGTAGCCTGCTTCGACCAGGGTTTCGAAACCGGCTTTGACCAGCTCGACGGTACCGCCGCACAGAACGGCCTGCTCACCGAACAGGTCGGTTTCAGTCTCGTCCTTGAAGGTGGTTTCGATGATGCCGGTACGGCCGCCACCAACGCCCGAAGCGTAGGACAGGGCGACGTTCTTGGCGTTGCCGGAGGCGTCCTGGTAGATAGCGATCAGGTCAGGGATACCACCGCCCTTGACGAACTCTGAGCGCACGGTGTGGCCTGGGGCTTTCGGCGCGATCATGATCACGTCGAGGTCGGCGCGCGGAACCACTTGGTTGTAGTGGATCGAGAAGCCGTGGGAGAAGGCCAGGGTAGCGCCCTTCTTGATGTTCGGCTCGATTTCGTTCTTGTACAGCGCGCCTTGGAACTCGTCCGGGGTCAGGATCATGACCAGGTCGGCAGCAGCGACGGCAGAGGCAACGTCAGCCACTTTCAGGCCGTGGGCTTCTGCCTTGGCAACGGTAGCCGAACCTTTACGCAGACCGACGGTAACGTCTACACCGGAGTCCTTCAGGTTGCACGCCTGAGCGTGGCCCTGGGAACCGTAACCGATGATGGCGACTTTCTTACCCTGGATGATGGAAAGGTCGCAGTCTTTATCGTAGAAAACTTTCATGAAAATACCCCTGGTTATATCTCGGCCCCTGCGGAGCCATCGCTAATTTTTGGATTTAGATGCTGAGCACTTTGTCGCCACGGGCAATGCCGGTGACGCCACTGCGCACTGTTTCGAGAATCGATGCGGTGCCGATGGCCTGGATGAAGCTGTCCAGTTTGTCGCTGGTACCGCTCAACTGTACGGTGTACACGCTAGCGGACACATCGACGATCTGGCCACGGAAAATATCCGTGGTGCGCTTGATCTCGGCACGCTGGGCACCGGTGGCCTTGACCTTGACCAGCATCAGTTCACGCTCGATGTGAGCGCTTTCCGACAGGTCGACAAGCTTGACCACTTCGACCAGCTTGTTCAGGTTCTTGGTGATCTGTTCGATCACTTCGTCATGGCCAACGGTGGTCAACGTCAGACGCGACAGGGTCGGGTCTTCGGTCGGCGCCACGGTCAGGCTTTCAATGTTGTAGTTGCGCTGGGAGAACAGGCCGACCACGCGGGACAGAGCACCGGGTTCGTTTTCCAGCAGCAGGGAAATGATGTGCCGCATATCAGGTACGCTCCGTCTTGCTCAGCCACATGTCACGCATCGAGCCATCCTTGATCTGCATCGGATAGACGTGCTCGGTACGGTCGACCGCGATGTCGATGAACACCAGGCGGTCTTTCATCGCGAACGCTTCTTCCAGCTTCGGCTTGAGGTCCTTCAGGCTGGTGATGCGGATACCCACATGACCATAGGCCTCGGCCAGCTTGATGAAGTCGGGCAGCGACTCGACATAGGAGTGCGAGTGACGGCCGTTGTAGGCCATGTCCTGCCACTGGCGGACCATGCCCAGCACACCGTTGTTCAGGTTGACGATCTTCACCGGCAGGCCGTACTGCATGCAGGTGGACAGTTCCTGGATGTTCATCTGGATGCTGCCTTCGCCGGTGACGCACGCTACGTCCTGATCCGGGAAGTTGAGCTTGACGCCCATGGCCGCCGGGAAACCGAAGCCCATGGTGCCCAGGCCACCGGAGTTGATCCAGCGATTGGGCTTGTTGAAGCGGTAGTACTGCGCCGCGAACATCTGGTGCTGACCCACGTCGGAGGTGACGAAGGCATCGCCCTTGGTCACTTCGCAGAGGGTCTCGATCACTGCCTGTGGCTTGATGACGTTACCGTCGCCCTTGTCGTAAGGGAACATCTCGCCATCGCCGCGCCACTCGTCGATCTGCTTCCACCAGGCATCCAGCGCCGCCTTGTCAGGCTGCTCGCCGATTTCCTTGAGGATACCGATCATTTCGCTGAGCACGCTGTCGACCGGGCCGACGATTGGCACGTCGGCCTTGATCATCTTCGAGATCGACGCCGGGTCGATATCGATGTGGATGATCTTGGCATTCGGGCAGAACTTGGCCGGGCCGTTGACCACGCGGTCATCGAAGCGCGCACCGACCGCGAAGATCACGTCGGCATGGTGCATCGCCATGTTGGCGGTGTAGCTGCCGTGCATGCCGAGCATGCCGAGGAACTGGCGATCGGTACCCGGGAAGCCGCCAAGCCCCATCAGGGTGTTGGTGACAGGCAGGTTCAGCGTCTTGGCGATCTCGGTCAGGGCTTCGGAGCCGCCACCCAGGATCACGCCACCGCCGGAATAGACGATCGGGCGCTTGGCAGCCAGGAGCATTTCGGCAGCCTTGCGGATCTGCCCGGAGTGGCCACGGACTGCTGGGCTGTAGGAGCGCAGCTTGACCTTCTTCGGATAGACGTATTCGAACTTTTCGGCCGGGTTGGTCATATCTTTTGGAATGTCGACCACGACCGGACCTGGACGACCGGATTGCGCCAGGTAGAACGCTTTTTTCAGAACTTCGGGGATCTCGGAAGCATGTTTGATCATGAAGCTGTGCTTCACGATCGGCCGCGAGATGCCGATCATGTCGGTTTCCTGGAAGGCATCGGTGCCCACCATGGTGCTAGGCACCTGGCCGGACAGGATGACCATCGGAATCGAATCCATGTAGGCCGTGGCAATGCCGGTGATGGCATTGGTCGCGCCTGGGCCGGAGGTTACCAGCACCACGCCGGCCTTGCCGGTGGCGCGGGCGTAGCCGTCCGCCATATGGGTAGCCGCCTGCTCGTGACGAACCAGGATGTGCTCGACTTCCGGTTCCTTGAACAGTGCATCGTAAACATGCAGGAGAGCACCACCAGGGTACCCGTAGATGTGCTTAACGCCTTCGTCACGCAAGAAGCGGACGACCATCTCAGCGCCAGATAAAAGCTCCACGTTGTTCACCTCTAAAACGCCAGAATACCGCCCTTCATGGACGGGTCTTAATAGGTTTACTGCCAAGCAGAGCATGAGCGGAACGTCAGCACTGACTGAGCAAGTATTGGGAGCGCCCCAGAGTGTTGCGGGGTTTTCCCACCCAGCGCGAGGTAACGCGTTGCGGGGTGAAACAGGTCGGCGCGGGTGTGCGCCTCATGATCTGCTTAGCGGGTCTGCTTCTGGCAGTCCCTCTACAGCGGAATCTGGATTCTTCTGATTCGGCGTCGCTAAGTCAAGAAAAATTATTGCCAATTTTTCCCCAAGATGAATTCCTGCCACCACTAAAAACCATCACAGCAGCAGAATAAATAAGATTTCCACAAAAAAGGGCCACAATCTGCGGCCCTTGACGGAAAAAGAGAAGAAATCAGGCGGAAGGAGCGATCAATTGATCAAACTCTGCTAGCAGGCGACGTAGCTCACGGCTCTGCTCCGGGCGGTCGACAAACACCGTTTCGGCCATGATCAGGATTCCAGAAGCGCTGGGCAGCGGGTGGCCAAGTTCGATGATGATCTTCATGCGGGGCAGGAATATCCACTGCAGCCACTGTTCGAAGCTCAAGGTATCGACCGCGAACGGCACCGTGCTGGCCAGTGCCTCATCGCTTGGCGCCTCTTCGCCCCACCAACCTTGTACCTGCAGCTCACGTTCGATCAGCAGCAGGTGGTCGGCGATATCCAGGATACGTTGCTCGATCATCAGGAATTGACCCGTGCCTTTTGCCGGGCCAGTGCGGCGCCAGCGCTGTCACCCTGCTTTTCGCGGGCCTGGGCAATGGTGTTCCACAGTTCGGCCTGCAGGTCGGGACGACCGTTGGCGTAGGTCAGCGCACGGCGCGCCAACTGCTCAGCCTGGGCCGCATCACCCTGCGACAGGCGCACCTGGGCAAGGCGGTACAGCACTTGCGGCTCGCGCGGGGCAATGCGTTGAGCACGCTCCAGGCTCGATGCGGCACCGTTGAAGTCACCACTGCCCTGTTGCGACTGGGCCGTGGTCAGCAGCGCCAGCACCGGGCCATCCAGCTGCTCGTCGGCCGACAGGCCGCCCGAGGTCGCGTTACTGCGCGGAATGCCGGTTGGCGCGCTGGTCGCCGCCGGCGTGCTGTTCATCGAGGCGATGTCGAAGGGCTCATCGGCGATCGGATTGGGGTTGGTGGTCATCGGCGCAGCGCCGACCGGACCTGTGGTCATCGGGGTGGTGCTGATCGGTGCCGCGCCGTTACCCGCCGGGAAAGTCTGGATGCTCGTGGCACCGGCCCCTTGCGGAATCATCACGGTTACCCCGGAATCCTCGGGCAGCGACTGCGCCTGCGCGGTGCCGTTGTTCATGCCGGCCGCCGAGCGGTTGGCCGTGGCCCGTTCACTGTTGGACACACGGGTGCTCGAATCGACCACCGGGATATTGCCACGCTGCACACTGGAGCAACCCTGGAGCACAGCCAGCGCCGTCAAGGCAGGAAACAGCCACTTATTCACGTCACACCTCATCAATGCAGCCAGTGCTTAATTCATCCAGCCTTTTACCCAGTCCATGACCGATTCTGCCGGATTCTGCTCACCGCCACAGGCTGCCCCAGCGGGCGGTTCGCTGCCGCGAATATACGGCATCTGCACCGCTCCCGGACAACTTCCGTCGGAACCTTGGCCACTGTACGGGTCGATCCACGCCTGCACCACGTTGTCTGGCTGTGGCATGTCCAGCGGCAGTGGGTCGGCCTTCTTCATGAAGCTGGTCCAGACCTGCAATGCACCCGTGGCACCGGTGAACGGTGTCTTGCCATTATCGTCGCGGCCCATCCACACCACCGCCAGCAGGTCCTGGCTGAAGCCGGAGAACCAGCTGTCGCGCGAGTCGTTGCTGGTACCGGTCTTGCCCGCCAGGGTCAGCGAACGTGGCAATACGTTGTATACCGAGCGGCCAGTACCTTCACGCATGACCCGTTGCATGGCGTTCTGCACCAGGTAGATCGACGCCGGGTCGAAGGTTTGCTGGATCTGGAACGGGTAACGCTTGAGCGGCTCGCCTTCGGCGGTCAGCACACTGCGAATGCCGCGCATCGGCGTGTTGAAGCCACCGTTGGCGATGGTCTGGTACATGGTCGCCACCTGCATCGGCGACATGCCACCCGCGCCCAGCAGCATTGACGGGAATGCAGGCCAGTCCACTTTCACACCCAGCCGACCGATGGTCTTGATGACATTGGGCACGCCCACTTCAAGGCCGAGCTTGGCGGTCGACAGGTTGTAGGAATTAGCCAGCCCCTGGTACAGGTAAATCGTGCCATGCGGGCGGCGATCGTAGTTCTGCGGTCGCCATACCTGGCCATCGGCGCCCTTGACCGAGAACGGCTCGTCTTGCACCCAGCTGGTCAGGGTGTACTTGCTCGGCTGCTCCAGCGCGGTCAGGTACACCGCCGGCTTGACCAGCGAACCGATCGGCCGTACCGCATCGATGGCGCGGTTGAAGCCGGCGAAGCCGGACTGGCGGCTGCCGATCAGGGCCTGCACCTCACCGGTTTCCGGATTGGTCACGACCATCGCCGACTCGACTTCATCTGCCCCCTTGCGCCCGGCCAGGCGCTTGAAGGTCTCGTTCATCGAACTTTCGGCCTTCATCTGCAGGATCGGATCGAAACTGGTGAAGATGCGCAGGCCTTCTTCGGTCAAGTCTTCATCGCGGTAATCCTGACGCAGCTGACGCTTGACCAGGTCGAGGAAGGCCGGGAACGAGCTGTCGGCCAGGCTGCCGCGCTTGGTCACGCCCAGTGGCATCTTCTTCGCCGCGTCGACCACTTCCTGGCTCGCCACGCCCTGCTCGGCCACAAGGTCAAGGACCAGGTTGCGGCGGGCCAGGGCACGCTCGGGGTAGCGGCGCGGGTTGTAGTAAGACGGCCCCTTGACCATGCCCACCAGCAAGGCGATCTGGTGCAGCTTGAGCTCCGACAGCGGCTGGCTGAAGAAGAACTGGCTGGCCAGACCGAAGCCATGCACGGCGCGCTGGCCATCCTGGCCGACGAACACTTCATTGAGGTACGCCTCAAGGATTTCGCGCTTGTCGTAGTGCATTTCCAACAGCACGGCCATCATCGCTTCGGTCAGCTTGCGGCTGAGGCTGCGTTCGCTGGTCAGGTAGAAGTTCTTCACCAACTGCTGGGTCAGCGTACTACCGCCCTGGCGCATGGAGCCTGCCGAGGTGTTGACCCACACTGCTCGAGCAATGGACTTGGGCGAGACGCCGAAATGGCTATAGAAGTCCCGGTCTTCCGTGGCCACCAAGGTTTCGAGCAGGTACGGCGGCACCTGGTCGATCTTGATGAGGATGCGGTCTTCGAGGTTTTTCGGGTAGATACCGCCGATCATCAGCGGCTCCAGGCGAACAACGTCGAGCTTGCCGCCATTGGCGCCCGAGAGCCCCGCCACGTAGTCGCCAGAGAAGCGCACGCGGACGAACTGCGCAGGCTCCATGCCTTCATAGAACTGGAAGCCACGGGTGTTCAGGTCAACGGTATTGCCGTTGATCGCCGCGGCGCCCGGGCCATTGGCCGCGCTCTCGCGACGGTAGCCGAGGGCGTCGAGCTCGGTGAGGAAGTCGTTCTTGCTCAGCTTCTGGCCGACGAACAGCTCCAGCGGCCGGGCATATACCTTGGCCGGGATGGTCCAGCGCTTGCCGGAGAACTTCTCCTGCACGACGGCATCGAGGTAAACCGCGAAGCCAGCGACGATCACCAGGCCGACCAGGCTGAGCTTCAAGGCCCAGCCCAGCCAGGCGCGCGAGCGGCCGGTCGGGCGTTTCTGAGGGGTACGAGGATTTCGGGTTCGAGTCATGGCGGCGGATTATACGCACTTTGTAAAGGCTGGGCAGACGCCCTCTGGCGGTATGCAGGGGCGGCACCATTGACCATAATGGCGCCTTCGAATTCCCTGCCCCCGGAAGGATTTCCCGTGAGCCAAGCCTTGATTACCGCGTTGCAGAACCCTGCCCTCTACCCTCATCCCGTAGACGGGTTCCAACTCATCGAGACGCACATCTCCTGGGTCCTGCTGACGGGCGAGTACGCCTACAAGATCAAGAAGCCAATGAATTTCGGCTTCCTCGACTTCACCGCACTGGATCAGCGCCAGCACTTCTGCAACGAAGAATTGCGCCTGAACCAGCGCCTGACCGAAGGCCTGTACCTCGACGTGCTGCCGATCACCGGTAGTGCCGAAGCGCCGCAGCTCGGCGGTGACGGCGAGGCAATCGAGTACGTGCTGAAGATGCGCCAGTTCCCCCAGGGGCAGATGCTCAACACCCTGCAGGCCAACGGTGAACTGAATGCCGGCCACATCGACCAGATGGCCCGGCAGATCGCCGAATTCCACCTGCAAACACCCAAGGTGGCCGCCGAGCAACCCTACGGCTCGCCTGAAAGCGTGATGGCGCCGGTCGAGCAGAACTTCGAACAGATCCGCCCCTTCCTCAGCGACAAGGCCGACTTGCAGCAGCTGGACAACCTGCAAGCTTGGGCGCGAAGCAGTTTCGAGCGTCTGCAGGACCTTTTCGCCGCGCGCAAGGCCAATGGTTTCACCCGTGAATGCCATGGCGACATCCATTTGGGTAACGCCACCCTGATCGATGGCAAAGTGGTGATCTTCGACTGCATCGAGTTCAACGAGCCGTTCCGCATGACCGATGTCTGGGCTGACACCGGTTTCCTGGCCATGGACCTGGAAGACCGCGGCCTCAAGTGCCTCGCTCACCGCTTCATCAGCCAGTACCTGGAGCTGACCGGCGATTACCAAGGCCTGGAAGTGCTCAACTTCTACAAGGCCTACCGCGCCCTGGTACGGGCCAAGGTGGCGCTGTTCAGCATGCCCGCCAATGCCGATGGCGTGCAGCGCGCTACCACCCTGCGCACCTACCGCAATTACGCCAACCTGGCCGAAAGCTACAGCGCCATTCCGTCGCGCCTGCTGGCCATCACCCATGGTGTCTCGGCCGTGGGCAAGAGCCACGTGGCCATGCGCCTGGTCGAAGCCCTGGGTGCCGTGCGCGTGCGTTCGGATGTAGAACGCAAGCGCCTGTTCGGTGAGCAGCAACCCGCCGCCGCTGGCCAGTTGCAAGCCGGCATCTACGACCAGAGTGCCAGTGCCGCCACCTACGAGCACCTGCACCAACTGGCCAGCACCATCCTGCGCGCCGGCTACCCGGTGGTGCTCGATGCCACTTACCTGAAGCACGACCAGCGCCAGGCGGCGGCAGAGGTCGCCAGCGAAACCGGCGTGCCGTTCCTGATCCTCGACTGTCACGCGCCGGAGGCAGTGATTGCCAGCTGGCTGGAGCAGCGCCAGGCGGAAAACAGCGACCCGTCGGACGCCACCCTGGAAGTGGTCAAGGCCCAGCAGGCCAGCCGTGAGCCGCTCACTGCCGTGGAACTGCAGCACGCCACCCGTGTGGATACCCAGGAAAGCGCCAGCATGGATCAGGTAATCGACCAGATCCGCCAGCGTTTGCCTGGTCTGTAAGCGTAACGGCCCTATCGCCGGCAAGCCGGCTCCCACAGGGACACCACCGCTCTCGAGAATTGTGGGATTCCTGTGGGAGCCGGCTTGCCGGCGATAGGGCCACAACAAGCTGCTCATCTCCCAATCCGTCGCCCCAGATGGCAAAAGGCCGCGCATTTCCCAACCCCCGCTACACTCCTCTCTGACCTGCTCGCGATTTATCCCCTAGACCCGTTCAGCCATCGCAAGGAGGCTCGATGAACGATGAATTGCAGCATCTGAAGAATCTTGGCAAGACCTCCGCGCAGTGGTTGCATGCGGCCGGTATCCACAGTGCATCGGACTTGCGTCGCCTAGGCGCGGTCGGTGCGTACCAGGCCGTGAAAACGCGGGGATTCCGGGCGTCGAAGGTGCTGTTGTACGCCATTGAAGGCGCACTGCTGGACATGCACTGGAACGATTTGCCGGCCGAGCGCAAGCAAGCGCTCAATCAACAACTGGATGCGAAAAGCACGACGCAAAAAAAATCTGAAATAAAGAGCGAGAGGGGATTGACCTCTGAATGAGAATCGTTATGATTATCACAACTGGTCGCGAGACTGGTTGGATAAACTGAAAGCCCCTGGTTCGGACTCTCAGATTATCTCCTCATCAGGCTAATCACGGTTATTGACCCGGCAATTTGCCGGGTCTTTTTTTGCCTGCGGTTTCATGCAGGGCCGGGCAACATCCTATTTGCGCAGCTGCGCGCAGTAATCCTGCTCAGGCGTGGCCGGCGTATACCAGACATAGTCAGCCATTCCTGGCCCCACCTGCTCACCGACCTCGGCCAGCAACAGCACTTTGCTCTCCCCCTTCGCGCCCAGGTCTGCCAGGTGCAATGGCACGCCGAGATCCTTGCGCGCGTGATAGGCCCCCGTGAACAACAACGCGGGCTGCGGCGCCGCCAGCAAATGCTCGGCGATGCGCCGGTCGCGGCGTTGCTGCACCGCCAGCATGGCCGGCAGTTGGCTTTCCGGCAGCAACCCACAATGTCCCTCGCGCACCTGTTCGAGCAGCGCCGCCCGCACCGCTGGCGCATTGGACTTTACCCCGGCCAAGGGTGTCGGCTGGCGATAGGCGGCGCGCATTTCGCCCACCGAGAGGTTGGCTGGCAGCAGTGCGATACGGTCCTGCAAGGCCTCACGGACGATCGGACCATAGAATTGCCAATCCCAGCCGTCCTGCCAGTCCAGGGCCTTGGGCAAGTCTTGCGGCAGCTGGGCTTGCCTCTGCACCGCCTCCAGGCGCGCTTGCTGCTCTGGCTGCAACATCTCCAGCAGCAGGCTGCCCTGGGCTCGCCGGGCCTGCAGCGCGCGCAGCAACCACAGTTGCAAGGCGTGATGGTCAGGGTTGTCGTGTTTCTCACCCACCAGCACCCGTGACACCCCAGCGAGACGCTCGACCAACTGCTCAGGGCTGATGACCTGGCCGCTGGCCAGGTCGCGAATCTGCCCCAGAGCTGCGTTGTCACGCCCCTCGCTGCTCTGCCAAGCCGGTAATGGGGGCAGGCTGGCCTGACATCCCACCAGCGACAGCATCAATAACAGCAACGAGCCAGACAGCCATGGATGGCGCATGGGCAATGCCTCCTAGCGGGTGATGATCAGCGGATGGCCCCGTTCCGGATGGGGCTGTACCAGCACTTCGATGCCGAATACCGCCTTGAGAGCGGTGGGCGTCAGCACGTGCTGCGGCGAAGCCAACGCATGGCAGCGCCCCCCTTCGAGCAGCAGGATGCGATCACAGTAGCGTGCCGCCAGGTTCAGGTCATGCAGGATCACCAGCACTGCAGCCCCGCGGTCAGCGAAGCTGCGCACGGCTTGCAAGGTGGTGTGCTGGTGCAAGGGGTCGAGCATCGAGGTGGGCTCGTCGAGCAGCAATGTGCTGCCTTCGGCGCCGGGCCATAACTGGGCCAATACCCTGGCCAGGTGCACGCGCTGGCGTTCGCCGCCGGACAATGCCAGGTAACTGCGGTCGATCAGGTGCCAGGCATCCGCCGCGCGCAGCGCTGCTTCGACGATTTCCCGGTCGCGCTGCTGGCCGCTGCCGTGGGGCAGACGCCCCATGCCCACCACTTCCTCGACGCGAAAGGCAAAGCCCAGGCTGGACACTTGCGGTAGCACCGCCAGGCGTTGCGCACGCGCCTGCCCCGGCCACACATCCAACGCCTTGCCTTGCAGCATCACCCGCCCCTGACTGGGGGGCAGTTCGCCGCACAAGGCGCCGAGCAGGCTGCTCTTGCCGGCGCCGTTGGGCCCTAGTACACCGAGCACCTGGTGGGGTAACAGCTGCAGATCGATGTCGTGCAGCACGTCACTGCCGCCCCGGCGTAGGTGCAGGCCTTCGACTTCGAGCATCAGCTGCGCCCCCGAATCAGCAGGAAAAGGAAGAATGGCGCACCGATGAAGGCCGTCACGATGCCAATCGGCAGCTCGGCCGGCGCCAGGGCCAGGCGTGCCACCAGGTCGGCGAATAGCAGCAAGGTACCACCGGCCAGCAGCGACGCCGGCAGCAGCACACGGTGATCAGGCCCGGCCAACAGGCGCACCAGGTGGGGCACCACCAGGCCGACGAACCCGATCAGGCCTGCCGCCGCTACGGCGGCGCCCACGCCCAGCGCAGTGCAGAACACCAGCTCGCGCTTCAAGCGCTCCACTTCGATGCCCAGGTGGCGTGCCTCGGACTCCCCCAGCAACAAGGCGTTGAGCGCCTGGGCCCGGCGCGGCAGCCACAGGGCAACGACTACCACCACGATCAGCAACGGCCACAAGCGCTCGTAGCTGGCGCCATTGAGGCTGCCCAGGTTCCAGAAGGTCAAGGTACGCAAGGTGGCGTCATCGGCCAGGTAGGTGAACAGCCCTACCGCCGAACCGCCCAGTGCCGTCAGGGCGATACCGGCCAGCAGCATGGTCGCGACATTGGTCTGCCCATCACGGCGGCCCAGCCGGTACACCAGCGCCGTCACCCCCAGGCCGCCGACAAAGGCGCAGACTGACAGCAGGTAAGGGGCGAACCACTCCGGTATGCCCCCCATCCAGCTACCGCCGACGATCGCTACCGCCGCGCCCAGCGCCGCGCCACTGGCTACCCCGACCAGGCCAGGATCGGCCAGCGGGTTGCGAAACAGCCCTTGCATGGCCACCCCAGACAGCGCCAGCACCGCGCCTACCGCCAAACCGAGCAGCGTGCGCGGCAAGCGGATCTGGCCAAGGATCATGTCTGCCTGCTCCAGGCCGTCAGCAGCGATGGGCAAGCCCAGCAAACGCAATCCCGCGCGCAAGGTATCGAACAGCGGCAGGCTGACCGGCCCCAGGGCCAGAGACAGCCAGACCGCCAGCAGACACAGTACGCCCAGGGCAATGAACAGCGTGCGCGGTTGGATCCGTTGCTTCATCGAGCGATGCTGGCCGGGTAGAACGTGGCCGCCAGGTCCTGCAGGGCTGCCGGCAAACGTGGGCCGAGGCCGCCGACCAGCAATGTCGGGTCAAGGGCAACCAGGCGCTTGTCGCGCACGGCACGCGACGCAGCCAATGCAGGGTTCTCCTTGAGCAGCGCCTGCAAGGCCTGGTCACCGGCCAAGGCGCGATCGGAGAACACCAGTACATCCGGGTCCAACGCCGCCAGCGCTTCATTGGAGAAGTTCTTGTAGCCCTGATGCGCTGCCAGGTTGCGCGCGCCGGCCTGGCGCAACAGCCAGTCACCTGCGGTGCCCTGCCCGGCGATCAGCGGCTTGGCCCCCGCATGGCCGACCAACAGCAGGACGCCTGGCGCCTTGTGGCTGGCCTGGGCCTGCTTGACCTGTACCTGCAGGGCTTCGACTTGCTGTTGATAACCCGAGGCGAGCTGCGCGGCCTTCTGCTCGGCACCCAGCAACTTGCCAAGGTGCTTGAGGTTGGTATCGACGGCCGCGAGGTCGGCCTGGCTGGAGAACAGTTCGACGCGAACGCCAGCGCTGCGGATCTGCGCCAGCACCGGTGGCGGGCCCATTTCCTCGGTACCCACCAACACGTCCGGGCGCAAGCTGAGAATGCCCTCGGCCGACAGCTGCCGCTGATAACCGATGCTCGGCAGCGCCTTCAGCGACTCGGGGTGCTGGCTGGTGGTATCGACGCCCACCAGGCGTGGTTCACCGCCCAATTGACTGATCCACTCGCTCAACGCGCCGCCCGCACTGACCCAGCGCTGTGGCAATTCGGCTGCCAGAGCCTGGGTGGAAGCAACGAGGGCTGCGCACAAGGCGAGCATGGCGGCGGGACGGCGCATCATCGGATTCCTTCTGAAGGCGGGCCGCCAACCTTGTGGCGGGCGACAGAACTGCGCACCATAGACCACCGGGCGCAGCGAATGCGGGCAATTTGATAATTATTCGCATTGAAGCGTCAAGCTATCCCTTGGTTTCACGAGTCGTCCTTGCAATGCACTTTCTTTGTACTTCCGCAGCGCTGGCCGAAGGCCACAGCCGCGCCTTCAGCGTAGACGGCCTCGATCTGTTCGGCGTGCGCCGCCAAGGCCAGGTGCACCTCTACCGCAATCGCTGCCCGCACCGGGGCATCCCGCTGAACTGGGCAGCGGACGCCTTTCTGGATGACAGCGCCAGCTTGATCCACTGCGCCCATCACGGTGCCCTGTTCCTGATCGAGAGTGGCGAATGCGTGGCCGGCCCGTGCGAAGGCGAGGCATTGCAGGCCCTGGGCTGCCGGGAAGACAGCCAGGGTATCTGGTTTACGGGTTGAGCAGCACCGGTAGCGGACGGTCGATGATGATGTGCGAGGCATCCAGTCGCGTGCCGTAAGCCAGCACTTCAACGCCATCGGCCACCGCAGCACGCAACGCCGCGGCATAGGCGGCGTCGATTTCTTCGGCGGGGCGCACCGCTTCGATGCCGGTGAGGTTCACGCAGTACAGTTGCACGGCGCGGATACCCTGGCGGGCCAGCGACGCCAGTTCACGCAGGTGCTTGGCGCCACGCTGGGTCACCGCGTCCGGGAAGGCCGCCACGGTAGTGTCTGGGTAGCCCAGGGTCACGCTCTTGACCTCGATATAGGCCGGCCCTTCGGCAAACTCCAGACGAAAATCCACGCGGCTGCCCTCCTCGCCATAGGCCACCTCGCGCTTGAGTGCAGTGAAACCCGCCAATTCAGCGATCACACCCGCCCGCAGGGCTTCTTCGACCAACGCGTTGGCCCGCCCGGTATTGATGCAGGCCAGGCGCCCCTGAGGGGTTTCGCTGATCTCCCAGGTGCCTGGCAGCTTGCGCTTGGGGTCGTTGGAGCGACTGAACCAGACGTGTCCGCCTTCACGCATGCAATTGAGCATGGAACCGGTGTTGGGGCAGTGGATGGTGAGCTGCTCGCCGTTGGCCAGTTCGATATCGGCCAGAAACCGTTTGTAGCGGCGCAGCAGGCGCCCTTGTTCGAGTAAAGGAAAGAACACCATCAGCCCTGCCAGCTCCGCAGCCCTCGGGCGATGCGCTGTACTGCCTCTTCCAGGCGCGGCAGGCTCTGGGTGTAGGCAAAGCGTACATGGTGGCCGGCCAGGTGGCGCCCGAAGTCCAGGCCCGGCGTGAACGCCAGGTGCTCGGTTTCCAGGAAGTGTCGGCAGAAGGCGAAGGCATCACCGCCAAAGGCACTGATATCGGCATAGAGGTAGAACGCGCCCTGCGGCTCCACCGCAATACGGAAGCCCAGTTCGCGCAGGGCCGGCAGCAGATAGTCGCGGCGGCGGGCGAACTCGGCGCGGCGCTCCTCGAAAATCGCCAGGGTTTCAGGCTGGAAACAGGCCAGCGCAGCGTGCTGGGCCATGCTTGGGGCGCTGATGTAGAGGTTCTGCGCGAGTTTTTCCAGGTCAGCTACGGCATTGGGCGGTGCCACCAGCCAGCCCAGCCGCCAACCGGTCATGCCGAAATACTTGGAAAAACTATTAAGGACGAAGGCTGAGTCATCCACCTCCAGCACGCTCGGCGCCTCCATGCCGTAGGTCAGCCCGTGGTAGATCTCATCCACCACCAGATGCCCGTGGCGCTCACGGGTGGCCTTGGACAGGCTGGCCAGCTCATCGCGGCTCAGCACCGTGCCGGTCGGGTTGGCCGGCGAGGCCACCAGGGCGCCGACGGAGTCCTTGTCCCAATAGCGTTCGACCAGGTCGGCGGTGAGTTGGTAATTGACCTCCGGCCCCACCGGCACCAGCTGCGCACCCCCTTCCACCAGGCGCAGGAAGTGTCGGTTGCACGGGTAGCCCGGGTCGGCCAGCAGCCAGTGCTTGCCGGGGTCGACCAGCAGGCTGGCGGCGAGCAGCAAGGCGCCGGAGCCACCTGGGGTGATCAGGATGCGCTCGGGGTCGACCGAAACGCCGTAGCGCGTCCCGTAGAAACCGGCGATCGCCTCGCGCAGTGCCGGCAAGCCACGTGCCGCCGTGTAGCGGGTATGTCCCGCCGCCAGGGCGGCCTGGCCGGCCTCGACGATGGGAGCGGCGGTGGTGAAGTCTGGCTCGCCGATTTCCAAGTGGATCACATCGTGGCCGGCCGCCTGCAGCTCGTTGGCCCGCGCCAGCAACGCCATGACGTGGAAGGGTTCGATGGCGCGGCTGCGCGCACTGTATGGGTGGGCCATGACCTTCTCTCAATTGGGTCTAAACTGGTGATTCTACCTCTGCGCGGCACCGAACGTGCGCCTCACGGCGCGGTCAAACCCTAGGATCGGGCGGGGTAGCGCACCCCCGATCTATCTGGTAAGTTCGGCGGCTCGCAGTCGCAGGGCCGGCGGGTGCCGGAGATGGAGCAGCCTGCGCATTGGATCAGATGAGTGAGAGGCGGTCTATTCATGTCCACCGTAGAAAAGCAAAAAGTCCAGACCATGTACGGTGTCGAGCCCTACGTCGAAAGCAAGGGTGAGGCGTACATGGGTGAGCCCATGAAAAAGCACTTCACCAAGCTGCTGAATGCCTGGAAAGGCGAGCTGATGGTCAGTGTTGATCGCACCGTGGACCACATGAAAGACGAAGCGGCCAACTTCCCCGACCCGGCCGACCGTGCCAGCCAGGAAGAAGAGTTTGCCCTGGAGCTGCGCAACCGCGATCGCGAGCGCAAGCTGATCAAGAAGATCGACAAGACCCTGCAGAAGATTCAGGACGACGAGTACGGCTGGTGCGAGTCGTGTGGCATCGAGATCGGCCTGCGCCGTCTGGAAGCCCGTCCGACCGCCGACCTGTGCTTCGACTGCAAGGAAATCGCGGAGAAAAAGGAAAAAACCGTCGGCAAAGGCTGACCTTTCTCCCATCCAAACGGGGCGCATCATGCGCCCCGTTTCATTTCTTACCCAGCACGGCCCATGAACGACTCTTCCTACATCGGGCGCTTCGCCCCAACCCCCAGCGGTTTCCTGCACTTCGGTTCGCTGGTCGCCGCCCTCGCCTCCTGGCTGGATGCCCGCGCCGTCAATGGCCGCTGGCTGCTGCGCATGGAAGACACCGACCCGCCACGGGAAATGCCCGGCGCCCGTGACGCGATCCTGCAAACGCTCGACCGCTATGGGCTGGAGTGGGATGGCGAGGTGGTGTACCAGAGCCAGCGTCACGAAGCCTACGCGGCGGTGGTCGACCGCCTGTTCAACATGGGCCTGGCCTATGCCTGTACCTGCTCGCGCAAGCAGCTGGAAGGCCATGACGGCATCTACCCGGGTTTTTGCCGTAACGCCGGGCATGCTCGCGAAGGTGCTGCGATCCGCCTGCGGGTGCCGGAGCTGATCTACCGCTTCAAGGACCGGGTGCAGGGTGACTTCCAGCAGCACTTGGGCCGCGAGGTGGGGGATTTCATCATTCAGCGCCGGGACGGGCTGTATGCCTACCAACTGGCGGTGGTGCTGGACGATGCCTGGCAGGGTGTGACCGATATCGTGCGCGGCGCCGACCTGCTCGACAACACGCCACGCCAGCTGTACCTGCAAGAGCTGCTGGGCTTCTCGCAGCCGCGTTACCTGCACATTCCGCTGATCGTGCAACCGGATGGCCACAAGCTGGGCAAGTCATACCGCTCGCCGCCGCTCGAGGCTGGCCAGGCGACGCCGTTGTTGTTGCGGGCGCTGCGCGCTTTGGGGCAGGAAACCGAACCTGAACTGTTGATCGCGACACCGGCCGAAGTGCTTGAGGTGGCGCGGCAACGGTGGCGGCCGGAGGCGATCGTGCAGCGAACTACGGTGCCAGAGGCCGATTTGCACTGAGGTTTCACTGGCCCTATCGCCGGCAAGCCGGCTCCCACAGGTAGTGGGCAGGCGGAGTACCTGTGGGAGCCGGCTTGCCGGCGATAGAGCCAGAACTGGCAGCCCACCTGAAATTCAAAAGCCCAATAATTTCAAACCCTTGGCGAACACTACCGATTCCCGCTAGCATCGCCCCAGCCATTTGCGCCAATAATAAGTCCAAGCCCGCAGCGCCCAACCATCGAGGCCAGCATGTACATCTATCGTTTGGTCCTGCTTCTGGTCGTGGGGATCTACCTGTTCTCCCCGGCCATCATGGACTGGTGGATCGAACCGACCGGTGCCTGGTACCGCCCTTACCTGCTCTGGCTGATCCTGATCGTCGTCACCTTCATCCTGCAGAGCCAACGAGATGCCGATGAGCTTTAGCCTGACCCAGATGATCCTGATCAGCGCCGCGTACCTGATGGTACTGTTCGGCGTGGCCTGGATCAGCGAGCGCGGGCTGATTCCCCGTTCGATCATTCGCCACCCGCTGACCTACACCCTGTCGCTCGGCGTATATGCCAGTGCCTGGGCCTTCTATGGCTCGGTGGGCCTGGCCTATCAATACGGCTACGGCTTCCTCGCCTGCTACCTGGGGGTGTCCGGCGCCTTCCTGCTGGCGCCGGTGCTGCTGTATCCGATCCTCAAGATCACCCGCACCTACCAGCTCTCATCGCTGGCCGACCTGCTGGCCTTCCGCTTCCGCAGCACCTGGGCTGGTGCGCTGACCACGGTCATCATGCTGATCGGCGTGCTGCCCTTGCTGGCCCTGCAGATCCAGGCGGTCGCCGACTCGATCAGCATCCTCACCGGCGAGCCGGTCAAGGCGCGGGTGGCGTTCGCCTTCTGTGCCCTGATCATCCTGTTCACCATCTTCTTCGGCTCACGGCACATCGCCACGCGTGAAAAACACGAAGGCCTGGTATTCGCCATCGCCTTCGAATCGGTGATCAAGCTGCTGGCCCTGGGCGGCATCGGCCTGTACGCGCTGTATGGCGTGTTCGGTGGCCCACACGGCCTCGAAGTGTGGCTGCTGCAGAACCAGACCGCCCTGGCGGCACTGCACACCCCGCTGCAGGAGGGCCCTTGGCGCACCCTGCTGCTGGTGTTCTTCGCCTCGGCCATCGTCATGCCGCACATGTACCACATGGCCTTTACCGAGAACCTCAACCCACGCTCGCTGGTCAGCGCCAGCTGGGGCCTGCCCCTGTTCCTGCTGCTGATGAGCCTGGCCGTGCCGCTGGTGCTGTGGGCCGGCCTGCGCCTGGGCGCCACCACCAACCCCGAATACTTCACCCTGGGCCTGGGCATTGCCGCGAACAATGAGGCGCTGGCGCTGCTGGCCTACGTCGGCGGGCTTTCCGCTGCCAGCGGGCTGATCATCGTCACCACCCTGGCGTTGTCAGGCATGGCCCTCAACCACCTGGTGCTGCCGCTGTACCAGCCACCGGCGGAAGGCAACATCTACCGTTGGCTGAAATGGACCCGCCGCGCCCTGATCGTCGCGATCATCACTGCCGGCTTCATGTTCTACCTGACCCAGAACAACCATCAGAGCCTGGCCAACCTGGGCATCGTCGCCTTCGTCGCCACCTTGCAGTTCCTGCCTGGGGTGCTGTCGGTGCTGTACTGGCCGACCGCCAACCGCCGCGGCTTCATTGCCGGCCTGCTGGCGGGCACCCTGGTGTGGATGGTGACCATGCTGCTGCCGCTGCTGGGCAACCTGCAGGGCTTCTACATCCCGCTGCTGGACATGATCTATGTGCTCGACGACACCAGCTGGCACATGGCGGCCATCGCCTCGCTGGCGGCCAACGTGCTGCTGTTCACGCTGATCTCGTTGTTCACCAATGCCAGCACCGAAGAAGTGAGCGCCGCCGAAGCCTGTGCCGTGGACAACGTGCGCCGCCCACAGCGTCGCGAGCTGCATGCGGCCTCGCCGCAGGAGTTCGCCACCCAGTTGGCCAAGCCACTGGGCGCCAAGGCCGCGCAGAAGGAGGTCGAACAGGCCCTGCGTGACCTCTACCTGCCGTTCGACGAACGCCGCCCCTATGCCCTGCGCCGCCTGCGCGACCGCATCGAGGCCAACCTCTCGGGGTTGATGGGGCCGAGCGTGGCCCAGGACATGGTCGAGACGTTCCTGCCGTACAAATCCGGTAACGAGAACTACGTCACCGAAGATATCCACTTCATCGAAAGCCGCCTGGAAGACTATCACTCGCGCCTCACCGGCCTTGCGGCCGAGCTCGACGCCTTGCGCCGCTACCACCGCCAGACCTTGCAGGAACTGCCCATGGGCGTTTGCTCGTTGGCCAAGGACCAGGAAATCCTCATGTGGAACAAGGCCATGGAGGAGCTGACCGGCATCGCCGCCAAGCACGTGGTCGGCTCGCGCCTGGTGACCATCAGTGAACCGTGGCGGGGCCTGTTGCAGGGCTTCATCAATGTGCCCGATGAACACCTGCACAAGCAGCGCCTGGCGCTGGATGGCCAACCGCGTTGGCTGAACCTGCACAAGGCGGCGATCGACGAGCCGCTGGCACCGGGTAACAGCGGGCTGGTGCTGCTGGTCGAAGACCTCACCGAAACCCAGGCCCTGGAAGACAAGCTGGTGCACTCCGAGCGCCTGGCCAGTATCGGCCGCCTGGCGGCTGGCGTGGCCCACGAAATCGGCAACCCGATCACCGGCATCGCGTGCCTTGCGCAGAACCTGCGCGAAGAACGGGAAGGCGACGGCGAGCTCATCGAACTGTCCGGGCAGATCCTCGAACAGACCAAACGGGTATCGCGCATCGTCCAGTCGTTGATGAGCTTCGCCCATGCCGGTGGCAGCCATCAGAACAGCGAAGAGCCCGTTTGCCTGGCCGAGGTGGCGCAGGACGCCATCGGTCTGCTGGCGTTGAACCGGCGCAATTTCGAAGTACAGTTCTTCAACCTCTGCGACCCGGAACACTGGGCCGAGGGGGATCCACAGCGCCTGGCCCAGGTACTGATCAATCTGCTCTCCAACGCCCGCGACGCCTCACCGCCCGGCAGTGCCGTGCGTGTGCGCAGCGAAGCGAACGAGCACACCGTCGACTTGATCGTCGAAGACGAAGGCAGCGGGATTCCGAAGAACATCATGGACCGTCTGTTCGAACCCTTCTTCACCACCAAGGACCCGGGCGAAGGCACTGGACTGGGGCTCGCTCTGGTCTATTCCATCGTGGAAGAGCATTATGGGCAAATCACCATCGACAGCCCGGCCGATATCGAACGGCAACGTGGCACCCGGATCCGCGTGACCCTGCCCCGGCATGTCGTAGCGACGTCCCCAGAAATTCGAGACCGTCGAGAGAATTGAATCAATGCCGCACATTCTGATCGTCGAAGACGAAACCATCATCCGCTCGGCCTTGCGTCGTCTGCTTGAACGGAACCAGTACCAGGTCAGCGAAGCCGGCTCGGTTCAGGAAGCCCAGGAACGCTTCAGCATTGCCACCTTCGACCTGATCGTCAGTGACCTGCGCCTGCCTGGCGCCCCGGGCACCGAGCTGATCAAGCTCGGCCAGGGCACGCCGGTACTGATCATGACCAGCTACGCCAGCCTGCGCTCGGCGGTGGACTCGATGAAGATGGGCGCGGTGGACTACATCGCCAAACCCTTCGACCACGATGAAATGCTCCAGGCCGTGGCACGCATCCTGCGCGACCGACAGAACGCTCCCGCGCCCACCCCGGCCGCCGAACCACGTGCCAATGGCAAGGGTACGCCGGCCGATAAGGCCAGCCCGGCAGCGGCCAATGGCGAGATCGGCATCATCGGTTCTTGCCCGCCGATGCAGGACATGTACAGCAAGATCCGCAAGGTGGCGCCCACCGATTCCAACGTGCTGATCCAGGGTGAGTCCGGCACCGGCAAGGAGCTGGTCGCCCGCGCCCTGCACAACCTGTCGCGGCGGGCCAAGGCACCGATGATCTCGGTGAACTGTGCGGCCATTCCCGAAACCCTGATCGAGTCGGAACTGTTCGGCCACGAGAAAGGTGCGTTCACCGGCGCCAGCGCCGGGCGTGCTGGCCTGGTGGAAGCCGCTGATGGCGGTACGCTGTTCCTCGACGAGATCGGCGAATTGCCGCTGGAGGCCCAGGCGCGCTTGCTGCGCGTGCTGCAGGAAGGCGAAATCCGCCGCGTCGGTTCGGTTCAGTCGCAAAAGGTCGATGTGCGCCTGATCGCCGCGACCCACCGCGACTTGAAGAACCTGGCCAAGGCCGGGCAGTTCCGCGAAGACCTTTACTACCGCCTGCATGTGATTGCCCTGAAGCTGCCTGCCTTGCGCGAGCGCGGCAGCGACGTCAACGAAATCGCCAATGCCTTCCTCGCTCGCCAGAGCGCACGCATCGGCCGCGACGACCTGCACTTCTCGGCAGAAGCCGAACAAGCTATTCGTCACTACAGCTGGCCCGGCAACGTGCGTGAACTGGAAAACGCTGTCGAGCGTGCGGTGATCCTGAGCGAGAGCGCGGAAATTTCCGCCGAACTGTTGGGTATCGACATCGAGTTGAGCGATCTCGAGGACGACGATCTGCTCGACAATGCCATGGTCACAACCGGCGCCAGCGCCAACAGCGCCAGCCATGAGCCGACCGAGGACCTGTCGCTGGAAGATTACTTCCAGCATTTCGTACTCGAACATCAGGATCACATGACCGAGACCGAGCTGGCCCGCAAGCTTGGGGTCAGCCGCAAGTGCCTGTGGGAGCGTCGCCAGCGCTTGGGCATTCCGCGCCGCAAGAGCAACGCCACCAGCGAGTGATCTCGCTGTGGCCTCTCAGGCCTCATCGCCGGCAAGCCGGCTCCCACAGTTAGACCACCCTCTTCCTGTGGGAGCCGGCTTGCCGGCGATGAGGTCGGTGGCCACACCCCACCCCCTCAGTAACACATCAGTTCCCGCAAAAATCTGTTACCCACCCTTCTCGGCGTAACAGTCCCCGAGGCATACGGTAACGAAATTTCGACATTTCTGGCCCGCCTCGCCTCCCTCATTCCGCTCAAACCCTTGATTTCATTGAGTTTCCAAAAGTTGGCACGGCACCTGCTATATGTCTGGTACAAGAACAATAACAAGCACAGCAACTCAGAATAAGAACAAGACGAAACGGCTCACGCACAATAAAAACAAGACGGCGGAGGCGCAGCTAACTGATTCTTTTGGAGAGGATGCGTGTTTGGGGCTTGCCCCACGACCAGGCAGAGAACAACAAAAACTGCACTAAAAAGCAGCGCCTGAACTGGTTGGACCGAAAGGTCAACGTGACATCAGCGGCCAAAGCAATCCGTTTGCTCTTTACCCCCGTATTGGGGGTCGTCCACAAGCTTTGCGTTTTGTGGACAGGGCACTCAACAAAAACAAGAAGCCCAGTAAAAAAACAATAAGAGCACGCAACGACTTCTTGGGGAGCTTAGGCTCCCCTTGTCGTTTCTCCCTTCCAGCAGGCCAACCTGCGACCGCCTACACCATTCCCCGAGTAAATGCTAGAATCCCCGCCCATCATGCGGCCATTCTCCTATTCTTGGCCGAACATTCCTTCACACAGTGCATCCCATGCTGAAGAAGCTGTTCCAGTCTTTCCGCCCTCCCGTACCGGGCCAGCACCACAAGCGCACCACGCCTGAGGTGATTAACAAGAGCCAACATTCGCTGCAGCGCCACCAGTTCAGCCGCCACGCGGTGAACATCGTCGAGCGCCTGCAGAGTGCGGGCTACCAGGCTTACCTGGTCGGTGGCTGTGTCCGCGACCTGATGCTGGGCATCACGCCCAAGGACTTCGACGTCGCCACGAGCGCCACCCCCGAACAGGTTCGCGCCGAATTCCGTAATGCGCGCATCATTGGCCGGCGCTTCAAGTTGGTCCACGTGCATTTCGGCCGTGAGATCATCGAAGTCGCCACCTTCCGCGCCCATCACTCGGAAGACGACCAGGGCGACAGCCACCGTTCGTCGCACAATGCCAGCGGCCGCATCCTGCGGGACAACGTCTACGGCAGCCTGGAAGAAGACGCGCAGCGCCGCGACTTCACCATCAACGCCCTGTACTACGACCCGGTCAGCGAGCGCGTGCTCGATTACGCCAACGGCGTACACGATATCCGCAACCGCTTGTTGCGCCTGATCGGCGACCCGACCCACCGTTACCAGGAAGACCCGGTGCGCATGCTGCGCGCGGTGCGTTTCGCGGCCAAGCTCGACTTTGGTATCGAGAAGCACACCTTCAAGCCGATCCGCGAACTGGCCCCGATGCTGCGCGAGATCCCGCCTGCGCGGTTGTTCGAGGAATGCCTCAAGCTGTTCCTCTCCGGCCAAGGCGCGATCGCCTTCGAAATGCTGGTCGACCTGGAGTTGTTCGAGCCGTTGTTCCCGGCCAGTGCCCATGCCCTGGAAGAACGCCCGACCTACACCCACACCCTGATCAGCCAGGCGCTGAACAACACCGACCTGCGCGTCAAGCAAGGCAAGCCGGTAACACCGGCCTTCCTCTTCGCCGCCTTGCTCTGGCCAGCCCTGCCAAGCCGCGTGCTGCACCTGCAGAACCAAGGCGTGCCACCGATTCCGGCCATGAACGGTGCTGCCCACGACCTGATCGCCGAACAATGCGCGCGCATCGCCATTCCCAAGCGTTTCACGTTGCCGATTCGCGAAATCTGGGACATGCAGGAGCGCCTGCCACGGCGCAGCGGCAAGCGTGCCGACCTGCTGCTGGACAACCCACGTTTCCGCGCCGGTTATGACTTCCTGCTGCTGCGTGAAAGCGCCGGTGAGGAAACCGAAGAGCTCGGCCAGTGGTGGACCGACTACCAGGACGCCAACGACAGCCAGCGCCGCGACATGATCCGCGAGCTGGGCAGCCGTGATGAAGGCTCCGCCGCCGGCCCGCGCAAACGCAAGCGCAGCGGTAGCAAGCGCAAACGCGGCGGTGACGAGGCGTTCGAGTGAACACGCGGGCCTATGTCGGCTTGGGCAGCAACCTGGATGCCCCGGCCGAACAACTGCGCAATGCCCTGCAGGCGCTGGACCAGCTGGACGACACCCGCCTGGCGGCGGCTTCGGCCCTGTACACCAGCGAATCGCTGCTGCCCGGCCAGCCGCGTTATACCAACGCTGTCGCCGCGCTGGATACTTCGCTCGATCCGCTGGCCCTGCTAGACGCCCTGCAGGCCATCGAGCATGGCCAGGGCCGCGTGCGCAAAGAGCGCTGGGGGCCGCGCACGCTGGACCTGGATATCCTGCTGTACGGCGACCAGGTCATCGACGTGCCGCGCCTGCAAGTGCCGCACTACCACATGCACGCCCGCCCCTTCGTGCTGTACCCGCTGGCCGAACTGGTACCGGAAGACTTCCAGCTGGCCGATGGCCGCGCCCTCGCCCAATTGCTCTCAGCCTGCCCGTACGTCGGCCTGGAGCGCCTGTAATACGGGCGCTCGGGCTTGAAGTAACGCCAGTAACACCCTGATAGTAACAATGCGGTAACAGGGTCATTGACTTCCCCCACCTCGCTCACGACTATAGGCGTCCCGTGTGACGCCAAAGTGCCGCACACCCGTATTTAGGCCCGGACGGACCTGTAACCGAACATCACACGCGATGATGTGCCGCTCCGGAAGATGACTACACGCGTTGTTTGCAGTCGTTTTTCACAGCGCCTGAACGAGGATTTTCCTACATGCCTGAAGTAACCCTGACCACCCTGCACGGCCTCAAGGCCAAGGGTGAAAAGATCACCATGCTGACCTGCTACGACGCGACCTTCGCCAAGGTCGCCAGCCAGGCTGGCGTCGAAGTGTTGCTGGTGGGCGACTCCCTGGGAATGGTCCTGCAAGGCCATGACAGCACACTGCCCGTCACCACCGCCGAGATGGCCTACCACACTGCCTGCGTGAAACGCGGCAACGACGGTGCGCTGATCCTCGCCGACCTGCCCTTCATGGCCCATGCCACGCCTGAGCAGGCCTTCGCCAATTGCGCCACCTTGATGCAGGCCGGCGCCCACATGATCAAGCTCGAAGGCGCCGCCTGGCTGGCCGAAACCATTCGCCTGCTGGCCGAACGCGGCGTGCCGGTGTGCGCGCACATGGGCCTGACCCCACAGACGGTCAACGTCCTTGGCGGCTACAAGGTCCAAGGACGCCATGAAGCGCAAGCGCGCCAGATGCGTGCCGATGCCATCGCCCTGGAGCAGGCGGGCGCGGCCATGCTGCTGCTCGAATGCGTGCCCAGCGAACTGGCCGCGGAAATCACCCAGGCGGTGAGCATCCCAGTAATCGGCATCGGCGCCGGCAGCGCCACCGATGGCCAGGTGCTGGTCCTGCACGACATGCTCGGCTTGTCGCTAAGCGGACGGGTGCCGAAATTCGTCAAGAACTTCATGGTTGGTCAGCCCGATATCCAAAGCGCCCTCACCGCCTACGTCACGGCGGTAAAAGAGGTCAGCTTCCCAGGCAGCGAACACGGGTTCAGCGCATGAATACAGTCAAGACCGTCCGCGAACTGCGCGCCGCCATCGCCCGTGCCCGCGGCGAAGGCAAGCGGATCGGCTTCGTGCCGACCATGGGTAACCTGCACAGCGGTCATGCCGCCCTGGTGACCAAGGCCGCCCAGCGTGCCGACTTCGTCGTGGCGAGCATCTTCGTCAACCCGCTGCAATTTGGCGCCAACGAAGACCTGGACAAGTACCCACGCACCCTCGCCGCCGACCAGCAACGCCTACTGGATGCCGGCTGCCACTTGCTGTTCGCACCCACTGTCGAAGAGATGTATCCCGATGGCATGAGCGTGCAGACGCGTGTCAGCGTGCCGAACCTGTCCGAAGGCCTGTGTGGCGCCAGCCGCCCAGGGCATTTCGAGGGTGTGGCCACGGTGGTCAGCAAGCTGTTCAACATGGTGCAGCCCGACCTTGCCGTGTTCGGCGAGAAAGACTACCAGCAGCTAGCCGTGATCCGCGCCATGGTGCGTGACCTGAACATGCCCATCCAGATCATCGGCGAGCCCACCGTGCGCGCCGAGGACGGTTTGGCGCTGTCGTCGCGCAATGGTTACCTCACGCCTGAGCAGCGGACCACGGCCCCTGTGGTGTATCGCACCTTGAAACAGCTCGGCGAGGCCATCGCCCGTGGTCAGGTCGATTTCCCGGCGCTGGTCGAGGAGAGCAAGGCACAGCTGATCGCTGCAGGCCTGCGTCCGGATTATCTGGAAGTACGCCATGCCGTGACCTTGCGCCCGGCCACGTTTGGCGACCGTGACCTGGTGATACTGGCCGCTGCCTACCTGGGTAACACTCGGTTGATCGACAACCTGTACCTGCATCTGGAAGAGAAGACCGCTTAACGGCTTGGGGCTGCTTTGCAGCCCAATCGCCGGCAAGCCGGCTCCCACACAGGTTTGCGCCGTTCTCGAGAACAGTGGTGTACCTGTGGGAGCCGGCTTGCCGGCGATGGGGGCGCCGTGGCGCCCCCCCCCTCTCAAATCCCCCGCGCCCCCCATTCCCTGTGCGTGACCTTTGCCTATAATGATGGCCAGCCTGAACCCGGCATCGACTGCCCTGTCCAAGCCCCACCACGCATCAAGGAATTCTGCTCAATGGCGTATTACCGTACACCCCAAGATGTTACGGCCCTGCCTGCCTGGCAGGCACTCCAGCAACACCGCGACGCCATGCAAGACTTCAGCATGCGTGAAGCGTTCGCCGCCGACGAAAAACGCTTCGAACAGTTCTCCCTGAGCTGTTGCGGCCTGTTCCTCGATTACTCAAAAAACCTGATCACCGACGAAAGCCGCGAGCTGCTGGTCAAGCTGGCCGAAGAAGTCGGCCTGCAGGATGCGATCAAGTCGATGTTCAGCGGCGAGATCATCAACGCCTCAGAAGGCCGCCCGGTCCTGCACACGGCCCTGCGCCGCCCGGTGGGCGACAAGCTCAGCGTCAACGGCGTGAACGTGATGCCGGACGTGCACAAGGTGCTCAACCAGATCACCGAGCTGGTGGGGCGTATTCATGACGGCCTGTGGCGCGGCTACAGCGAAAAGCCGATCACCGACGTGGTCAACATCGGCATCGGCGGCTCGTTCCTCGGCCCCGAACTGGTTTCCGAAGCTCTGCTGCCCTATGCCCAGCGTGGCGTACGCTGCCATTACCTGGCGAACATCGACGGCAGCGAATTCCATGAGCTGTCGGCCAACCTGCGAGCCGAAACCACCCTGTTCATCGTCTCGTCGAAATCGTTCAACACCCTCGAGACCCTGAAGAACGCCATGGCCGCACGCCACTGGTACCTGGCCCAGGGCGGCTCGGAAGCCGAGCTGTATCGCCACTTCATCGCGGTATCGAGCAACAAGGCCGCCGCCATGGCCTTCGGCATCCGCGAAGAAAACATCTTCCCGATGTGGGACTGGGTGGGTGGGCGCTACTCGCTGTGGTCGGCGATCGGCCTGCCGATCGCACTGGCCATCGGCACCGCGAACTTCAAGGAACTGCTGTCGGGTGCCTACACCATGGACCAGCACTTCCAGACCGCGCCGTTCGACAAGAACATGCCGGTGCTGCTGGCCCTGCTGGGCGTCTGGTACGGCAACTTCTGGGGCGCCCGGAGTCACGCGATCCTGCCCTACGACCATTATCTGCGTAACATTACCAAGCACTTGCAACAGCTGGATATGGAGTCCAACGGCAAGAGCGTGCTGCAGGATGGTTCACCCGTGAAGACCGACACCGGCCCTGTGATCTGGGGTGGCGTCGGCTGCAACGGCCAACATGCCTACCACCAGTTGCTGCACCAAGGCACCCAGCTGATTCCGGCGGACTTCATCGTTCCGGTGGTCAGCTTCAACCCGGTCTCCGACCACCATCAGTGGCTGTACGCCAACTGCTTGTCGCAGAGCCAGGCGCTGATGCTCGGCAAGACCCGCGAGGAAGCCGAGACCGAGCTGCGCCAGAAGGGCCTGAACGAAGCCGATATCGAAAAGCTTGCGCCGCACAAGGTGATTCCGGGTAACCGCCCGAGCAACACCCTGGTGGTCGAACGCATCAGCCCCCGCCGTCTGGGCGCACTGGTGGCGATGTATGAGCACAAGGTATTCGTGCAGAGCGTGATCTGGGGTATCAACGCCTTCGACCAGTGGGGCGTGGAGTTGGGCAAGGAGCTGGGCAAGGGTGTCTACCAACGCTTGGTGGGTAGCCTTGAAGACAGCGCCGAAGATGGCTCGACCCAAGGCCTGATCAACTACTTCCGCGGCCGTCACCGCGGTTGATCCTGTAGGCCCCTATCGCCCCCGACAAGCGCAAGGACCACCCGCCATGTTCGATATCCGCAACTACCCCGAGGCCCTGGCCGTCAGCCAGTCCTCCACCCTTTCCCCCGACGACTACCGCCGCCTCTACCGCGAGTCGATCGAAGACCCCGACAAATTCTGGGCCGAGCAAGCCAAGCGCCTGGACTGGATCAAACCCTGGTCCAGCGTGCAGCAATGCGACCTGAAGACCGGCAAAGCCCGCTGGTTCGACGGCGGCCAACTGAATGTCAGCTATAACTGCATCGACCGCCACCTGGCCCAGCGCAGCGAACAGACCGCCCTGCTGTGGGAAGGCGACGACCCCAAGGACGCCAAGGCCATCACCTACCGCGAACTGCACCGCCAGGTGTGCCGCCTGGCCAATGCCCTCAAGGCACGCGGGGTAAAAAAAGGTGACCGGGTATGCATCTACATGCCGATGGTCCCCGAGGCCGCCTATGCCATGCTCGCCTGCACACGCATCGGCGCCATCCACTCGGTGGTGTTCGGCGGCTTCTCCCCGGACGCCCTGCGCGACCGCATTCTCGATGCCGACTGCCGCACCGTGATCACCGCCGATGAGGGCGTGCGTGGCGGCAAGCGCATCCCGCTCAAGCAGAACGTCGACAAGGCCCTGGCCAGTTGCCCTGCGGTCAACAGCGTGCTGGTGGTGCGCCGTACCGGCGGCGAGGTCGCCTGGAGCGAGGGCCGCGACCTCTGGTATCACCAGGCTACCGAGAACGCCGGTGACGAGTGCCCAGTGGAGCCGATGGACGCTGAAGACCCGCTGTTCATCCTCTATACCTCAGGCAGCACCGGCAAGCCCAAGGGCGTGCTGCACACCACCGCTGGCTACCTGCTGCAAGCGACGCTGACCTTCAAGGTGGTATTCGACTACCGCGACGGCGAGGTGTTCTGGTGCACCGCCGACGTCGGCTGGGTCACGGGCCACAGCTACATCGTCTACGGCCCGCTGGCCAATGGTGCGATCTCGCTGATGTTCGAAGGCGTGCCCAACTACCCCGACACGTCGCGCTTCTGGCAGGTGGTGGACAAGCACCAGGTGAACATCTTCTACACCGCGCCCACCGCCCTGCGCGCGCTGATGCGCGAGGGCTCCAAGCCGCTGCAGAGCACCTCGCGCAAGAGCCTGCGCCTGCTCGGCAGCGTCGGCGAACCGATCAACCCCGAGGCTTGGGAGTGGTACTTCGAAGAGGTCGGGCAAAAACGCTGCCCCATCGTCGACACCTGGTGGCAGACCGAGACCGGCGGCATCATGCTCACGCCGCTGCCCGGCGCACAGAACCTCAAGCCCGGCTGTGCCACCCAGCCCATGTTCGGCGTGCAACCGGTGCTGCTGGACGACCAAGGCAAGTTGATCGAAGGTCCAGGGGCCGGCCTGCTGGCGATCAAGGCCAGCTGGCCAGGGCAGATCCGCAGCGTCTATGGTGACCACCAGCGCATGGTCGACACCTATTTCAAACCCCTGCCCGGCTACTACTTCACCGGCGACGGCGCTCGCCGCGACGCTGATGGCGACTACTGGATCACCGGCCGCATCGATGATGTGATCAACGTTTCCGGCCACCGCATTGGCACCGCGGAAGTGGAAAGCGCACTGGTGCTGCATGACAGTGTCGCCGAAGCGGCCGTGGTCGGTTATCCACATGATCTCAAGGGTCAGGGCGTCTATGCCTTCGTTACCCCGATGAACGGTGTTACCCCGGACGATGCGCTCAAGGCCGAGCTACTGGCACTGGTCAGCAAGGAAATCGGCAGCTTCGCCAAGCCTGAGCTGATCCAGTGGGCCCCGGCCTTGCCCAAGACACGCTCGGGCAAGATCATGCGGCGTATACTGCGCAAAATCGCCTGCAACGAGTTGGACAACCTGGGCGATACCTCGACCCTGGCCGATCCGAGCGTGGTCCAGGGGTTGATCGACACACGCCTCAATCAATAGCTGGCGGCCACCGTCCGTGGCCGCCCTGAACCACAGGTCGCCATGGAAGTCTTACGTCGCCGCATCGAAACCCAGGTCATGAGCCTTACCGGGCTGGCCCTCGGCCAGCTCGACCTGGAGTCGCCCAAAGGCGACCCGGGGCTGTTCGGCCCGCACAGCCTCAGCTGGCGAGTGCACGGCGATTTTCCGAGCATGCTGGTCGGAGGCATCAGCGCTTTGCTGCTGCAGTTGCTGCACCCACTCGCCCTGGCCGGTGTATGGGACCATTCCAATTTCCGCGAAGACTTGTTGGGCCGCCTGCGCCGCACCAGCCAGTTCATCTCCGGCACCACCTTCGGCTCGACCCGCGATGCCAACTGGCTGATCGACAAGGTACGCACCATCCACCTGCAGGTCACCGGTACCGCGCCCGATGGCCGGCCCTATGCCGCCAGCGACCCGGACTTGCTGACCTGGGTGCATGTGGCCGAAGTCAGCAGCTTCCTCGCCGCCCATTTGCGTTATCGCGACCCTCTGCTGTCACGCGCCGATCAGGACGCTTACTACGCCGAAATCGCGCTGATCGCCGAGCGCCTTGGCGCGCGTGACGTACCGCGCTCATGCCAGCAGGTCGACGACTACCTGCGACACATGCGTGCACACCTGCACTGCGATCACCGTAGTTTGGAAGTGCTCGACATCCTGCTCCAGGCCCCCGCCCCTAGCCGCCTCGCCCAACCTGTGGGCAAGCTGATGCTGCACGCCGGGATCGATCTGTTGCCGGATTGGGCCCAGGCCATGCTCGGCCTGCAGCACGGGCCGTTGCAGCGGCGCATGATTCGCCTGGGCTTGAAGCGCACGGCGCCCGTGCTGCGCTGGGCGATGCGCGATGGCTCGGCGCATCGGGCCAGGCGGCGCATGGGCATCGAGTGAGGGAATTGGTCGCATCAGCGGAACCGATTTAACGTGCCATACTCCAAGCATTCCTGCTTTGACAGACGATGCACACATGTACAAAGGATTGACTCGCGCCCTCGGCGCCGTGCTGGCTCTCGTGGCCCTCTACAGCTTGCTTGGTTTCCTGATTCTCCCCGGTGTCGGCCTGCGCATCGCCAACCAGCAGTTGGCGCAATACGCCACCGTGCCTTCCAAGCTGGAACGTATCGAATTCAACCCGTTCAGCCTCGAGCTGACCTTGTGGGGCCTGCAGATCGGCGAGCCCGGCAAGGAGCAAGTCGGTTTCGCACGGCTGTACGCCAACCTCGCGCTCGACAGCCTGTGGAAAGGCGCCCTGCACCTGCAGGCCGTGGAGCTCGACAAGCCGCGCAATGAGGTGCTGTTCGCCAAGGACGGCACGCTCAACCTGACCCAGTTGTTCAAGCTGCCTGCCAGCGAGCCGCAAGCCGAGCAGCCGCCCAGTGATCCGTTCCCGCTGCGTATCGGCAGCATCAAACTGAGCGGCGGCTACCTGCACTTTGCCGATCAGCGCCCGAGCGAGCCGATCGAGTTCATCTACGACGACATGAACCTGGAGCTGAAGAACCTCAGCACCCTGCCCGACGACAACGCCGACATGACCCTGGTGGCGCGCGGGCCGAACGGCGGGCGCGTGGACTGGAGCGGCACCTTGAGCCTGGCGCCGATCGCCTCGGAAGGCACCCTGAAGATCACCGATGGCAAGATGAAACTGTTCTGGCCCTATGTGCGCGACGCCGTGCCGCTGGTGCTGGAAGACGGCGTGTTCCACCTCGACACCCATTACAAGCTCAACCTGTCCAAGACCACCGAGCTGCTGCTGGACAACACCTCCATGCGAATCGCGCCGTTCGCCATCAAGGCACCGGATGGCCGCCCACTGGTGCGCCTGGCCAGCCTGGATGTGAGCGAAACCTCCATCGACCTGGGCAAGCAACTGGTCACCGTGGGCAAGGTCCGCAGCGAGAAACTGGAGACTTGGGCCGCCCTCGAACAAGACGGCCAGCTCGACTGGCAGAAGCTGTTCGCCAGCCAACCGGCCAAGGCTACGCCCAAGGAAAAGGCCGAACCGGCCGCTGCCGAGCCTACCCCTGAAGAGCAGGCCGCCAAGGAACCGAGCAAACCGTGGCAGGTACTGCTGCAGGACGTGCAGCTGCGCAATTATCAGGTGCACCTGGCCGACCGCAGCCAGAAGGAGCCAGTAGCGCTGGACGTAGGGCCGTTGAACGTCGACCTGCAGGGCTTCGACAGCCTCAACCAGTCGCCCTTCACCCTCAAGCTCGACACCGGTATCGGCAAGCAGGGCAAACTGCAAGCCGCAGGCCAGGTGAACCTGGCACCGGTGACGGCCAAGCTGGATGTCAGCACCCGCGATATCGACTTGCGCATCGCCCAGGCCTACCTCAGCCCGTTCATTCGCCTGGAGCTGCGCAGCGGCATGCTCGCCAGTGATCTCAAGGTCGACCTCAAGAGCACCGAGCCCTTGGCCTTCACCGTGGCCGGCAAGGCCCAGGTCAACCAGTTGCACACCCTGGACACCATCAAGGACCGCGACTTCGTCAAATGGCAGCAGCTGAATGTCGACGGCCTGTCCTACGTGCACGGCGATGCCGTTTCGATCGACAAGGTGACCCTGCTACAGCCGTATGCCCGCTTCATCATCAACGAAGACCGCACCACCAACGTCGATGACTTGCTGATTCCGCAGCCCGCCGGCGCCTCCTCCGGCAAGACCAAAGCTGCCAGCGCGCCGGCGAGCAAGCCGTTGGGCGTGCGTATTGGCCAGATCAACATCAACGATGGCTCTGCCAATTTTGCCGACCTCACCCTGACCCCCAACTTCGCCACCGCCGTGCAGCAGCTCAATGGCCAGATCGGCACCATCGACAACCGCAAGCCGGCGCCGGCCAAGGTGGACGTCAAGGGCAAGGTCGACCGTTACGCGCCGGTCACCATCAAGGGCGCGTTGAACCCGTTCAACCCGCTGGCCAGCCTGGATATCGCCACCAGCTTCAAGCGCGTCGAACTGACCACGTTGACGCCCTACTCCGGTAAGTTCGCGGGCTTTCGTATCCGCAAGGGCCGTCTGAACCTCGATCTCCACTACAAGATCACCAACGGCCAGCTCCAGGCCGAGAACAAGGTCGTGGTTGAGCAATTGCAACTGGGCGAGAAGGTCGACAGCCCGGATGCAGTGGACCTGCCTATCCGCCTGGCGGTAGCGCTTCTCAAGGACACCGAAGGCAAGATCTCGATCGAACTGCCGGTATCCGGTGACCTCAACAACCCGCAGTTCAGCGTCATGCCGATTGTCTGGCAGACGCTGCGCAACCTGGTGCTTCGCGCGGCCCAGGCGCCGTTCAAGTTCATCGGTGGGCTGATTACCGGTGGTGGCTCGGAAGACCTTGGCAATGTAGCCTTCGCCCCTGGGTCCAGTGAACTGAGCGGCGATGCGAAGTCGGCCCTGGACAAGCTGGCCTCGGCCCTCAAGGAACGCCCTGAGCTGCGCCTGGAGATCGAAGGCACCAGTGCCCAGAGCAGCGATGGCCCGCTGATCGCGCAGCAGCGCCTGGAGCGCGAGTACCAGGCGACCTGGTACAAGATCCTGCAACGCCGTGGCGACAAGGTGCCAGCCAACGCCTCGATGCTGGTGGTCGACGACAGTGACAAGCCGGCGATGCTCGAAGGTATCTACCGTAATCGCCTGAAGCAGCAGCCCCCTGCCGAATGGCAACAGCTCAGTCGTGACGAGCGCACCACCAAGCTACGCGAGGCGGTGATCAAGTCATGGGCGGAAAGTGCGGCCCTGCTGCGCACCTTGGGTCAGGAGCGGGCCAGCAGCATCAAGGATTACCTGGTCGACAAGGGCAAGCTGGAGGATGACCGGGTGTACTTCATCGACACCAGCCTGGGGCAGGCTGAAACGGATGGTCGGGTGATTACCCCGATGCATCTGGATGCCGAGTGACCGCAAACGTCTGCTGCGGCCCTATCGCCGGGGGGCCCGGCGCGCCCCCCCCCCCCCCCCCCCAAAAAAAAAATTTTGTTTAGTTGGGGGGCCCAGTGGCGCCGGAAAACCCCAAAAAACCCCAAAACA
>NZ_JBIVIC010000014.1:0-108715 GCF_044749545.1 Pseudomonas sp. NPDC089396 | reverse complement strand
CGCGGCCCCCCCCCCCCCCCCCCCCCCCCCCCACACACCCCCCCCCCCCCCCCCCCCCCCCCGCCGCGCCCCCCCCCCCCCCCCCCCCCCCCCGGCGATAGGGTCGCTGACAATTTCAGACCAGGCGCTGCCCCGACACCGCCGGATGATACAAGGGCTGCACCTTGTTCCCGGCAGGGTCCAGCAAATGGAAGCTGCGCGCCCCATCACCATGGTTGAAGGGACGATCTAGCAGGGTCACCCCATGCGCCTTGAAGTACTGATACCAAGCCTCCAGCTCCTCGACGCTGTCGACGATGAACCCATAATGGTCCAGGGTCTGCAGCCCATTGGCCGCCCCCGCACCCCGCCCCAGCGACAGGTTGTCGTTGCCGCAAGTCAGGTACACCAGATCCTCGTTGGCCCGGTTCAGCACCTCCATGCCCAGTACATCGACATAGAAGCGCTCGCACTCCTCCAAGTTGGGCACCAGCAAGGCGATATGACGCAGGCCGTTTAGGCGACCCGGGCGTGCAGGTAATTCGGACATTGGCGCGGCTCCATTTTTGTATACAATTCAAAACTGAATTTAAAACAAAAGGAGCCACTTGTGTACAGCCTGTTCATCAAGACTCGCGTGAAACCCGGCTGCGCCGAAGCCTTTCTTGCTGCAATCAACGTCAATGCCGCGGCCTCGGTGGCCAGCGAGCCCGGTTGCCTGGTGTTCGATGTTTGCCAGGACCGGGTTGATGCCGATGTGATCTACCTTTACGAGATCTACCGCGACGATGAGGCCTATGAAGCGCATACCCACACGGCGCACTTTCGCGACAGCCGACCATTGGTCGAACCCCTGATACTTGAGCAGGAATGCTTCGAAAGTGATGTGATAGCGCGTAACCCGGTGAATTGAGCTTGATGAAAAAGCCCCGGCCAAGGCCGGGGCTTTTTTGAAGTGGTGGCCAAATCCTTTTGGCCGACGGGACATCCCTTATTCGGTTTTCAGGCCGTCAGCCGAAACGGCCTGAACACCTTTGATCTTCTTGGTGATCGCAACCGCGGTCTCTTTTTGAGACTTGGTAACGGCAGTATCCGAAGAGAGCGAAACCACGCCTTTGTTGGTCTCGACCTTGATGTCAGTACCTGGGATGCCTTTTTCAGTCATCAGGTCCGATTTAACCTTGGTGGTGATCCAGGTGTCGGAGGTCGCTTCCTTGGCTTCGGTCATCTCACCGGCTGCCAGTGTCATCGGGGCCTGGGTGGACTGCTGGGCGAAAGCCGCGTTAGCCATGGTCAGGGTCAGAGCGGTAGCAGTAGCGGCAGCAATGGCGAACTTCTTCATGTGGGTCACTCCTGTTATTCGAAAGGTCTGCGCCGTGTCTCGTGGCGGCAGGTAAGAGTGTAGTTGCACGCCGTGTGCCAGCTTTTCCGCCTCGCTTGTTTTCTTATAAATCAATGACTTAGCTGATTCAGCCAAAGTCCTTGGTCGTGCATTTTGCAATCCGCGCGGTAAACCTGCATGCAAGATGCAAGTGCGCAAAAGGTTCCGCAGGGCCAATAAAAAAGGGCCCCGAAGGGCCCTTTTTCACTGCGTGTCAGTCGCTTAGACGCCCGAAGCCTTGGCTGCGGCAACGTCCTTGATCGACAGCTTGATACGGCCGCGGTTGTCCACGTCCAGTACCAGTACTTCGACTTCCTGACCTTCTTTCAACACGTCGGTCACTTTCTCTACGCGAGCGTCGCTCAGCATGGAGATGTGCACCAGACCGTCCTTGCCAGGCAGGATGTTGACGAAGGCGCCGAAGTCGACGATGCGCTCGACCTTGCCCACGTAGATCTTGCCGATCTCGGCCTCGGCGGTGATACCCAGGATGCGCTGGCGAGCTGCCTCGGCCGCTTCCTTGGTTTCGCCGAAGATCTTGATCGAGCCATCGTCTTCGATGTCGATCGAGGCCTTGGTTTCTTCGCAGATGCCGCGGATGGTGGCGCCACCTTTACCGATGACGTCACGGATCTTGTCGGTGTCGATCTTCATCGCGATCATGGTCGGTGCGTTGGCCGACAGCTCGGTACGCGACTGACCAATGATCTGGTTCATCTGGCCGAGGATGTTCAGGCGCGCTTCCAGGGCCTGGCCCAGGGCGATTTCCATGATCTCTTCGGTGATGCCGTTGATCTTGATGTCCATCTGCAGCGCGGTGACGCCTTTGGCGGTACCGGCTACCTTGAAGTCCATGTCGCCCAGGTGGTCTTCGTCACCCAGAATGTCGGTCAGGACTGCGAACTTCTCGCCTTCCTTGACCAGACCCATGGCGATACCGGCAACCGGTGCCTTCATCGGTACACCGGCGTCCATCAGGGCCAGGGATGCACCGCAAACCGAAGCCATGGAGCTGGAACCGTTGGACTCGGTGATTTCCGACACTACACGGATGGTGTACGGGAACACGTCGGCAGCAGGCAGCATGGCCTGAACCGAACGGCGGGCCAGACGACCGTGACCGATTTCACGACGGCCAGCACCGCCCATGCGACCACACTCGCCTACCGAGAACGGTGGGAAGTTGTAGTGCAGCATGAAGGGGTCTTTCTTCTCGCCTTCGAGGGTGTCCAGCAGCTGGGCGTCACGGGCAGTACCCAGGGTCGCGACGACCAGGGCCTGGGTTTCGCCACGGGTGAACAGGGCCGAACCGTGAGTCTTCGGCAGAACACCAACTTCGATGTTCAGCGGACGAACGGTCTTGGTGTCACGACCATCGATACGTGGCTTGCCGTTGACGATGTTTTCGCGAACGGTGCGGTATTCGATTTCGCCGAAGATTTCTTTGACTTCAGCAGCCGAAGGCTGACCTTCTTCACCGGAGAACTTGGCGATCGCCTGATCGCGCAGTTCGCCCAGGCGCGCGTAACGGTCGGCCTTGACGGTGATGGTGTAGCCCTGGGAAACGCCCTCGCCGAATTCGGCGCGGATGGCGTTGAACAGTTCGGTGTTGGCAACGGCCGGTTTCCAGTCCCAGGTCGGCTTGCCCGCTTCGGCAGCCAGCTCTTTGACAGCCTGGATGACCGACTGGAATTCGTCGTGGGCGAACAGTACGGCGCCCAGCATCTGGTCTTCGGTCAGCTCTTGGGCTTCCGATTCAACCATCAGTACAGCGGATTCGGTACCGGCTACGACCATGTCCAGGCTCGAAGCCTGCAGCTGCTCGTAAGTCGGGTTCAGCAGGTAGCCGGTGCTTTCGTGGAAAGCAACGCGGGCAGCGCCGATCGGGCCTTCGAACGGAATGCCGGAAATAGCCAGGGCAGCCGAGGTACCGATCATCGCAGCGATGTCCGGATCGGTCTTCTTGCTGGTGGAAACCACGGTGCAGACGACCTGGACTTCATTCATGAAGCCTTCAGGGAACAGCGGGCGGATCGGACGGTCGATCAGGCGCGAGGTCAGGGTCTCTTTCTCGGAAGGACGGCCTTCACGCTTGAAGAAGCCACCAGGGATCTTGCCAGCGGCGTAGGTCTTTTCCTGGTAGTGGACCGACAGCGGGAAGAAGCCCTTGCCCGGGTCTGCCTGCTTGGCGCCGACCACGGTCACCAGCACGGTCACGTCGTTGTCGACGGTCACCAGCACGGCGCCGGTCGCCTGACGGGCGATGCGGCCCGTTTCGAGAGTAACGGTCGATTGACCGAACTGGAATTTCTTGATTACCGGGTTCACGGTTTCCTACCTTTTTCAGTGGCTCTGGGGGAACTGGTTTCTTGCGAATTCTTGGGCAGAACGGGGAATCGGCCCCATTGACCGTCCAGATACAACACGAGGCTGGGAGCCTGGCGCCGAGCGGAAAATCCGCTCAGCACTGCCAGGCTGCCAACCTCGGAGATACGCGTGACGTGTCCAACGAAAACGCTGCCAGGCAGCATTCCCGAAGCATGCGACACGCCATGCACACCACTGACCAGGCCGCTATTAGCGACGCAGGCCCAGGCGACCGATCAGGGCGCTGTAACGAGTGGTGTCTTTGCCCTTCAGGTAGTCCAGCAGCTTACGACGCTGGTTAACCATACGGATCAGGCCACGACGGGAGTGGTGGTCTTTGCCGTTGGCCTTGAAGTGGCCTTGCAGCTTGTTGATGTTCGCGGTCAGCAGAGCAACCTGAACTTCCGGGCTACCAGTGTCGCCAGCAGCTTGCTGGAAGTCGGTAACGATTTGAGCTTTTTCTTCAACGCTGAGGGCCATGAGGCTACTCCTGATTAAACGGATCCCGTTACCGGGGTCCAATAGGCCAGGGACAAAACCCTGTATTAATAAAAAAGGTGTGACCGTGCCTACTGACAGCCACCCTTGTACCCGCCGGTTTCAGCCGAAGCCTCCACCTGCGGTTCCGGTCATTCCGACCGAATCAGTCGACGCGGCGCAATACGCCCGTCTTCGCTCACTTCACCGATACCGATGAAGCGACCATTGTGATCCTGCACCCGGACCATGCCGAATTGCGGCGCATCCGGTGCACGTACTGCCTGGCCATGCAGCCAGTAGAACGAACTGTGCTCGGACAGGCAGACCAGCGGCCAGTCCAGCAGCCCACTGTCGGACGGCATCAGGAAGCGATCGAGCGCTTCGTTGCCGCCTTCGGCGTGGGCCTGCTCGAGTTCCTCGAGGGTGACCGTCTGTGCCAGCACGAAGGGCCCAGCCTGGGTCCTGCGCAGCTCGGCGACATAGGCGCCGCAGCCCAGGGCTTCACCAATATCCTCCACCAGGGTGCGGATATAGGTGCCTTTGCTGCAACCGACCGACAGTCGCGCACGGGTGCCTTCGCACTCGAGCAACTCCAAGCGACCAATAGTAACAGAACGCGCCTCGCGCTCCACTACCTCTCCTGCACGTGCCAGTTTGTACAGCGGCTGGCCATCGCGCTTGAGCGCCGAGTACATCGGCGGTACTTGAAGGATTTCACCCCGAAAACGCGGGATAACCGCTTCCAGGTCGGCGCGACCAACGGTCACTTCGCGGGTCTGCAGGACTTCGCCTTCAGCGTCCGCAGTGCTGGTAGTCTGCCCCAGCTGCATGACCGTTTCGTAACCCTTGTCGGAATCGAGCAGGTACTGCGAGAACTTGGTCGCTTCACCGAAGCACAGTGGCAGCACGCCAGTGGCCAGCGGGTCGAGGCTGCCGGTATGCCCGGCTTTCTCGGCATTGAGCAACCAGCGAACTTTCTGCAGCGCAGCGTTGGAGGTGAACCCCAGCGGCTTGTCGAGCAGGATGATGCCGCTGACGTTGCGGCGGATACGTTTGACCTGGGCCACCGCTTACTCCTTGGTGTCCAGCTCGTCGGTATCCTTGTGCAGGCGGTCTTCGGCCACCGCACGCTCGATAAGTGCCGACAGGTGTACACCACGGCTGACACTTTCATCGAAGTGGAAGTGCAATTGCGGCACGCTGCGCAGCTGCATCGAGCGGCCCAGGTGCAGGCGCAGGAAGCTGGCGGCGCTGTTCAGTGCCTTGAGCGACTGCTGCACGGCGTCAGGGGTTTCTTCGCCCATGACGGTGATGAAGACCTTGGCATGGCCGAGGTCGCGGCTGACGTCCACGGCGGTGATGGTCACCAGACCGACGCGTGGGTCCTTGACTTCACGGCGGATCAGTTCTGCCAGCTCGCGCTGCATCTGATCACCGATACGTTGGGTACGGCTGTATTCTTTGGCCATTCTTGCTACCTGTAACTTAAAGCGGCAAACGCCCGGTCAAGCTGAAGCCTGACCGGGCGCTGCCTTCTGAGGCGCCGCCCACCGCCCTGCGACGGGGGTTGGCGCCATGCCCGCCCTTAAAGGGTACGAGCAACCTGGACTTTCTCGAAGACTTCGATCTTGTCGCCGACCTTGACGTCGTTGTAGCTCTTGACGCCAATACCGCACTCCATGCCCGAACGCACTTCGGAGGCGTCGTCCTTGAAGCGACGCAGCGATTCCAGCTCGCCTTCGAAGATCACCACGTCGTCGCGCAGTACGCGGATCGGACGGTTGCGGTACACGGTACCCTCGATGACCATACAGCCAGCGATGGCGCCGAACTTCGGCGAACGGAACACGTCACGTACTTCAGCGACACCCAGGATGTTCTCGCGAACATCGCTGCCGAGCATGCCGGTCAGGGCTTTCTTGACGTCTTCGATGATGTCGTAGATCACGTTGTAGTAACGCATATCCAGACCTTCCTGCTCGACGATCTTGCGCGCACCGGCATCGGCACGCACGTTGAAGCCGAACAGCACCGCGTTGGACGCCAGCGCCAGGTTGGCGTCGCTTTCGGTGATACCACCGACGCCGCCACCGATCACGCGAACCTGAACTTCGTCGTTGCCCAGGCCGCCGAGCGAACCCTGCAGTGCTTCCAGGGAACCGCGCACGTCGGTCTTGAGGACGATGTTGAGGGTCTTCTTCTCTTCCTGACCCATGGTCTCGAAGATGTTTTCCAGCTTGCCGGCGTGAGCACGGGCCAGCTTGACCTCGCGGTACTTGCCTTGACGGAACAGGGCAACTTCGCGGGCTTTCTTCTCGTCGGCAACCACGGACAGCTCGTCACCGGCTTCCGGCGTACCGTCCAGACCGAGGATCTCGACCGGGATCGACGGGCCAGCTTCCTTCACAGGCTTGCCGTTCTCGTCGAGCATGGCACGCACGCGGCCATAGTTGGAGCCGCACAGGACCATGTCGCCCTGACGCAGGGTACCGTCCTGAACCAGGATGGTAGCCACTGGGCCGCGGCCCTTGTCCAGGCGCGATTCGACGACAACACCACGACCTGGAGCGGTCGGAGTAGCGGTCAGTTCGAGGATCTCGGCCTGCAGCAGAACGGCTTCGAGCAGCTCGTCGACACCGGTACCCATCTTCGCCGAAACCTTGACGAACGGGGTGTCGCCACCCCAGTCCTCGGAGGTCACGCCTTCGACGGCCAGTTCGTTACGGATGCGATCGAGGTCGGCACCCGGCTTGTCGATCTTGTTCACCGCGACCACCAGCGGAACGCCAGCTGCCTTGGCATGCTGGACGGCTTCGCGGGTTTGCGGCATCACGCCGTCGTCCGCCGCCACCACCAGGATGACGATGTCGGTCGCCTTGGCACCACGTGCACGCATCTGAGTGAAAGCTGCGTGGCCCGGGGTGTCGAGGAAGGTGACCATGCCGCGGTCGGTTTCCACGTGGTAGGCACCGATGTGCTGGGTAATACCACCGGCTTCGCCAGCGGCAACCTTGGCACGACGGATGTAGTCGAGCAGCGAGGTCTTACCATGGTCAACGTGACCCATGACGGTAACCACCGGTGCACGCGACTCGGTCTGGCCTTCGAATTTCAGCGATTCGGCCAGGGAGTCTTCCAGGGCGGTATCGCTGACCAGGGTGACCTTGTGGCCCAGCTCTTCTGCGATCAGCTGAGCGGTTTCCTGGTCGAGCACCTGGTTGATGGTAACCGGGGTGCCCATCTTGAACATGAACTTGACCACTTCAGCGCCCTTGACGGACATCTGGTTGGCAAGTTCGGAGACCGTGATGGTCTCGCCGATGGTCACGTCACGGATGACGGGGCCGGTCGGGTTCTGGAAGCCATGCTGATTGCGTTTCTTCAGCTTGCCCTTGCCACCACGACCACGACGAGCGCCATCGCTCTCTTCATCGGTAGTGCGCGGAGCGGCACGTGGAGTCGGAGCCTTTTCCTTCTCCTTGACCTTGACCTTGATCGAAACACGCGGCGCCTCGCCACGACGACGGTCGTCATCGCGAGTGCGGTTTTCGTTGCGACGGGTCTCGTCTTTCTTGCGCTCGGCAGCGCGGGCGGCTGCGTCTTCCGACGCTGGCGCCTCGGCGACTACCGGTGCCGGAGCGGCGGCAGGAGCCGGCTCAGCCTTGGCAGCCGGCGCAGGAGCAGCCGCAGGGGCATCGGTCGCCTGACGGCGAGCCTGCTCTTCGTTGCGCTGGCGAACATCAGCTTCGACCTTCTCACGCGCGGCGTTTTCGGCCGCACGGCGCTCTTCCTGCTCACGCTTCTGCTCAGCCTGGATTTCTTCAGGGCTGCGCTGCACGAATACTTTCTTCTTGCGTACTTCTACGCTGATGCTTTTGCTACCGGCGACACGCAGGGTGCTGGTGGTCTTGCGCTGCAAGGTAATCTTGCGCGGCTCTTCCGCCTTGCTCTTGTGGCTGCTCTTCAAATGAGTCAGCAGAGTCTGCTTCTCATTGTCGGTCACTACCTGACCGGCGTCGGTGTGCGGCAGACCTGCCTCACGCATCTGCTGCAGCAGGCGCTCTACCGGTGCCTCGACCTCTTGGGCCAGTTCTTTCACCGTGACTTGCGTCATGCACTTCTCTCCTCAGGCCGCGCCTAATTACTCGAACCAGTGGGCTCGGGCGGCCATGATCAACTTGCCGGCACGCTCTTCGTCGATGCCGTCGATGTCGAGCAGGTCGTCAATCGACTGCTCGGCCAGGTCTTCGCGGTTAACCACGCCGCGCACCGCCAGTTCCGCCGCCAGGTCCTTGTCCATGCCCTCAAGGGAGAGCAGGTCTTCGGCCGGATGGGCGTCTGCCAGTTTTTCTTCGGTAGCGATGGCCTTGGTCAACAAACGGTCCTTGGCTCGAGCGCGGAGCTCATTGACGATGTCCTCGTCAAAGCCATCGATGTTGAGCATTTCTTCCAACGGTACGTAGGCAATTTCTTCGAGGCTGGTAAAGCCTTCGTCGACCAGCACTTGGGCCAGCTCCTCGTCGACTTCCAGTTCTTCGATGAAATTGCGCAGGATGTCACCGGTTTCGGCCTGCTGCTTGGCCTGGATGTCCTTTTCGGTCATCACGTTCAGGGTCCAGCCGGTCAACTGACTGGCCAGGCGAACGTTCTGACCGCCACGGCCAATGGCCTGGGCCAGGTTGTCCTCGGCAACAGCGATGTCCATGGCATGGGCATCTTCATCAACGATGATCGCCGCGACTTCGGCCGGCGACATGGCGTTGATGACAAATTGCGCCGGGTTCTCGTCCCACAGGACGATATCCACACGCTCACCACCCAGCTCGCCGGATACGGCTTGGACGCGCGAACCGCGCATGCCGATACAGGCACCTTGCGGGTCGATGCGCTTGTCCTTGGAGCGGACGGCGATCTTGGCACGCGATCCCGGATCACGGGATGCGGCCATGACTTCGATGAGGCCTTCAGCGATTTCCGGCACTTCGATACGGAACAGTTCGATCAGCATCTGCGGCGCGGTGCGCGACAGGATCAGCTGAGGACCGCGGTTCTCGGTGCGGATTTCCTTGAGCAGCGCACGCAGGCGCACGCCAACCCGGAAGGTCTCACGTGGAATGATGTCTTCGCGAGCCAGCAGCGCCTCGGCGTTGTTGCCCAGGTCGACGATGACGTTGTCGCGGGTGACCTTCTTGACGGTGCCCGAGATGATCTCGTTCACACGCTCGCGGTAGGCGTCGACCACCTGGGCGCGCTCGGCCTCACGGACCTTCTGCACGATCACCTGTTTGGCGGTCTGGGCGGCGATACGACCGAATTCGATGGACTCGATCTTCTCTTCGATCACATCACCCACCTTGGCCTCAGGGTGGGTCTCGTGAATCTTCGCCAACCAGGTCTCGATGGCCGGATCGTCCAGATCGGCTTCGTCGACCACAGTCCAGCGACGGAAGGTTTCGTAGCTACCGGTGTGGCGGTTGATTTCCACACGCAGGTCGACTTCGTCCTCAAAACGTTTTTTGGTTGCAGTGGCCAGGGCCACTTCCAGCGCTTCGAAAATGACGCCGGGCGGTACACCCTTTTCGTTGGATACCGATTCAACAACCAGCAGTACTTCTTTGCTCATCGTACGCCTCGCCTTGCGCAAGCCATTGGGCCCGGAAAGTCCGCCGGGCCCGGCACGTCTCAGTCAAAACTGGGAATAATATTGGCCTTGTCGATCGAGTCGATCGGCAACAGGAATTCGTGATTGTCCACCTGGACCACAACGTCCTGTTCCTCCACACCGCGGAGAAGGCCCTGGAAATTACGACGACCTTCGAAGGGCGTACGCAGCTTGATCTTCACTTGTTCGCCGGCATGCGAGGCAAACTGTTCCAGAGTGAACAGCGGGCGATCCATGCCTGGTGAGGACACCTCAAGGGTATATTCACTGCTGATCGGATCTTCGACATCGAGGATGGCACTGGCCTGACGACTGACTGCTTCGCAGTCGTCCACCAGGATGCCGCCTTCCTTGTCAATATAGATGCGCAATACCGAATGCTTACCCTGGGATACGAACTCGATCCCCCAGCACTGATAGCCCAGACCCTCGACCACCGGGGCCAACAAGGCCTGCAACTGTTCTAGCTTGCTCGACACCTGAACCCCCTCGTGCATGCTGTGCAAATAAAAAATGGGCGAAGCGCCCATCCCTGAAAGCGCCGTAGGACAACGGCGCCGAAAACTGTTCGGCTAGCAAAAAGCCCCTGAAAAGGGGCTCCGCTATAGCTGGTTGCGGGGGCTGGATTTGAACCAACGACCTTCGGGTTATGAGCCCGACGAGCTACCAAGCTGCTCCACCCCGCGACAAAGCTGGGGCGAAAGTATAAGACCGAACCCATTGCTGGGTCAATCTAACCTCCACCTACAAGAAAGCCCGCTAAAGCGGGCTCTCAAGCTTTAATTGGTACCGAGAAGGGGACTCGAACCCCTACACCCTATGGGCACAACCACCTCAAGGTTGCGTGTCTACCAATTCCACCACCTCGGCAATACTACTTCTTGAAACCCGTTACTTCTGCTCTTCGGTCGGAGGAGGTACATCACCAGCGTTGGTGGTTTCGCTCTTCTGCTCCTGGAGCACCGGTACATCATCATTTACTGCCGGCTTTGGCTGTTTCACTTCCAAGACCGCCGGATCTGGGAGACCCGCTTGGCTCAGCTGGTGAGCTTGTTGCTTCGCGAAGTATCCTAACCCAAGTGCTGTCAAAAAGAAAGTGGCAGCAAGTATAGCAGTGAATTTACTTAGGAAGGTGGCAGAACCCTGGCTTCCGAACACAGTATTAGAAGCACCTGCGCCGAAAGATGCACCTGCTTCCGCACCCTTACCCTGTTGCAGCAGAACCAGCACTACAAGCGACAGCGCTGCCAACAGATGAAAAACAACGATGACTGTTTCCAGCATTTGTTCAGTTTCCTGCGGCGCGACAAATTGCACCGAATTCGTCTGCGTTCAGGGACGCTCCACCAATGAGCCCCCCATCGATATCCGGCATGCCGAACAGTTCGGCCGCATTGGCCGCCTTCACGCTGCCGCCGTATAGAAGCTGCACATTCGCGGCAACTTCGGCGTCCTCGGCCGCCAACTGCGCCCGGATGGCTGCATGCACATCCTGGGCTTGCTGAGGCGAGGCTGTCAAACCTGTACCAATGGCCCAAACAGGCTCATAGGCAATTACAGCATTGGCAAAAGCCTTAACACCGAATGCATCGATGATACTGCTTAGTTGACGCCCGACAACTTCGAGTGTCTTGCCTGCTTCGCGCTCCTCGAGGGTCTCCCCTACGCAGAGCACCGGCATTAAACCACTAAGTTGAGCCGCTGCAAACTTGCGATTGAGCACTTCGTCACTTTCGCCAACGATCTGGCGGCGCTCGGAGTGGCCAATCAGCACCAACTTGCAACCTGCTTCAACCAACTGACTAGGTGCAACTTCACCGGTCAGCGCGCCCTGTTCGGGCTGTACAGCAGAATTCTGTGCTCCGACGATGATCCCCTTGCCTTGCAAGCCATCAACTACTTGATTGATGAACAAGACAGGCGGAAACACCGCAACTTCAACACCGTTCGGCACGGGCATATTGCCCAAGCCCTGGATCAGCTCAGCGACGCTGGCGCGGGTACCGTGCATCTTCCAGTTACCAGCTACCATAGGGCGACGCATGCTTTACCTCGTCGGTCAAAGTGGGCGCAGATCTTACCCAACCCGATCTGCGCTGGCAAGCCTCTTTCAGATACAAACTTCTGCGACCAGTTTGGCCAGGGCCTCGGCATGCGTGCGCACCTGGCTTTCGTCGTCGCCTTCGACCATCACCCGCACCAGCGGCTCGGTACCCGACTTGCGCAGAAGCACCCGCCCACGACCCGCCATGTCCTCGGTGACCTTGGCACTGGCCTCTTTCACCGCAGGGTGCTCCAGAGGGTCGACCTTGCTCGCGCCGAAACGTACGTTGATCAGCACCTGCGGGCACTTGCGCAGGGCCTGACGGGCCTGAGCAAGGGTCTCGCCACGGCGCTTGAGGGCCATCAGCACCTGCAGCGCGGCGATGATCGCGTCACCGGTGGTTGTGTGGTTGCAGCACACCACATGACCGGAGTTCTCCCCGCCCAACAGCCAGTCACGCTCGAGCAACTCGGCCATCACGTAGCGGTCGCCAACCTTGGCGCGCACGAACGGGATACCCAGATCCTTGAGTGCCAGCTCCAGGCCCAGGTTGCTCATCAGCGTACCTACCACGCCACCCTGCAGCTTATTGCGGTCATGCAGGTCGCGGGCAATGATGAACAGCAGCTCGTCGCCATCGACGATGGCCCCGGTGTGGTCGACCATCAGTACCCGGTCGCCATCGCCGTCGAAGGCGATGCCCAGGTCGGCATGACCCACAAGCACCGCGGCCTGCAACGATTCGATGTGGGTCGAGCCACAGCCTTCGTTGATGTTGAGGCCATCGGGCTGCGCGTGCAGCACCGTGACGTCGGCGCCCAGCTCACGGAATACGCTAGGCGCAACCTTGTAGGTGGCGCCGTGGGCACAGTCGACCACCAGCTTGAGCCCCTCGAAACTGGTGCTGCTCGGCACACTGCTCTTGCAGAATTCGATGTAGCGGCCAGCGGCGTCGTTGATGCGGGAAACCTTGCCCAGCTTGCCGGACTCGACCACGGTCATCGGCTGGTCGAGCAGCTCTTCGATCATCAGCTCGACCTCGTCCGGCAGCTTGGTGCCCTGGCCCGAGAAGAACTTGATCCCGTTGTCATCGTGCGGGTTGTGCGAAGCACTGATGACGATGCCTGCTTCGGCATGGAAGGTGCGAGTGAGGTAGGCGATCGCCGGGGTCGGCATCGGGCCGAGCAGCAGCACGTCAGCACCTGCCGCGGACAGGCCGGCCTCGAGTGCCGATTCGAACATGTAACCGGAAATACGCGTGTCCTTGCCCACCAGCACGCGGCAATTGCCCTGCTTGCGGAAGGCCATGCCCGCAGCCCAACCCAGCTTCAGCATGAAGTCGGGAGTGATCGGGTATTCGCCGACGCGGCCACGGATGCCGTCGGTACCAAAGTATTTTCTGCTCATAGGTACTCCAATGTTCTTATTCGGCGTTCTGTACTGCAGCGATCATACGTACGACATCGACGGTTTCGGCCACATCATGGACGCGCAGGATACTGGCCCCCTTGGTCATGGCCAATGCCGCCAGCGCCAGGCTGCCATACAACCGCTCTGCGACCGGACGATCCAGCGTCAGGCCGATCATGCTCTTGCGTGAAACGCCCACCAGCAGCGGACGCCCGAGGCGATAAAGCGCCTCCATATGTTTGAACAGGCTCAGGTTATGCGCCAGCGTCTTGGCGAAGCCGAAGCCCGGATCGAGAATGATGCGCTCCGCACCAATGCCCGCCGCCGCGCAAGCTGCCATACGCTGCTCAAGATAACGCGTCACATCTGCGGTGACATCTTCGTAATGCGGGTCATCCTGCATAGTCCCCGGCTCGCCGCGCATATGCATCAGGCACACCGGCAAACCGGTATCCGCTGCCGCATCCAGGGCGCCATCGCGCTCCAGAGCTCGCACGTCGTTGATCAGGCCAGCACCAAGGCGCGCCGACTCACGAATCACCGCAGGCGTAGAGGTATCGACCGAGATCACCACGTCCAGGCGGCTGTTGATGGCCTCGACCATCGGCGCCACCCGCTCCAGCTCTTCGGTCACGGAGACCGCCCGGGCACCGGGCCGGGTCGACTCGCCACCGATATCGATCAGCGTGGCGCCCGCCGCGACCATGGCCTCGGCATGGCGCAACGCTTCATCGCGCCGATTGAAGCGCCCGCCATCGGAGAAGGAGTCGGGGGTGATATTGAGAATACCCATGACATGGGTACGGGACAAATCAAGAACCCGGTTGCCGCAAGGCAACCGGGTCGGGTACAGCTGTGAGCTCATAAGTGCCCTTAGTGTTGAGCCGCTGGTCCGCCGATCGGCGATTCCGGACGATCGTTCTGAGCAGCAGGAGTGCCCGAAGTCTTGTCGTCATCCCAGTCACGCGGTTCACGCGGCGTGCGACCAGACATGATGTCTTCGATCTGCTCGGCGTCGATGGTCTCGTACTTCATCAGCGCTTCGGCCATGGCATCGAGCTTGTCGCGGTTCTCGGTCAGCAGCTGCTTGGCAGTGGCATAGCACTGGTCGATGATGCTGCGCACTTCGGAGTCGATCAGCTTGGCGGTTTCACCGGAAACGCTGGCGTGCTGGCTACCGGCACTGCGGCCGAGGAATACCTCGCCCTCTTCTTCCGCGTACATCAGCGGGCCGAGCTTCTCGGAAAGGCCCCACTTGGTGACCATGTTACGGGCGATCTGGCTGGCCCGCATGATGTCGTTGGAGGCACCGGTGGTGACACCGTCGAAGCCCAGGGTCATCTCTTCGGCGATACGGCCGCCGTACAGCGAGCAGATCTGGCTGATCAGGGCACGCTTGGACAGGCTGTAACGGTCTTCCTCGGGCAGGAACATGGTCACACCCAGCGCACGACCGCGCGGGATGATCGAGACCTTGTAGACCGGGTCGTGCTCAGGCACCAGGCGACCAACGATGGCGTGGCCCGCCTCGTGGTAAGCGGTGTTCTGTTTTTCCTTCTCGGACATGACCATGGTTTTGCGCTCGGCGCCCATCATGATCTTGTCTTTGGCCAGCTCGAACTCTTTCATTTCGACCAGGCGCTTGTTGGAGCGAGCGGCGAACAGCGATGCCTCGTTGACCAGGTTGGCCAGGTCGGCACCGGAGAAGCCTGGGGTACCACGGGCAATGACCGCCGGATTGACGTTCTCGCCGATCGGCACCTTGCGCATGTGCACCTTGAGGATCTGCTCACGACCACGGATGTCCGGCAGGCCAACCACCACCTGACGGTCGAAACGGCCGGGACGCAGCAGCGCCGGGTCGAGGACGTCCGGACGGTTGGTGGCGGCAATGACGATGATGCCATCGTTCATTTCGAAGCCATCCATCTCTACCAGCAGCTGGTTGAGGGTCTGCTCACGCTCGTCGTGACCGCCGCCCATGCCGGCGCCACGGTGGCGACCAACGGCGTCGATTTCGTCGATGAAGATGATGCACGGCGCATGCTTCTTGGCCTGCTCGAACATGTCACGCACACGGCTGGCACCCACACCGACGAACATCTCGACGAAGTCCGAACCGGAAATGGTGAAGAACGGCACCTTGGCTTCACCCGCGATGGCTTTGGCCAGCAAGGTCTTACCGGTACCGGGCGGGCCGACCATCAGCACGCCGCGCGGGATGCGGCCACCCAGGCGCTGGAACTTGCCCGGATCGCGCAGGAACTCGACCAGCTCGCCAACCTCTTCCTTGGCCTCGTCGCAACCTGCAACGTCAGCCAGCGTGGTCTTGACCTGGTCTTCGGACAGCAGGCGCGCCTTGCTCTTGCCGAAACTCATCGGGCCGCCCTTGCCGCCCGCGCCACCTTGCATCTGGCGCATGAAGAACATGAATACGGCAATGATCACCAGAATAGGGAAGCTCGCTACCAGCAGCTGGGTCCAGATGCTCTGCTGCTCAGGCTGCTTGCCCTCGACGACCACGTGGTTGTCGACCAGGTCGCCGATCAGGCCATTGTCGGTAATGGCCGGGCGAACAGTCTTGAAGTTGTCGCCATCGGCGCGCTTGCCGGTAATGATGTAGCCGTCGACGGTCACACGCTCGACCTTGCCATCCTTGACCTGCTGGATGAAGTCGGAGTAGTTGAGGGTCTGCGGCTCGTTAGGGCTGGAGAAGTTGTTCATCACTGTCACCAGGACAGCTGCGATGATCAACCACAGGATCAGATTCTTTGCCATGTCGTTCAATTCGCTACCCTCTGAGGCCGGCGCACGACGCAGCCGTGCCTCGCATGATATTCATCGCCCTAACTTACTACATTACCTACGCAGCCGCAGGCACCGTCTGTAACCCTTTGTGAAGCTAGACTACACGAAGTTCGGACGATCCAGACGGGAGGGCCGATTGGAAATAACTATCGACCACCCGCAGCACGTTTTTCAAACGCCTTTGAAACCTTTGCCCAACAGGTACTGCTCACGGGAACGGTCCCGCGAGGAGGACGGCTTGCGCATTTGTACCTTGTCGAACTTGGTGCGCACATCCTTCAGGTACATATCGAAGCCTTCGCCCTGGAAAATCTTGATCAGAAAATCACCGCCAGGCTTCAACACGCGGGTTGCCAGATCCAGCGCCAGCTCGCAGAGGAACATGGCGCGCGGCATGTCCACTTCGGGCGTACCACTCATATTGGGGGCCATGTCGGAAATCACAAGGTCTACATGCGAATCACCGACCGCCTCCAGAATCTGCTGGAGCACTGCGTCATCGGTGAAATCACCCTGGATGAAGGTCACGTCAGGGATCGAGTCCATTTCCAGGATGTCGGATGCGATCAACCGGCCCTGGCCACCAATCAGACGACTGGTCACCTGCGACCAGCCACCGGGCGCCGCGCCAAGGTCGATTACACTCATGCCTGGGCGAATAAGGCGGTCTTTCTCCTGGATCTCCAGCAGTTTGTAGCTCGCACGCGAGCGGTAGCCATCCTTCTGCGCCTGCTTCACAAAAGGGTCGTTAAAATGCTCTCGCAGCCAGTTTGCGCTGCTTTTGGAACGTTGTACCACGGGGCACCTCGATGATATGCGTCGTGATTGACTGGGCGGAGCCGGTGGCCCTCGGGTAAAATGCCGGTCAATTTTACAGAATCAGACGGAAAGGGTCAGATTATGCCGCTCAATAACGAGCAGAAGAAGCAATACAAGTCCATTGGTCATGACCTGAAGCCGGTCCTGATCGTTGCTGGCAACGGTTTGAATGAAGGCGTCGTCGCCGAACTGGATCGCGCCCTGGCCGACCATGAGCTGATCAAGGTCGAAATTCGTTCGGAAGATCGCGAAGAACGTGCCGCCACCATTGCCGAACTGTGCAAGGCCGGCCGCGCCGAGCTGGTGCAGACCATCGGCAAGAAAGCGCTGATCTACCGCAAGAACCCACAGCCGAACAAGCAGCTGTCCAACATCCACCGTTACAAGTAACGGTTCAGGGAACTGCTGCCCAACCCAGTGTGGGAGCCAGCTCCCACAAGGGCCGCAGCATAGCCTTGTCAGTGGCGCGCTTTGCGCGCCCTGACCGGGACTGGCTGAGCTACCAGCACGATGCCGGAGAAGCCCAGCACCAGGAAACAGAACATCTGCCAGCGCTCGCCGACCGAGATGCCATAGCGCAGGAAGTAGTACCCCACGCAGGCCGCAAAGCCGAGCAACAGCATCTGGCCGCGGAACTGCCGCCACCAGGCTGACAGCCCGTCGACCCTCGCCAGTACCGCCAGCTGCGTCAGCAGCCCGAGCAACGCCACGCCAATCAACCAGCGGTCAATCTGCCCGGCGATGTCCTGTACCAGCAAGGGTGCCAGGCCACTGACCTTGAGCGCCGGCACCAACCCTACATGGAAAACCCACAGGCCACCGACCCAGAATACCTGGGCCAGTTGCCAGAGGATCCCCTCAAGGGATGGCGCCCGCAGGCGCCGGTCAGATGTGCTTGACTTCGACAATCTCGTACTCGACCGTGCCACTCGGCGTCTTGACGACGACAGTATCACCTTCTTCCTTGCCGATGATGGCACGAGCAATGGGCGCACCGCTCGAGAGCTTGCCCTGCTTCACGTCGGCTTCATCCTCGCCGACGATCTGGTAGGTCACCTCGTCATCGGTTTCGGTATTGGCCAGCACCACGGTGGTGCCGAAAATGACCTTGCCGGTGTGAGGGATAGTGGTCACATCGATCACTACCGAGTTCTGCAGACGGCCTTCGATATCGCGGATACGCGCCTCGACCATGCCCTGCTCCTCACGGGCGGCATGGTACTCGGCGTTTTCCTTGAGGTCGCCCAGCTCACGCGCTTCACCGATCGCCTGGCTCAGGCGCGGGCGCTCGGTCTTGCTCAGGAACAGGTGCTCCTCTTCCAGGGCGCGAGCGCCCTGGACGGTCATCGGGTATTTGGTAATGCTCATGCTTCAAGTCCTGCATGCAGATCCTGCAAGCGACGAACGGTCTTTTCAGGGCCGAATTTCAGCGCTTCGCAGATGGCTTCACCTGCCGCAATGGTCGTGGTGCAGTAGATCTTGTGCTGCAACGCATTGCGACGAATCGAGTAGGAATCGGCGATCGACTGGCGGCCTTCGGTGGTGTTGATGATCAGCGACACTTCGTCGTTCTTGATCATGTCGACCACGTGCGGGCGACCCTCGGTCACTTTGTTCACACGGCGTACTTTCAGGCCGGCCGCTTCGATGACCTTGGCGGTACCGACAGTGGCGACCACTTCGAAGCCCAGGGCGATCAGGTCGCGGGCAACGCCAGCCACTTGTGGCTTGTCGTCGTCACGCACGCTGATGAACGCGGTACCGCCGGTTGGCAGCACTTCGCTGGCACCCATCTGGGCTTTGGCGAAGGCCTCTCCGAAGCTGTCGCCGACACCCATGACTTCACCGGTGGATTTCATCTCAGGGCCGAGGATCGGGTCAACCCCTGGGAACTTGGCGAACGGGAAGACGGCTTCCTTGACGCTGTAGAAGTTCGGGATGATTTCCTGGGTGAAGCCCAGCTCTTTCAGGGTTTTGCCGGCCATGACGCGGGCCGCGATCATCGCCAGGGAGGTGCCGATGCACTTGGAGACGAACGGCACGGTACGCGAGGCGCGCGGGTTGACTTCGATCACGTAGATCTTGTCGCCCTGCAGGGCCAGCTGCACGTTCATCAGGCCGACAACGCCCAGCTCCAGGGCCATTTTCTTGACCTGTACGCGGACTTCGTCCTGCACTTCCTTGCTCAGCGAGTAAGGTGGCAGCGAGCACGCCGAGTCACCGGAGTGAACGCCGGCCTGTTCGATGTGCTGCATGATCGCGCCGATCACCACGTCGGTGCCGTCGCAGACCGCATCCACGTCCATCTCGATGGCGCAGTTGAGGAAGTGGTCGAGCAGCACCGGGCTGTCGTTGGAAACCTGTACCGCTTCACGCAGGTAGCGCTTGAGCTCGTCCAGCTCGTAGACGATCTCCATGGCACGGCCACCCAGTACGTAGGACGGACGCACGACCAACGGGTAACCGATACCACCCGCGGCGCGGATGGCTTCGTCTTCGCTGCGCACGGTGGCGTTTGGCGGCTGCAGCAGGCTCAGGCGCTGAACCATCTGCTGGAAGCGCTCGCGGTCTTCGGCGCGGTCGATGGCATCCGGGCTGGTACCGATGATCGGTACGCCGGCCTCTTCCAGGGCGCGAGCGAGTTTCAGCGGCGTCTGGCCACCGTAGTGGACGATGACGCCCTTCGGCTTCTCGACGCGGCAGACTTCCAGCACGTCTTCCAGGGTCAGCGGCTCGAAGTACAGGCGGTCGGAGGTGTCGTAGTCGGTGGAGACGGTTTCCGGGTTGCAGTTGACCATGATGGTCTCGTAACCGTCTTCACGCAGCGCCAGGGCCGCGTGCACGCAGCAGTAGTCGAACTCGATGCCTTGGCCGATACGGTTCGGGCCGCCACCCAGGATCATGATCTTGTCGCGGGTCGACGGGTTGGCCTCGCACTCTTCCTCATAGGTCGAGTACAGGTAGGCGGTGTCGGTGGCGAACTCGGCAGCGCAGGTGTCGACGCGCTTGTACACCGGGAACACTTCCAGCTTGTGGCGGTGACGACGCAGGTTCTTGTCGGTGATGCCGAGCAGCTTGGCCAGACGCTGGTCCGAGAAGCCCTTGCGCTTGAGGCGCAGCATGTAGTCTTTGTCGATGGCCGACAGGGCCAGGGTCTTGACCTTCTCTTCTTCCTTGATCAGATCTTCCATCTGAACCAGGAACCACATGTCGATGCCGGTCAGGGCGAAGATTTCTTCGCAGGTCATGCCCGAGCGCATGGCGTCAGCCACGTACCAGATGCGTTCGGCACCCGGCACGGTCAGCTCGCGCTTGAGGATGGCGGCAGCTTCAGGGCTGGCCAGGTCGACTTTCGGATCGAGACCGCAAGCACCGACTTCCAGGCCGCGCAGGGCTTTCTGCAGGGATTCCTGGAAGGTACGGCCGATGGCCATGACTTCACCCACGGATTTCATCTGGGTGGTCAGGCGGGCGTCGGCTTTCGGGAATTTCTCGAAGGCAAAGCGCGGCAGCTTGGTGACGACGTAGTCGATCGATGGCTCGAAGGAAGCCGGGGTGCGGCCGCCAGTGATGTCGTTCTGCAGCTCATCGAGGGTGTAACCAATGGCCAGCTTGGCGGCGATCTTGGCGATCGGGAAGCCGGTGGCCTTGGAAGCCAGGGCGGACGAACGCGATACGCGCGGGTTCATCTCGATCACGACCATGCGGCCAGTGTTCGGGCAGATACCGAACTGCACGTTGGAACCACCGGTTTCGACACCGATTTCACGCAGCACCGCCAGCGAGGCGTTGCGCATGATCTGGTATTCCTTGTCGGTCAGGGTCTGCGCTGGAGCAACGGTGATCGAGTCACCGGTGTGCACGCCCATCGGGTCGAAGTTCTCGATCGAGCAGACGATGATGCAGTTGTCCTTTTTGTCGCGGACCACTTCCATCTCGTACTCTTTCCAGCCGATCAGCGATTCGTCGATCAGCAGCTCTTTGGTCGGCGACAGGTCCAGACCACGGGTGCAGATTTCTTCGAACTCTTCACGGTTGTAAGCAATACCACCACCGGTGCCGCCCATGGTGAACGACGGGCGAATGATGCACGGGAAGCCGAGCTTTTCGAGGACCGCATTGGCCTCTTCCATGCTATGGGCGATACCGGAGCGCGGGCACTCCAGGCCGATGTCCTTCATCGCCTTGTCGAAGCGCGAACGGTCTTCAGCCTTGTCGATGGTGTCGGCGTTGGCGCCGATCATCTCTACGCCGAACTTCTCCAGAACGCCATGGCGCTCCAGGTCCAGGGCGCAGTTCAGTGCGGTCTGGCCACCCATGGTCGGCAGTACCGCGTCTGGGCGTTCTTTTTCGATGATCTTGGCCACCGATTGCCACTTGATCGGCTCGATGTAGGTAGCGTCGGCCATCGACGGGTCGGTCATGATGGTGGCTGGGTTGGAGTTCACCAGGATGACGCGGAAACCTTCCTCGCGCAGGGCTTTACAGGCCTGGGCGCCGGAGTAGTCGAATTCGCAGGCCTGGCCGATCACGATCGGGCCAGCGCCGAGAATCAGGATGCTTTTGATGTCTGTACGTTTTGGCATGGTTGTCACTCAAATCCGCGGGTCAGTCGGCAAGCCGTCTTGAACAATCTGGGTCAGGCGCTTCCGGGCGCGGCGCGAGCCGCCCCGGGGCCTTGATGCAGGATGCTCAGCGGCGCTTGGCCATGGCATCGGTGAAACGATCGAACAGTGGCGCGACGTCGGTCGGGCCTGGGCTCGCTTCAGGGTGGCCCTGGAAGCTGAACGCGCACTTGTCGGTGCGCTCGATGCCCTGCAGGGTACCGTCGAACAGCGACTTGTGGATGGCGCGGACATTGCCCGGCAGGGTAGCTTCGTCGACGGCGAAGCCGTGGTTCTGGCTGGTGATCATGACCACGCCGGTGTCCAGGTCCTGGACCGGGTGGTTGGCACCATGGTGGCCATGGCCCATCTTGACGGTCTTGGCGCCGGAGGCCAGGGCCAGCAGCTGGTGGCCGAGGCAGATGCCGAATACCGGGATCTCGGTTTCAAGGATTTCCTTGATCGCCTGGATCGCGTAGTCGCATGGCTCGGGATCGCCAGGGCCGTTGGACAGGAACACGCCATCAGGGTTGAGGGCGAGCACTTCGCTGGCCGGCGTCTGGGCAGGCACCACGGTCACACGGCAGCCACGGGCAACCAGCATGCGCAGGATGTTCAGCTTGACGCCGTAGTCGAAGGCGACCACGTGGTACGGCAGGTCGGCGGCTTCGAGGGTCGGGTGGCTGTCGGTTTTCAGCTCCCACACGCTGGAGCGCCACTCGTAGCGTTCCTTGGTGGAAACGACCTTGGCCAGGTCCATGCCCTTCAGGCCTGGGAAGGCGCGGGCAGCGGCGATGGCGGCTTCTTCGCTGATGTTGTCACCGGCGAGGATGCAACCGTTCTGGGCGCCCTTTTCACGCAGGATACGGGTCAGGCGACGGGTGTCGATGCCAGCGATGGCGACGACATTGTTGGCCTTGAGGTATTCAGGCAGCGACTGGGTGTTACGCCAGTTGCTGGCCAGCAGCGGCAGGTCACGAATGACCAGGCCAGCGGACCAGACGCGGTCCGACTCGGCGTCTTCCGGCGTGGTGCCGGTGTTGCCGATGTGCGGGTAGGTCAGGGTAACGATTTGCTGCGCGTAGGAAGGGTCTGTAAGGATTTCCTGGTAGCCGGTCATAGCGGTGTTGAATACCACCTCACCAACGGTCTGACCGTCGGCACCAATGGCTTCACCGCGAAAAATACTGCCGTCGGCAAGGGCGAGTATGGCTGGCTTTGTCAAGAAGACCTCCCGTAAATCAAGCATGAAAGGGCGATCGCAGGTTGCAAAAAAGCGGAGTGACGTATGGACACGTCACCCCGCTTTTATGTGCTGAATTCAATTCGCTGCGCGCTTTTAGTGGACACACTAAAGCTGTAGCTTACAGAAAAGTGCGTTTTGGGTCTACCGTATATGTGTCTCTAAAACACATGATTGCGACAAGGGGTGCTTTGCACCCCATCGCCGGCAAGCCAGCTCCTACAAGCACCCCGCAAAACTCAAGGCATGCGCCGTACCTGTGGGAGCCGGCTTGCCGGCGATAAGGCCATCAGCAACGCCGCAAGACTCAGCGCAGCTCAAGCACATCCTGCATGTCATACAGGCCCGGCTCGCGCCCTTCCAGCCACAGCGCCGCACGCACCGCACCCTTGGCAAAGGTCATGCGGCTGGACGCCTTGTGGGTGATCTCCACACGCTCGCCTTCGGCAGCGAACAGCACGGTATGGTCACCGACCACATCCCCGGCACGCACCGTGGCAAAACCGATGGTCTGACGCTCGCGCGCACCGGTCTGCCCTTCGCGACCGTAAACGGCCACTTCCTGCAGGTTACGGCCCAGGGCCTGGGCAACCACTTCACCCATGCGCAGCGCGGTACCCGACGGCGCATCGACCTTGTGCCGGTGGTGCGCCTCAAGGATCTCGATGTCCACGTCATCACCCAGCACCCGTGCTGCGGTATCCAGCAACTTCAGGCACAGGTTGACGCCAACGCTGAAGTTGGCCGCGAACACGATGGGGATTTCCTTGCCCGCTTCGACCAGCAGCTGCTTCTCCTCGGGCGTGAAGCCCGTGGTGCCGATCACCATGGCCTTGCCCGCCTTGCGGCAGAACGCCAGGTTCTTCAGGGTTACCGAAGGATGAGTGAAGTCGATCAGCACATCGAACTCTTCGGCCACCTTGGTCAGGTCGCCGGAGATCGGCACACCGATACGGCCCAGGGCCGCCAGCTCGCCTGCATCGGCGCCGACCAGCGAGCTGTCGGGGCGATCGACCGCGGCGGTCAAGCCGGCCAGCGGTGCCTGTTGCTGCACGGCCTCGACGAGGGTCTTGCCCATCCGCCCAGCCGCGCCCATCACTGCAATACGTCGCATAGCCATTTCCTTATCAGAGATCGCCGAAGAAGCGCTTCACGCCATCGAACCAGCCACTGGCCTTTGGCGAGTGAGAGCTGTCACCCTCGAGCGAATCACGCAGCTCTTCGAGCAGCTCGCGCTGACGACGGCTGAGGTTGACCGGGGTCTCGACCGCGACGCGGCACAGCAGGTCACCCGCACCACCGCCACGCACCGGCGCCACACCCTTGCCGCGCAGACGGAACTGCTTGCCGGTCTGGGTGCCTTCCGGGATTTTCAGCTTCACCCGACCATCCAGCGTCGGCACTTCCAGCTCACCACCCAGGGCGGCATCGGTATAGCTGATCGGCACTTCGCAATACAGGTGCTTGCCGTCACGCTGGAAGATCTCGTGCTCGCGCACATTGATCACTACATACAGGTCGCCGGTCGGGCCACCGTGGGTGCCCGCCTCGCCTTCGCCAGACAGACGAATGCGATCGCCGGTATCGACGCCAGCCGGCACCTTGACCGACAGGGTCTTGTATTCCTCGACGCGGCCTTCGCCGTGGCACGAGCCGCACGGGTCGGTGATGATCTTGCCCTGGCCATGGCAGCGCGGGCAGGTCTGCTGCACCGAGAAGAAGCCTTGCTGCATGCGCACCTGGCCGATACCGCCACAGGTCGGGCAAGTGGACGGGGTCGAGCCCTTCTTGGCGCCGGAGCCATCGCAGGGTTTGCAGTTGACCAGCGTGGGAACGCGGATATTGACCGTGGTGCCACGCACCGCTTCTTCCAGGTTCAACTCCAGGGTGTAGCGCAGGTCGCTGCCGCGCTGGGCGCCGCCACGCGAGCCGCCGCGGCCGCCACCGAAGAAATCACTGAAGACATCACCGAAGATGTCGGAGAAGTTGGCGCCGCCGAAGCCGGCACCACCGCCACCCATGCTCGGGTCGACGCCGGCATGACCGTACTGGTCGTATGCCGCGCGCTTGCTGGCGTCGGACAGCACTTCGTAGGCCTCGTTGGCCTCCTTGAACTGCTCTTCCGACTCTTTGTCACCCGGGTTGCGGTCAGGGTGGTACTTCATCGCCAGGCGGCGATAGGCCTTTTTGAGATCACCTTCGCTGGCGCCACGCTCGACGCCGAGGACCTCATAATAATCACGCTTTGCCATAGGTCATTTGCACTCTTGAGGGCGTTCGGCATACCTCTGCGCTATGCGCTGTGCCGCAGCACCTGCCGCCCCGTGGGCTTTGACAGATGCTGTAAAAATTCTCGTATTCCAGACACACCAACGCGGGAGCAAGCCCCCGCGCGGCGACATCCTACCAGCTCACCGCCAAACGGCGGTGAGCTGGCCGACAACATGCAGGGATTACTGCTTGTTGTTGTCTTTTACTTCTTCGAACTCGGCGTCAACCACGTCATCGTGCTTGGCTTCCGGCTCGGCCTGCTGGGCGCCGCCCTGAGGCTGTTCAGCCTGTTGCTCGGCGTACATCTTCTGAGCAACCGGAGCCGAGACTTTCGACAGCTCTTCGACCTTGGCGTCGATGGCAGCCTTGTCGTCGCCTTTGACAGCGGCTTCCAGGGCAACCACAGCCGCTTCGATGGCAGTCTTCTCTTCGGCAGTGACCTTGTCACCGGCGTCAACGACCATCTTGCGGGTCGAGTGAACCAGCGCGTCACCCTGGTTACGGGCAGCGGCCAGCTCTTCGAACTTGCGGTCTTCCTCGGCGTTGGCCTCGGCGTCACGCACCATGCGCTCGATCTCTTCGTCCGACAGACCGGAGTTGGCCTTGATCACGATCGACTGAGTCTTGCCAGTAGCCTTGTCTTTCGCACCCACGTGCAGGATGCCGTTGGCGTCGATGTCGAAGGTCACTTCGATCTGCGGAACGCCACGTGGTGCTGGCGGAATGTCAGCCAGGTCGAACTTGCCCAGCGACTTGTTCTGCGCAGCCTGCTTACGCTCACCTTGCAGCACGTGGATGGTCACGGCGCCCTGGTTGTCGTCGGCAGTCGAGAACACCTGCGACTTCTTGGTCGGGATGGTGGTGTTCTTCTCGATCAGCGCGGTCATCACGCCGCCCATGGTTTCGATACCCAGGGTCAGCGGGCTGACGTCCAGCAGCAGTACGTCTTTCACGTCACCGGCCAGCACCGCGCCCTGGATGGCAGCACCCATGGCAACCGCTTCGTCCGGGTTGACGTCTTTACGTGCTTCCTTGCCGAAGAAGTCGGCAACGGCCTTCTGCACCATCGGCATACGGGTCTGACCGCCGACCAGGATCACGTCGTCGATCTTGCTCGCGTCGATGCCGGCATCTTTCAGGGCGATGCGGCAAGGCTCGATGGTACGGTTGACCAGGTCTTCGACCAGCGACTCCAGCTTGGCGCGGGAGATCTTCACGTTCAGGTGCTTAGGACCGGTGGCATCTGCAGTGATGTACGGCAGGTTGACGTCGGTCGACTGCGTGGACGACAGCTCGATCTTGGCCTTTTCAGCGGCTTCTTTCAGACGCTGCAGGGCCAGCGGGTCGTTCTTCAGGTCCATGCCGGACTCTTTCTTGAACTCGTCGACGAGGTAGTCGATCAGGCGCATGTCGAAGTCTTCGCCACCCAGGAAGGTGTCGCCGTTGGTGGCCAGTACTTCGAACTGGTGCTCACCGTCGACTTCGGCGATTTCGATGACCGATACGTCGAAGGTACCACCACCCAGGTCATAAACGATGACGGTGTGGTCGCCCTTGGCCTTGTCCATGCCGTAAGCCAGCGCAGCGGCGGTCGGCTCGTTGATGATACGTTTTACGTCCAGGCCCGCGATGCGGCCGGCGTCTTTGGTGGCCTGACGCTGGCTGTCGTTGAAGTAGGCCGGAACGGTGATGACCGCTTCGGTAACTGGCTCGCCGAGGTAGTCTTCGGCGGTCTTCTTCATTTTCTTCAGGACTTCGGCGCTGATCTGCGGCGGAGCCATTTCCTTGCCAGCAGCCTCGACCCAGGCGTCACCGTTGTTCGCCTTGACGATCTTGTAGGGCACCAGCTTGATGTCTTTCTGCACGACATCTTCTTCGAAGCGGCGGCCAATCAGGCGCTTCACTGCGAACAGGGTGTTGTGCGGGTTGGTCACAGCCTGGCGCTTGGCCGACTGACCGACCAGGATTTCGCCGTCGTTGGCGTAGGCCACGATCGAAGGGGTGGTACGCGCACCTTCGGCGTTTTCGATGACCTTGACGTTACCGTTTTCCAGAATGGAGACGCACGAGTTGGTGGTCCCCAGGTCGATACCGATGATTTTGCCCATGTTTACTCTCCCGAAACTTGAATTTGGTAGCAGCGACTACGTTGGCCAACTGCGGAAATACTTGAAGGCTTGACACTTAGATGGGGATGCCCCAGCGGATTTCAAGCCTTCTCATCGATCGAAGGTTGCGGCGCGGCCGGCGCCTTGCTGACCACCACCATGGCAGGGCGCAGCAGGCGGCCGTTGAGCAGGTAGCCCTTCTGGAACACGTTCAGCACGCTGTTCGGCTCCAGCTCGGCGCTTTCCTGCATGGCCATCGCCTGGTGATGCTCGGCGTTGAACGGCTGGCCGCGCGGGTCGATGGCTTCGAGGTTGTAACGCTTGAGGGTGTCCTGGAACATCTTCAGGGTCAGTTCGACGCCTTCACGGATCTTCTTGACCTGCTCGTCTTCGGCACTGGAGTGGGCCAGGGCCAGTTCCAGGCTGTCGATCACCGGCAGCAGGTCGCCAGCGAACTTCTCCAAGGCGAACTTGTGCGCCTTTTCCACGTCCTGTTCGGCGCGGCGGCGGATGTTCTGCACCTCGGCAGCGGTACGCAGGGACTGATCCTTGGCGGCGGCCAGCTGCTCCTCGAGCACCTGCACGCGGGTACCGAGATCCTCTGCACCTGCCGCTTCGGCGTTAAGGTTTTCTTGATCCAGCTGTTCGTCAGCCATGGGGTCTCTCCTCCGTAATTTCTGTTGTACGAGCAAAGCTCGCCGTGTCTGCCGGCTATATGGGGCCGGAAAAAGCAGCTTCAAGGGGCAAGTGGCTTTTCCGGGCACACACAAAATCTGCCGGAGGGCATTGGCAGGGTCAAAAAAAGTACTGTATAAATAACCAGACTTGATCTTCGGGAGCCGCCCCCATGCTGGTGCACCTGTCCATTCACAACTACGCCATCGTCGAACACCTCGACCTCGAACTTGCCCGTGGCATGTCGGTCATCACAGGCGAGACCGGCGCCGGCAAATCGATCATGCTCGACGCCCTCGGCCTGGCCCTGGGCGATCGCGCCGACAGCGGCGTGGTGCGTCCCGGCGCCGACAAGGCGGACATCCTCGCCACCTTCGACCTGGCGGACATTCCCGAAGCACGCACCTGGCTCACCGAGCGCGACCTGGACAACGACGGGCCGTGCATCCTGCGCCGCGTCATCACGGCCGAGGGTCGCAGCCGTGGCTACATCAACGGCACGCCCTGCCCCCTTGGCGACCTGAAGGCGCTCGGCGAGCTACTGATCGATATCCACAGCCAGCACGAGCACCAATCGCTGCTCAAGACCGACACCCACCGCCGCCTGCTCGACGAGTACGCGGGCGCCATCGACCTGGCTCGCCAGGTGCAGCTTGCGGCCAAGCGCTGGAACCAGACACGCCTGGAACTGGAGCGTCTGTCCAACTCCGGTGACGAACAGCGCGCCCGTCATCAGCTGCTGAGCTACCAGCTGGAAGAACTGGACAACCTGGGCCTTGGCGAAAACGAGCTGGAGCAACTGGAACAGGAGCACAAGAACCTGACCAATGCCGAAGCCCTGTTCGGCATCTGCCGCCAGGTCATCGACCAATGCAGCGAGAGCGACTCGGGCAACGTGCTCAGCGCCCTGACCTCCAGCCTCAACCGCCTGGGCGCCGCGACCAATTCGCCGAAGGCATTGGGCGAGGCGTCAAACCTGATCGCCAGCGCACAGATCCAGATAGAAGAAGCGATGGGTGAGCTCAACCGCTTCCTCGACAATTTCGATGCCGACCCGATGCGCCTGCAAGCGCTCGAGGAACGCCTCGACACCATCTATACCCTGGCGCGCAAACACCGGGTGCACCCCACCGAGCTGCCGCACCTGCAGCAGCGGCTGATGGAAGAACTGGAAGGCCTGAATGCCAGCGATGAGTCGATCGAGCGGCTAGGTGAAGAATTGGCGGCCTTCGCGCAGCATTACCAACAACGGGCCATCGAGCTGAGCGCCCTGCGCCAACAGGCTGCACAGCAATTGGCGATTGCCGTGGAACAGGAAGTCCAGCGCCTGGGCATGCCGGGCGGGCGCTTCTGCATCGAGCTCACGCCTAACGAAGGCAGCGACCTTTCCCCACACGGCCTGGAGCAGATCGAGCTGCTGGTCAGCGCCAACCCCGGGCAACCGCTCAAGGGCCTGGCAAAAGTCGCTTCGGGTGGTGAACTGTCACGTATCAGCCTGGCGATCCAGGTCATCACCGCGCAGACCTCGCGCATTCCGACACTGGTGTTCGACGAAGTTGATGTGGGCATCGGCGGGCCGACAGCCGAGATCGTCGGGCAGCTGCTGCGCCGGCTGGGCGAGCGCGGCCAGGTGCTGACCGTGACCCACCTGCCGCAGGTGGCCGCGCAAGGGCATCATCATTTATTTGTGCACAAGGTGCGCAAGAGCGACACCACACATACCGCAGTGGCCAGCCTGGGCAAGCGCGAGCGGGTCGAGGAAGTGGCGCGCATGCTGGGTGGCATCGATTTGACCAAGGAATCGCTGGCCCATGCGCGCAAGATGGTGGTGTCTGGCAAGGCTTGATGTCGCTCGCTAGCGCGGTAATTGTAGGAGCGGCCTTGTGTCGCGAAAGGGCCGCAAAGCGGCCCCCGGAATCCAGTGGCGCCGCGTAAATTGCTGGGGCTGCTTTGCAGCCCTTTCGCGACACAAGGCCGCTCCTACAGGAATACCCGACAATACATTCTCCAGAAAGCACAAAGGCGACCCTAGGGTCGCCTTCGCTATTCATAACGATCTAAATCGTTACTTTTTCTTACGCACATACAGGACCAGGTTATGGTCCACCAGCTCGTAGCCATGCTCGGCCACGATCTCCTTCTGACGCCGCTCGATTTCGGCATCCATGAATTCGATCACTTCGCTGGTCTCCACGTTGACCATATGGTCGTGGTGACCGCCGTCCGCCAGCTCGAACACCGCGTGACCGCCATCGAAGTTGTGACGCACTACCAAACCCGCCGCTTCGAACTGGGTCAGTACGCGATAGACGGTTGCCAGACCGACATCCTCGCCAGCCTCCATCAGCGCCTTGTAGACATCCTCGGCGCTCATGTGACGTTGCTCGGTCGAATCGAGCATCTGTAGGATCTTGACTCGAGGCAGGGTCACCTTGAGACCGGCTTTGCGCAATTCGCTATTTTCAACCATGGTCAGCTTTCTCGCCGATGCTGCTTCGCAGCTTCTCTTAATACGGGTATGATCGGGGTTTACGTTGTCCAGCCAAGATAGTGGAAGTCGCCCACCGATGCAAAACACCAAGCTCTTGCTAACCAGCCTCACCCTAGTGGGACTGCTCGCACTCGCCGGTTGCTCGTTTCCCGGGGTTTACAAAATCGACATCCAGCAGGGCAATGTCGTTACGCAAGACATGATAGACCAATTACGCCCCGGAATGACCCGTCGGCAAGTAAGGTTTATCATGGGCAACCCGCTGATTCAGGATACGTTCAACACCAACCGTTGGGACTACCTGTACAGTTTGCAGCCAGGTGGCGGACAACGCCAGCAAGAACGCATGAGTATCTTCTTCAACGACAGCGACCAACTGGTCAGCCTGTCCGGAGACTTCATGCCAGGCGTGAGCCGCGACCAGGAAATCCTGGGTGGCAGCAGCGACACCACGGTCAGCCCGGCAACCCAGTCCGAGCAGCCCACGCAGCAGCCTGAACAACCTGAGAAACCAGCCAAACCAGGCTCGGTGGAAGAATCCATCCAGCGCGAAATCGACACCATCGAAACCACTCCGGTGCCGACCCCCGCGCCGCTGGAAACCTCGCCGCAGTAAATGCAGGCGACATGAAAAAGCCCGGACAAGTCCGGGCTTTTTTGTGTTCGCTCTTCAGGGGCGATCAGGCATGGAGCTGCTTGGCCCGCTGGCAGAACGCATCTACCAGGGTATTGGCCGCCTGGTTGAACAGTGGCCCCAAGGTAGCCCGCACGATGGGCCCGGCATAATCGAAGGACAGGTCCAGGCTGATCTTGCAGGCCTTTTCACCCAGCGGCTTGAACACCCACACGCCATGCAGCTGAGTGAACGGCCCTTCTTCCAGGTTCATCTCGATGGACTGCCCCGGGACCAGCACATTGCGCGTGACGAAATGCTGGCTCATACCGCCCTTGGCCACCTCCAGCTTGGCGCGCATGTGCGTATCGCTGGCTTCGATCACCGTCGAGGCCGAACACCAGGGCAAGAATTTCGGGTAGCTGGCCACATCGTTGACCAGATCGTAAAGCGCCTGGGCAGGGTACGGCAGCAGGGCGGAGCGTTGAATATGGGTAGTCATCCAGGCGTCACTTCCAAGGCTGGGTGGCGGCGCTTCGCAGCGTGCCGAAAACAGGTTCTGTGCGTATGACAGGGCCTGTATTGTCCGGTATTCAATGCAGTGGCTCAAGCACACCGAAATCCCATAGCCGACGACGCTGTGACTTGCCTATAATGCCGCCCCTATGGCTAAGCAAAAGAAACATCCGACCGGGACCATCGCGCAAAACAAGAAAGCGCGACACGATTACTTCATCGAACACAAGTTCGAGGCCGGACTGGTCCTGTCCGGTTGGGAAGTAAAAAGCCTGCGGGCCGGCAAGGCGCACCTGACCGACAGCTACGTGCTGCTCAAGGATGGCGAAGCCTGGCTGTTCGGCAGCCACATCACCCCGCTGACTACCGCCAGCACCCACGTCATCGCCGACCCGATCCGTAGTCGCAAGCTGCTGCTGAACAAGCGCGAGCTCGAGCGCGTGGAAGCGGCGGTGGCGCAAAAGGGCTACACCTGCGTGGCCCTGGCGCTGTACTGGAGCAAGCACCTGATCAAGTGCGAGATCGCGCTGGGCAAGGGCAAGAAAGAATTCGACAAGCGCGACACTGTGCGCGAGCGCGATTCCAACCGCGAGCTGCAGCGTGCGGTGCGCAACAAGGGCAAGGAAGAGTAAGACTTCTTTTAGCCTGTTGCGGCCTTATCGCCGGCAAGCCGGCTCCCACAGGGGGGCAGCACATGTCTTGAGACATGCGCCGAAACCTGTGGGAGCCGGCTTGCCGGCGATAGGGCCGCTGAATATCACCGCCCGCTGCGCCGCTCCGCCCGCGCCACCCGCTGGGCCTCGTCCTGCGCCTCTTCCAGCACCTCCTGCACATACAGAATGTGCCGGCTGGACACCTCCCGCGCATCCTCCGCCCTGCCCTCGACAATCGCCAGGTACAACTCGCGGTGCTGACTGATCAGCATGTCGCGCGTCTCGGTACGCTGCTGGTACATGCCACCAATGTTGGTCACCACATTGCGTTTGAGCAGGTCGAACAACCCGCGAATGGTATGCAGCAAAACGGCATTGTGGCTGGCCTCGGCAATCGCCAGGTGAAACCGCGCATCCGCCGCACCCTCCTCCGCACGCGTTACCTCATCCGCCCGCGAATAGCAGTCCTGCAAGGTATCGAAAGCCGCTTTCAGCCGAACACGATCGGGCTCGGTGGCGCGCTGGGCCGCGTAATACGCGCAGGAAGCTTCGAGGGTATGACGAAACTCCAGCAGATCACGCTGCGCCTCGGGGCTGTGCTCGAGCAACTGCAACAGCGGATCACTGAACGTCGAGCCCAGCGACTCGGCCACATAGTTGCCGCCACCCTGGCGACTGACCAGCAAGCCCTTGGCCACCAGCTTTTGAATCGCCTCGCGCAGTGACGGGCGCGACACGCCGAACTGTTCGGCAAGGGCGCGCTCGGCCGGCAGCCGCTGCCCGGAGGTCAGCGTGCCTTCGAGAATCATCCCTTCCAACCGATCGACGATGTCGTCGGACAGGCGCCGTTGGCGGACCTGATCAAAAACCATCACATGCTCTCCACAAACCCCCGGCAGATTTCAGGGGGCGCCTATTCTCGCCGATCCGGCCCACGCCAGCACCCATCAGCCACGGATTTTCCCGGGCGATCAGCCAGCCATTCATCGGCACGCGACCAAAGTTTTGCGCGGGACAAATTGACACACCGACAACGGCGCTTTTAACCTAGCGACCAGACATTGTAAATTGGTCTTACCAATTATCCAATGCCAGTGCGAACACCAACAACAATTAGGGGCCACCCCATATGCAAACCTGGCAACAACTCTATTCCCCGCTTGGTAGTCTTGGTCTGTCCGCACTGGCGGCGGTCATCCCTATCGTGTTCTTCTTCCTCGCCCTCGCCGTGTTCCGCCTCAAAGGCCACGTCGCCGGCAGCATCACCCTGGCCCTGTCGATCCTGGTGGCGATCTTCGCCTTCCAGATGCCTGTCGACATGGCCCTCGCCGCCGCGGGCTACGGCTTCCTCTACGGCCTCTGGCCGATTGCCTGGATCATCGTTGCCGCGGTGTTCCTGTACAAACTCACGGTCAAGAGCGGCCAGTTCGAAGTGATCCGCAGCTCGGTGCTGTCGATCACCGACGACCAGCGCCTGCAGGTACTGCTGATCGGCTTCTGCTTCGGTGCCTTCCTCGAAGGCGCGGCCGGCTTTGGCGCCCCGGTGGCCATCACCGCTGCACTGCTGGTGGGCCTGGGCTTCAACCCGCTGTACGCCGCCGGCCTGTGCCTGATCGCCAACACCGCACCAGTGGCCTTCGGCGCCCTGGGCATCCCGATCATCGTGGCCGGCCAGGTCACCGGCATCGACGCCTTCCACATCGGCGCCATGACCGGCCGCCAGCTGCCACTGCTGTCGCTGTTCGTGCCGTTCTGGCTGGTGTTCATGATGGACGGCCTGCGCGGCGTCAAGGAAACCTGGCCCGCAGCGCTGGTCGCCGGCCTGAGCTTCGCCGTGACCCAGTACTTCACGTCCAACTTCATCGGCCCTGAGCTGCCAGACATCACCTCGGCCCTGGCCAGCCTGATCTGCCTCACCCTGTTCCTGAAAGTGTGGCAGCCCAAGCGCTCGTTCGCCCAGGCCAAGGGCAGCGTCGGCGCCGCCGTGGTGCAACCGAGCGGCAGCCAGCCGAGCCCGTACAGCTTCGGCGAGATCTTCAAGGCCTGGTCGCCGTTCCTGATCCTCACCGTGCTGGTCACCATCTGGACCCTGAAACCGTTCAAGGCGGCCTTCGCCCCAGGCGGCGCGATGTACAACTTCGTGTTCAACTTCGCCATCCCGCACCTTGACCAACTGGTGATCAAGACCGCCCCGATCGTCACCGCGCCAACCGCCATGCCAGCGGTGTTCAAGCTCGACCCGATCTCCGCCACCGGCACCGCGATCTTCCTCTCCGCGCTGATCTCCATGGCCGTGCTGAAGATCAACTTCAAAACTGGTCTGACCACTTTCAAGGAAACCTTCTGGGAGCTCCGCTGGCCAATCCTGTCGATCGGCATGGTGCTGGCGTTCGCCTTCGTCACCAACTACTCGGGCATGTCTTCGACCATGGCCCTGGTCCTGGCCGGCACCGGCGCCGCGTTCCCGTTCTTCTCGCCGTTCCTCGGCTGGCTGGGCGTATTCCTGACAGGCTCGGACACCTCGTCCAACGCCCTGTTCAGCTCGCTGCAGGCCACCACCGCGCACCAGATCGGGGTCAACGACACCCTGCTGGTGGCCGCCAACACCAGCGGCGGCGTGACCGGCAAGATGATCTCGCCACAGTCCATCGCCGTGGCCTGCGCCGCCACCGGCCTGGTCGGCAAGGAATCGGACCTGTTCCGCTTCACCGTCAAGCACAGCCTGTTCTTCGCCACCATCGTCGGCCTGATCACCCTGATCCAGGCTTACTGGCTGACCGGCATGCTGGTTCATCACTAAAGTGAAAGGGGCCGGGCGCCCGAGCGCGCCCGGCATCTCCTTCAACCCACGCTGCGAGAATCCATGATCATTTCCGCCTCCACCGACTATCGCGCCGCGGCCCAACGCAAGCTGCCCCCGTTCCTCTTCCACTACGCCGACGGCGGCGCCTACGCCGAGCACACCCTGCGCCACAACGTCTCGGACCTGGCCAGCATCGCCCTGCGCCAGCGCGTGCTGAAGAACATGTCCGAGCTCAGCCTGGAAACCAAGCTGTTCGACGAAACCCTGAGCATGCCCGTGGCCCTGGCCCCGGTCGGCCTCACCGGCATGTACGCCCGCCGTGGCGAAGTGCAGGCGGCGCGTGCCGCGGCAGCCCATGGCATTCCGTTCACCATGTCGACCGTTTCGGTCTGCCCGATTGAAGAAGTCGCGCCCGCCATCAACCGGCCGATGTGGTTCCAGCTGTACGTGCTCAAGGACCGCGGCTTCATGCGCAACGCCCTGGAGCGAGCCAAGGCCGCCGGCGTGAAAACCCTGGTGTTCACCGTCGACATGCCGGTACCCGGTGCCCGCTACCGCGACGCCCACTCCGGCATGAGCGGGGCCAACGGGCCGATGCGCCGCGTGCTGCAGGCCATGACCCACCCCGAATGGGCCTGGGACGTTGGCGTGATGGGCCGCCCGCATGACCTGGGCAACATCTCCAAGTACCGCGGCAACCCCACGGGCCTGGCCGACTACATCGGCTGGCTGGGGAACAACTTCGACCCGTCGATCTCCTGGAAGGACCTGGAGTGGATCCGCGAGTTCTGGGACGGCCCGATGATCATCAAGGGCATCCTCGACGCCGACGACGCCCGTGACGCGGTCAAGTTCGGCGCCGACGGCATCGTCGTCTCCAACCACGGCGGCCGCCAGCTCGACGGCGTGCTGTCCAGCGCCCGCGCCCTGCCGGCGATTGCCGACGCGGTGAAAGGCGACCTGAAGATCCTCGCCGACTCCGGCATCCGCAGCGGCCTCGACGTGGTGCGCATGATCGCCCTGGGCGCCGACACCGTGCTGATCGGCCGCGCCTTCCTCTGGGCCTTGGCCGTGCATGGCCAGGCCGGGGTGAAGAACCTGCTCGAACTGTTCGAGAAAGAAATGCGCGTGGCCATGGTGCTGACCGGCGCCAAGTCGATCAGCGAGATCAGCCGCGACTCGCTGGTCCGCGAACTGGGCGCCTGAGCGCCCGCCACACCACCGCCTGAATGACCGGGGCACACGGCGCGCCAGACGCCGTGGCCCCGCGAGGAGATTGCATGAGCCTGCCCGCCGCGTTCCTGCGTGATGTCGAGCACCTGATTCCCGCCGAACGCCGCTTCGACGACCCGACCTCGACATTGGCCTTCGGCACCGACGCCAGCTTCTACCGGCTGATCCCCAAGCTGGTGGTGCGCGTCGAGTCCGAAGACGAAGTGGTCGGCCTGATCCAGCTGGCCCAACGCGAGCGCGTGCCGGTCACCTTCCGCGCTGCCGGCACCAGCCTCTCCGGCCAGGCCATCAGCGACTCGGTGCTGATCGTGCTCGGCGACAACTGGGGCGGTAAAGAAATTCGTGGCCAGGGCGAGCAGATCCGCCTGCAGCCCGGCGTGATCGGCGCCCAGGCCAACGCCTGGCTGGCCCCCTACGGGCGCAAGATCGGCCCGGACCCGGCGTCGATCAACGCCTGCAAGATCGGCGGCATCGTCGCCAACAATGCCAGCGGCATGTGCTGCGGCACTGCACAGAACACCTACCACACCCTCGCCGGCCTGCGCCTGGTGCTGGCCGATGGCACTCGCTTCGACAGCGAAGACCCGGCCAGCGTCGCCGCCTTCGAGAAGAGCCACGCCGTCCTGCTCGAATCGCTGGCCCGCCTGGGTCGTGAAACCCGCGCCAACACCGAACTGGCCGGCCGCATCCGGCACAAATACCGGCTGAAGAACACCACAGGTCTGTCACTCAACGCGCTGGTGGACTACGACCAGCCGCTGGATATCCTGCAGCACCTGTTGGTCGGTTCCGAAGGGACCCTGGGCTTCATCAGTGCCGTCACCTACGACACCGTGCCCGATCACCCGCACAAGGCCAGCGCACTGCTGGTATTCCCCAGCGTGGAAAGCTGCTGCCGCGCCGTCACCGTGCTCAAGCGCCAGCCCGTGTCCGCAGTAGAGCTGCTGGACCGTCGCAGTCTGCGCTCGGTGCAGAACATGCCGGGCATGCCGCTGTGGGTGAAGGGCCTGTCGGACAACGCCTGCGCCCTGCTGATCGAATCCCGCGCCGCCAGCCAGAGCTTGCTGCACGAGCAGCTGCAGCAGGTCATGGCGTCCATCGCCGAATACCCGCTGGAACAGAAGGTCGACTTCAGCGAAGACCCAGCGGTGTACAACCAGCTGTGGAAAATCCGCAAGGACACCTTCCCCGCCGTCGGCGCCGTGCGCCAGACCGGCACCACGGTGATCATCGAAGACGTGACCTTCCCCATCGAGCAACTGGCCGAGGGCGTCAACCGCCTGATCCAACTGTTCGACAAGCACCACTATGACGAAGCGATCATCTTCGGCCATGCCCTGGAGGGCAACCTGCACTTCGTCTTCACCCAGGGCTTCAACAGTGCCGAGGAAGTCGCGCGCTACCAGGCCTTCATGGACGACGTGGCGCACCTGGTGGCCGTGGAGTTCGGCGGCTCGCTCAAGGCCGAGCACGGCACCGGCCGCAACATGGCGCCGTTCGTGGAGCTGGAGTGGGGGCACGATGCCTACCAACTGATGTGGGCGCTCAAGCGCCTGCTCGACCCCAACGGCATCCTCAACCCCGACGTGGTGCTGAGCGAAGACCCGGACATCCACCTGAAAAACCTCAAGCCGCTGCCCGCTGCCGACGAGATCGTCGACAAGTGCATCGAATGCGGCTTCTGCGAACCGGTCTGTCCGTCCAAGGGCCTGACCCTCAGCCCGCGCCAGCGCATCGTCATGTGGCGCGACATCCAGGCCAAGAAACGCGCCGGCATCGATACCCGCGAGCTACTGCAGACCTTCCAATACCAGGGCATCGACACCTGCGCCGCCACCGGCCTGTGCGCCCAGCGCTGCCCGGTGGGCATCAACACCGGCGAGCTGGTTAAGAAGCTGCGCAGCCAGGCGGCCGAGCATGGCAAGGCCGCCGACTGGCTGGCCGAGCACTTCCACACCGCACTGAGCGGCGCACGCCTGACCCTCACTGCCGCCAACACCGCCCGCAAATTGCTGGGCGCCCCGCGCCTAAGCCGTCTGAGCGCGACCTTGAGCAAGGTCAGCAAAGGTCGCCTGCCGCAATGGACCCCGGCCATGCCGCAGCCCCTGCGCAGCATCGACATCGGCCCGGCAAGCAACGACGCCCGGCCACGGGTGGTGTACCTGGCCGCCTGCGTATCGCGGGTGATGGGCCCCGCCTACGACGACCGCGAGCAAAGCTCACTGCTCGACAAGACCCGCGCCCTGCTGGAGAAGGCCGGCTATCAGGTAGTGTTCCCCGACAACGCCGACAGCCTGTGCTGTGGCCAGCCGTTCGCGTCCAAGGGCTACCCCGAGCAGGCCGAGCACAAGCGCCAGGAGCTGATCAACGCGCTGCTGCACGCCAGCCGCGGCGGGCTTGATCCGATCTATTGCGACACCAGCCCCTGTACCCTGCGGTTGGTGCAGGATCTGGGCGACACCCGCTTGGACCTCTACGACCCGGTGCGCTTCATCCGTACCCATCTGGTGGACAAGCTGGAGTTCACTCCGCAGGACGAACCGGTGGCCGTGCATGTGACCTGCAGCACCCAGCACCTTGGCGAGAGCCAGGCGCTGATTGACCTGGCGCGGCGGTGCAGCAAGCAGGTGGTGATTCCGGAAGGGATTCACTGTTGTGGGTTTGCGGGGGACAAGGGGTTCACCACGCCGGAGCTGAATGCGCATTCGCTGCGGAGCCTGAAGGATGCGGTGCAGTATTGCAGTGAAGGGATTTCTACCAGCCGGACGTGTGAGATTGGGTTGTCCAGCCATAGCGGGATCGACTATCACGGGTTGGTTTACCTGGTTGATCGCGTTACCCGACCGCGCACTCTCTGAGCCATCCCGGGGCCGCTTTGCGGCCCAATCGCCGGCAAGCCGGCTCCCACAGGTACAGCGCCGCTCTCAAAAGTAGCGCTCTACCTGCGGCAGTAACTGACTAGCCCAAATTCATGCCCCAACGCCGCCCTCCTGTAGGAGCTGGCTTGCCAGCGATCGAGGGCGCAGCCCTCGCCTACCCCCTCCAGCCGTAAGACTTTTCCCAATCTGCAACCAAATGCTTCTGAATTGGACACTTTGGGAATTATCCTACGATCGCTACTGAAGTTTCGCTGTTGTTGCCTACGAGCATCAGGGCTAATTTCCCAGAGTCGTTTTCGAACGATGTGGGTGTGAGAACCCTGTAAACATGACAGCAGCCTCGTTATGGCAGCCTTGCGCGGGCAGACCTCGGTCTGGCCGGCTTTCCCATGTTTACCGGTTTCTCACCCCGCGCATGGCTGCCACCCCAATCCCGTGAGAAGGATCGAAATGGCAGCTCCCGTTGCGTAAACAAACTGGGAACTCCACCATGAAGAAAATCGTCCCCGACCCACCCCGCCTCACCCCCTACTTCTCCATCCACAGCGACATGCCCCCACCCGACGCCCTGGCCCACGCCAGCGAGCTCCTACGCGGCGTCGCCGAAACCATCGACGAACACTGCCGCATCCATTCCGGCGAATCAGGCTTGAGCATGCTCGGCAACGCCGCGCACGCCTCCGAGACCTCAAGAGCCCTGATCGAGCATGCCTTGACCGGCCTGCACCAATCGAAAGCCCAGGAGTGAAGCCATGAATGACCCACTCAAGCACGCGACCACCGCCGGCCACGAGACATTCGACCTCTTCCGCCTGCAACCCGGCGTCCCCTTCGACCACGCCTTCAGCCAGCTCTCGGTCCTACTCGGCTGCATCCGCCACCTGACCACCGAAGCCGAAATGGAAAACGACCGCAAAGCCGGCAGCGCTGCCAGAATCCTCAGCGAAATGGCCAAGGCCCTGATCGACGACCTGGAACTCGGCATGAACAAACACCCCTGACCCCCACCGCAACCGGCCCCCACCCCGCGACCGGTGTGGGAGCCGGCTTGCCGGCGATGAGGCCAGCACAGACACCCCTCATGTCGCCAAGCCACCACCCCAATGGAACCCTCTTCAAGCCCCAGCAGTCCACCCTTACAGGCCCACCCTCCAGAGGCCTTGCAAAGGAGACACCCATGAAAGGTACTGCGCTTTCCGCCCTCTTCGCGGCCGCCACCCTCCTGGCGTCCCCGGTGTTCGCCGCCGACGACCTCTGCGCCGCCAACCTGCAGAAGATCAACGACAGCATGACCACCGCCGGCGCCACCTCCGAAGGCCTGGACAAGGCCCTGACCGAGCACGTCGACAAAGCCAAGGCCGCCCAAGCCGCGGGCGACGACAAGCAATGCATCGCCATCACCAGCAAAGTGCTGGAGCGCCTGGAGAAAACCGAAAAAGGCGGCGGCTCGTCCGGCGGTGCTTGAGCCTGAGCGGGCGGCGACGGAACCTGCTGTCGACGCCGCCCGCACAAAGGCGTATACTTCGCTCAGCGTGCCGAAAGGTACGTGAGCTTAGACAGCTGTAAGCGTGGGGCCGATTAGGATTCGACGCCGGTAGCGAAACTCTAGGTGCATGCCGAGTTGGTAACAGAACTCGTAAATCCACTGTTGCAACTTTCTATAGTTGCCAATGACGAAAACTACGAGGGTTACGCTCTCGCTGCGTAAGCAGCTGAGCCCGCTCTCCTGGTAGCTTCGGCTCCAGCAATCATCAGGGGATGCCTGTAAACCCGAAATGATTGTCATACAGAACAGGATCGTCGTGTAGCACGTTGGGGGCAAAGCGACTAAAACTTACCCAACTCGTCCAAAGCACCCTGCCCGTCGGGCGGCTGCGGATTAACTCAGTAGACACGGCTAAGCATGTAGTACCGACAGCGGAGTACTGGCGGACGGGGGTTCAAATCCCCCCGGCTCCACCAAATGATCAATCAAAGACGTCCACGGACGTCTTTTTTTGTGCCTGTAAGCCAGTAAATACGCGGCTTACAGCGCTTTTGCGGTCTTTTGAAAGTTTTTGAGTTCCAGCCATTCGGGTATTCCAGGCGGTATTCCACCTCACCCGGTGCTAATCTTTGGAATACCGAATCAGTGCCTGAGGAGAATCTCATGCCTGCTCAGAACCTCCGTCTCTCCGATCGACAGCTCAAGGGAGTCAAACCCGCGTCCAAGGATTACGTCCTCACTGACGGCGACGGTTTGCAGCTCCGCGTACGCAGCAACGGCTCGTTGCTGTGGAATTTCAACTACCGCGAACCGGTGACCAAAAAGCGCATCAACATCGGCTTCGGGACCTACCCCGAACTGTCACTGGCGAACGCACGAAAGAAGGCAGTCGAAGCCCGCGAGCTGCTCGCCCAAGGCATCGATCCAAAGGTGCAGCGCAATACGTTGAATGAAGCCAAGCGCGCAGAAACTGAACACACCTTCGAGAACGTAGCCACCGCCTGGTTCGAGCTCAAGAAAGACTCGGTGACCCCGGCCTACGCCGAGGATATTTGGCGGTCGCTCACGCTGCATGTGTTCCCCGATTTGAAGACGACACCACTGACGAAAATCACCGCACCGATGGTGATCGGATTGCTTCGTCCAATCGAAGCGAAAGGCAGCTTGGAGACGGTGAAACGCCTTAGCCAGCGGCTAAACGAGATCATGACCTACGGCGTGAACTCAGGCCTGATCTTCGCCAACCCTCTTAGCGGCATCAGGGCAGTATTCAAAAAACCCAAGAAAGAGAACATGGCTGCGCTCCCACCTGAGGAGCTCCCCGAGCTCATGCTGGAGATTGCGAACGCCAGTATCAAACGCACGACCCGCTGCTTGATCGAATGGCAGTTACACACGATGACTCGCCCCGCTGAGGCGGCAACTACTCGCTGGGCAGACATCGATTTTGAAAGGCGTGTCTGGACTATCCCGGCGGAGCGGATGAAGAAGCGCCGCCCACATAGCATCCCGTTGAGTGATCACGCTGTCGCACTGCTGGAGTCACTGAAGACTCACAGCGGCCATCGCGAATACGTCTTCCCGGCCGATAGAAATCCACGCACCCACGCCAATAGCCAGACCGCCAACATGGCATTGAAACGCATGGGCTTTCAGGATCGATTGGTCAGCCACGGTATGCGCTCGATGGCCAGCACCATCTTGAATGAACATGGGTGGGACCCGGAACTCATTGAGGTCGCACTGGCGCATGTCGACAAGGATGAAGTGCGGAGCGCTTACAACCGGGCCGACTACATCGAGCGCCGGCGCCCGATGATGGCGTGGTGGAGTGAGTACATCCAGAAGGCCGCCACCGGCAGTCTGCTTGCCTCAGCATACGGCCAAGTCAGAGACAAGAACGTGGTGCCGATCCGCTAGCGCTGTAAAGGCGCAATAACGGCGGCGACAGCAACTGAGCGGTCAAGATTCAGGAAAAGCAGCCTCGTTTTTCCGCTTTTCAGCACGGGTCCATCCAAACAGGGCTGCAAAGCCGCCCTGTTTGGATGGACCTCACTTTGAAGAGCTAAAAGCCACGACGTTGTCCAGGATTTACCACGGAATTCCACCGATGGATAACCTCTTTTCACGTCCCCAAGAGCGCTGAGCTTCGGCCCTTGACCGGGTTTATCCACAGGCGTAGAACTGGCCCTGCAAGCGCTGTCGATGACAGCACCCCAGGTGACCCGAACCTTAAAGGTCACGCCGCTCCCGCGGTGGTTCTTCCCAAAGGCGATTCGCATCCGGCAGCTCGCCCGGTCACCTCCCCGGTGATGGATGCTCTTACACCTATGGCCCTCGTGCGCCAGATACACCGGACCTCGCTGCACTGCAGCAACCTATCCGCTTGGCCGACTATTGCGCCAACCTGTGCCCGTCTCTTTCTGTGGAAAGAGACGGGCACTTCTAACGCTGCTGCAGCCCTGATCGCATATGGCTTTGCGGCAATCCCCCTCGTGACAATCGGCGTGACAAACGCCGATGTCACCAGCAACAGCGCTGTAGATGATGGTGCCGCAGACCAAGGAATGGACTGCACCTGACTGACAGTCAGGCATGCCCCGGTCATCGCATTACTGCTTGCACCTGGCTCAGGATCTCGCGGCAATGGTCTCGTCAGCCAATGCAGCCTCCACCCGCCCACCGGTAACGGTGCTCAGGAGGCCAGATCATGAGATGCCCTTGCTCCCGGTTGTAAGGAGCCGCCAGTCCCGCGAAGAGGACATTCCCCACAGGTCGCAGGGGCCTTGATCCCTGATAACACTCAGCATTCTTGGCGGGATGACGTGGGGCGAGGAGTGGAGTGCAGAAGATGAGGTGACCGACATGGCATTGGTGGGTAGGCGTGACGGCCGTAATTTTGGGTACGGCAGACAATTGAGCTACGCAGGGCCGCAGGCACTGAAGGACATGTTCGGCGGCGGTCATTACGGCACGGTCAAGGCGCACACTGATCGGTGGCAGACATTCGTGAAGTGGTGCCGCTCCGAACAGGGGCCCGGTATCAATGATGCGCGGCAGATTGATCGGAAAGTGTTGTCCGACTATGCGGCGTATCTGCACGGCCTTGTTAGGCGCGGTGATCTCGCCGTCAGCACAGCACAAAATCGGCTATCCAGCATTAACAGGACCATGGCGGCGCTTCGCGGTGATCAGTGCGTGAAATTGCCAAGCCCGAGCAAGGCGTTGGGTATGCAACGCACCGTAGTTCGCCAGTCGATGCCACAGGGCCAAGACCGCGAACAGGTTATGCAGATCGTCGATGCACTTTGCCGCCAACATCAACAACGCTCCGCCGCGATCGTTCTGCTGGCACGAGCCACCGGCATGCGCTTGCGTGAGGCCATTTTGGCTGACCTACCCCGGCTAAGCCGTGAGGCTAACGACCTAGGCAGGATTAACATTCAAGATGGTACTAAAGGCGGCCGCGCTGGCGCTTCGGCACCGCGTTGGATTGCGGTGGACGACCATATTCGAGGTGCGCTTGGGTTTGCACGGCAGGTGTCGCCTGCGGGCAGCCGCAACCTGATTGCGCCACACGAAAGCTACCTAAGTCTTCTGCAAGACATCATCCGCCCTGCGCGGGACATCCTGCATGCACACAACCTTAAAGGCTTCCATGAGCTACGAGCAGCGTACGCATGCGAACGCTATGAGCAAATCACCCAGCACCCTGCGCCTATCAACGGCGGCCAATGTTGCCAGGCAGATAGGAATCTAAATCGTGAGGCCCGAAAGAAAATCAGCTACGAGCTGGGGCACGGTCGGATCGACGTGGTCGCGGCCTACATTGGAGGGCGCTCATGAGCAAGCCATTCGACATGGAGCTGTTCTTGGCTGCTGTGCTGACGGGATCGAACGCAACGCGGCAGCGTCATTTACGGCAAGCAAAGATGATTCAAGCTGGGATATCTGAACGCTGGCAGCTGGAAACACCTTGGGCCTGGAAGAAAAAACATCTTGCTTGGTTTCTCGACCACCGACTAGCGGGACGATGCAAGGCAACTCGATATTACTACCTGCTGACCGTGCGGCTGCTGGCCCGCCGTTTAGAAAGAGCTTGGGTCTTCAAGTGCTAAGAAGGTGTGACTTTGACAATCACGACCGACCGCAACCGACCCAGGCTGTGTGAAAACCTCTCGACCGATGTGGCTGTTCAAAAAACATCCTAAAAATTGCGCGCCTACGCAAAATCTGGGTCTGCTGAGCCGCCATCTCTATTCAGATTTAACGTACGAGCGCGATCATCGAAAGCAGCGGGGGTTTTCACACAGCCTGGACCCATAGCTGCCTCTCGCGAAGGGCAGCAATCGACCAGAAGGGTCGCTCACCTCAGACAGCTTACGTTTGGTTGAGAGGGGCTTTAGCCCGTCCTAGTGAGCGAGGCGAAAGGTTTTAACCAGTTGTTAGACGTCAATGAGCTACGGGAGGAAAGGACAGTAGCCATGCTTTTTATCAAACTCAAGACCTTTGGATATTTCAAAGCTGCCGTGGAGATAGTGCTTGCGATCCTCTCCTTGTGCTAAGCGACAACCTAAGCGCTCAACCATTGGACTGATTCCCGCATGCTCATCGATCCACTCGTTATAGCCAGAAATTGATGGTCCGCCTACATTTATGACGAACTCGACGCCATAGAAAAGAAAGCAAAAAAGTGTTTCCTGCCGCCTGTTCATAAAAAGCCCAAAGCCAAAGCCGGCTTGAACCCATTCATTCGTGAGAGGGTGTTGCATCAATGTATCGTGGGGGAACACGCGTCTCTGCGAAAATGGCCATTCTTTAAAATTGTTTCCATACCGAGCGTATTCGCGAACGTTGTCAAAGAAAGGCTCGTTACTCAAATGATATGGGCCTTGGGAGCTTTCGCAGAACAACTCTGCAACCGCCTCGTAAGCCATTTTGCAAAGAAACCTCGACATTTCCAAGTTGGCGAGCGAGCGATGAGGTGACCGTCATGGCATTTGTAGGTACATACCGGCAGCCAGTCCTACATCCATGCCTCACAGAGCGTCTCAGCCTGCGCCAGCACTAGTTGTGCCGCCGCCTCCTGCTGATCCGGCGGATACTTATATTTACGCAGGATGCGCTTGACCAGAAGCCGCAGCTTGGCCCGCACACTGTCACGATTACTCCAGTCCACGGTCACGTTCTGGCGCAGGCTATCTGTCAGCTCATGGGCGATCTTGGCTAGGATCTCATCGCCCAACTCTCGCACCGAGGCCTCGTTATTGGCCAGCGCATCGTAGAAAGCCAACTCGTCATCATTCAGGCCCAGCACATCTCCACGCTTGCTCGCTGCGGCAAATTTCTTGGCCATCTCGATCAGCTCTTCGATGACCTGGGCGGTCTCGATGGAGCGGTTCTGGTAGCGCTTGATCACGCTATCGAGCAGCTCGGAGAACTTCTTCTCCTGGGCCAGGTTGCTGGCGAACTTGCTCTTGATCTCACCCTCCAGCAGGCGCTCCAGTAGCTCAACCGCCAGGTTTTTCTCCGGTAGGTTGCGCACCTCGGCAAGAAACTCGTCATCGAGCAGGCCGATGTTGGGCTTGTCCAGACCGACCGCCTCGAACACATCCACCACCTCGCCGGAGACTACGGCATTGCCGATGATCTGGCGGATCGCCAGCTCACGTTCTTCGTCGGTTTTCTTTTGGGCGCTAATGTCACGCTTGGTCAGCAGCACCTTGATGGCCTGTAGGAAAGCGACTTCCTCCCGAACGACTTTGGCCTCGTCCAGGGTGCAGCACAGGGTAAAGGCCTTGCTCATGGCCAGGGCATTGTCGGCAAATCGCTTCTTGCCATCCTCCAGCCCCAGCACATGGTTGGCGGCACCGGCCAGTAGCTTGTGCCCGCCAGTCAGGAAGTCGCCGTAATCGAAACCATACAGCAGGCTACGTAGCACATCGAGCTTTTCCTCCAGCACCGCATAGGCTTCATGGGCATCGACGGTGGGGCGCCCCCTGCCATTGCTGGCGGTGTATTCCTTGAGCGCCGCCTTCAGCTCGTTGGCAATGCCGATGTAATCCACTACCAGGCCGCCCTGCTTGTCCTTGAACACCCGGTTCACCCGGGCGATGGCCTGCATCAGGTTATGGCCCTTCATCGGCTTGTCGACATACAGGGTATGCACGCAGGGCGCATCGAAACCGGTCAGCCACATATCGCGGACGATCACCAATTGCAGCGGATCGGCAGGGTCCTTGAAACGTTTCTCCAGGCGCTTCTTCACCTGCCCCGGGTAAATATGCGGGCGCAGCAGTGCCTTGTCCGATGCGCTACCGGTCATGACGATCTTCACCGCGCCCTTCTCCGGATCCTCATCGTGCCATTCGGGGCGCAGGGCGATGATCTCGTTGTACAGGTGCACGCAGATCTCACGACTCATGGCCACCACCATGGCCTTGCCGTTTTGCGCCTGGTTGCGTTCCTCGAAGTGCGCCACCAAATCGGCCGCCACGCTCTTGATACGCGGCTCGGCTCCCACGACTTTTTCCAACGCGGCCCAGCGCGACTTCAAGCGTGACTGCTGATCCTCTTCCTCATCCTCGGCCAGCTCGTCGACCTCGTCGTCGATATGCGCCAGCTCCGAGTCTTTGAGCGACAGCTTGGCCAACCGCGACTCGTAGTAGATGGCCACGGTGGCGCCATCTTCCTTGGCCTGCTGCATGTCGTAGATGTGGATGTAGTCGCCGAACACCGCACGGGTATCACGATCTTCGCTGGACACCGGCGTACCGGTAAAGGCCACGAAGGTAGCGTTGGGCAGAGCGTCGCGCAGATGCTGGGCATAACCCACCTGATAGCGAGCACTGACCTCGGCCACCTTCAAGTCCTGCACCTTCAGCGAAGCACTGAAGCCATATTGGGTGCGGTGCGCCTCGTCGGCCACCACCACGATGTTCGAGCGCGTGGACAACACCGGGAAGCTGTCTTCATCCTCGCCCGGCATGAACTTCTGGATGGTGGCGAAGACAATGCCGCCACTGGGGCGGTTGACCAGTTTCTCGCGCAGATCACCGCGGGTAAGCGCCTGTACTGGCTGTTCACGCAGCAGATCCTGCGACAGCGAGAACACGCCGAACAGTTGGCCATCCAGGTCGTTGCGGTCGGTGATCACTACGATGGTCGGGTTCTCCATCGCCGCTTCCTGCATCACTCGGGCGGCGAAGCAGGTCATGGTGATGCTCTTGCCCGAGCCCTGGGTATGCCAGACCACCCCGCCCTTGTGCGTGCCGCCGGGGCGCGAGGCGATCACCGCTTGCTGGATCGCCGCACGCACGGCATGGAACTGGTGATAGCCGGCAATCTTCTTCACCAGCCTTCCGTCATCCTCGAACAGCACGAAGTAGCGTAGGTAATCCAGCAGCATCGCCGGCTGCAGCACGCCACGCACCAGCGTCTCCAGCTCGTTGAACTCACCCAGCGGATCCACCGTGACCCCATCGATGGTGCGCCAGCGGGCGAAGCGCTCGATATCTGCAGACAGTGAGCCCATGCGCGCCTCGCTGCCATCGCTGATCACCAGAATCTCGTTGTAGTGAAAGACGTCCGGAATCTGCTCCTTGTAGGTCTGGAGCTGGTCGAACGCCTTTACCAAATCGGCATTCACATCCGCCGGGTTCTTCAACTCCAGCAGCACCAGTGGCAGGCCGTTGACGAACAGGATGATGTCCGGCCGGCGCGTATGTTTCGGCCCCTGGATGCTGAACTGGTTGATCACCAGCCACTCGTTGGCCCGCACATCTATCCAGTCGATCAACCGCACGAAATCGCCACGGGTCTCGCCGTCCTTCTGGTATTGCACCGGCACACCGCCGACCAGCAGACGATGAAACAGGCGGTTGGCGGACAGCTGCACCGGCACGCCCAGCTCCAGCACCTGGCGCAAGGCGTCCTCACGCGCCGCCAGTGGGATCTGCGGGTTTAGCCGGGCGATGGCCGTGCGCAGGCGCATGGTCAACAGCACGTCGCGATAGCTCTCGCGCTCGGGGTTGTCGCCGTCGTGGGCAATGTCCGGCCCATAGAGGTGCGCGTAACCCAGCTCAGTGAGCCAGCCGAGGGTTTCCTGTTCCAGTTGGTCTTCGGTCATATCCGTCCTTAACGAGCCTTACCTGGCATCTGTGCAAGCTCAATGCGATCCACTTAGTCGATTACAGTTGCGATAACGGGCTATCTACCCCAAATCAGCGGCTGCCGTGACTACCCCATCAACCACTTACAGCCGCCCTTGAGCAGCAAGCGCGCCTAGCTGTCGCGAGCAAATGATTCAAGGCTCAAAGGCAAAGTCGCTTTCTCCATCTCTACCAAGCACTCAGCATCCAGATCAAAAGGCAACACCCATAACTGCATTCCCTTACCGTAATCAAACAGCGGTAGCGCTTTCTGGAGTCCAGACCAATACGGATAAATCAGCACCAGCCCCGGCACCTCATCGCCTCTTTGGTATTTGTGTCCATAGGCAAACAGCTGATAGAAATCGCTCTGACTCAGGTCATAGTTCTTCTCAGGTTTACCGGCATCGATACGCTTCCACTTGGTATCAAGAATCCAGCGCTGCTCCGCTGTATCGATCAGCAAATCAGGCTTCAAGCAGAACATCCGATCACTGCTATGTGCACACAAGTACTGGCTAGCTGACTGCGCTTTCAAACGAGCGCTGGGCAGCAGTTTCTGATGCAACCAGCCTTCCACATACCGCTCGAACAGCTTTTCCATCGGGAACAGCAGGCTCACGCCGCGCCACTCACCTCTCACGGCTATCGGCATCTGCTGATTGAGGATCAACTCACACCAGGGCTTGATCGCCTGGTAATGCGCCATCAGCCGGTCGCGGCTCCAGGCGCGCAAATCCTGGCTCACCTTCCGGCTGGCAGGCACCTCCGCCAGCATGGCGCGTAACTCATTGGCCAGGCGCCAGTTGGAGGCATCTTGTGTGCTTGTTGCCACCTGTTCCAACGCCAACTTGAGCAAGCGATTCTCTGCCCGATCCGGCAGGAATACATCGTGGCGAATCTGGAAGTGATGCTGCCGCCCAGGCGGCTGGCGCATCTGTGCCACCACATTGAGCTGACCACGGAGAAAGCGCTGCTCCTCCTCGATTCGCTGATAGTCGAAGCGCACTCCACGCTTCACCAACAAATCCAGCTCCGCCAGGAACTGCCCCATCACCCACTCGCTGAGTGGCGCATCGAACAGCTCAAGGCTGGCTACTGAACCCTCACGAGGCTCGAGTTGCAGAGCCCGCTGAATGAGCTTGCGCAGCAACAGGCGGCTCTTGACCAGGCAATCGTCCTGCTCATGGTGCTTGGGCAGAATCTCCAGCCGCGTGCCACAAGGCGTTTCCAATACGCCCACGTAGGAATCCCACTTAAGGGCACGCCGACCTTCAACCTGCAGCAGAGTCGCACCGCTGCGATTGAAGCTAGCGCTCAGCTCACACAACCAGTCGAAGGCACTTTCGGAAATCTGCGCACAATCGAGGTTGCCGGACGCAACAGCTGCCGTGGTCAGACGCGCATATTCACGCACGGTAACGAATACGCTCACGCACCCGCCTCTTCTACTGGAGCCTCAGCCTTGGCCTGCACTGCAATTACACCGGCATACGCAGAAACTCGCAAGAATGCAGCCGCATTGATCCGCCAAACCCCACCTTGCGCCGGCACGCTAATGTTGCCAAACAAAGCATCCACATCTTGCTTGTCCTGCTCCACGAAACGGTCTGCCGCAGGCTTGCGGTGGTCATTAAGCACCCACTGGATACGCTGCCAATCCTCGAAGAAATACTCCTGCAGCAGCGGCAGTATCTGATTGCGGAAAATCACCTCCAGCTGCGGCAACGAGTCTCCACTCTTGAGCGACATGAAATAGGCATGTCCGAGGCAATGATCACGATCGAGCAGCACCTCGATACGCTGGTTCATTACTGCCAAAAGCTGACCAATGTCGATGCCCTCCAACACCACGCCATTGAGCAAAGAAGGATTGGGCATCATTTCCTTGAAGATAAAACGGCGACGCAAGGCTATATCCAGCCCAGCCAGCGAACGGTCTGCAGTGTTCATGGTGCCGATCAGATAGACATTATCCGGCACCGTGAAACGCTCCTTCGAGTACGGCAAGGTGACGGACAAACTCTCCGCCGCACCGTCTCGCTTAGAGGTTTCAATCAAGGTGATCAGCTCACCAAAGATGCGCGAAACATTGCCCCGATTGATCTCATCGATCACCAGCACATACGGCAGCCTCTCGCCATTCGACTGCCCAGCTCCGCCGTTCTCCAGCTTGCCGCGCAAGTGCTCGGCGATCCCTCTCACATAGCTTTCGCAATAGACCGACGCAGGCTTCTCGCCACGCATGAACAAGCGCACATGCTCGATGTTGGCTGGCAGCTCCAGCGCATTTTCCGACGCCTTGGGCTGACAGGTGAAAGTCCCATTGCCGGGCCTGTAGCGAACATCAAAGGACTTGCCACGCACCGTAGTCAGCGTGGCGGGAGCCTCAGTGACCTCTTCCAAAAACGCATTGAGCACGTCATCTTCTGTCTGCGCTCCTTCCTGGTGGCGTGCGTCATCGCAGAGCAGTTTGAATACACCCGGCTCAACTTTGTAATGCAGCTGCCCGCCCTCTGATACGGCTCGCAAACCTTCAACGAAATCTTCGTAGCTGAAGCTTTGGTGAAACGTGACGAAACGCACTCGACCGTCCAGCACCAACTGATCGAACGCGTTCTTCCAAGTCTCCCGCGTGGGTGTCTCCAGCACCTCTGGAGCCAGAATCTTCAGAGTCTCCTCCACGACGGAAAACGTCTTGCCCGTTCCCGGTGGGCCGAAAAGAATCTGGTTCAGCGGAATATCTTTGGCGGCCACCCTGGCATCTCCCTCTTGCACGTCTTCAAGTACATCGCCTTTCGCCCCCTGCAGCGCCTCTAGCAACTGCCACATGGCAATGTTGTTTGACAGGACGGCACCTGTATCCAGCCCGGCCATACTCATGCACGCCATGATCTGCTCATTCAGCGCACACCAGTCCTGCTGTTCGTGAGCCACATCCAGCTGGAAAAGCTCACGCAAGCCCTGCAAGAGTCGCTGGCAATCCTCAGGCTTCAGCAGTGTGGTGAACCGCTCCGGTGCAAAGGCGGCAAACACACGATTGACCATGGCCGGTCGGTTGGAGCTAAACTGCTTGCTCTCAACCGCCAGACGCCAATCCTTCATCACCTGTGCGTGAGTCTGCGCCGTAGGCGCAGACATGATGCGCTGCGTGATTTCCCGAATAACGGCTTGTTGTTCGTTGAGCTCATCCCGAGAGAACAACCCCAGCTTCAAGCTGGAAACCCCGTTTTCGCGCTCAATCCACAGCCGGATTAGGACGGCCTGGTCCAGAGGCGCCTGACCAGTGCGCAGGGCCTTGGCCAGCGCGGTGACCTCCTGATAAATCCTCAGCCATCCCGGGCAGGACTCCTTACGATCCGCCGAACTCCAGGCCACGTACTGTCTCAGACTGTGCTGCCCTTCGCCCGCCTGCCAGAGCAGCTCCAGCCGGGCTGCAATGGCCGGAGCAATCTCGACGCCCGAGCTCTGTGGGTTCCAGCGCTGGGTAGGCATGGCCTTGTTGAGCAGCAGCATGGGCACCAAGCCACGCGCGCAGTCGGGACGATGCTCATCGATGCGGAAGCGGATGTAGTTGCGGGTTTTACTCGAATCCTTCCAGTCAGGCCCGTCATGCGCCCCCTCCGTCACCAGGCCGCGCGCTACGATGCCCCGTGGTTCCTGCCCCAACCGCACCAGATAAACCACATCGCCCAGTTGCGGCTGTTTCGAATGGCAGCTCCAATCAATCTCCTGCCCCAACTCAACACCGGCGTCTCCACCCAACTTGAAATGCGCCGGGTTCCACGTGAGCAGGTAGCTTGGCTGCCCCGGCTGCACGTCCTGCTCAAGCTCGGGCTTGGTCGGGCGCAATCCTAGCTCCTCACTGTACAGTCCGCGCATAAATCCATAGGGGCTAAGACCCGGCACCGACTCGCAGGCGAGCAAGTAGTACTCGCGCAACTTCAGCATGCGCGCCAACGGCAACTTGGCCGATGGGATAAGCGCTGGCGGGCAACCCAGCCTCTGCAGGAAATGCCCCAAGTGATCGCTGGAGGAAATCGGCAAGGTGTGCGCCGGGTGATAGCAGGACAACAGGCGCAGCTTGCGTCCTGCGCCGACCGTGACACGCGGCTCTACACCGGCGCGGCGGTAGATTTCCTTGTCGTCATCCACCCAGAGCAGATCAGTGGGATCAGCTGCAGCGATGGTGCTTTGGATGCTCAGCGTATAGCGCAGCGCCTCTTCATCACCGAGATCCAGCAGGCGACGGTTCTTATACAGGCTGCCATCTTCCTGAAAATACAGGAGATGTCCCTTGGCGGTGCCGGGCATGTAGCGGCCCAATACCGGTACCAGTCCGCGCTCGATCCACCAACAGAACGAAGCCCCGTCGCCCTTGCCTACACAGTACTCATCCAGCGTTAACTGGTTGAGGCGGCTCAGAGGAAAGGCTTGCAGAAAGTCCTGGTACTCCTGGGAATCCTCGGTGCGCTTTTGTGCAGCAGCCCCCTGCGCCCTCAAATAGTCCAGCAGGCGGGAGAAATCGGCATCAACACTCATGCTTATACCGCTTCCTCGATCAGCGCTGCGGCCTGAGGCAAACGCAGTTGTCCGGAGATCAGGCGGGGTAAGAGGGTGTCGCGGAGTTGGGTAAGCAATGTTGCACGCTCTTCATTCTCATGGATAGTTGATAGTAAAGGAGAAACAACATCTGAAAACGCCATCAATAGTGACTGAGATGGAAGCACTACGCAGTGCTCCTCCAGCGCATCCCTCGGCAACGCCAAGACAGTGGTACCAGTTGCATACCCTACTGCACGTTCCCTAAATACGGCCTGCTGGAAAGAGAAGAAGAGGAAATCTCTTATCTGGTTACCGAACCTCTCTCCCACTTCAACCTTGAACACATGGTGAGAAATGAACCCTGGCTCCATGCCACTTGGAACCAATAGTGGCCGACCAAGAATATCTCGCTGCTGCGTCATATCAGTGTTGGCAATAATTAAGTCACCTGGATTAACCTGATGCTTAGGCTTGTAGTCACCTACATACCTCTTGACCTTCTGAAACGCATAAACCCTCGGCTCATTGAAGCAGCCGAGATTGAACATATAAGCCCCCTCTCCATCCGCCAGACCATCTCCCTTGTATGAGCACCCCTTCTGGAATGCACACAACTGCCTCAACGGGAGAACTTCCCACCCCTTCGGTACCGAGCCTAGTTCGGACTCTTCGAAGCTGTCGGGGAACAGGGCGGCGGTGGTGGCGTCCATGCCTTCCGGCTGGCGGCCTTCGGCCTTGGCGCGCACGGGGTCGAAATCAACGAACCAGGACTTGAACAGCGCCTGGGCGATGGCTTCCAGAGTGGCGTTGGTTTCGCGTAGCAGGGTGATGCGGTCGTCGAGCGTCTCCAAGAAGTCAGCAATCCGTATTTGCTCTTGAACTGGAGGCAGTAAGATTTCGTGTCGTTTCAATTGCCCAAGATTGAAACCTGGCACCGAGCTGCCGATGCCATTTTCGAGAATTTCATTTTGCTTAGCAGGCCCGGAGAACACGTAATAGATGAAACGATGATCCGCCTTAGCAGGATTAATCGTTAGCTTCATCTGTTTATTCGAAACAATGTAGCTGTCGAATTTCGAGCGACCATCAATCAGACCAACCTGGTTGATGGTGCCCCAGCACGTAAAGACAAGATCACCACGCTTAGCCACCGATCTCTGGAATTCATTTGCCTTCTCATGAGAGACAAAGACCAAATCAGCATCAATGAGCCTTGTAGATGTATCGGCACTCAGGTTAGACCCACGAATAACCGGCACACCTGAATCGACGAAGTATTTCGAGCTGATAGCCGATCCAAATGGCCCTGTCGCTAATGCTGTTGAATAGGGAGCAGCGATCTCCTCGACTTTCGCTACACGCCACTCAGAACTCATACCCCAGCCCTCCCAGCTTCTGCCGGATCAACTGATCGAGCACCTCGCCCTTCTGAATCTGCTCGCCAAGCTGCTGCGTCAGCCGCTGCATCTTCTCGGCAAACGCCTCGTCGTCATCCTCTACCTCTTCGGCACCGACATAGCGACCCGGTGTCAGCACATGGCCATGCTCAGCGATGTCGGCAAGAGTCACGCTGCGGCAGAAGCCGGGTACATCGGCGTACTCACCGACTTGCCCGCCCTCGTCTAATGCCTCGCCGCGCCAGGCCGCCACAGTGCTGGCGATACGCTCGATATCGGCATCGGTCAGCTCGACCTGCACACGGCTTATGCTGGTGCCGAGCTTGCGCGCATCGATAAACAGCACCTGGCCGCTGCGATCAATACCACCGATACTCAGGACGTGGCGCTTGTCCTTGGCCAAGAACCACAGGCAGGCGGGAATCTGGGTGTTGAAGAACAACTGGCCCGGCAAGGCCACCATCACTTCCACCACATCGGCCTCGACCATGGCGCGGCGGATATCACCTTCGCTGTTTTGGCTGGAGCTCATCGAGCCGTTAGCCAACACAATGCCGGCGCGACCGCTGGGTTTGAGGTGGTAGAGCATGTGCTGCAACCAGGCGTAGTTGGCGTTGCCTTGCGGCGGGGTGCCATACACCCAGCGCGGGTCGCCCTCCAGGCTGCCGTGCCACCAGTCGCTGATATTGAACGGCGGGTTGGCTAGCACGAAGTCGGCACGCAGATCACTGTGCTGATTGCGTAGAAAGCTGTCTGCGGGCTCCTTGCCCAGATTGCCTTCAAAACCATGAATGGCGATGTTCATCGCCGCCAGGCGCCAGGTGGTGGGGTTGGATTCCTGGCCGTAGATAGATACGTCGCCAAGCTTGCCGCCGTGGGTCTCGATGAACTTTTCCGACTGGACGAACATGCCGCCCGAGCCACAGCAAGGGTCATAGACCTTGCCGTGGTGCGGATTGAGAATGGCCACCAGGGTTTTCACGATGCTAGCCGGCGTATAGAACTGCCCAGCGTTTTTTCCCTCAGCACGTGCAAACTGGCCAAGAAAGTACTCATAGACCTGGCCGAGCAGATCGCGTGCCTTGCCTGCATCGTCACCGAACCCAATGGTGGAAATCAAATCCACCAGCTCACCGAGCTTGCCGTCGGGCAATTGCGCGCGTGCAAAACGCTTATCGAGGATGTTCTTCAGCTTGGGGTTTTCCGCCTCGATGGCAGCCAGGGCTTCATCGATGCGCTTGCCAATATCTACCTGCTTGGCCGCGGCACGGATCGACTCCCAGCGCGCCACTTCCGGCACCCAGAACACGTTGACCTCACGGTAGTAGTCGCGGTCTTCCAGCTCGGCGTTGAGCACCTCGGGATCATCATCACCCAGGTAGTATTCGTCATTCTCGTCGGTGAGCTTGCGCTCCAGCTCGGCGCGGCGGCCGGCAAAGCTGTCGGAGATGTACTTGAGGAAGATCAGCCCGAGCACGATGTGCTTGTACTCGGCGGCATCCATATTGGCGCGCAGCTTGTCGGCGGTGGCCCAGAGGGTTTTCTCCATGGCCTCGATGCTGGTGGCAGCCTGTACCTTGACCACCTTGCCCTTGCTGGCTGCCGTCTCGACGACATAGCTAGCAGATACTTCGGCCACGGCCGGCTCGAAACGCTCACGCGCCTTGCTCAGAGCCTGCGCCGCCAGGCTGGCACCTGCAGCCTGGGCGCGCAGCACAGAACCACCGCGCCCGCGGCCTTTGACCAGAACACCCTCACCGATCAGCGCGTCGCGCAATTCCCAGAATTGCTCTTCACTCAGGCCGGTGAACTGGCTCTTGAGTCGCTCATAAAGGGCCTGATTGCCGATGCTGCCGCCATCTTCCGGTACTGCTGCCAGCAACGCCTGGGCCAATTCACTCATGCATAACACTCCCATACCGTCCACCATCAGATGGGCCGGCCAATACTCAAACGGGCAATGAACAAACGAGAGGGAACCTGAGAAAGCCTCAAAACAGCGCTTTAATGCACCGCTTCATTCAGAGAGCCATCCCTGGACCACGCAAGCCGCCATCATTTTGCAACGCGCGCCACCTTATCGGCTGGAAGAGCACGGGTAAAGCGGTGGCCTGATTTCCAGGGGTATTTCTGAAACACCAGACTAGGAGCCCCTGACCTGCGAGCCCAGGGGCAACAATCAGCAGCGCGTCCATTTGCTTGATAGATTGGCCCCGATTCGTTTTTGGGGACGGTTCTCAAAACGCACCGTCCATCGGAATCCAGACCACGCAGCGTTCCAACTGGTATTCCAAGCAAGTTGACCAATCAATTATTAATTAAACAAAACAGTTAGATACCCACTCGTTTCAAATTACCCCGGCGCCCCAAGCGCGACCTCACTTACGCAGCAACTCATGCCGGAACCGCGCCTCCAGCGACGGTATTTCCAGCAGCACGTCTTCATCCTCATAAACGTCATAGGAGCGCTCCATCTCAATGTCCCCCTCCATGAACGCCTCATCGAACGGCGCATCCTCGTCGATCTCTTCGTACAACGCGGTTGTATAACCCTTGATCCACAACTTGCGCTTGTCGGCGCTGACGACATAACCGGAGGTGTATTCACCGCCTGCCAGGCGATCCGGTAGCGCAGTTCCCTTACGTGCCAACTCAGTGATTGCGATCACCAGATGTGCCAGCTCATCCATGTCCGGACAAACGAACTCATGGAAGGCCGGCCAAAACTCCATGTCTTCCTTCGAAGCGCGCCACCCCTTGACGTCATTGACCTCGCTCAGATCTTCGTAAGGGTGCGAGTGGAACGTGCCGATCAGTTCCAACTGCGGCCAGTACTCGCCGAAGAAATCCCGCTTCATCACGATGGACTCGAAATCAGGCCGCACCCAGTCGGTGTGCCTCATTGCCGAGGTCTCGACAGTGGCGACCACGGCGACCAGACGCGCCGGCACGCCGTTGCGCACCGGCAATGCGTACCCCCACAGCAAGCCGAATGTCTCGAGTTTCTTTTTGCTTTGTCCCCCAGCATGCGTTCTGTGTGTCACTTCGTAAGCCTCAATGGCCGAAGTGAGCAACTGCGGTAGAACGTGATCCTCGATGATGACCTGTGTGCGCATTGCTTCCTTCCTGGGATTTTCTGATGAGTTGCCATGTTCCATGAGGCGCTTGGCTCACAAGCCACGCCAGTGATGGCAAATTGCCCTGATCTTAACCCAGTTCTCGTGCTGATGGGCCAAGGCCCACCATCGGAGCAGCTGCTTGCGTACGTCAGTCGAGGTACCCGCTCAGCCAATTGTCTTTTTCAGGCTCGCGCGGCGAGCGTGCCATGGCTCGGCAGCGGTCGACCCAACAGCAACCCCACCACCACGGCGAAGACCAACGCCACACAGCCCGCCGTCAGTAACACGGCTTCGAACCCGCCGGCGAAGGCTTCGCGCGCCAGCGGTGCCACCGTGTCCCGCAGACTCGGATCGAGCATCGCCAGGGCCGCAGGCAGATCGCCCGCCGCCACGCGTGTGGCCATGGCGCTAACCTTGCCCAGTTGCTCCGGCGCCAACCCGGCCATGGCCTCGCGCAACAGCTGCGCGCTACGCGCCGCGAGCACCCCGCCCAACAGCCCAATCGCAATCACAATCGCGCCAAACCGAGTCGTGGTACTCAACCCCGACGCCATTCCAGTACGCTCGCGAGGCACGCAGGCCATGATGTTCTTCTGCGTATCGCCATTGAGCAGCCCTGCGCCCGCCCCCAGCACCAAGCTGGCGAGGGCGAAGACCAGGTAGCCACCGTGGCCGACCGCCCAGGCGCACAGCAGGTTGCCCGTGCCCACCAACACCAGGCCCAAGGAGAACACCTGCGCAGGGCTCCACTGACTAGCCAACCGCATCCCCAGCCGCGGCGTCAGCAACATCGCCACAGCAAACGGCAACATCCCCGCCCCTGCCGCCAGCGCCGACAGCTGCAAGCCGCTCTGCAGGTAAAGCGGCAGCAAGGTCATCATCACCTGGGCGCAGGCAGCGTAGGCGAACATGCCCAGCAAGGCGCCGATGAAACGGGGACTGCGCATCAGCTTCAGGTCGATCATGGGCCGCGCCTGGCTGCTCTCGATCATGATGAACAGGCCAAACAGGAAGGCGCTAACCAGCAGCCGGCCAATCGTGTCCACGCTGGTCCAGCCGACCTGGTTGGCGTCGATCATCGCCCAGATCAGGCAGCCCAGACTGCCGGCGAAGGTCAGGCTGCCCATGGGGTCGAGCCGGGCGGCAGCGCTGTCGCGGGATTCCTCGATGCTGCGCAGCACCATCAGGGCGAGCAACGCGACCAGGGGCAGGTTGATGTAGAAGATCCAGCGCCAGCCGAGGGTGCTGGCGATCAGGCCGCCGAGCAATGGCGCGAAGGTGATGGTCGCGCCCATGCACGCGCCCCAGAAGGCCCAGGCGCGCATGCGTTCCTGGGGTTCGTGGAAGCGGTGGCCGATGGCGGCCAGTGCGGCGGTCAGCAGCAGGGCGGCGCCGATGCCTTTGGCGGCCCGGGCTAGATCGAGGAACAGCAGGCTGGGGGCTGCGCCGCAGGCGAGTGAGGCGGCGCCGAACACGGCCAGGCCGATCAGCAGCATGCGCTGGCGGCCGAAGCGGTCGGCGAGGCTGCCGGCGGGGAGCAGGCAGGCGGCGAAGGCCAGGAGGTAGGCGCTGACTACCCATTCGATATCGGCGAAGGAACCGGACAGGTCGCGGGCGATGCTGGGCAGGCTGACGGCGACGATGTTGGTGTCGAGGATGATCAGGGCGCAGACCAGGGAGGCGGTCAGGAGGGTGAAGCGCGCAGAGGGCATGACGGGGGCTCCGGAAGCAGAGCGGGTTGGCTTGGGGGGGCAGTCTGGGTGATCGCCGGGGCTGCTTTGCAGCCCATCGCTGGCAAGCCAGCTCCCACGCAGAACGCTGTTGTTCCTGTGGGAGCTGGCTTGCCGGCGATGGACCGCGAAGCGGTCCCCTGCAATCTCACAGGCAATCTTTGCCGCCAAGACACCAGCCTTGTAATGTTTGCTTCACCATAACGCCGCCAGCCCCGAAGCGTGTTAGCCCCAACGGCCGGCGTCATTAGCTTGCAGGTAACACCGCATGGAAATCCGTCATTTCCGCTACTTCCTCTGCGTCGCCCGGCACGGCCACTTCACCCGTGCCGCCGAGCAGTTGGGCATCGCCCCGCCGACCCTCAGCCGGCAGATCCAGGACATGGAGCGCGAGCTGGGCGTGCGCCTGTTCGAGCGCAATCAGCGCGAGGTCAACCTCACGGCTGCCGGTCAGGCGCTGCTGATCGAAGCGGAGCAGGCCGTGCGCCAGTTCGATGCCGCGCAGCTGGGCGCGCAACGGGCCGGCCGTGGCGAAAGTGGCAGTATCGAAATGGGCTACGTGGCTTCGGCGGCGTATTCGGGGATGCTGCAACGGCAGGTGATCAGCTTCAGTGACGCTCACCCCGGCGTGCGCCTGAACATCCGTGAACTGCCCATGGCCGAACTGCCCAGCATGGTTCGCGATGGTCTGCTCGACCTTGCCTATGTGCGCTCGCCGATGGAGCTGCCTGAAGAACTCGAGGCCATTGCCCTGCACCGGGAAGACTTCGTCCTCGCCCTGCCCGCCAGCTCACGGATCAACGAGCTGCAGCAGATCCCGGCTTCACGTCTGGCCGGCGAAAACTTCATCCTTCCCGAGCAGATCTCCGGCACGCTGGAGGCGGCGGCGCAGGGTGGGTTCGTGCCACGCCTAGGCCCGCAACCTGGCAGCCTTGTTGCGGTGATTACCTTAGTTTCTTTAGGCCAGGGCATCGCCGTGGTGCCGGAGTCGGTGGTGCAGCGCATCAGCCTGCCACAGGTGAACTACCGGCGTATTGCCGATTGCCAGGCCAGTTCGTGGTTGAGCCTGATCTACCGGCGCTTTGAGAAGGCGCCGGCGGTGACCAGGTATATCGAAATGATGAGCCAAGGAATCTGAACGACACCGTTACCGATCAGCATCCTCTGCTGTGCCCAGCGTATAGAACTCATGCAGTTTGGCTTGCAGCAGTGCCTTGTCCGGCAAGCGTGTCTGGTACTCGGCAATCAATGCTGGGGACAAGCTGCGGTTGAGTGCGTATTCGACCACTTCATCATCCTTGCTGGCGCACAGGAGCACCCCGATGGCCGGGTTTTCGTGTGGCTTTCGCTCGTTGCGATCCAGGGCTTCCAGATAGAAGTCGAGTTTACCCAGGTACTCGGGCTCGAAACGACCGACCTTGAGCTCGATGGCGACAAGGCAGTTGAGGCCTCGGTGGAAAAACAACAGGTCAAGTGCGAAGTCGCGGCTGCCGACCTGCAAGGGGTATTCCGAGCCCACGAAGCAGAAATCCCTGCCAAGCTCGATCAGGAATTCTTTGAGGCGTTGCATCAGACCACGATGCAGGTCCGCTTCGGCGTGGTCTCCAGGAAGCCCCAGAAACTCAACCATGTAGGCATCACGAAAAACGTCCATTGCCGCTGGATAATTTTGTCTCAGCGGCGCTGAGACTTTTGCAGGATTGGCAATGCTGCGCTCGAAAAGCGCAGATTTGAGTTGCCGCTCCAATTCTCGGCTGGACCATTTCTCTTGTATGGCCAGGTGGAGATAAAACTCACGCTCTTGAGAGAGCTTGCACTGGCTGAGAATGATCACATTGTGAGTCCACGGCAATTGTCTCAGCAGTGCCGAGACTTTTTCATCGTGCCGATATGCCTCGTAGAATTGGCGCATCCGGAACAGATTCGCCCGGGTGAAACCCCGCAATCCCGGCTGAGTCCGAGCCAGGTGCTGCGCCAGCTGACTCACCACCGAATCCCCCCACTCAGCCCGCTCCAGCTTCCGACTGATGTAGCCCCCTACCTGCCAGTACAGGTCAATCAGCTGGGTATTCACCGCCTGCACCGCACGCTGCCTGGCATTCTGGATCAGCGTCAGTACTTCCTCGAAGCGGTCCTCCGTTACCGCATGAGAAGACGTTGGCGCTTGTAGGTCTTGATTGTTCGCGCTCATGCATCGACTCCCTGTATGAATTCGACAGGCAGTCTAACCCCGGCTAACTGCCCTTCCGCGGGCCACATCACCGAACAAGTGTTGCAAAAAGCAAAGGGCACCCTCCACTGGTGCCCTTCACCCTTACCACCCGGTGAACCCAATCACCCCATCGTCCGCGCCCCCACCGGCTGCGCATGCCCCCGCGACGTGACAATCCCCAGGAAGGAAATCACGATCGCCAAGCCCAACGTCGAACTCACTTCCGCCCGATGCTCAGGCGTATACATCATCACCGCCAACGCCCCGCCAATGAACAGGATCACCGCCCAGGTCAGCCACGGGAACAGCCACATGCGGAACTTCAGCTCGGCGTTCTCGCGCTCCAGGCGGCGGCGCATGCGCAGCTGGGAGATGGCGATGACCATGTACACCAGCAGTGCGATGGCGCCGGAGCTGGCCAGCAGGAACTCGAACACGCCCTTGGGCGCGAAGTAGTTGAGGATGGCGATGGCCGCGCCGATCAGGGTGCTGCCGAACACGGCGGCGCGCGGGACGCCGACCTTGGAGGTCTTGTTGAGGAAGGCCGGGGCGTCGCCGCGCTTGGCCAGCGAGTACATCATCCGCGAGGCGATGTAGATCGACGAGTTCATGCAGCTGGTCACCGCCACCAGCACCACCAGGTCGACCATGAAGCCGGCGTTGGGGATGTTCATGATTTCCAGCGCGCGCTGGTACGAGCCCACCACCGCCAGCTGCGGGTCGTTCCACGGCACCACCGAGATGATCACGAAGATCGACAGGATGTAGAACGTGCTGATGCGCCAGATCACCGAGCGGGTGGCCTTGGCGATGTTGCGTGACGGGTCGCTGGATTCGGAGGCGGCGATGGTCACGGCCTCGGTGCCGATGAAGCTGAACATCACGGTGATGAACGCGCCGATCACGGCCGACCAGCCTTTGGGCGCAAAGCCGCCGTACTCGGCCATCAGCCCGCTCAAGCCACTGACTTCACGGTTGGGCAGCCAGCCCATCAGCGCGGCGAAACCCAGGCCGATGAAACCGAGGATCGCGGTGACCTTGAGGATGGCGAACCAGAATTCGAACTCGCCGTACTTGGCCACGCTGAACAGGTTGGTGCCGGCCAGCAGCAGCACCGACGCCAGGGCGAAGATCCAGCTGTCCACCTGGGGGAACCAGGCGTTGAGCACATGCCCGGCGGCCAAGGCTTCGATCGGGATCACCAGCACCCAGAACCACCAGTACAACCAGCCGATGGTGTAGCCGGCCCAGCGGCCGATGGCCTGGTCGGCGTAGGTGGAGAACGAACCGGTGTCGGGGTGTGCCACGGCCATTTCGCCGAGCATGCGCATGACCAGCACCACCAGGGTGCCGGCTACGAAGTAAGAAACAATGGTGGCTGGCCCGGCCGCCGCAATGGCGTGCCCGGAGCCGACGAAGAGTCCGGCGCCGATGATGCCCGCGATGGACAGCATCGTTACATGACGTGGCTTGAAACCTTGTGCAAGGTTGCCATCAGATCCCACGGTGTTCATTGATGTTGTTCTCTTTTTGCTGACACAAGGAAAGGACGGGCAGGCGTAGGCGAAAAATATCTCCTTTTGAAATCAAGAAAACGGCACGTTTCCGGTGCTCTGTTATTGATCTTTGGCACGCGTCACAGAGCAACGTGCCGGTGCAATTCGGGGTTCATTTAAGCCTTGCAAGGCTGTGGGAAATTACACGAGAACGCCTTGGAACTGTTTGATCACGACAGGGGATTTCCAATTGCGCCAGATGTCGTGAATGGCATGTCCAAATACGTCTGATGGCCATTTGAAGGTTTTGTTTTTCATCCGGATGTGTTGTGCCTGTACCGGCCCTATCGCCGGCAAGCCGGCTCCCACAGGGACTCCAGTGTTATTGGAGTCTGTGGTGATCCTGTGGGAACACAGGCACGCCACAGTTTTTGAAATCTGTGGTGATCCTGTGGGAGCCGGCTTGCCGGCGATAGGGCCAGTACAGGCAAAAAAAAAGCCCCGGTCTCCCGGGGCCTCTGTTGCTCAGGCGTCTGCCTACGCCTGCCCGGTACGCTCGAAGCGCCGGGCCAGCAACAGGTAACTACCGCACCAGGCAAGGCCGCTTGTTATCGAAGCGCCACCCCGGAATCAGAAACTGCATCGCCACGCTGTCATCCCTCGCCCCCAGCCCCATGTTGCGATAACACTCATGGGCCTTGGCCAACTGGTCTTCATCCAGCTCCACCCCCAGCCCCGGCCGCGCGGGCACACGCACATGCCCTTCGACGATGCGCAGCGGGTCGCGGGTCAGGCGCTGGCCGTCCTGCCAGATCCAGTGGGTGTCGATAGCCGTGATCTCTCCCGGCGCCGCAGCGGCCACCTGGGTGAACATCGCCAGCGAAATATCGAAGTGGTTGTTCGAGTGCGAGCCCCAGGTCAGGCCCCAGTCGTTGCACATCTGCGCCACCCGTACCGAGCCTTGCAAGGTCCAGAAATGCGGGTCGGCCAAGGGGATGTCCACCGCCTGCGACTGAATCGCATGGCCCATCTGCCGCCAGTCGGTGGCGATCATGTTGGTGGCGGTCGGCAGCCCGGTGGCGCGGCGGAACTCGGCCATCACTTCTCGGCCCGAGTAGCCGTTCTCGGCGCCGCAGGGGTCTTCGGCGTAGGCCAGTACCTGGTGCTTGTCGCGGCACAGGGCGATGGCCTCTTTCAATGACCAGGCACCGTTAGGGTCAAGGGTGATGCGCGCTTCCGGGAAGCGCTCGGCCAACGCCGTCACTGCTTCCATTTCCTCTTCACCGCGCAGTACGCCGCCCTTGAGTTTGAAGTCGCTGAAGCCATAGCGCTGCTTGGCCGCCTCGGCCAGGCGTACCACCGCCTCAGGCGTCAGCGCCTTTTCGTGACGCAAGCGGAACCAGTCGTCATCGGCGTCGGCCTCGTTGCGGTAGGCCAGGTCGGTCTGCTGACGGTCGCCGATGTAGAACAGGTAGCCGAGCATCTTCACGCGTTCACGTTGCTGGCCTTCACCGAGCAGCGCCGCCATCGGTACGTTGAGGTGCTGGCCAAGCAAATCGAGCAGTGCCGATTCGATGGCCGTTACCGCATGCACGGTGATGCGCAGGTCGAAGGTCTGCAGGCCACGGCCAGCCGAGTCGCGGTTGGCGAAGGTCTGGCGCATGGCGTTGAGCACGCGCTGGTAATGGCCGATCGGCTGGCCTACCACCAGGCTGCGGGTGTCTTCCAGGGTCTGGCGAATGCTCTCGCCACCCGGCACTTCACCCAGGCCTGTATTGCCGGCGCTGTCACGCAGCACCACGACGTTACGGGTGAAGAACGGGCCATGGGCGCCACTGAGGTTGAGCAGCATGCTGTCGTGGCCGGCCACCGGGATCACGCGCAGGTCGGTGACCACGGGGGTGTGAGAAGCGGGAGTCGTCTGCTGGGTCATGGTTGTTGTCTCGCAGTCAATCAGTGGGTCTGGCCCAGCGCCGAAGGCGCCTTGGCTTCAGGAGAGGCGGCGCCCTTTGGGCGAGTACGGATGAAGAACACGGCAATGGCGGCCAGCACCGAGGTCACGGCCAGGCCATAAAGGCCACCCTGGATGGAACCGGTGTGCTGCTCCAGCAGGCCGAAGGTGGTCGGCGCGACGAACCCGCCCAGGTTGCCGACCGAGTTGATCAGCGCGATCACGGCGGCGGCGATGCGTGCATCCAGGTAGCCCTGGGGGATCGGCCAGAACAGCGACGAGGCCGACTTGAAGCCGATGGCGGCGAAGCACACGGCAACGAAGGCGAACACCGGCCCACCGGTGGTGGACATGAACATGCCGATGGCGGCGATCACCAGCGCGCCCGCTACCCAGGCCTGCTGGAATTTCCAGCGAGTGGAGCCGGCGGCGAAGGCGTACATGGCCAGGATCGAGATCAGCCACGGGATCGAGTTGAAGAAGCCGACCTGCAGGTCGCTGAGGTCACCCATGCGCTTGATGATGCTCGGCAGCCAGAAGGTGGCGGCGTAGATGGTCAGTTGGATGCAGAAGTAGATCAGGCAGAACAGCACGATCTGGCGGTCCTTGAGCAGGCTCCAGGACGACGGCCTGACCGCACCGATCGCCTCGCGCTCACGCTGCTCGCGATCGATGGTATCGACCAGCGCGTCCTGCTCGGCCTTGCTCAACCACTTGGCATCGTGCGGTTTCGAGTCGAGCCAGAAGAACACGAAGAAGCACAGGGTGACCGAGGCCATGCCTTCGATGAACAGCATCCACTGCCAGCCGTGCAGGCCCAGGCCCTGGATCTGCATCAGCGCCCCGGCCAGCGGGCCGGAAATCAGCGAGGCCAGCGCCGAACCACTAAGGAAGATAGCGATTGCCTTGCCGCGTTCGGCGGCGGGCAGCCAGCGCGTGAAGTAGTAGATCACACCGGGGAAGAAGCCGGCCTCGGCCACCCCTAGCAGGAAGCGCAGGACGTAGAACTGGGTTTCGGTCTGGACGAAGGCCATGGCCGTGGCCACCAGCCCCCAGGTGAACATGATGCGGGTCAGCCACAGACGCGCGCCGACGCGCTGCAGCAACATGTTCGACGGCACTTCGAACAGGGCATAGCCAATGAAGAACAGCCCGGCGCCAAAGCCGAAGGCCGCGGCGCTGATGCCCAGGTCGCTTTCCAGGTGCGGGCGGACGAAGCCGATGTTGACGCGGTCGAGGTAGTTGACGATGAACATGATGACGAACAACGGCAGCACGTGGCGCTTGACCTTGGATACAGCACTGGCCAGCACGTCGCCTTCATTCCGGGCAGACGGATCGAGGGTGTCGTTCACTTGCGGGTCTCCCACTAATTGTTTTTGTGCGGGTCGAGGTTGTCTGGCAAAGACAATGGAGCGGAGCATAGGCCCGGCGAAGTTGTACGACAAGATCATTAGCGTCGGCTAAATTGCAAAATACAAGCTGATAAACAGCACAAAATCATCGATCTCGCCGCCATCGAGACAATCATGTTTGCACCGCGCAGCGAAAAAACGGGCGAAAAATAATTTTGTCGGCTAACTTGTCGTACAAGCTAGCTTGCCGCCCGGAGCCTGTCCCATGTCTCAGCCCCCTCGCCCACGTAGCCACAGCCGTGCCCACGATCTGGTGTCCAGCCTGACCCAGCAGATACTGCTGGGCACCTTCAAGCCGGGCGACAAACTGCCTTCGGAAAACACGTTGGTACGCGAGCATGGCGTGAGCCGCACGGTGGTGCGCGAAGCCTTGTCGAAGCTGCAGGCTTCAGGCTTGGTGGAGCCGCGCCACGGTATTGGGTCGTTCGTGATGCCGCGCCCGGCGCAGGCCGGCTTGCGGGTGGGGGCGGAGAATGCCGCGAGCGTGCGCGACCTGCTGGAACTGCGGATCGGCCTGGAGGGGCAGGCTGCTGCCCTCGCCGCCGTGCGCCGCAACGACCAGCAGCTGGCCCGCATGCGCCAGGCGCTGGACGACTACCAGGACCTGGCGGCCGCTGGCGACAGCTGTATCGAGGCGGACCGGCGCTTTCACCTGTTGATCGCCGAGGCCACGGGGAACCTGTACTTCAGCGAGATGATGGCGCAGTTGGGCAATGGCTTGATACCGCGCAACCGCATGGCACTGGCCGAGCGCGCCGGGGCTAACTTGGCGCGGCATGCTTACCTGGCCAACCTGGAGCATGAGGCGATCCTCAATGCAATACGACGGCAGGACCCGGATGCGGCGCGGGCGGCGATTTGCCTGCATTTGTCCAATAGCCGGGATCGGTTGTTGCCGGACTAGGGGCTGCTTTGCAGCCCCAATCGCCGGCAAGCCGGCTCCCACAGGGGGCGGGGTTATTACCAGGTGAGGCAGATCTTGCCGAAATGGCGGTTGCTCTCCTGGTAGCGGAAGGCTTCGACGATCTGCTCCAGCTCGAAATGCTTGTCCACCACCGGACGCATACCGTTGGCATCGATGGCCCGGACCATCGCCTGCTGCTGCGCGCGACTGCCCACCAGCACGCCCTGCAGGCGGATCTGCCGCACCAGTGCCTGGACCAGCGGCAGCTGCCCGGCGACGCCGGTGAGGATGCCGATCAGTGACACATGCCCGCCGATCCGTGCCGCGATCATCGACTGCTCCAGGGTCGCCGGCCCGCCGACTTCGATCACATGGTCGACGCCGCGGTTGTCGGTGAGCTCGCGCACTTTCTCGCCCCAGGCCGGCGTGCCCTTGTAGTTGATCAGGTGGTCGGCGCCCAGGGCCTTCAGGCGTTCGAGCTTGGCATCGCTGGACGAGGTGGCGATCACCGTGGCACCGGCAAGCTTGGCGAACTGCAGGGCGAAGATCGACACACCGCCGGTGCCCTGCACCAGCACGGTATCGCCGGGCTTGAGGTGATCATCGCTCATCAGCGCGCGCCAGGCGGTGAGGCCGGCGGTGGTCAGGGTGGCCGCCTCGGCGTGGCTGTAGCCCTTGGGTGCGAGGGTAAAAGAGGTGGCGCGTGCGGTGACCTGCTCGCGGGCATAGCCGTCGATACCGTCGCCCGGCACGCTGGCGAAGCCTTCGAGCAGGGCCTGGCCGTCGATCCAATCGGGGAAGAAGGTGCTGACGACGTTGTCGCCGACCTTGAACTCAGTGACGCCCTCGCCTACCGCGATGACTTCGCCTGCGCCATCGGCCATGGGAATGCGCCGCTCGCTCGGGCCCCACATGCCGCTGACCACGGCGAAGTCGTGGTAGTTGAGGGAGCTGGCGTGCAGTTGTACGGTGATTTCGCCGGGCTTGGGTGCCGCAGCCTTGCTGGTGCCGACTTCGACCTTGTCGTAGCCGCCGCCGGGTTTCACATAGATGGCCTTGCTGGTCATGGCTGGGTCTCCAGTTCTGGGGAAAGACTGGAGTTCAGCATAGACAGTGGTGGCCTTATCGCCGGCAAGCCGGCTCCCACAGGTATTCTCAAAGGCCGTGAAGGTCACTGTGGGAGCCGGCTTGCCGGCGATAGGGCCCGCAAAACCCCCACAAAAACTCAGCCCAGCATCATCCGCAATGCCCGGCAATCCACCGCATGCCAATCCACCAGCTCCGGCCATGGGTTATCCGGCAGATTCACCAGCACCGTGCGCGCCCCGGCAGCCCGCCCGCAATCCAGATCGAAGCGGTAGTCGCCCACCATCACCAGCTCGCTAGGCGCCACGCCCCAGGCGCTGGCGATCTTCAGCAGACCATCCGGGCTCGGCTTGGGCTCTGCCTCGTCACGCCCCAGCACATGCTCGACCGCAAAGCAGTCCGCCAGGCCAATGGCCTCGAGGGTGACATGCGCCAGCTCACGCGCATTACGGGTGAGGATCCCCAGCCGGCAACCCCGCTCGGCCAGCGCCCGCACCAGCTCCACCGCCCCACTGGCCGCCGTGGAGGCGATCGCCAGGTCACGCTCGTGCTCCAGCAACCAGGCATGCTTGGCGGCCGCTTCCGCCGCCGGCAGCGCCGCCAGGTGGGTGAGGATGTCGTGCTCGGCGGGAATCTCCAGTGCCTCGCGGATGGCCGCAAAATCGTGCACCGCCACGGTCAGGGTGCCGTCCATGTCGAACACCCAGTTGCGCACTTCGCTCAGTTTCATGCCCAGTCCTTGCGATGGCGGATCAAGCCTTCCTGGCTGGACGAGGCCACCAGTTGCCCGGCGCGGTTGTAGATGCTGCCACGGCAGAAGCCACGGGCGTTGCCGGCCCAAGGGCTGTCCATGGCGTACAGCAGCCATTCATCGGCGCGCAGGTTGCCATGGAACCACAGCGAATGGTCGAGGCTGGCGATCTGCATGTCACGCTGCCACACCGACTTGCCATGGGGCAGCAGCGAGGTGGTCAACAGGCCGAAGTCGGAAGCGTAGGCCAACAGGTACTTGTGCAGCGCCGGTACGTCCGGCAGGTTGCCGTCGGCGCGGAACCAGGCGTACTTCACCGGGTCGCCGGGCTTGGGGTTGAACGGGTCGCGCTCGGTGACCGGGCGAATCTCGATCGGCTTGGCGCACAGCACCTTGTCGCGGATACGCTCGGGCAGCTGGTCGGCCATGGCGGTGGCCAGCTCCACTTCGGTCGGCAGGTTTTCCGGCCCCACCACCTGCGGCATCTGCGCCTGGTGGGAGAAACCTTCCTCGTCATACTGGAACGAGGCGCTGCAGGTGAAGATGGTGTGGCCTTTCTGAATGGCCGTTACCCGCCGGGTACTGAAACTGCCGCCATCGCGCACGCGGTCGACCGAGTAGACCACCGGCAGGCTGGCATCGCCGGGACGCAGGAAATAGCCGTGCAGGGAGTGCACATGGCGCGCGTCCTCGACCGTCTGGCTGGCCGCCGACAGTGACTGGCCCAATACCTGGCCACCGTACAGCTGGCGGAAGCCCAGGTCCTGGCTGCGCCCACGAAACAGGTTCTCCTCGATCGACTCGAGGCTCAACAGATCGACCAGGTCGTCCAACACATGACTCATCGGGGTTTCTCCTAGCAAGGCATCACAGCTCTACGGCGCTCTCATGAAGGCAAATGATACAGGGTTTGTCATCGCCGCCGCGCATGCCTGCCTATTCAGCGCGCTGTGTCTGTTCCCAGCGGGCGCGGTCGATGCGGTACAGCACATGGGGGCGCAGCGGGTGGCCGCTGGGCAGGCGGGGGTGTTCGAAGTTGCCCTGCGGGTCGTGGACCATGCCGATGGCCTGCATGACTTTCTGTGACGGCAAGTTGCCCTCGGTAGTGAACGACACCACCTCCGCCAGGCGCAATTGGGCGAAAGCACAACGCAGGCACGTCCATGCCGCCTCGCTGGCAAAACCCAGGCCCCAGTGACGTCGGGCCAGGCGCCAGCCGATCTCCACCGCCGGTGCGAAGGGGGCCTCGAAATTGACGTTGAGCAGCCCCGTCATGCCGATAAAGGCGCCGCTGTCTTTGCGTTCCAGCGCCCACAGACCGAAGCCGTATTCATTGAAATGGCCACGCACCCGGCCAATCAGCGCCGCCGCTTCCAGCCGCGTCAGCGGTGCCGGGAAGTAGCGCATCACCTGCGGGTCAGCACACAGCGCGGCGAATTCGCGCAGGTCTTCGTCGTGCCATTGGCGCAGTACCAGCCGCGCGCTTTCAAGTTCCAGGATGCGGGTCATGGGGTGTGCTCCGGTGCGTGTCCTGCAGTCTACAGCGTAGGCGAAATGCAATTTTCACATGCCCTTCACCGGCCCCCGACAGGTCGCTTCGCAGAATGCCGCCATCCACCGCCGCGCAGGAAGCGGCCATGCCATCGGAGTGCAGCATGCAGTCGAGCAACACCCTGGGACACACCGCCATCCACGCCCGTCGCAAGCGGCGTTTGTCACGCAAAGCCCTCGGTGCCGCCCTCGGCCTGTGCTTGGTAGTAGCGGGGTTGAGCACCTGGCTGGCGACGAGGACAACCATCGTGGACCTTGGCAATGAACGGCAATTGAGCGACAGCGGCCTGCTACAGGATTGGGCCGAGGGCGCAGTGATGGTGATGATCCGCCATGCCGAGCGCTGCGACAGCGCACCCGGCCCGTGCCTCGACGATCCCACTGGCATCACCGTGGCCGGTAGCGCAGCCGCCACCCAAGTGGGCCAGGGCTTGAATGAGCTGGGGCTGGCCAATGCCGACCTGTTCAGCAGCCCGAAATTGCGCACCCGACAGACCGCGCATTTCATCCTGGGCCGGGCGGTGCCCAGTGAAGACTGGCTGGAAAACTGTGACAAGCAGTTCGCCCAGCAAGCCCTGGCGCACAAACGGCCTGGGCACAACTTGGTGCTGGTGACGCACAACGGTTGTATCGATCACTTTCAGCGCGAGCAGCGTGTTGTGGGTGGCGGGCGTGAGAGTGGCTATGCCAGTGCGCTGTTCGTTTCGGTGGATGGCAATGGCAAGGCGCGGATTCTTGGCCGCCTGAATGAGCCGGACTGGCAGCGGGTGCTGGCTAGCGCGGGTAAATGACTTCGCCCCAATCGCCGGCAAGCCGGCTCCCACAGGGATAGCACCGCCCTCAAGACCTGCGGTGTACCTGTGGGAGCCGGCTTGCCGGCGATTGGGCCGCAAAGCGGCCCCAACCATGGCAAGATCAGCACTGGCCCCGATTGCGAACCCACCATGTTGCCGCTGATCTACCACGACGACTACAGCCCGGAATTCCCCGCCGAGCACCGCTTCCCCATGGACAAGTTCCGCCTGCTGCGCGACCACCTTATCGACAGCGGCTTAACCAGCGACCAGGCGTTGCTGCGCCCGGACATCTGCCCCAACGACATCCTCGCCCTGGCCCATGATCGCGGCTACATCGAGCGCTACATGAACGGCGACCTGAGCCGCGAAGACCAGCGCCGCCTCGGCCTGCCCTGGAGCGAGGCCCTGGCCCGGCGCACCGTGCGCGCGGTGGGTGGCTCGCTGCTGACAGCCGAGATGGCGCTCAAGCATGGCCTCGCGTGCCACCTCGCGGGCGGCACCCACCATGCCCACTATGACCACCCTGCCGGCTTCTGCATCTTCAACGACCTGGCAGTGATCAGCCGCTACCTGCTCGAAGCCGGGCGCGTGCATCGGGTGTTGATCTTCGATTGCGACGTGCACCAGGGTGACGGCACCGCGCGCATTCTCCAGGACACCCCGGACGCCATCACCGTGTCGCTGCACTGCGAGCAGAACTTCCCGGCGCGCAAGGCCCACAGCGACTGGGACATCCCCCTGCCTCGCGGCATGGGCGATACGGCCTACCTGAAGGTGGTGGACGACGCGCTCAATTACCTGCTGCCGCTGTATCAACCTGATCTGGTGTTGTACGACGCCGGGGTGGATGTGCACAAGGACGATGCCCTCGGCTACCTGCAACTGACCGATGCCGGCCTGGCCGCGCGCGACGAATTGGTCATGCGCCATTGCCTGGGCCGCGATATCCCGGTGGTCGGCGTGATCGGCGGCGGCTACAGCAAAGACCGAGAAGCCTTGGCCAGGCGCCACGGCATACTCCATCACACGGCTGCAAAGGTCATCGGTTGTTCACAATGACTGTGGAACCGCTTGTGGATAACCTGCGGGAAAGGCGCTGTATCCCTTGTTCCGCCTAGCCTGCAGAGAACTGATCATTTTTTGTGCAGTGCTTATCCGGGTCGCGCTGCGGTAGAATGCCGGGTCTTTTTCCACAGCCTGCCGCCGATCATGTCCGATTTATCCCCTGCCTCCCCTCCCCGCGCCGTTGTCATCGGCGCCGGCCCCGCCGGCTTGATGGCTGCAGAGGCACTGGCCCAGCGCGGCCTGGCCGTGGAGGTGTTCGACGCCATGCCGTCGGTAGGCCGCAAGTTCCTGCTGGCCGGTGTGGGCGGTATGAACATCACCCATTCCGAACCTTATCCACAGTTCGTGGCGCGCTATGCCGAGCGCCAAGGCGAGATAGACGCCCTGCTGCGGGACTTCGATGCTACGGCCCTGCGCCAGTGGATTCACGGCCTGGGCATCGAAACCTTCGTCGGCACCTCGGGCCGCGTGTTTCCCACTGACATGAAAGCCGCCCCGCTGCTGCGCGCCTGGCTCAAGCGCCTGCGCGACAGCGGCGTAGTTATCCACACCCGGCACCGCTGGCTGGGCTGGAACGCCGAGGGCAGCCTGCGGATCGCTTATCCACAGGGTGAATTGCAGATAAACGCCAGCGTTGTGGTGCTGGCGCTGGGTGGTGGGAGTTGGGCGAGGCTGGGCTCAGACGGTGCCTGGCAGCCGTTGCTGAAAGATCGGGCTGTGGATATCTCGGCGCTGCAACCGAGCAACTGCGGGTTTGAAGTCGAGGGCTGGAGTGCCCTGCTCAAGGACAAGTTCGCCGGCGCGCCGCTGAAGAACATTGCCCTCAGTGTGCCGGGCCAGTCGCCGCGCAAGGGCGAGTTCATCCTCACAGCGCAAGGTGTCGAAGGCAGTCTGGTGTATGCCTGGTCGGCGCTGGTGCGCGAGGCAATCAACGGTGATGGTCATGCCACCTTGCTGCTCGATCTGCTGCCAGACAAGGCTGTGGATAAAATTGCCAGCGCGCTGGCCAAGCCACGGGGATCGCGCTCCATGGCCAAGCACTTGCACAGCCAGTTGGGCATCGATGGCGTGAAGGCGGCGTTGCTGCGTGAGCTGACTGATCAGGTGACCTTTGCTGATCCTGCTGCGCTGGCGCGGGCCATCAAGGCATTGCCGATCACGCTGGTGCGTACGCGGCCGCTGGACGAAGCGATCAGCAGTGCGGGCGGGGTGAGATTCGAGGGGCTGGATGAGGGGCTGATGGTCAAGGGCATGCCGGGGGTGTTCTGTGCCGGCGAGATGCTGGACTGGGAAGCGCCGACTGGGGGGTATCTGCTGACGGCGTGTTTTGCCAGTGGGTTGCGCGCTGGGCGGGCGGCGGCGGATTGGCTTGAGCGATCTGACTGACAGAATGCCGGGGCTGCTTTGCAGCCCAATCGCCGGCAAGCCGGCTCCCACAGGAACTGCGTCAACTTTTAGAAATTGAGCAAGACAGCTGCTCCCACAGGTACTCCACTGACCCCTGTGGGAGCCGGCTTGCCGGCGATGAAGGCAGCCCAGCTATCAAGGCTTGCGCTTTTTCGGCCCTGTATTGAAGCTCGGCACCTTGCGCACCGACTTGACCGGCGCTTCGTCGCCACTGTCCATCCAGCGCCCCAGACCACGCTTGGCGCTGTTCTCCTTCGGCTTCTTGGGCTTCTTCGGCTTCTTGATCACCTGCCCGCTGGCGTCGGTCATCGGTACCCGGTGATCCGGGATGAAGTCCGGCTCTTCGTGGCGCGGCAGGGTCTGGCGGATCAAGGTCTCGATCGACGCTAACAATTGCACTTCATCCGCGCACACCAGCGAGATCGCCTCGCCTTTGTTGCCGGCACGGCCAGTGCGGCCAATGCGGTGCACGTAATCCTCGGCCACGATCGGCAGGTCGAGGTTGACCACCAGCGGCAGGTCATCGATGTCCAGGCCACGGGCGGCCACGTCGGTGGCCACCAGCACCTGGATCTCGCGGGCCTTGAAACTGTCCAGCGCGCGCTGGCGCGTGGCTTGCGGCCGGTCACCGTGAATGCCATCGGCGTTCACGCCTTCCGCCAGCAGGCGCTCCACCAACTGGTCGACGCCATTGCGGGTCTTGGCAAACACCAGCACCTGCTTCCAGCGCTGCTTGCGCAGCAGGTAGCAGAACAGGTCGGCCTTGCGCTTCTTGTCCACCGGCACCAGCCATTGCTTGACCGTGGTGGCGGCGGCGTTGCGCGGGCTCACTTCGATGCTCAACGGGTCATTCAGCGCCAGCCCTGCCAGCATGCGAATCTGCTCGGAGAAGGTGGCGGAGAACAGCAAGGTCTGGCGCTTGCGCGGCAGCGCTGCGTACACCGACTGCAGTTCTTCGGCGAAACCCAGGTCAAGCATGCGGTCGGCTTCATCGAGCACCAGGGTCTGCACCTGGTTGAACTTGACCGCGTTCTGGCGGAACAGGTCGAGCAACCGGCCCGGCGTCGCCACCAGCAAGTCGACGCCACGGCGCAGGCGCATCATCTGCGGGTTGATGCTGACCCCGCCGTAGACCGCATAGGTGCTCAGCGGCAGGTTCTCGGCGTACTCGCGCACGTTGTTATGCACCTGCTCGGCCAGCTCGCGGGTGGGCACCAGCACCAGCGCGCGAATCGAGTTGCTGGCGACCTTTTCCCCTTCCAGGGCCAGGCGCTGCAGCACCGGCAGGGCGAAGCCGGCGGTCTTGCCGGTGCCGGTCTGGGCCGCGGCCATCAGGTCGCGGCCGGCCAGCACGGCGGGAATGGCCTGGGCCTGGACCGGGGTCGGGGTGGTGTAGTCCAGTTGCTGCAAGGTGCGCAGCAAGGGTTCGATCAGGCCGAGTTTGGCGAAATTCATGGCAATACCGTCAGGGGGTTCAGCGAAGGCGGCAAGTTTACCGCAACGCCCCCGCCTACTTGCAGATTTCGCCCTTCAGCGGTGGCGTCGCTTGCGCCGGCCTGCGCCACTGCGGCAGCCCGATCAGCACCACGGCGCCGATGATGACCGCCATGGCCAGGCATTCCTCGGCACCGATCTGCTCGCCAGCGAAGACGATACCCAGCATCACCGCCACCGCCGGGTTGACGTAGGCATAGCTGGTCGCCGCGGCCGGGCGCACGTTCTTGAGCAGGTACATGTAGGCACTGAAGGCCAGGATCGAGCCGAACAACACCAGATAGGCCAACGCGCCCCAGCCCGCCGCGGTCGGCATCTGGGTCATGCGTTCACCCGACAGGGCGCTGCCCAGCAGCAACACCGCACCGCCGACCAGCATCTCGGCGGCGCTGGCCATCGGGCCCTGGGGCAGCGGCAGGGTCTTGCTCCATACCGAACCGAAGGCCCAGGAAGCTGCAGCGAACACGATCAGCGCAGCACCGATGGGGCTGGCCTGCAGGTTGGAGCCGAGGTTGAGCAAGCCGATACCGACCAGCCCCATGAAGATGCCCGCCCACTCCAGGCGCGAGTTGCGCTGGCCGAACAACAGCCCGAACAACAGTGTGAACAGCGGCACCGTGGCCACCGCCAGTGCGGCCACGCCCGATGCCACGCCGGCATGCTCGGCGACGGTCACGCCACCGTTGCCGCAGCTGAGCAGCAGAAAGCCAATGGCCCCTGCCGCCCGCCATTGCGGCCAGGTAGGCGCAGGCACGCCGCGCCAGCGCAAGAACCCGTACAGCAGGCCGCCCGCGATCACGAAGCGCACCCCCGCCATCAACATCGGCGGCCAGGATTCGACGCCAATGCGGATAAAGAGGTAGGTAGAGCCCCAGACCAGATACAAGGCCAGGAAGGCGCCAATGAGCAACAACGGGAAACGACGGGAGGCTGACATGGGAAAAGACTCGAAATCCGTTTACGGGTGACTTAGTTTAGAAAGGGCTTCGTGCAAACTTAAGTTACAAAACGGCTTTAAATCGCCAGAACACTTTGCAATGCATGGTTGTTCAGGTGCTTTTCCATCGAATCCAAGGCTGACAGGAAACACCCCATGGACAAGTACGACCGCATGCTGCTTGGCGCCCTGCTGGACAACGGCCGCGCCACGTTCGCGCAGCTCGCGCGCCAGGTGAATCTGTCGGCGCCGGCAGTGGCCGAGCGGGTGGCGAAGCTGGAGGCCAGCGGCGTCATTACCGGCTACGCGGCGAAGGTCGACCTGGAGAAGATCGGCCTGCCGATCCAGTGCGTGATCGAACTGCGCCTGGCCAGTCATGGCAACCAGCAGGCTTACGATGCGCTGGCGCGCATACCCGAGCTGACCGAGTGCCACCGGGTGACAGGCGACCCGTGCGTGATCATGCAGGCGGCGGTGGGGTCGATGGGGGAGCTGGAAGCGCTGATCAACAGGGTCTCGCAGTTGGGGTTCAGCAAGACGTCGATCATTCTGTCCAGTGCGGTGGAACGGCGGGTGCCGTTGGATCATTTGCACGGGAATGGCAAGAAGGGATGAAGAAGGCAAGCCGTGCCCTTGTGGGAGCCGGCTTGCCGGCGATGAGGCCAGGGCAGGCAAACGCCAGTTCGGGCCCTATCGCCGGCAAGCCGGCTCCCACAGGGATGGGACAAACTTTTAGATGATGTACAGAGCAGTTGCTCAATGCCGCAACAACAACCGCCCCTCGATCGGCACATAGCGGCTGGCTGCCCGGATCAATGACATCGCAGTCAAACCAGGCACCCCATACACCACTGCTTCGGTCCCGTGACGCTGAATCACCCGCTCGAGCAACAGGTCGAAATCACCGTCCCCGGATGCCAGCACCACCTGGTCGACACGGCTGGCGGCATCGATCACGTCCAGCGTGATACCCACATCCCAATCACCCTTGGCCGATCCATCGCTGCGCTGAATGAAGGGCTTGAGCCGCACCTCGAACCCCAGGTTGCGCAGAATCTGCTGAAACTGCTGCTGCTTGCTGTCGCCGCGATCGATGGCATAGGCAACGGCCTCGACGATCTCGCCCTCGCGGCTGACCTCGGCCCACAGCGCGCTGTAGTTGAAATGGCAGCCATGGACCTGGCGCACGGTGTAGTAGAGGTTCTGCACATCGGCGAACAGCGCGATTTTCTTCACTACATACCCTCGACCGAAAGGGGCGCAAGGCGCCCCCAAATGCCGGCAGTATGCCAGAGCGATCAGACGAAGGTGTCGTCGTCCGAGAAGAACCCGCCATCATCGCTGCCATAGTCGGTCTCGGTGAACCCACCCTGGTCGTTGCCCCAGCCACCATTGTCGGCCACCTGCTGCTGCGCACCCGCGTCGTTCCAGCCGCCGGTGTCACTGGCCGGTGCCGGCTCTTCCTTGATCACCTCGGCCACTTCTTCCGGCTGCGAATGCTGATTGAACAGGCTGCTGATGCCTTGCGCCAGCAACACACCACCGGCAACACCGGCGGCCGTCTGCATCGCGCCACCGAGGAAGCTGCTGGCACCACCACGGGCCGGCGCGGCACCGAAACCGGGCTGCGCGGCCTGGGGCTGGGAGAAGCCCGGAGCACGCGGTTCACGCCACCCGCCCGCTGAAGCTACCGGTGCAGCGGCGCGCTGGGGTTGTGGCGCGGGCGCTGGGTTGCGTGCGCCCGAGCCGAAGACGCTGGAAAGGAAACCACCCCCGCTGTTGGCGGTGCTGGCAGTGTTGCCACGGGAAGCCTCCAGCTCGGCACGGGCCTGCTTGAGCTCGTTTTCCAGCTGCTTGTTCTGCTCATCCAGGCGCTTGAGCGCCGCTTCCTGAACCAGGATCGCCTGGGTCATGTAGTAAGACGCCGCCGGTTGCTGGCGCAGGTGATCCTCGATCCGCGCCTGAGCCTGCGCATCGCGCGGCTGGTTCGGGTCTTCGGCTTGCTTGATGCGGCCGAACAGGCCGTCGATCAGGGTTTGTTCTTCAGTGTTCATGGGCTTCCTCGTGGGCAAGCGGGACATCGGACAGCGTCAAAGATGGGGCGCACGAGCGTGAGATTCAATTACCCATTGGGTGAAACTTTTTTCAGCACATGACAGCTCTGGGCTAAAGTTAGGCCCCTGCTTTTACTGCCATGCGATGTTGACCGATGAATCCGCTGAGCGTTCTGCGCGACTCCCTGTACTTCTTCCGCCTCCACCTGCCGAGCATCATCCCGCTGTGCCTGCCACTGGTGGTGCTCGAGGCCCTGCTGACGCAACTACTGTACCGGCAGTTGGGTGATCAGGCTTCGCCGGCCTACGGCATGCTGGTCAGCCTGCTGTTCTATCCGCTGTACAGCGCAGCGCTGATCCTCTACCTCGACACCCGCAGCAACGGCCAGGACATCCCCAGGCGCGACCTGTTCGCCCGTGCCGTGCAGCTGTGGCCACAACTGGCCCTGCTGATCCTGATCAGCTCGCTGCTGATCATGGCGGGCCTGGCGCTGTTCATCTTCCCGGGCGTGTGGATCATGATCAACCTGGTGTTCGCCGAGTACCTGCTGGTGCTGCGTGGCCTGCCGGTGGTGCAGTCGATGCGCGAAAGCGCACGGATGACCACCGGGCACTTCATGCGCATCATGGTCTGCGTGCTCGGCGTACTGGCGCCGATCTGGCTGATCGACGGCTTGTTGCTGATGGCGTTCCCGGAGCCTGCGCCAGGTATGCAACTGGCCATGGACAGCCTGAGCGGCTTCCTCCAGCTGTTCAGCACCGTGGTGCTGTATCGCCTGTTCATGCTGCTGGAAGCGCAAGAAAGCGCTTGAAACCCTGGGCGACGCACCGGGTAGGCCTGCCGGCTGCCGGGCTCAAGGCACCTCTGTGAATGTGGCTGGCCCATCACCAGCCAGCACGGAGTTTCCCATGAGCACATTCGAGACCGGCAACGCCTGGGCAGAAGATGCCGAGGTTTTCCTCGGCAACCTGCACGTCATCGATGATACGGCTACAACGTTTGAAAACCTGCCAGAAGAGGCCTTTGAGCCCGTCTATCTCAGCCTGCTCAAAGATGCGCAGGGGGCCACGATCGGTGGCCAGAGTGATTGGGTGGTCAGCGGCCTGCAAAAGCCGGCCTGCGCGTTTCGTTTCCTGTATCACTCCAAGGGTACGAATCGCCTGCACTTCATGATCACAGGCAGCGGCCAGGACCATGACAAGACGATGGGCATCAGCCGCAACGGCTATCTTGGGCTGTACCGCTACGCCAAGGTGACCGACTACTTCAAGTTCGAGCCGCTGCACTGGACTGACGACACCTTGATCTGCCGCTGGCGAGACCATGAAGGCCAAAGGGTTCGAACCCATCACGATCCGGCAGTGGCCAAGCCCTTTTTCAAATACCTGCGGGTCCTCGAAGGCAAGGAGGCTATTTTCCGTATTACCCGGATACGTAGCTGATCCTCCGTCATTCCCCTCGGATACGCTTCGGCCTGCTGCGGTTTGCGCCAGGGCCCTAAGGTAAATACCCCATTTACTGCCGAGCCCTCGCATGAACCACACCATTGAAAATACCTACGCTACTTCTTTCCGCGGCACGCTCCATGCGATCAGTGCCGACGGTCTTGTCCCGCTGCGGCTGAGCCGCAGCAGCGACAAATGGCACTGGGGCATCACCCCTCAGGATGATTGGCTGATGGCAGGCGGCAACCGTAGCTCCCTTTGCATGGACTTTACCTTCGACTCCCTCACGGAGGACCGCCTGCATTACCACATCAGTATCCCTGGCCACTCAAAGCCCAAGAAGCTCGGCAAGAGCCTGAACCACTACCTGGGCTTCTACGAAATGGCCGACATCACCGACTGCTGGAAAATCGAACCGCTGGAGGAGACAGACCAAGGCCTGATCTGCCATTTGCGCGACCACGAAGGCTACCGGGCAGGCGCCATCCAAGACACGCCCCACCGTAGCGGGCAAACCCTGTACCTGCTCAACACCCGGGAAGGCGATACGCTCACCTTCCTGCTCAAGCAAGTTGGCTGACATTAGCCCTTTCTAAGTTAAATACCGCCCACGTAAGCCCGACAAATAAGCGTAATGCCGCTCACCAGGACGATTAGATTAATCAGCCTGGTGAACGCGTCTCGGGACATTTTCAGATTGATGTGCCCGCCGATCCAGAGACCGATGACCATAGCCGGCAATAGATAGATCGCTGTTGCGAGTAGCGTGAAGTCTGCGTATACGCCTGCCAGGGTGAGCATGCCCAAGCGTAGCAACGTACTTATGCCGATCAGGGTGCTCTGCGTGGAACTTGCCTTTACCTTGGCCTCTATTCGACCGTTCAGATAAATCGCATAGAGAAACCCGCCACTACCAAAAAGCGCACCGAACAGACCGCCGCCGATACCCAATGGCGCAGCCCACCGAGCAGACAAATCAGCCTGCCGTACTGGCCTTGCCAACATGTACAGGGCATACGAAGTTACGAAGCAGCCCATCATCAGCAACAGCGCTTGCGAATGGGTGTTCAGCAGCACGGTTATGCCAGCCACGCTGCCAACGATCATGAACGGCAATAGCCTGACCAGTTCGCTGCGCACGACATGGCGGTGATAACGCACCAGTTTCCCCAGCGCCGCCACACAATCCAGCAGCACCAGTAACGCAATAGCGTGGGATAACGGCATGTAGCAGACCAACACCGGGCCTGCCACCAGTGCGGTGCCGAAGCCTGCGATACCAAAGATCACGTAAGCCGTGCTGATGGTTAGAAACATCACCACCAGGCTCAAGTCGGCAAACGGGGCGTGAAGGAATGCATCTGGCATTGTCGGGACTTCCCTGTCGTTTTTTCACACCCTACCTAAACGAATGGCTCTCTACTAATATCGAAAAAACACTCGACCCATCTTATTTCGGCATGGCTCACATGGTTTCGATGAAGCAGTTGCGGTATTTCGTGGAGATTGCTGAAAGCGGGAGCTTCAGTACAGCAGCAGAGAAGTTGTTCATCGCCCAGTCAGCACTGAGCCGACAGATAAAAGAGCTGGAAAGTCAGCTGCAGACACCGTTGTTCGAACGCACCGCCCGCCAACCACACCTCACCCCTGCCGGGTTGGCGTTCTTACCCAGAGCCAAGGCCATCCTGATTGATGTCGATAGCGCGAGCGGCCTCGCTACATCGATAGGCCACGGCCAAAGCGGAACCCTGCGACTTGGCCATGCCAGCACAGTGCCGCTGATTGGCAAACTGAAGGGAGCGCTGGAGCTTTACCTGGATGAACACGCAGAAGTGTGTGTCGAGGTATCGAATGAATCTTCGGAAACCCAATTGACCCATCTGGTAAACAACCGTATCGATGTCGGTCTACTTAGATTGCCAGTGCTACATCAGCCCAGCGACATCACGCTGCTTGCGCTTTTCACGGAGCAGGTCGTGGTGGCCGTGGGGGCCACTCACCCGCTGTCCAGCAGAACCCGTATCACGCTTGCCGAGCTAAGAGATGAGCGTTTTGTTTCTATCACCCATCCTAAACGTGGCGGGCTCAGTTACCTCTCATTCGAACTCTGCGCTCGCGCAGGGTTTTCGCCGAAGCCCGCCCAGGTCTACTCGTTGAAAAGCACACAACCCATGCTTGTGCAGGCGGGTTTTGGCATCGCGCTGCTACCGATTTCAAGTGTTCATGCATCGTCACTGCATGCAATCGAAATACTGGATGAGGGCTGCTCGAGTACGGTAGCCCTCGCCTACCGCGCGCGCGACAGCACATTGGTCGCGGAACTCGTAGCACACTTCCAACGCACCTTTTCTGCTGCCAGTCGGTAGCTTCAGGTGCCCCTCGGCTTGGCTCGGGCGGTGGCCTGCGCCACCAACGGGTCGTCCGGCCAAAAGTGCTTGGGGTACCTCCCCTTCAAATCCTTCTTCACCTCGCCGTAGGTCGACTTCCAGAAGTTCGCCAGGTCCTGGGTCACCTGTACCGGACGTCGAGCAGGCGACAGCAGATGCAGCTTGAGCACCTGGCGGCCATTGGCAATGCGTGGCGTGTCGGCCTGCCCGAACAACTCCTGAAGCCTTACGGCCAAAACGGGAGGTCGCTCGCTGTAGTCGATTCGAATGTTCGAACCTGACGGCACCGATAACGTTTGGGGCGCTTGAGCTTCGAGTTGCTGCGGCAATGGCCAAGGCAGCAGATTGCGCAGGATGGAGGAGAGATCAAGCTGGCCGAAATGACTGAGCCGCGTGACGCTGCCCACGTACGGCCCCAGCCAGGCTTCCAGCGATTCAAGCAATACCTCGTCACGCAGATCGGGCCACTCGCTCGCGACACCCGCTTCTTCATCCAGCACGCGCATCAGCTCAACGCGCGCCTGCCACTGACGCAGCTCGGGCGTCCAGGGCAGAAGCGCCAGCCCTTTGCGCCGAACGTAGTGGGTCAGCGCCTGCACGCGTGCCTCGTCGTCCAGGTTCGCCAACGGCGCACTGGACAAGACGAGCTCTCCCACCCTCCGCTGCCGTTCGGCCCGAAGGACACCCTCGCGATCATCCCAATCGAGTTCATCCACTTGGCTGACCTGTTCCTTGAGGACGGTGTCGAACAACACTTCGTCCAGTTCAGCTGCCAGGTAGATCCGCTCTTCCCGCTGACCCTGCCGGCTGCCGAGATCGGCCACCACCAGCCACGCCTGCTTCATCAGCGCGTCGGACTCGGTGAACATCGCCGCACGGCCATTGGCCAGACGGTAGTCCGCGCCCCCCGCGCGGCGCTGTTGGGCAACGCGATCAGGGTAAGCCAGTGCCAGCAGGGCACCCACCCACCTTGGATGATCCGGATCAGCGACCGGTTGCGATGCCGACCCGCGCAAGAACGCGCGATATTGCCTGGATAGCTGCTTCGCGCGTTGCGCGCCGCCCTGTTCGCCACGTTGAGCGCGTTGCTCACCGGACAAGATGGCCAGCCGGCTGTGCAGGTCCGCTCCGCCGCCGCGCTGGATATCCCGCTCGCCGAGCAAGGCAGCAATGTCGCACGCGGTCTGCGTCAACCCCAGTTCATGGCCACGCAGCAACAGGTGGGCGATGCGCGGATGGCTGGGGAGCTCCGCCATCGCCTGGCCATGCCGGGTGAGTTGCCCGTCTTGCTGCAGCGCACCCAGGCGACGAAGCAGATCGCACGCTTGGGCATAAGCCGCCGAGGGTGGCGAATCCAGCCATCTCAGTTCGCTCGGTCGGACGCCCCATTTGGCCAACTGCAGTGCCAGGCCCGTGAGGTCTGCTTGCTGGATTTCGGGGGCACTGAAACCTGCCATCTGATCGTGCTGCGCTTCAGACCACAACCGATAGCAGACACCGGGCTCGAGTCGTCCGGCACGGCCTGCACGCTGCGTGGCACTGGCCTTGGAAATCCGCTGGGTGTCGAGCCGGGTCATCCCGCTGCGCGGGTCGAATCGCGGTACACGCTCAAGGCCGGCGTCGATCACCACGCGCACGCCATCGATGGTGATGCTGGTCTCGGCGATGTTGGTGGCCAGCACCACTTTACGTTTTCCGGGCGGCGCGGGGTCGATCGCTGCTCGCTGCTGATTCAGGTCGAGCTCACCATGCAGCGGGCAGAGCAGGACATCCCGTTGCAACGACGCAGAGGCGTTGAGGCTTTCTTGCAGCCCCGCCACAACCCGGCGGATTTCCGCCTGCCCCGGCAAGAACACCAGCACGCTGCCGCTCTGCTCCGCGAGCGCATCAAGGCAAGCGCCAATGACCCTGGGTTCGATGTGTTCACCGGGTTGCTGAGGCTTGCTCCAGAGCGTCGTGACCGGAAACATCCGGCCCTCGCTCGTCACGATCGGGGCATCGTCCAGCAAGCGCGACAGCCTCTCCCCCTCAAGGGTGGCCGACATCAGCAAGACCTTGAGCGGCGCATCGTCGCGGAAAAGCTCACGACCATTGAGCGTGAGTGCCAGGGCCAGATCGGCGTCGAGGTTGCGCAGGTGGAATTCGTCGAAGATCACCAGGCCCACGCCTTCGAGCGCAGGATCGCTTTGCAGGCGACGGGTGAGAATCCCCTCGGTGACCACCTCGATGCGCGTACCTGGGCCTACCTTGCTGTCCAGGCGGATGCGATAACCCACGGTTTCGCCAACCTTTTCGCCCAGCTCGCTGGCCAGCCGCTCGGCCGCCGCGCGCGCGGCAAGGCGCCGGGGTTCGAGCATGAGAATGGTCTGGCCGGCGAGCCAAGGCTCATTCAGTAGCGCCAGCGGCACCCGGGTGGTCTTGCCGGCGCCGGGCGGTGCCTCAAGCACGGCTTCGTCGCGGTTTTCCAGCGCCAGGCGCAGGGCGGGCAAGGCGGCATCAATGGGTAATGAGATCATGGTGGTCCTCGAACAGTCGCGCGAGTATAACGGCGAACCCAGCCTGCTCTATCATGGTCTTAGCATCAGGTGCTGGCGCTTCGCTTGCCCTGCTGAACACCTTTTCGGAGATCTACATGCGCAACACATCCCGCGTCATTGGTGGCGTCCTCGTCGTCACCCTGCTGACCCAGCTGACGGCCTGTGGCACGATTTTCTATCCAGATCGCCGTGGCCAGATCGGCGGCAAGATCGACCCCGTGGTTGCCGCGATGGATGCTATCGGCATCCTGTTCTACGTGATCCCGGGTCTGATCGCCTTTGGCATCGACTTCGCCACGGGCGCCATCTACTACCCAGGCGGGCGCTCCGCCCAGGTCGACCCGGTAAAACTGCGTGAAGCCGTCAAACCTGATGGCACAGTCGACAACCTCAAGCTCCAGGCCATTCTCGAAAGCGAACTGGGCCAGCGTCTGCCGCTGAACGACCCGCGGCTGATCCAGCACCGTGGCAGCGTCGAGCAACTGGCGGCCTTGGGCCTGGCACCGGCGGCCTGAACCGTACAAGGACATCCACCACGGCATGACCACCTCGGCCGAACACCAACGCCTGCTGCGCCTGGCCACCCGTGCTTCGCTGGCGGTGGCCAGCATTCTGGTCCTGAGCAAGGCCGTGGCCTGGTGGCTGAGCGGTTCGGTCAGCCTGCTGGCGGGGCTGACCGACTCGGCCCTGGATGCGGTCGCGTCGTTCCTCAACCTGCTGGCCGTGCACTACGCACTGCGCCCGGCAGACGACGACCATCGCTTCGGTCATGGCAAGGCCGAGGCGTTGGCGGGCATGGCCCAAGCATTGTTCATCGGCGTCAGCGCGGTGCTGATCGGTGTTCAGGCGGCGCAGCGGCTGCAGGCACCGCAGCCGCTGGGTGACACGGCCATCGGCATCGGTGTGATGCTGCTTTCGCTGGTGCTGACCCTGGCACTGCTGGCCCTGCAGCGCAAAGTCATTCGCCTGACCGGATCGACCGCCGTGCGGGCCGACTCACTGCACTATCGCTCGGACCTGCTGCTCAATGGCAGCATCCTGCTGGCATTGCTGCTGGCGCGCTTTGGCTGGCCGCAACTGGACGCGCTGTTTGGTTTGGGCATTGCCCTGTACATCCTCTGGAGTGCGCTGCAGATCGCCCGGGAGAGCACGGCGATCCTGATGGACAAGGAACTGCCGGGCGATATCGGCGAGGGCATGCGCGAACTGGTGCTGGCCATCCCCGGCGTCAAAGGTGTGCATGACCTGCGTACACGGGTGTCAGGCAACCAGTGGTTCGTTCAGTTGCACCTGGAACTGCCAGGGCAGCTGCCTTTGCATCAGGCACATGCCCTGTGCGTCCAGGCATCGCACGTCATCCGCCAGCGTTATCCAAAGGCGGATGTGCTGGTGCATGCCGACCCTGTGTGAACCTCAGTTGATGCTGTATCCACGCCCACTGAAGCAGGCGCCCAGGGCCCGCCGGTAGGTGTCGGCAATGTTGGCCGCAGGCGCATAGGTCGCCGTCGCCGGATCGAAGCCCGACTGGCTCACTGCCCAGCGGTGGCATTGGTAGCGGTCCTGGTCCTGCTGCTCCTGGCCCTGCCCGTACATCGGATAGGCCACCACATCATAGGCGTTGCCTGGCGGTGCCACGGCTGGCGCTGAAGGCGCTATGGCGGGCGGGTTGACCACCACGTATTCCTGGGTATCGGCCAGGTACTGGTAATAGGTGTCGGCCACCAGGAAGTACAGCGCCCCTCCTTCCCAGACCTCACGCGCATAGGGCGGCAAGTAACCGACCCGCACACCATAGGGCGGCGCCACTACCACGTAGTTGCCGCCGTGCGGGCGATACCAGTAGCCCCCGGAGTAGAAGTAGTCCTGCCCGCGGTACGGTACCTTCCAGTAACGGTCGGGGAACTGATCGATGGTATGCCCGGGGCGATACTGCGGGCCTGGCCCCCAGCCATTGCCATGGCCGTCGGGGCGACCTTGCCAGTCGCCGCCCGGACGCCGAGGAATGTCCTGGTAATAGCCTTGTCGCGGGGGCTGGGTCTGACGCACTTCGTCACGCGAGTTCAATGGCGAGCTGCCCGTGGCTACCCCATTGGGGTCATGCGGGCCATTGCCACCGTGCCCGCCGTGCCCTTCGTCCGGGCCTTGGGCCAGGGCCCCGAGGCTGATGCTCAAACCCAGCAGACCAACACCTGCCAAGGGCCAGATGCGCGACTTCATGTTGTTCCTCGCGGTAAAGAAAACGGCTTGCTGCGAGTCTACCGCGCCTGTCGCGCACCGGCAGGTGAAATCGCGGACATGAAAAAAGGGAGGCCGCTGGGCCTCCCTTTGGAAAATGTCGTCCGTGCTCGGCGCTTGTGGCGCCGGCTCACCTCACCCCGTCTTCTGGACGGTGTGTAGCCCGGGGGCCTGGCGGCTCCTGTTGGAGCGCTGGCCGCGACCGCCCGCCTAGGGCGCGTCGCCGTGGACTGATGTCCGGGCAGTGATTCTGGGGTTAACTTTACGGGAGAGGTGGCGGCAGAGGATTGCGAAAATTGCTCAGATAAATAGCCCTTGCGCAATTTTTAACCCTGGATCGATAATTCGCAGCAATCCGAACAGAAAAGGCCTTTCCCATGAGCAAGCTTGACCGCTATGACTTGAGCATCCTCGCCGAATTGCAGCGCGACGCCCGCATTTCCAACCAGGAGCTGGCCGAGCGCATCGGCCTGTCGCCTTCACCCTGCTCGCGTCGCGTCAAGCAACTGGAAGACGACGGCTACATTTCGCGTCAGGTCGCCCTGCTCGATCGCAAGAAACTCGGGCTGAGCCTGACCGCCTATGTGTTGATCGGCATGGACCGGCACACCCCGGAACGCTTCGAGACCTTCGAGGCCGCCATTCGCAACCTGCCGCAGGTGCTCGAATGCAGCCTGGTCACCGGAATGGATGCCGACTACCAGCTGAAGGTGGTGGTACCGGACATGGATCACTACCAGAAATTACTACTAGGCAGCCTGACCCGCATCGAAGGCGTCACCAGCGTGCGTTCAAGCTTCGTGCTCAACCAGGTGCTGGCGAGTACCGAACTGCCTTTGACCCACCTTCGCTAACTGCTTTCGCTGGCCGGCGTATAATCGGCCGCTCAGCCTGCCTGGAGAACTCAGATGGATCCCGCCGTATTTGAAGAGTGGATGATGATCATCCTGGTGACCGTGTTGATCGGTTTCATGGGTTTCATCGTCTGGGACCTGGCGAAGAAGTCCAAGGCGGGGCGCTTCGGCACGATGATCCTGTTCTTCGTGCTGGGCCTGGGGGTACTGGCCTTCATCATCAAGAGCGTGGTGGTGGGGTTTCTGGAAGGGGTTTAGCGGTCTCTCGGGCCCTATCGCTGGCAAGCCAGCTCCCACAAAGCCCCCACAAGCCTCAATTGCTAAGGGGTACCTGTGGGAGCCGGCTTGCCGGCGATGAGACCCCTGAGCGTTACAGCCTTGCCGGCACCTCGCGCCAACACCCCTGCTCCAACCCATCCAGCGCCCAATCGCCGATCCGCACCCGCACCAGGCGCAAGGTCGGCAGCCCCACCGCCGCCGTCATGCGCCGCACCTGGCGGTTGCGCCCCTCGCGAATCACCAGCTCCAGCCAACTGGTCGGCACGCTCTTGCGAAACCGCACCGGCGGGTTGCGCGGCCACAGCTCGGGCTCTTCGAGACGCCGTGCTTCGGCAGGCAGGGTCGGCCCGTCATTGAGCTCGACGCCCTCGCGCAAGCGCTTTAGCTGCTCATCGCTCGGTTCACCTTCCACCTGCACCCAGTAGGTCTTGGCCAGCTTGTGCTTGGGATCGGCGATGCGCGCCTGCAACTGGCCATCGTTGGTCAGCAACAGCAAGCCTTCACTGTCGCGGTCCAGCCGCCCGGCCGGGTAGATGCCTGGGATATCGATGTAATCCTTGAGCGTTGCGCGCCCTTCACCGTCGCTGAACTGGGTCAGCACGTCGAACGGTTTGTTGAACAGGATCAGGCGTGGCTCGGCCGGTGGCGCCTTGGGCTGGCGCCTTGGGCCGGCAGGCCGCGCCTGGGGGCGGCGCGGCTTGGAACGGGGTGGCAGTGACATGGATCCTCAGCGGAACGGCGGCTCGTCGAAGCTGCGCAGTTTACGCGAGTGCAGCGAATTGAGCTCGGTGCGCAGCAGATCGAGCGCCGCGATGCCGATTTTGAGGTGCTGGCTGACAGCGCGATTGTAGAAGGCGTTGGCCGAGCCGGGCAGCTTGATTTCACTGTGCAGCGGCTTGTCGGACACGCACAGCAAGGTGCCGTAGGGTACCCGCAGGCGATAGCCCTGGGCGGCGATGGTGCCGCTTTCCATGTCCACTGCCACGGCGCGCGACAGGTTGATCAACGGCCGTTCCTGGGCCCAGCGCAGCTCCCAGTTGCGGTCGTCGTAGGTCAGCACAGTGCCGGTGCGCAGGCGTTTTTTCAGCTCTTCGCCACGCTCGCCGGTCACCTGCGCCGCCGCTTCCTGCAGCGCCAGCTGGACTTCGGCCAGGGCGGGAATCGGGATGTTCGGCGGCACCACGCGGTCGAGGATGCCATCGCGGCGCATGTAGGCGTGGGCCAGAACATAGTCGCCGATGGTCTGCGACTGACGCAGGCCGCCGCAGTGGCCGATCATCAGCCAGCAGTGCGGGCGCAGGACAGCCAGGTGGTCGGTGATGTTCTTGGCGTTGGACGGGCCGACGCCAATGTTGACCAGGGTGATGCCGTCGCCATCGGCGGCGATCAGGTGATAGGCCGGCATCTGGTAGCGGTGCCAGACCACGCTGGCCACCAGGGCCTGCGCTTCACCGTGGTCCATGCCCTTTTCGATCTCGACGTTGCCTGGCAGCACCATGCGCACGAAACGTGGGTCTTCGCGCAGGGTCTCGAGGCCGTGGCTGATGAACTGGTCGACATAGCGGTGGTAGTTGGTCAGCAGGATCCACGGCTGCATGTGGCGCCAGTCGCTGCCGGTGTAGTGCACCAGGCGGCGCAGGGAGAAATCCACCCGGGCGGCGTCGAACAACGCCAGCGGCAGGGTTTCGGCGCTGCCCCAGTCGCACAGGCCGTCGGCGATGTTGTCGGTAGCGGCCGACAGGTCGGTGCTGGGGAACACCCGCGCCAGCTCGGCGGCGGTGATGCCGCTGCCGGCCAGCTCATCGCCCTGGTCGACCACGTAGGGGTACGGGATGTTCTGTTCGCTGACGCCGACTTCCACGGTCACCGTGTAGTCATGCATCAGCGGGCGCAGTTGTTCGAGCAGGTAGCCACGGAACGCCGCAGGCTGGGTGACGGTGACGCTGTAGGTGCCCGCCACCTGGACCTTGGCATAGGCGCGGGTGGTAGCGGCAACTTCGCCGTGGCTGTAGTAGGTCAGGCGCAGCGCCGGGTAGCGGTACAAGGCGCGCTCATCGGCGTCCGGCTCGGTACGGTCCTTCAGGTAACGCTTGAGGGCCTGGCTCAGGGCCCCGGTGGCCTGTTCATGCAGGGCCGCCAGACGATCGACGGCCTGTTCGGGGGTATCAACGACTACAAAAGCGTGGCTCACACTAAGCTTCCTGTCTGGACATGCATGGGAACATCTTGCCTGCGTTTCATGGCAAATACATCCCCGGTGGTCTGGAGGGCCTCATCGCCGGCAAGCCGGCTCCCACAGGTACACCACAGGGTTTGCAAACTGTGCCGTACCTGTGGGAGCCGGCTTGCCGGCGATAGCGCCCTCAGCCCGGCGTAGCCCGCGCCACCAGCGCCTCGACATCCACCCCGCGAGGCAACGCCCCGTACACACGCCCGCCGCCTGCCAGACGGCTGCCGATGAACGCATCGCTCACCACCGTGTTACCCGCTTCGAGCAGCAACTTGGCCTGCAAGGCCACGGCAATGTCCTCGGTCAGCTGCCGTGCCCGGTACTGGATATCGCTGGTGTCGGCAAATGCCCCCTTGAGGTTGCCTATGTGCGCCGCCAGCCGAGGATCGCCATGCCCATCGCCCAGCTCGGCGAACAGCGCATCCAGCACGCCCGGCTCCTTGGACAACGCCCGCAGCACATCCAGGCACTGCACGTTGCCGGAGCCTTCCCAGGTGGAGTTGACCGGCGCCTCGCGGTAGAGGCGCGGCAGGATGCTGTCTTCGACATAGCCGGCGCCACCGAGGCATTCGGCCGCCTCATTGATCATCGCGGGCGCGCGCTTGCAGATCCAGTACTTGCCCACCGCCGTGACCAGCCGTGAGAAATGCGCCTGCTGCGGGTCGTCGAGCTGCTCCAGGGCTTGCCCCATGCGCAGGCTCAAGGCCAAGGCGGCTTCGCTCTCCAGTGCCAGGTCGGCCAGCACGTTCTGCATCAGCGGCTGCTCGCTCAAAAGCCGGCCGCCGACCTTGCGGTGCGCGCAGTGGTGGGTGGCCTGGGTCAAGGCCTGGCGCATCAGGGCGCTGGAGCCGACCATGCAGTCGAAGCGGGTCATGGCGACCATTTCGATGATGGTCGGCACGCCGCGTCCCTCCTCGCCCACCATCCACGCCAGGGCACCGCGGAACTCCACCTCGCTGGAGGCGTTGGAGCTGTTGCCAAGCTTGTTCTTCAGGCGCTGGATGTAGAACTGGTTGCGCTGGTCGTCCGGGCGATGACGCGGCAGCAGGAAGCAGGTCAGGCCTTTGTCGGTCTGGGCCAGGGTCAGGAAGGCATCGCACATCGGTGCCGAACAGAACCACTTGTGCCCGACCAGTTCATAGGGCTGGCCAGGGCCGGGCGTACCGACCGGGTAGGCGCGGGTGGTATTGGCGCGCACATCGGTGCCGCCCTGTTTCTCGGTCATGGCCATGCCGATGGTCACCCCGGCCTTGTGCCGGTCGCCGACATTGCGCGGGTCGTACTCGCGGGCGAGGATCTTCGGCAGCCAGTACTCGGCCAGCTCCGGCTGCAAGCGCAGCGCGGGGACGGCGGCGAAGGTCATGGTCAGCGGGCAACCGGTGCCGGCTTCGGCCTGGCTGTGCAGGTAGGTCATCGACGCCCGGGCCACGTGGGCGCCAGCCCGTGGCTCGGCCCAGGGCAACGACGGCAGGCCGTGCTCGACGGCTGTGCGCATCAATTCATGGTAGGCGGGGTGGAATTCCACCAGGTCGATCCGATGACCATAACGGTCATGGCTACTGAACTGCGGTTTGTGCGCGTTGGCCAGGAAGCCTGCCGCCATCAGCGGTCCGCCGGCCAAGGCACCGTAGGCATCGATCCGCGACTCGGCCCAGCCGGCGCCGAAGCGCCGCGACCACTCCTGCAGCGGCACATCGAGGCGGTACAGGTTGGCGCCATCGAGTGACGGCGGCTGGTTGGTGACTTCGTGGGTTTCAGCGTACTGGTGCAGGTTCATCGGGAGCTCCGTGCCGGGTATGCCTGAAAGCCCCAGTGAAGCACTCCCTGTCAGTCAGTCAAAGTGACAAATATGACTAAGCCTGGGGTGGCGCAGGCCGTCAAAAACGGATCGCCCCCGACGCCGCCCGACCTGGCGGCATCTGTATCTGTGCAATCGCCACATTCAGGGTCAACTCGAACCGGCTACCCAGCCCCCGCGTCGATTCATGGGACAGCCTGCCATCGAGCAGTTCGCCCATCTGCCGGCAAATCGACAGCCCGATGCCCAGCCCGCCATAACGCCGGGTCATCGAGCCATCGACCTGGAAGAACCGCTGGTACAGGATCGCCTGGTCAAGGTCATCGAAACCGATACCGCTGTCACTCACGGTGAAGGTCAGGGTCAGGCTGTCCGGCCCCAGGCGGCGCCCGCGCACTTGCACCATCACGCCACCCTGGTGGGTGAACTTCAGGCCATTGTCCACCAGGCAGCACAGACACCGGGCCAACTTCTGCGCATCCCCCAGCAGCTCGTCCGGCAGCTCGGCGGGGATGTCCAGGCTCAGGTACAGACCTTTGCCCAGGGCCGTGCCGGCGTGGCCTGCGCGCAGCTCCTGGAGCATGCGGCGCAAGCTGAAGGGTGCAGGTTGCGCACGCAGGCGGCCCGCCTGCAGTTCGGTCAGTGTGAGGATATCGTCGACCATGCCCATCATGTCCTGGGCCGAGCCGACCGCCGTGCGCTGGTACTGGGCCATTTCGGCGCTCATGGGCAACGTCTGCATCAATTCCAGCGAGCCGATCACGCCATTCATCGGCGTGCGCAACTCATGGGTGACGGTGGCGAGGAACTCGTCCTTGAGCAGGTTGCTCCTGGCCAGTTGCTGGTTCAGTTGCTCCAGGGTGCGCCCGGTCTCGCGCAGGGTCTGCGCCTGTTGTTCGCGCATGCTGTTGATGCGGTCGGCAAGGGCCAGTGACAACAGCGCCACTTCCAGTGCCGAACCGAGCTGGCTGGCATACATGGTGATGAACACGTTCGGCAGGTAGCCCAGCACCATCAAGGTGTTGACCAGCCCTCCGAGCAGGAACGCCGTCCAGGCAATGATGAACCAGCGCGCCACGCGCAAGCCCCGGTTCCAGGCGTACAGCCCTGCGCTAAAAATACTCACGGTGAACAACAACGCCAGCACCGTGGCCATGCGCAGGGCAATGCCATAGGGCATGCTCACCGACAGCACCATGACCAGCACGCCGCCCAGCATCAACAGCTGCAGCAAGCGATCCAAGCCCCGGCTGATCTGGCCAAGGCGCAGGAAGTGGCGAGCAAACTGGCAACCGAACAAACCTGCCGCGCCAATGAACAGCGGCGTCGCAGCGTTCGCCCACCAAGGGCTGTCCGGCCAGAAGTAGGCCACGCCAGCGCCATTGACCGACACCTGATAGAGGCCGAACGAGGCGATATAGAGGATGTAATAGAGATAACTGACGTCGCGCACGCTGATGAAGATGAACAGGTTGTACACCAGCATCACCAGCAACACGCCATAGATCATCCCCAGCACGTACAGTCGGGTGGGCTGCTCTTCCAGGTAAGCCTCGGCAGACCACAGCGCCAGCGGCGCCTGCACCGAGCCCTGGCTATGCAAACGCAGGTAGGCCGTGGTTGCCTGACCAGGCTGCATGGGCAATTCGAACAGGTAGTTGTTCTGGCGGATCTGCCGACTGTCGTAGGGCAACGCATCACCGGTACGCTGGGCCAGGCGATAGACGCCATCGCTGCCGGGCAGGTACAGCTCGAGGTGATCCAGTGGCGGGTAGGCCAGCTCCAGCAGCCATGGGCGGGGCGAGGCGTTGGCAGAGGCCAGGTAGTGCAGGTCGAGCTTCAGCCAGAACACCGAAGTCGAATAGCCCGCATTAAGGACGTCTTCGTGGTGGGTGCGAAAACGACTGGCAAAGGTGGGTGCGCTGACTTGAGCGATGCTGGCACTGCCATCGCGGTCTTCATAAACCTGCATGGTTTTGCCCAGCGGCAGGTACCGGGTGGCATCGTTGAATTCGACCGCAGTGGCCAGCACGGGCAGCAAACCTAGAAGCACAATCAGCAAATAGCGCATACAGCCCCAGCATGGCCTGTCCGGTTGCGTCGCAATGGCCACTGATCCTTGTGAGACGACGAAATCCAGCAGCGCCCGTTTGTCGAGTTATCCGCGCACTCTAACATAGCTTTCAAGCGTCGCAATGGGGCACCTCGTTTTTTAACGAAAAGGCTCTAGGGCAATGCTTTCAGACAATATTAACGATTAAAGCTGACCGCATGATCAACAAATCTCGCTTGTAGGACGATCCGCACAAATGGGATTGGTGGTAAGCTCGCCGACCATGAATACCTACAGCTCCCGCCCCGTTGTCCTCTGTCTCTCCGGCCACGACCCAAGTGGCGGCGCCGGCCTGCAGGCAGATATCGAAGCCCTGATCGCCCAAGGCTGTCACGCCGCACCGACCGTGACCGCCCTGACCGTGCAGGATACCGTCAATGTTTCCGACTTCCGCGTGCTCGACCGCGAGTGGGTGCTGGCCCAGGCCAACGTCGTGCTGGCCGACTCCAGGGTCGCTGCCGTCAAGCTAGGCATGCTCGGTTCGATCGACATGGTCGACACCGTCGCCGAACTGCTGGCTGCCCACCCGCACCTGCCGCTGGTCTGCGACCCGGTACTGCGTGCCGGTGGCGGTGGCCGCCTGGGCAAGGACGAAGTCGGCTATGCCTTGCGCGAACGCCTGCTGCCGTTGGCGACCATCGCCACGCCGAACCTGCCCGAAGCACGCATCCTCGCCGAGCTGCCTGAAGGTACGGCAGACGAATGTGCAGAAAAATTGTTGCCGTTCTGTAGACACCTGCTGATTACCGGTGGTCACGGCGACGAAGACGAAATCCACAACCGCCTGTACAGCCGCGACGGCCAAAGCCACACCTGGACTTGCCAGCGCCTGCCCGGCAGCTACCACGGCTCGGGCTGCACCCTGGCCAGCGCCCTGGCCGGCCGCCTGGCCCTGGGCGAGCAGTTGCAAAGCGCAGTACGCAGCGCCCTGGACTACACCTGGCGCACCCTGCGTGACGCAGAACAACTGGGCAAAGGCCAGTTCGTCCCGCGCCGCCTGCCCCTGGACTTCTGCTCCTGATACGAGGCCTTCAGATGAAGCTACGCGGTCTGTACGCGATCACCGACAGCCAGCTGCTCGCCGGCCGTTTCCTGTCCCATGTCGAAGCGGCGCTGGAAGGCGGCGTGTGCCTGCTGCAGTACCGCGACAAAAGTGACGACGCTGCCCGTCGCCTGCGCGAGGCTGAAGCCCTGATGAAGCTGTGCGAGCGCTACGGCACCCAGCTGCTCATCAACGACGATGCCGAGCTGGCCGCGCGCCTGGGCGTCGGTGTTCACCTGGGCCAGACCGACGGCCCGCTGACCCCGGCCCGTGCCCTGCTCGGCCGCCAGGCCATCATCGGCTCGACCTGCCATGCCCAGCTCGACCTGGCCCGGCAGGCCGCCAGTGAAGGCGCCAGCTACGTGGCTTTTGGCCGTTTCTTCAATTCCGTGACCAAGCCGGGCGCACCCGCCGCCAATGTCGAGCTGCTGGAGCAGGCCCGCGCCGAGGTCAAACTGCCGATCGCCGTGATCGGCGGCATCACCCTCGACAACGCCGCCCCGCTGGTCGCCCATGGCGCTGACCTGCTGGCGGTGATCCATGGCCTGTTCGGTGCCGACAGCGCGCAGGAAGTCACCCGCCGCGCCCGCGCCTTCAACGCCCTGTTCGCTTCCTGATTTCGAGAGAAGATCCCATGTCCCGTTCCGAAACCCTGTTCGCCCAAGCCCAGAAGCACATCCCGGGCGGCGTCAACTCGCCGGTCCGCGCCTTCAAGAGCGTGGGTGGCACCCCGCTGTTCTTCAAGCATGCCGAAGGCGCCTATGTAGTCGATGAAGACGACAAGCGCTACGTCGACTACGTCGGCTCCTGGGGCCCGATGATCCTCGGCCACGGCCACCCGGACGTGCTCGATGCAGTGCGCAACCAGTTGCAGCACGGCCTGTCCTACGGCGCACCGACCGCCATGGAAACCGAGATGGCCGACCTGGTCTGCTCGCTGGTGCCGTCGATGGAAATGGTGCGCATGGTCAGCTCGGGTACCGAGGCGACCATGAGCGCCATTCGCCTGGCCCGTGGCTACACCGGCCGCGACGCCATCATCAAGTTCGAAGGCTGCTACCACGGTCACTCCGACAGCCTGCTGGTCAAGGCCGGCTCGGGCCTGCTGACCCAGGGCGTACCGAGCTCGGCCGGTGTACCGGCGGACTTCGCCAAGCACACCCTGACCCTGCCGTTCAACGACATCGCCGAGGTCGAGAAGACCCTGGCCGAGGTCGGCCAGACCGTGGCCTGCATCATCGTCGAACCCGTGGCCGGCAACATGAACTGCGTTCCCCCGGCACCGGGCTTCCTCGAAGGCCTGCGCGAGCAGTGCGACAAGCACGGCGTGGTGTTGATCTTCGACGAAGTGATGACCGGTTTCCGCGTCTCGCTCGGTGGCGCCCAGGGCTACTACGGCATCAAGCCGGACCTGTCGACCTTCGGCAAGATCGTCGGTGGCGGCATGCCGGTCGGCTGCTTCGGCGGCAAGCGCGAGATCATGGGTTGCATCGCCCCGCTCGGCCCGGTCTACCAGGCCGGCACGCTGTCGGGTAACCCGCTGGCCATGGCCGCCGGCCTGACCACCCTGAGGCTGATCAGCCGCCCAGGCTTCCATGCCGAGCTGACCGATTACACCAGCCGCATGCTCGATGGCCTGCAGCAGCGCGCCGATGCCGCTGGCGTACCGTTCGTCACTACCCAGGCAGGTGCCATGTTCGGCCTGTACTTCAGCGGTGCCGACGACATCGTCACCTTCGATGACGTGATGGCCAGCGATGCCGAGCGCTTCAAGCGGTTCTTCCACCTGATGCTCGAAGGCGGGGTTTACCTGGCACCGAGCGCGTTCGAGGCAGGGTTCACTTCTATCGCTCACGGCGAAAAAGAGCTGCAGATCACCCTGGATGCGGCTGAGCGGGCGTTTGCCAAACTGAAGTAATTTGGCGCTTGTACCGGCCTCATCGCCGGCAAGCCGGCTCCCACAGATGACCCACAGTTACTGAAATATGTGGGGTACCTGTGGGAGCCGGCTTGCCGGCGACGAGGCCGGTCAGGGCAATAAAAGTCCTTCAGCCATGAGCAAGTTTCCCCACCAACACAGAAATTCGAGTAAAACTTTGTAAGGTTGGCGCTGCTTATCCCATAATGTGCCACCAGAGACATTGGCCGCAGCTTTGCAGAGGTAAGTCGATCCCCATGAACCGCACCGGCCGCGCCCTGACCTTGGGCTGCCTGTTGCTTCTTTCGCCTCTGCTGGCCCTGGCGGAGGGCGGTAACTCGTTGCTGATTCCGGCAACGGGCCGCTGCACGCTCAATGTTCAGCCAGAAGACCTGGAAAATGCCCTCAAGGCATGCGAACAGACGGCGACGACCGGGGATGCCCAGGCGCAGTTCGAATTGGGTGAGTACTACTACACGCAAACGCCCAAGGACCTGAAAAAGGCCCTGGACTGGTTCGAGAAAGCCTCGCTGCAAGGCCATGCCGAAGCCCAGTACCGCCTCGGTGCCATGTTCTTTCATGGCGAAGGGGTCAAGGCCAACAACGTGCAGGCCTATATCCTGCTGAAGATGGCCGCGGTCAACGGCGCAGAAGATGCGCTGGACATGGCCGACGAAGTGACCGAGCAAATGCCCCGCGACGAGCTGGAGCATGCCACCCAGGTACTCGGCCAGATCTTCCGCAAATACCTGCTGGAACTGCAGAGCGCCGAAGGGCGCACGCCGTTCTCGCCCCTCCCCTGATCACTTCTCGGGCATCGGCACCGGGAACGGCATGACATTGCCGCCCCCCCTGGCCTCGCTGATCTTTGCCGTCCCCAGGCGCTCCACCTCATCGATACGCACGATCGAATGCATCGGCACGAAGCTGCGGATCACGCCTTCGAACTGGTTCTTGAGCTTTTCCTCGCTCGGATCGACCACCACCTGGGTGCGCTCACCGAAGACGAATTCCTCGATTTCCAGAAAACCCCACAGGTCGCTCTGGTAGATCTGCTTGGCATACATCTCGAAGACCTGCCCCTGGTTGAGGAAGATCACTTTATAGATGGCGGGTTCGCGTTTGCTCATGGTGGGCGGGATAACACATGCGTAAGAAAAGTCGCGCATCATAGCAGACAGGCCTGTTGAGCTGGGCTGCCCGTACTGGCCTCATCGCCGGCAAGCCGGCTCCCACAGGTACAGCACAGGCCTGAAGCGCGGTGCTGTACCTGTGGGAGCCGGCTTGCCGGCGATGAGGCCCGCACAGGTTGCACTACCGTTGAACGTTTCAGTGCTTTCACCACTGCCCTTCAAGGGTTATTCTTGAGTTCACCTACATTGCCGTCGAGCGGCTAAAAACGACCTTGAACGCACCCATACAACCTCATCGCTTCATCCTCGAACCTTTCGAGGCCCACCGTTTCGCCAACTTGTGCGGCCAGTTCGACGAGCACCTGCGCCTGATCGAACAACGCCTGGCTATCGAGATCCGCAACCGCGGCAATCAATTCGAGCTGATCGGCGAACCCAAGACCACTTCCGCTGCCGAGCAACTGCTGCGCCGCCTCTACCGCGAAGCCAAGGCCACCGAGCTGTCGCCGGAGACCGTGCACCTGTACCTGCAGGAGTCGACCGTCGAGAACATCGACAACCCGGCCGTCAACGAGGTCAGCGTCTCGCTGCGCACGCGCAAGGGCAACATTCGCCCGCGCGGTGTCAACCAGCAGCGCTACGTCAAGGAGATCCTGGCCAACGACATCAACTTCGGCATCGGCCCGGCCGGTACCGGCAAGACCTACCTGGCCGTGGCCTGCGCCGTGGACGCCCTGGAGCGCGAGCAAGTCCGCCGCATCCTGCTGGTACGCCCGGCGGTCGAGGCTGGCGAGAAGCTTGGATTCCTGCCCGGCGATCTGGCGCAGAAGATCGACCCGTACCTGCGCCCGCTGTACGACGCCCTGTATGAAATGCTCGGCTTCGAACACGTGGCCAAGCTGATCGAGCGCCAGGTCATCGAAATCGCCCCGCTGGCCTACATGCGCGGTCGTACCCTGAACAACAGCTTCATCATCCTCGACGAAAGCCAGAACACCACGCTCGAGCAGATGAAGATGTTCCTCACCCGCATCGGTTTTGGTTCCACCGCGGTGATTACCGGCGACATCACCCAGGTCGACCTGCCCCGCGGCACCAGGTCGGGCCTGGCCCATGTGATCGAGGTCCTGCGGGACGTTCCGGGGATCAGCTTCACCCACTTCCAACCCAAAGATGTGGTTCGTCACCCACTGGTGCAGCGTATCGTCGAAGCCTACGACCGCTTCGAGGGACGCCAGGCCAACCCCGAGGCGCCCGGCAAAGATGCTTGAACTTGACCTGCAACGGGCCACGGATGCCGCTGCCCCGGATGACGCTGCCTTCCGCCGCTGGTGCGAGCTGGCCTTGCGCCAGCGCACCGCCGACTCGGAAATGACCATTCGCCTGGTCGACGAAGCCGAAGGCCGCGAGCTCAACCACACTTACCGGCACAAGGACTACGCGACCAATGTGCTGTCCTTCCCTGCCGACGTGCCCGACGAACTGCTCGATATCCCGCTGCTGGGCGACCTGGTGATCTGCGTGCCAGTGGTCGAGCGCGAGGCCGCCGAACAGGGCAAGGCGCTGGAAGCGCACTGGGCACACCTGGTCATCCACGGCTGCCTGCACCTGCTCGGCTACGACCACATCGAGGACGATGAGGCCGAAGAAATGGAAGCGCTGGAACGGGAATTGCTGGCAGAACTGGGTCACCCTGACCCGTATGCCGACGATGAAACCGAATCAATCACACACTGATACACCAAGGATCACGAGAACCGCCATGAGCGAAGATCGATCGAGCAACGGGCAGAAGTCCTGGTTGGGTAAACTGACCCAGGCTTTTGCCCATGAGCCGAAAAACCGCCAGCAGCTACTGGAGCTGCTGCGCGAAGCCCATCAGAACAAGCTGCTCGACAGCGAAGCGCTGACCATCGTCGAAGGCGCCATCCAGGTCGCCGACCTGCAGGTGCGCGACATCATGGTCCCGCGCTCGCAGATGATGAGCATCAAGGCTACCCAGTCGCCTCGCGAGTTCCTGCCAGCGGTGATCGACGCCGCGCACTCGCGCTATCCGGTGATCGGCGAAAGCCATGACGATGTGCTCGGGATCCTGCTGGCCAAGGACCTGCTGCCGCTGATCCTCAAGGAGAACGGCGACAGCTTCAACATCAAGGACCTGCTGCGCCCGGCCACCTTCGTGCCGGAGTCCAAGCGCCTGAACGTGCTGCTGCGCGAGTTCCGCGCCAACCACAATCACATGGCCATCGTCATCGACGAATATGGCGGCGTGGCGGGCCTGGTGACCATCGAAGACGTGCTCGAACAGATCGTCGGCGACATCGAAGACGAGCACGATGTCGAGGAAGACAGCTACATCAAGCCACTGCCCAGCGGCGATTTCCTGGTCAAGGCCCTGACGCCGATCGAGAACTTCAACGAGTTCTTCGACAGCGAATTCTCCGACGACGAATTCGACACCGTTGGCGGCCTGGTGATGAGCGCCTTCGGCCACCTGCCCAAGCGCAACGAAACCACCGAGATCGGCGCCTACAAGTTCCGTATTCTCAACGCCGACAGCCGGCGGATACACTTGCTGCGCCTGACACCGATCACCCGCTAAGGACAAACATGCGTTGGATCACCCGCCCCGGCTGGCCCGGTAACCTGCTGGCCTTGGCGGCCGGCGCATCTACCCTCCTGGCCCTGGCGCCATTCGACATCTGGCCGCTGGCCTTGCTATCGATCGCCATGCTCTACCTCGGCCTGCGCGAGCTCAGCCCGCGTCAGGCCATGTGGCGCGGCTGGTGGTTCGGCTTCGGTCTGTACGGTGCCGGCACCTGGTGGATCTACGTCAGCATGAACACCTACGGCGGCGCCTCGCCGCTGTTGGCCATCGTGCTGCTTCTGGCGTTCTTCGCCGCCCTGGCCTGGTTCTTCGCCCTGCCCACCTGGCTCTGGGCGCGCTGGTTGCGACGCAACGAAGCGCCCCTGGCCGACGCCCTGTGCTTCGCGGCCCTGTGGTTGCTACAAGAGGCGTTCCGCGGCTGGTTCCTGACCGGTTTCCCCTGGCTGTATGCCGGTTACAGCCAGCTGGACGGCCCACTGGCCGGCCTGGCGCCACTCGGTGGCGTGTGGCTGATCTCGTTTACCCTGGCATTGAGCGCGGCACTGCTGTGCAACCTGCAGCGCCTGCGCGCCCGCCCGTCGTTCCTGGCCGTAGGCGTCGCGCTGCTGTTGGCGCCGTGGGTGGTGGGCATGGCCCTCAAAGGCCACGCCTGGACCAAGCCCGCTGGCGATCCGCTGAAGGTCGCCGCGCTGCAGGGCAATGTCGAGCAGGAACTGAAATGGGACCCGGCACATATCGATGCGCAGCTGGCCCTGTACCGCGACATGAGCTTCAGCTCCAAGCCGGTGGACCTGCTGATCTGGCCGGAAACGGCGGTGCCGATCCTCAAGGATCAGGCCCAGGGCTACATCGATGTGATGGGCCGCTTTGCCGCCGACCGCCACTCGGCGCTGATCACCGGCGTGCCCGTGCGTGAGGTGGTGCACCACCAGCGCCGTTACTACAACGGCATCACCGTCACCGGCGAAGGCGACGGCACCTACCTCAAACAAAAGCTGGTGCCGTTCGGCGAGTACGTGCCGCTGCAGGACATGCTCCGCGGCCTGATCGAGTTCTTCAACCTGCCGATGTCGGACTTTGCCCGTGGCCCTGAAGACCAGCCGCTGCTGCAGGCCAAGGGCTACCAGATCGCCCCGTACATCTGCTACGAGGTGGTCTACCCAGAGTTCGCCGCAGGCCTTGCCGCGCGTAGCGACCTGTTGCTGACCATCAGCAACGACACCTGGTTCGGCACCTCCATCGGCCCGCTGCAGCATTTGCAGATGGCTCAGATGCGGGCGCTTGAAGCGGGGCGCTGGATGATTCGGGCCACCAACAACGGTGTGACCGCCTTGATCGACCCGTTTGGCAAGATCACCGTCGAAGTGCCGCAGTTCCAGCGGGCGGTGCTGTATGGGGAAGTGGTGCCGATGCAGCAGCTGACGCCTTATCTGCAATGGCGCTCGTGGCCGCTGGCGATCGTCTGTGTGCTGCTGCTGGGGTGGGCGCTGCTGGCGGGGCGTATCGCCAAGACCGTTTGAAGTTGACTGTTTTGGCCTCATCGCCGGCAAGCCGGCTCCCACAGGTACAGCACAGGATTCGAAAGCTGTGCCGTACCTGTGGGAGCCGGCTTGCCGGCGATAAGGCCGGTACAGGCAATACAACTCTCAATAAAACAACCGATACCCCACCAACCCCACCGCTTCATTAAGCAACTGTCCGCTCTGCCACATCGCCCGACTCTCCGGCAGCAACCCGCCAAACGGCCGCGCATGATCGCGCCCTAGGAACCCCACCGGCGCAGGTACCACCTCGAAACCCGCGCGCTCGAAGCTCCAGCGCGAGCGCTGCATATGCCAGGCCTGGGTGACCACGATCACTCGGCGAATCCCCAGCGGCTGCAAAATCTGGGCACTGAACAGGGCGTTTTCCCAGGTAGTGCGGCTAGCGCCCTCCTGCCATTTGACCTCGACAGCGAAATCCTCACGCAGGCGGTCAGCCATCAGCCGCGCCTCGCTCGGCGGTGTGCCAAAGTGCAGCCCGCCGCTGGTCAGCACCGGCAAGCCCGAGGCCTTGGCCAGCGCTGCGGCAAAGCGCATGCGCTCCAGCGCCGTAGCGGTGGGTTGGTCGGCACCACCCCAGGCCGGGTCACCGCGCTCGCGCCCCGCTCCCAGCACGACGATCGCGTCCGCCCTGCCCGCCAGGCCCGCCCACTCGTTCACCGGCACGGCGGGTTCGGTCTCCAGCAGGCGAGCAGCCTGCTGCACCACCAGCGGCAGGCTCATCAGCCACAAACCGCCCAGCCCCAGCGCAAAGCACAACGCCGCCAGCCGGGGCCGCCGTGCGCGCAGCCACCAGGCAAGCAGCAACAGCAGGAACAGGACGCCCGGCGGCATCAACCATTGCTTGATGAAGTATCGAATTGGCATCGGCTACACCTCCATGGACGGCGTGCAGCCTAAGAGGATCGGCGCCAGCCAACAAGTAGGCGGCAGGCGCCGATCGTGAGAAGTGTGTAGAAGAACCGGCGCGCGATGGCCTGCGCCTGGCGTCCTGAACGGCTAGCGATGCGGCAGCGTCCTGGATCTCGCCGTATTGGCGGGGCGTTGCTTGTCCTTGAGCCAGATGATCTTTGCCGTGCTCGGTTCCGCTTTTGGGTAAGTACCGGCGCAGGCATTTCGGCGTTCCGGGAGGGAATCCAGGTAGGCCTTGATCACTTCGAACTCTGCATGGCTCAGGCCACGCAACTCCAGCTCGGCTGGCATCTCGTCGCGTAATCGCACCGAAGTTCTGGCGACTTCCAGTGCCAGGCCAAGACGGTCGATCAGGCGTTCGTAAAGCTCCGGTTTGATTGCGGGTAGCTGCGTCTCTCCCATCCGTTCACCTCATTGAAGATAAAGAATATCTCCCCCCACACATGAGCTTAGCGTCGCTGCAAAAAGCAGCCGGTTGCAGCGACCAGCGGCCATTCGCAATCAGGGTTTCCCACGATACGCGGCGCTGCTGTATGCTACGGCGTTCACCCTCACGACACCGGAGTGCCGGACGCAGCGAGGTTCCGCTGCCTGGAACAAGGTCTCTTATCTCTCAGCCAAAAAGTAGCCATGCACGAACAATACACGCCCCGTGATATCGAAGCCGCCGCCCAGAAGTTCTGGGACGAGCAACAATCGTTCGCTGTTACCGAACAGCCAGGCAAAGACACTTACTATTGCCTATCGATGTTCCCGTACCCGAGCGGCAAGCTACACATGGGCCACGTGCGCAACTACACCATCGGCGACGTGATTGCCCGCTACCAGCGCATGCTGGGCAAGAACGTCCTGCAGCCGATGGGCTGGGACGCCTTCGGCATGCCCGCGGAAAACGCGGCGATGAAAAACAACGTCGCCCCGGCCAAGTGGACATACGAAAACATCGACTACATGAAGACCCAGCTCAAGAGCCTGGGCCTGGCCGTCGACTGGGCACGTGAAGTCACTACCTGCAAGCCGGATTACTACCGCTGGGAACAGTGGCTGTTCACCCGCCTGTTCGAGAAAGGCATCATCTACCGCAAGAACGGTACCGTGAACTGGGACCCGGCCGACCAGACCGTGCTCGCCAACGAGCAGGTCATCGACGGCCGCGGCTGGCGTTCGGGCGCGCTGATCGAGAAGCGCGAAATCCCGATGTACTACTTCCGCATCACCGACTACGCCGACGAGCTGCTGGAAAGCCTCGACGAGCTGCCGGGCTGGCCTGAGCAGGTCAAGACCATGCAGCGCAACTGGATCGGCAAGTCGCGCGGCATGGAAGTGCAGTTCCCGTACGACCAGGCGAGCATCGGCCATGAAGGCACCCTGAAAGTCTTCACCACCCGTCCGGACACCCTGATGGGCGCGACCTACGTCGCCGTGGCCGCCGAACACCCGCTGGCCACCCAGGCTGCCCAGGGCAACCCGGCGCTGCAGGCGTTCATCGACGAGTGCAAGAGCGGCAGCGTCGCCGAAGCCGACATGGCCACCCAGGAGAAGAAGGGCATGGCCACTTCCCTGCTGGTCGAGCACCCGCTGACCGGCGAGAAGCTGCCGGTATGGGTCGCCAACTACGTGCTGATGCACTACGGCGATGGCGCCGTGATGGCCGTGCCGGCCCACGACGAGCGCGACTTCGAGTTCGCCCACAAGTACAACCTGCCGGTCAAGGCGGTGGTCCGCACCAGCGCTGGCGATGAAGTCGGCAGCGAGTGGCTGGCCGCCTACGGCGAGCACGGCCAGCTGATCAACTCTGGCGAGTTCGACGGCCTGGACTTCGCCGGTGCGTTCGACGCTATCGAAGCTGCCCTGATCCGCAAGGAACTGGGCAAGTCGCGCACCCAGTTCCGCCTGCGCGACTGGGGCATCAGCCGCCAGCGCTACTGGGGCTGCCCGATCCCGATCGTCCACTGCCCGTCGTGCGGCGACGTGCCAGTGCCGGAAGACCAACTGCCGGTCGTGCTGCCGGAGAACGTGGTGCCGGACGGCGCCGGTTCGCCACTGGCGCGCATGCCTGAGTTCTACGACTGCAACTGCCCGAAATGCGGCACCGCGGCCAAGCGTGAAACCGACACCATGGACACCTTCGTCGAGTCGTCCTGGTACTTCGCCCGCTACGCCTCGCCTAACTACGACAAGGGCCTGGTCGATCCAAAAGCGGCCAACCACTGGTTGCCGGTCGACCAGTACATCGGCGGTATCGAGCACGCGATCCTGCACCTGCTGTATGCACGCTTCTTCCACAAGCTGATGCGTGACGAAGGCCTGGTCACCTCCAACGAGCCGTTCAAGAATCTGCTGACCCAAGGCATGGTGGTCGCCGAGACCTACTTCCGCACCGCCAGCAATGGTGGCCGTGAATGGTTCAACCCGGCCGACGTCGAAGTGGAACGGGATGCCAAGGCCAAGATCATTGGCGCACGCCTGATGACCGACGGCCTGCCGGTGGAAATCGGTGGCACCGAGAAAATGTCGAAGTCGAAGAACAACGGCGTCGACCCACAGTCGATGATCGAAGCCTACGGCGCCGATACCTGCCGCCTGTTCATGATGTTCGCCTCGCCGCCCGACATGAGCCTGGAGTGGTCCGACTCCGGCGTCGAAGGCGCAAGCCGCTTCCTGCGCCGCGTCTGGCGCCTGGCCCAGGGCCACGTCAGCCAAGGCTTGCCGGGGAAACTGGACATCGCCGCCCTGAGCGACGAGCAGAAGGTCATTCGCCGGGCTATCCACGCCGCGATCAAGCAGGCCAGCACCGATGTCGGCCAGTTCCACAAGTTCAACACCGCCATCGCCCAGGTGATGACCGTGATGAACGTGCTGGAGAAGGCGCCGCAGGCCAGCGAGCAAGACCGTGCCCTGCTGCAGGAAGGCCTGGAGGCCGTCACCCTGCTGCTGGCGCCGATCACCCCGCACATCAGCCACGCACTGTGGCAGGCGCTGGGCCACGCCGAGTCGGTCATCGATGCCACCTGGCCAAGCGTCGACGAACAAGCGCTGGTGCAGGACACCATTACCCTGGTGGTACAGGTCAACGGAAAACTGCGTGGCCAGGTCGAGATGCCTGCCGCTGCCAGCCGCGAAGAAGTCGAAGCCGCCGCCCGCAGCAACGAGAATGTCCTGCGCTTCATCGATGGCCTGACCATCCGCAAGGTCATCGTGGTACCGGGCAAACTGGTCAACATCGTCGCCAACTGATGGCAACGCCCACCCGCAGCCAATGCGGGTGGGCGGTATCGGCCCACAAGGGAGCAACAACATGATCAAACGCAATCTGCTGGTAATGGGCCTGGCCATCATGCTCAGCGCCTGCGGTTTCCAGCTGCGCGGCACCGGCACCAACGAACTGAGCATCAAGGAAATGGACGTCAGCGCGCGTAACGCCTACGGCCAGACGGTGGTTCAGTTGCGCCAGGTGCTGGAGCATAGCGGCGTCAACGTCCACGCAGGCGCGCCTTACCGCCTGGTGCTGACCGACGAACAGGAAAATCAGCGTGCCGCCAGTTACGGTGGCGGCAGCCGTACCGCCGAATACGAGCTCACCACCACGCTCAAGTACAGCATTCTGGGCCTGAACAACCTCGAACTGCTCAACGACAAGGTTGAAGTACGCAAGATCTACGTGCGTGACAGCTCCAACATCACAGGTTCCGACCAGGAAGCCACCCAGGCACGCACGGAAATGCGTCGCGACCTGGTGCAGTCGATGGTCGCGCGCCTGCAGGTCCTGACGCCAACTCAGTTGGACGAGCTGCAGCGCAAGGCCGACGAACGCGCCAAGGCCGAAGCCGAGGCACTGGAGGCCGCGCGCCGCCAGCAGGCGGAAACGCCTCAACAGTCTCCACTGGAAATCCCGGGCCAGTAAGCCCGTGCGGGGCACTTCGGTGCCCCGCCTGTTTCCCATGAAACTCGCCCCCGCCCAACTTAACAAGCACCTGCAAGGTGGCCTGGCCCCGGTCTACGTGGTCAGCGGCGACGACCCGCTGCTGTGCCAGGAAGCCGCCGACGCCATCCGCAATGCTGCTCGCCAGCAAGGTTTCGACGAACGCCAGGTGTTCAGTGCCGACGCCAACTTCGACTGGGGCACCCTGCTCCAGGCCGGTGCCAGTTTGTCCCTGTTTGCCCAGCGCCGCTTGCTGGAACTGCGGTTGCCGTCCGGCAAGCCCGGCGACAAGGGCGCTGCAGCGCTCATGGAATACTGCGCCAGGCCTGCCGAAGACACGCTGCTGCTGATCAGCCTGCCCAAGCTCGATGGCAGCGCGCAGAAGACCAAGTGGGGCAAGGCGCTGATCGAAGGCGCTCACTGCCAGTTCATCCAGATCTGGCCGGTGGATGCCCAGCAGTTGCCGCAGTGGATCAACCAGCGCCTGGCCCAGGCTGGCCTTTCTGCGCAACGCGATGCGGTCGACCTGATCGCCGCGCGGGTAGAAGGCAACTTGCTGGCCGCTGCCCAGGAAATCGAAAAGCTCAAGCTGCTTGCCGAGGGCAACCAGATCACCGTGGAAACGGTCCAGGGCGCCGTAGCCGACAGTGCGCGCTTCGATGTCTTCGGCCTGGTCGATGCCATTCTCAATGGCGAAGCCGCGCATGCCCTGCGCATGCTCGAGGGCCTGCGTGGCGAAGGGGTCGAGCCACCGGTGATCCTCTGGGCGCTTGCCCGTGAACTGCGGCTGCTGGCTGGCTTGGCCCAACAGTTCAGCCAGGGCGTGCCGCTGGACAAGGCCTTCAGCCAGGCCCGGCCGCCGGTGTGGGACAAGCGTCGACCGTTGGTCAGCAAGGCCCTGCAACGGCTTTCCGCACAGCGTTGGGCGCAATTGCTGCAGGATGCCCAGCGCATCGATGCGCAGATCAAAGGGCAAGCCGAAGGATCGCCGTGGACAGGATTGTCGCGGTTGTCGTTGTTGATGGCCGGGCAACGGTTGGTCTTGCCGCCCGAGTAACATTCAAGGGCCCTATCGCCGGCAAGGTGTTCTGGTCAAGTTTTGCCGGACACCGATTACGGTGATCACGCTGCCTGTTGCTCCATAGCTATTGGCGACAGGTAGTTGTTATAGCTG
>NZ_JBIVIC010000013.1:0-150300 GCF_044749545.1 Pseudomonas sp. NPDC089396 | reverse complement strand
CGCAGCGCCGTTGGGCCGACATCCATCGATGCGCAGACGTCAGGGATCGAGCAGTTGTCATCAAGAACCATGCTTGCAGCACGTTGCTTGAACTCACGGGTATAGGTCTTTCGTTCTTGCATGGAACCTCCTGATTGGGCGAATCATATCGCCCTTAAGAGGTGTCCGGGATCATTAGGCCAGTTCAAGCCGACTCCCACAGGAGTAGCACCAGCCCCCAGGCTTGCGCGTTATGCCTGTGGGAACCGCGCTTGCCGGCGATGAGGCCGGTACTGACTACAGAGCGTTGGAGCGGTGCCTGCTTCGGATCGATAGCAGCCAGTCGTAAATGACCATTTTCGACCCAAAGCGGCCGGTAAGCCGAACCAATGCAAGTGAACGAGATTGCAGATTCGACAAATCCGCTTCTGACGTCCACTCTCTCAACGGGCCATGTGTTTTGTGTTCATGGCTGGTCATTGAGTGAGGTGGCTGCCGATGAAGCTGATTCAGTGCCGTTTCTCATCAAGTCAGCGTGTGCCGCTACTCGTGCACGCTGGTAATGCGGCGCCATTGCCCATACTCGTTCCGTTTATCTACGTCCAACCCAAACTCAAACACCGGGCTTACAATACCCCTGCGGCGCAACTACGCACGATCCAGGCCTTTTATACCTATGCGTGTTAGCGCAGACGCCAAATTGACCAATTTCTGCCAACGCCAACTGGCTGACTCCATGCCTGCCATTGCTGCTGTCTCTTCGAGTGGCGCTCCCATTCACCAACAGCTTTAGAGACGCAGACGACAAGGTACTCGGTGTGATCTGGCTGGTCTATGTCAACGACTGCGAACTGATAAGTGATTGCAGCAACAACGAAGCCATCCTCGCCCTGTTTCAAGGGGCCTAAGCGCTGGCCGAATCCTATCAGTGATGTTTGAACTCTGCGCCTTCCAAGTAGCGCGCAGACTTGAAACATCCAGCACACTACGGAGCACCACACCATGCGTTTCATCCACCGGCATCAAGGGCTGATTTTCTTGGCGTCCTTTCTCGCCGTCGTTGCGCTGCAAAGCTGCGCGACCTTGTACCCGGACCACCACACCGCCTTCACTTTCGCCAGCTATGGCGCCGCTCTGGGCTGCTTCCTTGCCGCTGTTAGCTCAGCGTTCGACCACGAGTAATCCGCACAGTACCGCTGGCCCGGCTGGTTATCGCGCATCGCTGATGCGAAGCTGATTCGTTCGATGTCGCGTAAGGTCTGCTCGCCAGACAGCGCGGCTTGTAAGGGCTTCTTCGGCCGGTTGAAAACGGAGCTGCTCTATCCTCGCAATTGGTAGTCAACGAGCATCGAGCAGTTCATTCAGGCCCTGGATTCATACATTCGCTGATACAACGAAAGAGCCTGGGCCTCGCGGCATAACCAGTCCAAGTTTTTTCCGCATCCCCCGTGGGGTAATTCGGCGTCATCGCTAACATGTCCTTCGCTCAAATCTACAGTCGTCGCTTTACCCCTAAGTTATGCGACGACTCATTCGTACCTGAAGGTAACGGCTTTACGATGTCGCGTAAGTCTGTTGCAGGCACTCAAATTATCTGCGACATGACATGCGCTGGGTGTTGCATTGAGAAGGATAAGGGGTGAACCCAATACGCCCGCCCCCCACTCAGGGCGATGATCAGGAGCCGCAGCAAAGTGCGACTGCGAGATTGTATCTGTCAGTATCTGTCATGACTGACCGCTTATGGCCGAAAGCGGCCTGTCGTTATCGTCCGCTTTGAGTCGAAAGCAGTCATTTAGTTAGCCTTCAGCCAGAGGGATGAACCGAATGACCTTGATTCAGCGCATCGTACTCACGCTCGCACTGTTGGCCTGCGGTCCTGGCACGGTCATAAGCTTTCGCCAGCTCTCCCGCTCGTTCATCAGCCCGTGCGAGCAGGTCGGATAGCACCATGGCGGCGCGGGTGGCTGCCTGGCCTCGGGCGATAGCGGCGGTATCCGTGCTGGGGCAACTGACGGTGGCGGCGAGCTTGCTGGCCTTGTCGCGCATCCGCTGACCAGCAGCATCGGCGCCAGCAGCACCAGCGTCAGCAGTCGTTCGTTCCTCCTGGGCATGGGCTCTCGCCTCCTCTTGCGCCTCGGCGCGTCGTTGTTCTTCTTGGCGCGCGGCCCGCTCGCCGATCACTTCGGCCTGCCGGTCACCGCTGTCCCGTTGCGCCGATACCTGACCCGCCTCTGCCCGCTCTACCGACCGTCCATGCTGGTAAGCCAACCAGTAGGAGCCCAGCAGCGCCAACAGCAGGATTGACCTCATAACCCAGGAATTCATACCAGCACCCGCAGCGCCAGTTCGTACAGCGCCCGTCGCTCGGTGGCACCATGCGGGACACGGCCAGGCTGGCCTGTGTTGATGACACTGCCGATTTCCTGGACGCGGCCAGCATCGGCCAACTCGTTCAGCCCACGCTTCGCCCACCACCAGGCGGCGGACTGGGCGGCGTGCTCGGCCTGCTCAAGCAGCTCCGGCTCGTCTTCAAGCGGAAGGCCAAGGCCCGCGCCCGCCTCTCGATAGTTGCTGCGGCCTGTGATCTGCAACAGCCCGCGCCCACGGAACCGCCAGCCATCGCCAGATGCCTCCGGGCCGTTGCCCATTCGGCCGCCGTACACCTTGTTGGCGATCTTCGCAGGCTGCCGGGCATAGGCGGCGCTGGACTGCGCAGTGAACCGGCTTGGCCACACGCGCACCAGCGCATCGGCGCTGTAGTTCAGGTTCTCGACCAGATTGCGCAGCTGGCCGGATTCATGGCCGACCTGGGCTAGGAAGGCTGCCTGCCGGATACGGCTATCGATCTTGTGGCGCGCCATGGCCCGGTTCAGCGCAGGCAAAAAAATGCCCGCGACTGGGCGGGCATTGGGAAGGATCTGCAGCAGCTGCTGCTCGTTGAGTGACATAAAGATCTCCATTCAAAGCCCATGCAGAACGAGCAGGGCTGAATTTGGTCGCTTTGAATTGAGGCTCGCTCACCTCATAAACACCATTTCTCAGATAAACCCGGATTCATCGGAAAGAATTTGATACGAATCTCTGCCTAGCATGTCTAAAAAAATGAGTACCATGGAGGGTCTATTGAACCGATAACATTCGATCCAATAGCTGGACTATTCATGGAAGCTGCAAGGAATATGCAATGACACGTGCAAAGGTAAACGTATGTTTAAAGCACAGGTAAACCAGATAATTTATGCCCGGGAAAGAAATAGCGATGCCAGCGCCTTCTTCCTGCAAATTAAGCGAGCCAACAAAAAAATAGAGGCTGCTGACGCGCTTAAAAAAGTCGTAAATTTTGACCCTTCTTGGACAACCGCCAAATATCAATATGGAATGTCCCTTATCCGACTGGGAAAGCATAGCGAAGCACTTCAGTATTTTTTAGACTGCACCGAAGCGCACCCCAAGTGGATATCAGCCTTATACCACTTAGGTGCCTGCCACCTAAGAACCGGCAGCGAACAAAAAGCCCTATCCATCTTCAAGGCAATCCTTAACCTTGACTACAAGGATGACATTGAAGAATACTCAAAAACATTTGAAGCTCTTGCTGATCATTACTTCATAATGGCGCGAAGAGAAAGGGACAAGTCTCTCAGAGACGGCATCATCAAGGAATTGCAGGCCATCTGCGACAATAATATAGAAATCCATGGGGAGCAGCCTTGGTCCCTGCTTTACGCTGGCGCAATTCAGTTCTATTCAAATAGTGTAAAAGATGCTTTAAAAACATTTGAAATGGCAGCGAGCCTTGCAGACCCGATGGCAGCAAACAAGCCATTCCTTTTCAAAAGCGCTTACGGCTGCTACTCAACCAAGTCATTCATTACATTGAACTCAATCCTTTCTCGGCCGAGAAGAGTTCCTGAGCCTGAAATTTCACTAGGCGAAAAAAAGGGTCGTGACTTGGTTATGCTTATAGGTTGCGATGACGGATATTTCAATAGATTTTCCTCAAGCTTTTTGGGGACGCTTTTTGAAACAAACGACAACCTAACAGTGCACTTCCATATCATTGGAAATGAGAGCAGCGTATCTGAACAGCAAAAGAAATTAGTACGGGAACTACGCAAAGATCGAAAAATACCAATTGAATACTCATTCGAGAACAAACCGACTCACGAAAACAAAACTTACTACGCACTAAGCAGGTTCATTATTGCACACCAGATAATGAACCACTACAAATGTGGCGTGGTAATTGGAGATATTGACGCGGCGGTGACCGGCAACCTACACTCGGTCAAATCATATGTGGGAGAAAGTGACGCAGGCGTAGATGCCACCTATAACGTTGATGCATTCCGAAAATTCCCCTGGAACGCTATAAGTGGTTGCTACCTATACATAAATAACACTCGCCTCGGACTACAATATGCCGAGACCATGTCACACCTAATGCTCGACACATTCGACCCTGCAAGCCCCAAAACCTGGTGGCTTGATCAAAGCATCCTTTACTGCGCAACATTTTACATAAAAAACCACACATTCAACTTTAAGCTAACAAGCTTAATCGGCAATGACGCCCCAAAACCGTTTACTTATTCAACTCCTGGAAAGAGCAAAGACCACTTCTCCGCAGAGCTAAATAAAATGGTTGCTACCGGCGACTTTTCGAAAAAATTCTCTTAACGCCTGACCGCCGCACTTGATTGTGCGGCTACCTTTCCGAGCAGATTAAACCTGGCCGGGCGTACCGGCCTAGGTCTTGTAGCGCATCGTTCGGCGCAAGTACCAAAATGCCCCCGGCACGCGGGTCGACGACGCTCAGTCAAATACGCCTGAGGCATAAGCCAGGGCTGCTGCGGCTTCTGATACCGCCGCCGACGACATCACCCCACTCCAGAGCCCCACCCCCTGCAGCAGGCTTCCGCCAGAGGTTTCGGACGAACCGTTGCCGACCTCCAGCGCCACGTCTGCGGCATAGGTGATAGGCGTCGCCTGTGTGGCGAACGTGTTGCCGGTGATGATGCTGCCGTCAGCGTTATGAAGTCGGAGGTTCCCCGTCGCTCCGTTGCCTGCACGGACCATGGAGATCAGATACGGCTTATCCGCCTCGATCTCCCAGTTGACGCCGTTCCCGGATGGCGCAGGGAGGCTGTAGGCGCGGAGCGGACCGGTACCACCTGCGGAGCCGTCGACGAAGATCCGGCGGCGCAAGGAGTCTGAGTTCTTGGTGGATTGCGACCAGAGGTTGACCAGTCCCGAAACCAGATTCGAAACCGGAGATCGGAATGCAACGATCAAGGTGAACCCAGCCGGCGACAGCGCACCCAGATTGGAGAACCTGATGTAGTTTTCCATGCCGAACTGCCGAACCCCCATGGGCTCTACGTTGAGCTGCCCAACCACGACGCCATTGCCGTTGCCGGAATGGTTGACCAGGCTTTCGAACTGGGTCCCACCGAAGATGGAGAACACCTTGTTGTTGGCCAGGTTGGGGATATCGAACAACGGGATGTGCACAGGGAAGGTATGGTCGGGAACCCTGATAGTGGTAGTCATCGAAACTCCTTAATACCAGCCGAACTGGCGTATACGCGGCTGAATAACGTTCTTGTTGAGCGCCAGATACGCGGCATCGTTGAGGTGACCGGCGTCAACCGAAAGGGATGCTGGTTTCTGGCCGAGCGCCTGTTGTGCAAGGTCGTCTGCGGTCGGTGTGATGCCAGTGTCTATCCACACCTGGGGTGACGTGATGTAACCCTGGACGTCGATATACAGGTCGCCGTACCGGTCCTTGTAAGCCTGGTTCACTGCATCGATCAGCACCGACCTCGCATCAGTGGGGGCCCAGTCCGAGTCATGGAAGTGGCCAAGTACGAGGCAGCGCTTGATGAAGGGTGAAAGCCAGTCGAATGACTTGTTCGTTCGATCGATGATGTCCTGGGCGGTGTACGGCGCCGGGTCGTTTTTACCCATCCACAGCAGCATGACGTCACCGCGATGCTGAGGGCCGATCTCTGGAACAAACGAGTACTCACCGGCCGAAGGCACCGCGCTACCCGATGCGCTGCGGGTGAAGGTCATTACCGAACCGGTCGACGATACCGTGCCGTACACCCCATTCAGCCATCCAGTGAATGGCTTCAGCGACGAGCTCGGAAGGACGTTGCTGCCGGTGACCGTCACGCCCCCGCTCGCCGGGATGCTGCCGCCGGCCACCGTGAGCTTGAACGGTATAGAGCCCAGGCGCCCAGCGATATGGGTTGAGCTCTCCCCGCCTTTCCCGCCGTTGTAATAGGTGGCGTCTGGGTCGAGCTCGGCCACCATGGCGGTGAACTGAGAAGCCATGCGCTCCATGCTGGAGCTGCCCCAGCCTGACACGCTGAGTGGGTTGGCGTGGTACTTGAAGAGCTGACCATCCCGCATGTAGGTGTCTTTGAGGTTGACCCCCGCGCCCGCCGAGACGGGTTTTCCACCGATCAGAAGGTCCAGCACGTTGAGCTTGGCTACCTCGATCGTGCCATCATCCCGAACCCCTGCCAGGGCCAGGCCATTTGCCCCGCCATAGGTTTGGGTGAAGCCTTTGATTCTGGTTTTCACTTGCGGTATTTGCTCGACCCCGTTGATGAGCTGCTGCAGCGTGTCGTGGGAAATGCTGTGAGTCTTGCCCTGCCCGTCAGTCCAAAGGCACTTGCCAGACCTGGAGTCGATGACCAAAAGCCCGGTGTTGGGGATCTTCCTGCTCAGCAGGTTCTTGGTTTTCTCTTCCAGCACGGCAAGCAGTTCGTTTACAGCGCTTGCGCTCAAAACACTTCCGACCAGCACCGCAGTGCCGGCATCGTTACGGTAGCGGCTTTCGTAGGTGCTGTTGACGCCAGCCACGGTGAAAAACCTGTTCTGGGTTCCAGACCCGCTTGTGTCTGCCAGGCCATCAGCAATGGTCAGGTATACGCCCTTGCTGGCAAGGAAATCAGAGTAGATTTTCTTGAGTGTCGGCTTGGCTACACCATTGATGACGACATAGTCCTCATCGGACAAGAAGAGCTCATTGCCATTGGCCACGAGCCCCATGAAGAGCTGCAGAGACTCTGCGCCGGTCATTGTGATTCCTCAATAAAAAGCCCGCACTAGGCGGGCTTGGCATCCTCTTCGGCCTCAGGCCGGCGGGAACTGGTCGTCGTAGGTGTACACGCGGGCGTCGTAGGGCATGCCCTTCAACGCCGTGTTGCCGTTGGCCGGGTCTGAGCTGGTGATCAGCGCCGGGTAAGCCCAGCGAGAGGCCGGGCCGAACAGGATGTGCGGCGGCTCCAGCGGGCCGTCGACCACTGGCGTGAAGTCGAGCGCGTCCACCCGCACCGTGTACTGATCCACCTGCGTGGCAGTCCAGGGACCGGACAGCGTGCCATCCAGCTTGCGCACGCCGACCAGATGCTCGCCGCCGGCGCTGAAGTCCAGCGGCTCCGACGAGGTCAGCAGGGTTCCCGATCCGGTCACCCGGAAGTCCAGCAGAATCGCGCTCTGGCATCGCTTCGGCGCATCGTCCGCAACGGCTGCCAAGCTCAGGTAGCCGCTGTTACTGCCGTCCATCTCGGTTTCCCAGGTGTACACATCGGTCCGAAACTTCTGGTGACCGCGCCGGCGCATGCCGAAGCGCCAGGCCCGGGTCTTGTCGCTGAACCCCGGCATCTTGACCTTCTCGACCTTGGTGCCCACGTCACCCGGCCAGCGGCACTCGACCGTCTCCCAGGCCCAGGTCTGGCGAGAGAAATACTCCACATCCACGCCATCGAAGTCGTTGATCGACGGCATGGCGCCGCTGATCTTCAGCATCTTGGTCATGTTCTGCGGCGAGTAAGTCTGGGTTTTCGGACCGTAGCTCACGTCGAACGCCGCCCGCAGGCTGTCACGAACCGGGCGAAGTAGGCCCCGAAACGTCACCAGCTCACCGAAACCACAGGCCAGTGCATTGTTGACCATGTCCTTGACCGTGATCGTAGACTCAAGCGTCTCGTCGTAGGTGTCGCCGCGGGCCACACACGTGTCGTGGAAGGCATGCCACTCGGGAAGATCCAGATCATCATCGGTGTAGCCGCGTTGCTTCAGCTGGTAGATGCACCAGGGCACGATATCTCGGGTGGGCCCGGTACCGCCCTCCATGAGCGGAAGGACCCTTGTCGGCTCGCCGCTGATCTGGCTCTCGGACTGAGCTGAAAGTCTGTCACCACCACGGATATCGCAGGTTATGACAGTGAGGTTCGGGTAGCTGGTTGGAGAATTCTCCATCCGGCCGCGCAGGTCGTACCACGTCGTATCGTCCTTCGCCTCTTCATTGGCCCGTCCGCCGAGCTGAACCCAGCGTTTCTTGATTCTGGCTTCCGCGCGCATCGGGTATGGCAGCGTGATGCGATTGGTGAAGCCTTGAGCATCAAGGGATCCGCCGATGTGCTGCATGTCGATGACCGTCCACGGGCCGGCCACATCCATGTCCCGATACTCGAAGGTGTGGAAAGCGGTAATCGGATAGATCTGACCCTCTCGACCAACGCCGCACAGGCCGCTGGCAAAGAACACGCTCCACTCCAATTCGGTGACCTTTTCGCCCTTTGGGCAGCAGGCAAACGGGCCACGGTAGCCGCCTTGCAGGTTGGAGGCATCCAGCGTGATGAGGCCGTTCACGGTCTGCATGCTGTTGAATCCAGGCCATCCCGTATCAACCGATCCGCTGGAGGTTAGGCGCTCGACTGTAATCAGCGATGCGCTGAAGGCGGTGATGCGATATCGAAGCCCGCGCGGGCCAATAGTTGCCAGGCCTGTACCGATGGCCAAACCAGAGGCAGGCTGGCCGCCGTCGTAGTTCAGTGTCATCTCCGCCGACTGGCCTGGCGTTCCGCTGGTGGTGGCAGTGCCGGCAGTGTTGACCGGGCTGGCCCCCAGCAAGTCAGCCCCACCTGAGGTGATCAAGGCCAGGCCGTTGTAGGTGCCGGTTTGCGTGATCAACACCTTTCCTGCCGATGCCCTGGCTTCGAACGGTGCGCTCCCCTTGGCGGTGTTGATCGCCGCGACCAGGCCGATCAGGTCAGACACGGCCGTGTTGATGGTCAGTGACCTGGTGCCTCTTTCAAAGGCCGAAGCTGCTCCCGACGTCTTCTCGATCATGGGGCTGTCGATGATTAGGGTGTTGCCAGCAATCCCCGCTCGGTTCACGTACGCCACAAACGAGGCGTTCATGGCAGTAGCAACTGTTATCGTGAACACATAGCGAGACCGCGTGGTGGTGATGGCCTGCGCAGCCCCGGTGACGTTGGTCGTGCCGTCGAATACACCGCATTGGAGCGTGGCTCCGGCGGTGGCAGATGAAGCGTAAACGCTGACCCTGTAGGTACCCGGTTCCAGATAGGAGCTGCCCGCACCGCTGGTTGGGTTCAGGCGAACATACCCACCCGTTGCGCTCGTGGTCGTGTCGCACCGATAGGCGTAGCCCGATGCGCTCGCAGCCAACGCGAGAGACGACACGTTGATGTCTGCGGACTTGTTAACGGTTGGCAGCGATGCGCCGAGCCAGCTGTAGGTGTCCACCACGCGATTCAGGATTGAGCCGCCGCCGACCAAAAAGGTCACGGGCGTGACGTTGAAGTCGTAGCGCGCTGGAGTGCTGGAGGCCAGGACCGTCGACGGAGAACCGGCAGACGGCGGGACAGCGGGCGTAGCTGGGGTGTACGAGCTGACCACATAGAGCCCGGAGTTCGCGCCTTGAACCTCGATCTGCATGGCCGTAACTGGATTCAGCATCTCCAGCGGGCCGCGGATAATGTCGCGACCCGCACCGCCATCCACAACCGTGTATTCGTATGGCGACAGAACCCGAATTATGAGGCCGGCTTCCCAGTCTGCCGGAAAGGTGCCAGCCCCCAGGGGAATAGAGATCGTGTTCCCATCGAACAGATAGGCTGAAGCAGTTGAAGACTTGGTCAGCTCTGTGGCCGTAGTCAGCTCGAGGCCGGCAGATCCGCTTGAGCTTGCGCCAACCTCGGGAACGTTGAACCAGTTGATATGCGCCGGATCTGCTGAGAGATCAGCTCCAGGCGGGTAAATGGTGAAGGTCGCGTCCGAGCCGAGGGAGATCAGCGGCGTTTCGCCGACACGCACAGTCGACAGGGGTATGTCGTACTCGCCCTCGCCAAAGTACAGGATCATCTGCACGCGCTGGTCGCGGGGGGCAAGGAATCGGCGCCGAGGCTGGCACAGGTAGGCCGGGTACACCCGCTGGTGGCCGGCGATCTGCCGCACCGGTTCGCCCAACTTGACCTTGTTACCCTTGGCGCTGGCTTCCGTCAGGGGGTCGCCCTGCTGGGTGCCGGCGCTGGAGGGCATACCCGGCATCTTCGGCATGATCGCCTTGGCCACCGCCTTGACGCCCTTGAACAGAGCGAAGGTAATGGAGAACGGGTCGGTTCCTTTCGGCTCGCGGTAGATCTGGAGCAGGTGAGAAGGCTTGAATGTGACCTTGTGCCAGTCCTGCTGCTCGATCACCTCATCATTGAGGACAATGCTGATGGGAGGGCTTTCGCGGCGCTCGTAGGACGGGGCCTGGGACTTCAGCCACTCCTCGATGGTCATGCGGCGATCGGTCTTCCAGGTGCCCAGGGGCGCTGTGTCAGACAGCTTGTTCGGATAGAACTCGACGGTCACGGTAATACACCACCTTTGGGTTAGCGGCTTCGAACTCGCCAGTTGTCCGGAGGCATGCGCCACCGGGGTTTGTGTCCAGCACCTTCAGCCGGCCTTCGCTTTCCACCACCACGCCGACGTGCAGGCACAGCGCGCCGCGGAGCACGGCGGCAATGGCCCCGGGTTCCGGGGAGCACTCCTCCATGCCCTGGCGAAGATCGTGGTAGGCCGTGGTGTTGGCCTTGAGCTTGTTCTTGCCCACAGCGCCCAGGCTGGGCAGTAGTGGCAAGCCGAACACCTTGTGGCGCACTGCGATGCACAGTCCCCAGCAATCGAAGGCAATAGGCCCCCGTGCACCCTCGCGATACGGGGCGCGCATGAATTTATCAATCATGGTCAGATGTACTTCAGGCCAGGTGCCAGATTGGTGGTCAGCACGGTGCGCAGACCATTGGTATTGAGCAGGTCAAAGAAGCCGGCGGTGAGCTTGGCCACGTCGTCCTCATACTCCCGGCTCAGTAGCGTCATGCGGTACCGCTCTTGCGGGAACGACAGGTCCTCGGCCAGGTAGCGCCGGAAGGTGATGATGAAACGCTTGTCGTCCGCCTTGGCCCCCTCCACCACCTCCTGAACTTCGCCGCTGACGTTGTCCAATCCCAGCACCAGGTTCTGGAACGCGCTGTTGTCGTTCTTAGGCAACGCCAGGTCCATGGCCATCGCGATGAAGGTAAGCGTGCGCCCATCCTCCGTGGTGCAGATCCGGTCTTCCCAACCAGAGCAGTAGAGGTGGGAGACGGTTCCGCCCTCCTCCCGCGCCTCGATCGTGTCGACCAGTTCCCCACGCCCCGAGGCGTAGCACTCTTCGATCAGGCTCATCCGAAGTACCTCGTGTACCACTTGTCCAGGTGATCGGACAGCTTCGCGTTGAACTGGTTGAGCGGCATGCCCAGCGCGGCACCGAGGTACTGGTCCTCGGTGTAAATTGGCCGCTTTTTGAACTCCAGTTCCGCCGAGAATCGCCAGCGCTTGATCTGCACCAACTCGCCACCGGTGTACATCTTCTTGAAGTGCACCTGGTGGATTTGCAGGCCAAGTGGCGTCTGAAGTGGCATTTCGAACCACTCAAAGCCACTGTTGAGGGCCCACTCATACCATCCCTCGAAGAGGGCAGCCTCTTTCTCGCTGAAGTTGAAGTTGAATGTCGCCGAGGTTGGGGTGCACTTGCGCTCGATGCGGTACCGCCTTCGGCCGGTAACCATCGGCGTAGCCCGCATCGGATCCACCGTGCTCAGGCCATACCCCTCTTGCAGAGGAAGTGGCAATTCTGCCGGGTATTGAATCATTGCCATTCCTCAGCTGATGCGCTGTTGGGGTTAGGTGAAAGGGCTGAGGCCCAGCGCCTCCTCGATACGAGCAAGCCGTCTTTGCAGGAGAAGTTCTTTCTCATCGATGGGCACTGGTGTTTCTGGCTCGATGCCGGTCTCCTGAGCCTCATCTGTACCGGTTTTGCTGGTGCTCATAGGTCGCCCATTTAGGTTGGATTTCGAGAAATCCCGTATGCCGCTTCAAGAGCTTGGGCCCGCTCCCCACCGCCCCAGATATCAGCCACGAAAGCATCTATCTCGAGCTGACCGTCGTCGCCAGTGCGCTGGTCGACTGTTCCAGCACGCGACCGGTCCTCGATCAGATTCACCGTTACGTTCGGCTGGGGCGCCGCAGCAACTACTGCCGGGCTGCTGCTGGGCGAAGTCGAAACAGCTCCGCTCGATCCGCCTGCCACCGATACCCGCTCATTCGAGTTGATCACCTCCAGCAACGCCCGGTTGCGCTTGGTGGCCGCGGCATTTACGACGAATTCGCCGTCGCTCAGCCTGGCCATGATGCTGTCCGAAGTACCGGTACCGGCACCGGACACATAGCCGCCGGTGGCGAAGCCGGGAATCACGGCCAGGCTGGTGGCCAAGGCCGTGGTCGAAGTCAACGCCGCCGCCGCAGGCACGGAGTTGGCGCCTAGGGTTGCCAGGGATGCCATAGCCGCAGCCGGCGCCCAGGCCGTGGCGGTGGTGCCAGCCAGGATCATGCTCTGACCTGCCGCTGCCGTACCCAGGGTGGCGTTCAGCGCCGCATTCAGCGCCATCTGCACGCCCATCTTCACGAAGCCCGTGATTATCTCGCGTACTACGTTGCTGGCAATGTCGCCCAGCGTGCTGAACGAGAGCTGGCCATCCATGATCGCATCGGTGATATCGGTCGAGATGTTGTTGAACGCGCTGGAGAAGATGTACTCGGTCTGCCCAGCAATGTCGCGCGCCTGGTTGCCGAAGTTCTGCACTGCTGCCGTCCACCCGTTGATCGGGTTGAGCATGGCCTGGTCGATCTGCGCCCAGCCGGCCTGCATTGCTGCAAGCTGCTGGGGCAGAAACTCGTTGATGGCGTCGATCTGGCCTTGGAGAGCCTGTCGCTGCTTCTCGTCCGTGGCATTGGCCAGTTCGGTCTGCAGTTGCAGCAGGCGGTCGTTGGTCTGCATCTCCAAGTTCAGCCGCTGCTGCATGCGCGAGGTCTGCAGGTCTCCCATGCCAACGCTCGCGGCATCAAGCTGGTACTGAGCCTGCTCGTTCACCAACTGGCGTTGCAACTGGGCGCGGTACTGCTCAACGGCGGTCAGACCTTGGGCGCCCTTCAGCGCGGCCGCGTAGTTTATCGAGGCCTGCGCCAGAGCCTTGCTGTACTCCTCCTGGGTGATCTTGCCCTTGCTCAGCGCCAGATCGAGCTGGCCCTGCTCCTTGGTCAGAGCCCGGGCGGCCTGGGCCGCCGGGTCGTACTTTCCATACAGGCGAGCGAAAACGTTCTGAGCTTCAGCCAACCCACGATTGTCTTCACGAGCTGCCCGTGGACGATCCTTTTTCGCTTCACGGCCTTTGATGTCCGCGATCTCGTTTTCGATGTTCTTGCGCGACTGAGCGTACTTCGCTTCCTCGGCAGCCGTGAAAACGCCAGCAGCCACCGCCTTTGCTCTGGCCTTGTCGAGGTCGGCCAGGTCCTTGTTCAGCCGCTGCGTCTGAGTCAGTGCGCTCTTGTAGCTGGCATCAAGATCCTGCAGACCTTTGCGTCCCTCTTCCTGAATCCTCCGACGGTTCTCCTCTTCCTCAAGTGTTTTCTGGCTAACCTCAAGGATCTCACGACGCTTACTCAGCTCTTGCTGAATCTCTGCAATCCGCTCCCGGGTACTGTTATCTTCAGATCCGGTATCAAGGATACTGTTTCGGTAAGCTAATTCTTGCTGTAGACGTGTAATAGCAGCGTTTTCGCTCTCTACGCTCTTGCGGCCGATACTAGCGAATGCGTCGAGCACCTCATTGGTCGCGTCTTTGATGTTGAGCCAGCCACGTTCAATCGAACCGAGATTCTCACGGATCTTCGAGGTGCGCTGTCCCATGGCTTCGGCATAGGTGCGCTCGGCCAGGTCAGCGGCCGCTACCGCATTACCTTGGTCTGTCAGCGCCTTGATCTGCGCATACACCGACGCCGTCAGGAATCGGTACTTCTCGTCCAGTTCGACGATGCCAGCTACCGGATCCTTGCCGAGTTTGATGAACTCGGCCACCGTATCCTCGACGGCCTTACCGGTCACCCGCTGCATCTCGACGGCGGTGGTAGTGATGAGACTCAAGTTGCCTGTGGTATTAGCGCCAGCGGTCGTCAGCTGAGCCAGCGCTCCGGCAGCCTGGCCGAAGGTGCCGGTGACCTGATCGGCCGAGTCTGCCAGAGCAAGAAGCTGCGCTTCAGAGGTTTTGGAGAAATTCCCAGTCAGAATGAGGCTGTCGCGCAGCGCGTCGGTCTGCTCCGAGCCTTTGTAATAGGCCAGGCCGAGTGCCGCTGCCGAAGCGGCCGCGACTGTGAACGGGTTGACTAGACCAAGGATGTAGCCGCCCATGGCCTGGGCCGCAGCGCCAACCCCGCCGAACATATCCTTGAGCTGACCACCCTGTTGCAAGAACACCGTCAGCGGGGCCTGCCCGCCCTGAAGGCTGACCGCGATGTCGGTGAACTGGGCCGGCAAGCCGCGCAGGGCGGCCTGGTAGGCCTTGGCCGACATACCGGCCTTGTTCATGTCCTCGGATGTATCGCCCAAGGCGTCGCGCATGGTGTTGATACGCTGACTGTACTCGGTGAAGGTGTCGCCATCGAGTAACTTGGTGCCTTTGAACTTGCCCAGTTTCTCCTGCATGTCGTCGAGGCGACCGAGGGCGGCAACCGTAGGGTTGATCTGGCCTAGCAACTGCGACAGCTCTTTGCGCTGCTCGTCAAGACTCGAAGAAAACCCGTCAGTTGTTGACGTTGCGCTCTCCCCGGCGCGCTCCATCCGTTCAAGGGAAGTGGTCAGGTCGTCCGCATTGCGCCTGGCGCCCCGTGAGTCGATCGTTACCGCCAGGCGGGATTCCTGCGTCATACCTTTCTCCAGGCATAAAAAAACCGCCCGGAGGCGGCTCATTGGGTTTCAGTAATCACTGGTAGTTTTCATACACCCAACGATTATTCAAAGGCGCAGGCTGCTTGAAAACCTCCTCCCATTTCCTAGCGTAGGAAGGCATGTTCAGGACTTGGGAAATCTTCCACTTTCCTTCTTTGCCTTCACGCTCAAGCACATAACGGAAGGGGTCTCCCTGCTCTTTGGCTTTTCTATCGTCGTAGTCGAGCGATGCGCCATCTTCTGGAGCCGTTGTATTCGTGATTTGGGCCGTTACTACCGCCCGGGTATCCGACTGGACCTCGACATTCGTGATTTTTCTATCGAACGTCATGACGCTCTTAGGGCATCGAGGTCCTGTAAAAATTTCCTCGGTGGAGAGTTCCGATACCTTCTGAGAGTAATTCTTAGCCCTCTTTAAGCCGTATTGGCATAACTCGTTATCAAGAGCTATTTCAGCGTCACGCAAACGCCACCATGACTTCACAGCCATATCTGGCGACTCTGCATTGATTTTGACTTCGCTGACTGCAGACACTGCCTTAGCGAAGCCGTCGTCCCCGGCCTCCTTCTCAATGCATCCTGCTAGAGCAAAGGCGATCACGGGTACCGCAAGATAGAACTTCATGCATATCCTCCTTTTTGATGGCGGCAATCTACCATCAACAATTGCGGCAGTCATGAATGCAGGGGCTCTACTTGCTTCTTCCGGCTGACTTGCCCTCTCCTATCTTTTCTTGCTGCTCATCCCACCGCCGGCGAAACTCGTCGTCCAGGGCGAAGATGGCGGTGTCGAACTCTTCGCGGCATATCACCGAGGGGTAGCGGTCGAGGTATTCGGTGATCGCTGATGGCGCGATCGGCGCCGGTGCACCGACCATGCCGACGTACTGCCGTGACCGACCGATATGCCCGTAGGCCTCAAGGATGTCGGCGACCACATCGTCGATCTCGGGCGGATCCTGGGCGGTGAGCCCGAGGCGCTCATGCTTCCAGCGCTTTTTCTCGTTCTCCGGCCCGGCCCAGTCCCTGCCCCAGCGATATGCCGCTACTGCTTTTCCGCGGTGGCCTGGGCCTGCTCCTCGATGCGCTTGGCAATGTCCAAGGCTGTACGCAGGGCCAGGAAGTAGATGCTGGGCATCTGCTCGATCAGGGCCTTGCACAGCTGCGGGGTGTACTTGGCGGGCTCGCCCGGGCGCTCTTCGACGTCGATGCCCTGCCAGTCCTTGATCAGGTGCTTGGCGGCCAGGTCGATGAACAGGTCGTCGTCGGTTTCGAGCTCGACGTCGGGGATGGAGTCGATGGTGAAACCGGCAGTGCCCACCCCGGCCTGCTGGTTCAGCGCGGCGAGGTGCCGGCGGATCACGGCCTGGTGAGACTTGTAGATCGGGTTGGCGATGGATGCGACCAGAATCGAGGCAGTGTCCGGCCCCTTGTCGCACTTCACGGCCAGGCCATTGGCGCCGACCTTGAAGTGCACCCAGCGCTCGCCGTTGATATCCAGCTGAGGCTTTTTTGCAATGGTGATGCCCATGGTATTCCTCTGCGGTAAAAGGCCCGGCGCGCACCGCAGGGCGCGCCAGGCAAAGGGTTAAGCGGTGACGGTGACAGCGCAGGTGTCGGTCTTGGTGCCGTCTGCAGCGCTGGTCGCGGTGATGGTGGCGGTGCCGACTGTCAGGCCCTTGACCAGGCCGGTCTCGCTCACACTGGCGATGGCAGGGGCGGAACTGGTCCAGGTGACTTGCTGGCTGGCACCGGCCGGGGTGACCACGACTTCCAAGTCGCCAGTCGCGCCAACGGCCAGGCTCAGGGTGGCCGGGGTGACATCCACGGCGGCCACAACGATCGGCGCCGGCAGGCGGGTGATGGTCGGAGCGACGCGGCGGGCCGTGTAGTTGAGCTCTACCTGGATGATGTCGGTCGAGCCGCCATCAGGCCAGTCAGCGGTAACTTCCATCTCGGGGATCAGGAACTTGTAGCCGCCGTCGGCATTGCCAATGGTGAATTCCAGGCTGATCGCGTCGTTGGTCTTCTGGGCCTTCCACAGCTGGTAGGCCATCTTCGACCAACTGATGGTGATTGCGCCGGACGGGGTGAAGGTGGTGGCAATGATGTTACCCGGGTACGGGTTTCCGTTGCCGATGCAACGCTGGGTTTGCACGGCGTTGTCGAACTGCAGGTTGAAGCTGTCGACGCAGGCGTTGTCTTCGCCCACCTGGACGCCGTTGATCTTCAGGCCGCTGATGTCCTTGAAGCTGAAGCGGCGCTGGCTGGTCTCGGGCTGGGCGTTGATGATGAACGACGTGTTGTCGCCCTTGTCATCCCAGGCGCGCGCGGCCATGGTCGTGGTGACCGTGACCTCGTTGTCGCCAGGGAAATCGAAGTTCATGGTGGCGACTTGCACGCCGCGGGCGATGGCCGATACACCAATGTCGGTCGCGTAGGAGGCGATCGAGAAGGTGATGCGGTCGTCGCCCATGGTGAGCTGGTTGCTGGCCCAGGCCTTGCCGAAGCAGGAGGCCATGAACTCGTCCAGCGCGCCATAGCGCCACTTGGTCTCGATGTCGCCGCCCACATCCACAGTAGTCTGGGCGGTGCCCTGCGACATGCGGGTGAAGCCGATCTCGTTGTTCTCCTCCGAGTTAAAGGTCGGCATCAAGCCATTGCTGATGCGCGTCAGCACGCTCCAGTCGCCGGCCGGCGTCACGCCGGGGGTTACTTCTTTGATCCAGGCCAGCTGGACCTTGGCTCCGCTCGACATGCGGTTTCTCCTATCGATAGGCGTAAAAAAACCGCCATGTGGCGGTGGATGTTGAGGGCTCAGTAGGCCCGGTATGGAACCCGGACGTTGACTTGGTACCAGTTGTTGCCGTCGTCGCCGACGACCTGCGGGGAGGCTTCGAAGAAGTCGAAGGGCCCTTCTGGTGCGCTGTAGAACTGGAACTGGGTGACCAGCGTGTCTACTGCCCTGGTGATTGCCAGGGTGCCGCTGTAGCTCGGCACGAACAGCTGGATAACCACGATGCCTGTCTGGCGCACGCAGGGGCCGATTCCGACCTCTAGCGTGCTGCTCAGACCGGGGATGTCGGCAAGCCGAGCCCATATGCTCCGGCCTGCCGGATTGAACGGCTTTGGTGGGTTTGGGTAATCCACTGCGTCCGGAGGGATCCCGGTCCATTGAGCCATGCGTCCAATGACGATGGCGCGGATTTGTTCGAAGGTCATGAATAGGCCTGCGAGACGCCATTGAACGAAACCGCATAGACGCCACCAGGCGCCTGGGTCGAATGGCCGTCCTCTAGTTTCTCGGCGTAGGGCAGGTTCGTCTGGATGTAGATGACCGTGAAAGGCTCAAGACCGGAAAGCTGACGCTGCCCTTCTGCGATCGTTTCAGATCCTACCTTGTCGATCTTGGTCGTCTGGGTGTAGACAGGCGTCCCGATGCTGAGGATGTGACTACCCCTGAATCTTCCTCCCGAGTAGCCGGGTGGCGGTGGGCTCTTCCAGAGATCAGGGTTGCCCACGGGTGACCGCAGAACGATCTCCCCAAGCATCGCCATGGCTATCGCCCTAGATCGCTGCGTCAGCGCATCTTCAACCACGCCGGCAAATGCACTTGGTGGCGTGCTCCACCCTCTTCCCTTGGCCATGGGTCACTTCCTCAGCTGGATCTCGTAATGCACCTTGGCCGGGCCTATGCCTGGGCTGACGATGCGGTAGGCAGCCTGCTGGCCGGTAAGGAGGTCCTGAGCAGTGATCTGGTGGCCTACTGCCGGACGATCCGTGACCTCGTTGGCCAGACAGATCAGCAGCACGTCGCCCACCAAGATGTTCAGCCCGTCGATGCGCCGGCTGTCGTAGCTGTCGAGGACGCCGCGCCCGGTGTAGGTGACCGGCTGGGCGGTGGTGGTCTCGTTTACCGGATCCCATACACCTGGACCCATGTAGGTACCGGTGAATGCCGATACCGCATCAGCCAGATCGTCGTCGAAGGCCTCGGCCAGATCGACCTGGATGTCATCTCGCAACCCCATGGCTACCCCCGTTTCACTGCGAAGGCGAATGGATTGCTACGCCAGGGCGTGAGCAGGGACAGGGCCAATTGCACGCAGGCCGGTTGGGCTGCCGTGCTGGTCTTGTCGATCGATCCGAAGCTCTTGCTGGTCGAAACCGAGCCGGCCTTGACCGTCTTGGCCTCGAGCGCCCCCTCGGTCTGCTGCACGTACAGCTTTCCTTGGGATGCGCACTTGGCCAGCCGGGCGCCGGCCTGCTTCACGTCGTCCGGGATGTCGTCCATGTCGATGCCGACTAGGTTGAGCGACGTCAAATAGGCGTTCGCTTCGAATACCGCCTCTTCCTTGGCCTCGTCCGGCGCCCAGTCAGCCCCGAGGATTCTATCCACGTCGGCCACGTTGATGTAGGTAGCCATCAGGCCTCCGCTTGTATGAGTGGGGCCGCAGCCCCGGTGTTACTGCTGGTTGAGCTCGACGACCTGTTTCTGCAGCGATTCTTTCGAGGCGTTGGCGCGGTAGGTGACGCCGGCCTTGTCCAGCGCAGCTTTCAGCGCCTCGACCTCAGGATCGGCAGCCGCACCCTTCAGGGATTCGATCTGCTTGAGCAGTTCAGCCTTCTCCTGCTCCTGGTCGATTACCTTCTGGACTTCGCCGTCGCGCTCGCGCTGCAGGCTGGCAATTCCGGCATTGACCGCTTCCAGCACCTGGAACAGGCGGCCTGCGGTTTCGCCCAGTTCGCCTTGCGGACGCTCCAGGGCCTGCTCCGCGAAGGACTCGACGATCACGCCAACGGCAGCCAGCTCAGCCGTCAGTTCATCGACCACGTCTTGGCTCAGACCGCCCGCCTCGACAACCACGGCCACGGCCTTCAATTCGGGCCGAATGCTGACCTCTGGTACGTCTTTGGCCTCACCGTCGCGATTGGTAGCGGCGTTGGCGTCGACGATGACCAGACCATGCTCTTTGGCCAAGGCCTTCACATCTTCCTGGTACTGGTGGAACGGCCCGGCCAAGTACCAGATGTTGTTCTTGCTCATGCTCACGTCCTCAGTGGGCCAGGCCGTAGGCCCAGCCCACCATCAGGTTACTTGGAAGCGTCACCGATCAGAGCCACACCGGCAGTGTGCTTGATGCTGGTGGCGGTCTTGTCCCAGTTGGTACCGGTGGCCAGTTCGGCATCGGTCGGGGACTTGCCGCCGGCGGTTACATCCCAGGTGTAGCCCTTGAGACCCAGGCCGAAGGTGTAGTCGGTCTGCAGCGTGGTTTCGATCCGCTCCTTGCCGTTGGTGGTCTGGACGTTGCTGATGATGTCGCGACCGTCGTGCACCAGAGCCGCACCCTGGACCAGGGACAGGATGATTTCCTTGTCCGGCGCAGGATCCACACCAGCCTGCATCAGGGCAGGAGCATCGGTAACCACCGACACCTTGCCGAGAATGTCGATCACGCGGACATTGCCCGCCTGGAACAGCTGCTGCTGGTTGGCCAGGTTCTGACCGATCAGCTTGTGGTAGGTGGTGCCTTGCATAACCTGGGTGATCAGGTTCTGACTAGCATCGCCGAACTTCGCGTGGGCGTTGTTCAGACCGGCATAGGTGATACCGGCGGTGGCCGACACATCGTTCACGGCAGCAGCCTGGGCGGTGATCGCGGCAACCAGGGCGGCGATGGCGGTGTTCAGCTGGTCCTTCAGCAGGATCTCGGCGAACGCGCGGGACGCTACCTCGATGCCTTGGGCGGTCGGGCGCTCCAGCCAGGTCATTTGCGACGGCTCGTAGCGGATCGGGCCGAAGCCACCAGCAACTTTCACCGAGGTGTTTTTCAGCTCGGTCAGGTCGGTGATCGGCGCGGCGCCGTTGGCGGCGTAGCGGTCAACACGGCGCTGAGCAGCGGCCAAGGTCTGGAAGAACGACTCTTGCAGGAAGTCGCCAGTGAAGCCGTCCGGAGACAGCACGATTGCGCCGCGGCTGGCGGCGTTGAAGGCAACGAGCATCTGATCCAGCGTCTCGATGGTCGCCGGCATGATGTATTCGTTGAAAACCTGCATTTGCGACAGGGACATGGGTGTATTTCCTTATTTCAATGGAAGGTCTGGGAACCGGCTGGCAAGTGCCGCCGTGCGTTCCTCTTTGGTGCCGCCGATATTTCCTTTTGCGGCCCCGCCGCCCTTTCCAGCACCACCGGCCCCGCCGCCTGATGCCTTGCTGCCAGCGATCAGCGGGCCAAAGGCCGGATCGTTGGTAAATTCTGCTTTCAGCTCGTCCAGCGTTGCCGCGGAGAGCTTGCCGGCGGCATCCAGCACGACAACGGTGGGTTTACCGTCGCGATGCTCGACGCTCAGCCGGCGTTCGATGTGGGGAAGCAATGCCTTGGCGCTGCCTGGAACAGCCAGCGTGGTGGCGATCTCGGTCGCGGTGCGGCCCACGGTCAGATCCCGGATCTGGCCTTGCAGGGTGCTGTTGGTGCTTTCGAGTTGGCCGGTCAGCTCCGCCTCTCGGCGGGCGTACTTCTCGGACCAGGATTTCTCCAGCTCCTCGACGTTGCCGGACTTGCGGGCTGCCTCTTCGGCCTCGGCGCGAGCCTTGTCTTCGGCCTCGCGGCGCGCCTTCTCGGCAGCCTTCTTCTCACCAAGGAGCTCTTCCACCTTGGCCTTCAGGCCGGTGACGTCTTCCTGCTGCGGCAGGCCCTCGATGCCCAGGACGAACTTGCCGTCCTTCTCGACGTACAGGGCTGCTACCGATTCTTCGACGCCTTCGAGGCTGTCCAATTGGAATTTCAAGGTCATTGCTGTCTCCCAGAGACGTTGAGCAGGCCCTGCCTGCTGGCATAAAAAAACCCGCTCAATGGCGGGCTGTAGAAGGTTTACGAGGCTAGAGGTTTAGGTCGAGCTGAAGGTGCAGCTCAGCTAGCGCCTCGTCGGAGTCGGCGCTTTCTAAAGCTATGATGATTTTCATCGGACGCATCATGATCGGTCCGTGCAGCCAGTTGTTCGAAATTACCTGCTCGAAAGCTCGGTTTAGACTGTGATCTTCGAGCCGCCCTGCCTTCAAGGCTTTGCTGGTGATCTTATGAATTTCCTGGCGCTGCTCATCAACTTCTCTGGGGCTTGCAGCGACCGTTACAGCCTTTCGGAAATGCTTCCTGACATTCTTAATCTCGTGACCAGTCAAATCTTTAAACATCATCATCCATCCATAGCTAACTGACCCCTTAAGGTACCAATCCAGTACGCTCGAAAGCCATCGGCTCACGCTCGCGCAGCTCCTTGATGGTCAGGGCTCGGCCGTCGTCATCGACGAATCGGTCGATGGTCAGCTCGCCCTTGCTGAACAGTTCATAGCGCGCGGGCCCTAGTACGTCCTTCTGGAACGCTACTGGCTGCTGGGCAAGCCATTCGCCATAGGTGGTCTTGCTGCTAACCTGCTCGGCACCGTCAGGACCTACCGCCGGGCGAGTCGAGCCGGGGATATTCCGGGCAAACTCATCCTTGAGCACCGGTATCTCGGTGGTGCGGCAGTTCCAGTGAAAGGGCGGCGACGGCGCAGTCATGGGCACCACAGTGCCGTCCAGCGCCCGGCAAAGCGGCGTGGTCCTGCCGTCCAGCGTGGCGACCCGGCGCTTACCCTTCAGGATGTCGTCGTTGTCGGCCATGACCTGGGCACGCGCCGATGTGGCGATGTGGTTGGTCATGGTTCGAACCAGTGCGCCTGCCTGGTCGCGCTGTTGCACGCCAAGCGAGGTGAGCCGGCGGGTGATCTGACCTGTCGTCTCGCCCAGTGCCGATCCCATGCGAATCTCGCTGATGATCTCGGCGCTCTTCTTGGTGCCGTACTGGTCTAGCGCGCCGTTGATGCTGATGCGCTGGCGGCCCTTGCCGACCTCAAGATCGAGCGGATCGGCCAGAGCCGCCGCAGCCACCTGCTCGATGCTGGGCCTGTTCAGCTGCACGACGGTCTTCACGACCTTGCCCAGCAGGGTCATGTTGAACTCGGCCTCGTAACCGCCGAACTCGGTCAGGTCGAGCACGGCCTGCTGCTTCATCTCGCCGTATACGTCTGCCAGCTCACCCTGGAGATCCTGGATCTGCCTTTCGTACCGCTGGGTGCCGTAACGGCTCAATCCTTCTGATACGCGAGATTTGGCGGTACTGATGGCCTTCGTGATGAACTTGGCCAGGCGCTTGAGGCTGCCCCCGGCGTAGCGCTGGACGTGCACCTGGTGGCGAGTCGCTGCGTCGGACAGGTAGCCGTCACTGCTCATCGCCGCCTCCGGTGTCGTTGCCGGTCACCGGCGGCTGCTGGGCCAACTCCTCGTCGATCAACTCGTCGGTGCGGTCAGCCTCAAGCACACCACCTTGCCTCAGGTTTGTGCGCAGGTCGGACTTCGCAATCAAGCCCTGCTGCCAGAGCTGGACCTGGGCCAGGATGTCCTGAGCGGTCATCGTCTCGTCGAAGAACGATTGGTTGAGCCAGAAGACCGTGCCGGCCTCATCCGGCTCGCCCATCATGAAGCGCTCGGCATCGAGGATGGCCCGCTTCAGGGCCTCTGACACGTTGCCGGCGATGGTGCCCAGTACGCTGTTGTCCGAGCTGTAGCGGATGCGCACCGCCTCAGCCGTCTCGGCGCCACCCGCCTTCTGGACGATGCGAGCCCCGATCATCAGCATCTGCTCTTCCTTGTCCTTCAGCAGCGTGCGGGCCAGTTGGCTTTCCGTTGCCTGGACCAGGGTGGCAGTGCCGCTCTTGCCCAGGTTGTAGCCGCGGGTCGAGCCGATATGCATGCCGTTCGGGTTCACCTTGGCGAACTCGTCTGCGCTGATGTCGGTTGTGATGAACAGCGTAGGCTGGCTGCTGATGAAACCGCTCTCCTCCACTGTTGCGCTGTTGCCGTAGTGCAAGATGTTCACGTCGGCCAGGTCTTCTAGTGGCGACTTGTCGACGCTGGCGTCGTTGTTCTGGGAGCCGTAGAAGCTGAACAGAATGTGATCGAATGGCCGGCCGTTCTTGTCGAGCGGCTGGACCTCTGTGAATGTGTTGCCGTCCTTGCCGTAAACACGCTGCAGATAGCTGCCACCGACCAGCAGCAGTACCCGATACTGGGTGTCAGTGGTCCGTTCCAGGGTGTCCGGGTTGAACTCCGAGACGCACTCATCAAGGCAGACGTACACCAGGCGCTTCACGCCATCGACTACCTGCTCGTCCCAGTCGATGATCGACTCGGCGCCGTAGTGGTGGATCAGCGCGCTGCGGCCCTGCATGTCCGCCATCGAGGACACGCCTTCAACGGCCGGGAAGTCCACCAAGAAGCCGCCACGGCCAGCATCCAGGCATTCCCCTACGGCATTCTTCGAAAGCTGCTCCAGGCTCGTGCCGTCGCCGCTGGCGTTCTCCTTCAGGTATTCAACGCCGGCGGGCAGGTCCAACTCGGCCGTCTTGCGGAACACCGCGCCCAACAGGCCGGTGCGCGTGCGCCCGGTGATGTTCAGGAACATTGCCCGCTTCTTGTACTGCTTGTACCGCGCCAGGTTCTCCGGGGACTTGTTCTCAGGGTCTGGCATCGGCAGGTAGAGATCGTGCTTGCGCACCTCGCGGGCGCCCGCCACGCAGCGCTTGACTAGCTGCCAGCCGGGCAAGGCCTCCGAGTACTCTGCCCGGGGAGTGAAATTCGGCATGGGTGGCCTCAGAAAGTGAACGAGATCGGCACGTGAGTGACCGGCCTGCTGATCGGATAGTCGAGATGGATGAAATAGCCGCCGGCGTCGTTCGCGTGATCGACACCTGATTTCTTGTCAGGCTCGCCATTGGGCGCCCATACCTGCTGCTCCAGTCCGTCCGCATAGGTCGGGCAGCGCAGCGGGTTGATCAGATAACGCCGCTCGCCATTGGCATTGCAGAACATCGCGTTCATGGCGTTGATGCGGTCCTTGACCGGCGGGTTGGCGTCGGGCGCGATCACGCTGAAGCCGGCCTGCCGCAAGATGGCAATGTCCGTCTCGCTGGCATTCACCGACTTACGCGACCCGCCCGAGGCGTCCGGGTAGATCCTGATCTCGCAGGTTTTCTCGAAATCCCGGCCGTTGTGCCGCCAGTAGCGTTCCTTGATGCGCCGGATCATGTCCGGGGTGTCGAAGCCATCGATCAGCTCATCCACTGCCCTAGGCTTGCCGTCTGCGCGCTTGACGTGCGTGATCGCCGCCATCTTGCCGACGTTGAAGTCCATGCCGATGAACAGCGGCTCGCCAGCCTCGACCGTATCGAAGCAGGTATTCAGCTTGCGGTCGTAAGCGTGGTAGATCGAGCCAGCATTGAGGTTGACGAACTGGCCGTTCAGGTAAGCCATGATCAGCTGGGCCGGGTATGACTCCATCAGCGATGGAATGTAATCCGGCGGCAGGTTCAGTTCGTTGTCGAACGTGCTGGCCTGCACCAGGCCGTACATGCCCTGCAGTGCCGGCTTCTCACGCAGCTGTTTCACGAACTGCTGGTAGACGAACTTGACCCCCTCGGGGGTGGTGGTCACGTCCACGCCATTCTTCAGCCCGGGCACGTTGTAGCGCATCCGGGCAATGATCTTGCGCCAGGCGTGCTCAGCCTTCAGCGCGGGCAGAACATCGAGTTCATCGACTAGGGCGTGCCCGATTTTGAAGCCGACGATGGTCTGCGGCTTCTCCATCGAGCGGCAGATGGTTGTACTGCGATACTGGCCGCCGCTGTAGAACTCGACCTCCTTGTCGCTCTCCTTCGTCTTGACCTTCAGGCCCCAGTCGAAGGCGACCTCCTCAATGGTCGGGAAGAAGATGTCGCGGATCTGCGGGTAGGTCGGGGCGAAATAGCCGGAGTCGATCCGGGGCCACTCCCATACGTGCTTGCACAGTGCCGCGCAGCCCACCCAGGTCTTGCCGGAACCGAACCCGGCCACGAAGCCGCGGAACTTGTTCTCCATGCGCAGGAAGTTGGCCTGAGGCACGTTAAGCGACGGCATCAGGCTTCCTCGCGTCCACCACGTCGACCTGCACCCTGATAGGCGGCACGTTGTCGTGAGGATTCTCGTTCTTGGTCTGGCGATTCACGTAGACGTCGCCGACCTCTTTGGCCGCCTGCTCCAGCAGCTGGGCAGTCAGGGCCATGTTCTTCATGCTCTCGGCCTTCTCGGCCATCCTGCCGAGGGCGCGGAGGCGGAAGGCACGATGCGCGATGGGAATGTCGGCCGTTTCGGCAGTGAACCGCTCACGACAGGCATGGAACAGGTCAGCCCAGCGCTTGGCCAGGCCGCGACCGGCGTACTTCGTGGGGTCGTGCCCCTCGCACGTCTGCCGGCTCACATCCAGGCCGAATTCCTTCTTGACAGCCTCCGCCACCTGAGAAGGCGTATCGAAGCAGGCCAGAGCCTGAACAATGAAGGCTTTGACCTCGCTTCGTAGTGCTGCCATATAGTTGTCATCCGTCAGGACCCGTCAAAATCAGGCCGACTTGAGCAGGCAGGTTCCGCAGGCCCTCGAAATGTTGATCTTGGCCACCTCAGGCGGCCGGCTTGCAGCGTCGATCAGCTGCTGAACGTCTTCGCTGGCACCGTAGCGCCTCACCACCCCGACGAACTCTTCGACGTCATGGCCGCGCAGGTAGAGCTTGGGAAGACCGTCTTGGGTGAACTTGGGTGCGCCGTACTCATCGTTCACCTGGGCGATGTGGTACAGCTCGTGCTCGACCAAGGCGCAGAACTCGGTGTCAGAGCACTGGGCGCAGTAGTCGCCCGCTAGAGTAATGAGAAACGAAGGCTCTTCTCCGAACCAGTCCCGCATCTGCTGCTCTTGCCGGGCCTTCTGCCATCCGCCAGCGCGGAACATCAGCTGCTCGGCCTGACCAAGAACAACCCGCCCCTGCTTGGCGAACCCGCTGGATGCCCACAGCACGCCGACGTGGGCGTCAATCAGATGGGCGTGCTCGGGGTTATGGATGCTGCCGGTGACTGCAAGGATCTCGCTTTGCACCCAGTCCCACACACCTGTTGCTGGACGCAGGGTCAACCAGAGCGATTCGAGCAGGTCGGCCGGAGGCATCGGTCTGCTCATTAGGTCCCCCGCACTTGAAATGATGGCGTGTTGCCGGTATTAGACGCTTCCAACACTGGAGCGTCTAAATGAACCAAACTCTTATGGAGTCAACCTACGCAACTCCCGAAGGAGTTGAGACCGAAGCAATCTGCGGATGCTGCAATTCTAGGGTCTATTCTGGCATGGGATGGCTTGAATCCGACCATACAGAAATCGCAGCCTACTGGTATGAGTGGGCAGACGGTCATGATCGTTTCTATTTGGCTGTAGCCCGATTTGAAGACGGCCTTCTTGTTCCCGGAATAGCAACACTTGCTGGAAAAGTGGGAGCAGAGTCAATCAGCTACACAGTGCTGGATTCTGACGAGTCGCCGTGGCCTGACTTTGATGAATTCGGCTTACCCTTGAGTCGAGACAACGTGTTTGCCGATGCAACTAGGGTGTTCGACCTTATAGACGCAATTGCCGCCAAGGATCAGCGAATATCTTCGCGAATACTCTCCGTGAACGCCAACCCCAACGATAAATCTGACTGCTAGGCACGTTCGATCGCCTCCCAGTCGGGTTGCTTGGTTGTCATGGCTGTCATGGCTGTCCCTGAAACTTGAAACGGTAAAAAGGGGTCAGTACTGGTTATGGAACATTCAGACGGAATTCCGATATGCAAGATCGGTTCATCGTCGTTAATGCTCGGCCCCTTGAGGGTGTGAGGGATTTCGATATTTCCGAGGTGCCACACTGGAAAGCTCGTGGCTATCACACTCTCGATACGATAGAAAACCGCAGGCTCCCGAGCGTGTTCAAGAATCGCGAAGAGGCCCAGGCCGAGTGCGACAAAAAGAACAAGCAGTAGCCGGTGCCGGTATGATCGCTTCCAAAGCTATAACCTACATGCGGCGACCACCAATATAGGGCAATCTTCAAAAGCTCCATTGATCAGAAAAGGATTTCACAAATGCCATTTCCACCGAAGGAACGCGCTGCACTACTTGAGCTCAAGGGCGTTGGCCCTACCGTCATTACCAGGCTTGAACAGATGGGTATCGAATCGTTGTCGGAGCTGAGCAGGGCCAACGTCACTGACATCCTCGCTCGAGCATCCGCTGCATTGGGATCGACATGCTGGAGAAACAGCCCTCAAGCTCGAGCAGCCATCAGCGCCGCTGTCGATCTTGCGAAACGCTCCGTATTCGATGAACAGAACATCGTCACTTGACCACCATCCTGTGCGTCTCTGCATGCGCATGCCCGTACAGCAATGCCACCATCATTCGAAATCATTGGTTACGGTGACCACTTAGGCCAGTATCGGCAAGGCATGGTGCAGGCTAGTGATATTCGCCATGGAAGTCTCCGCGCCACGAAATGGCACATCTTGAATCTGTGGCGCGCTACTTGGCTTGAAACACATGCCCCCGCCGGGCAACCGCATACAGGACGATGCCCAGCTTGAGGAGCACGCCGTATAAAGTGGGCACATGCGCGTTCATGGCCAGGACGAACGAACCGAACGCACCAATGGCGACCAGGTAGAACGCCACGGCCAGCAGCGGGTGATCCATCGGGCGTATGCGCCGAAGATAGTCACAAGCCGCGATCACCACCAGCACGCTCAGGAACGCATTGGCGCCGATCAGGATGGAAATCAGGGTCGAGCTCATCAGGTAGCTCCTTTGGCTCCGAACTGACCCACAAGCGACTTAAGCACCGGGATGATGTTCATTGCCAGAAGGCCTATCAGGAAGGCCACGCCGTATTGGGTTTCTCCACTTGTGCCGAGGTTGAAGTAGCTGATGGCTAGCGGGGTGCAGAATATTGCGGACGCGAAACCGGTGAAGAAGGCCGCTACAGCCTGGCCCCGAGTGAGGCCTCGCAGGAAGGTCAGCGAGAGTATCGCCCCTGCGAATCCACCAATGATCACGCCGTACTTCACCAGCAAGACGCCGGCAGTCGTGCTTGCTGGTTCGGCCATAGATGGTTCCTGGAAGAAAAGGTCCGCTTGAGGCCCTAATGAGGGACCGGGCAGAATTGGGTTGGAGAAGTTAGCCCCGCACCGTTGCCCTGTCCTAGTAGTGGCGCTGGAGACAGCCGGGGCTGAAAGCGACCAGTGAAGGGTTTGGCAAGTGAGCTAGATGATCCTGTTCGCCATCACAAAGACCCTGAAGGAATAGCGAATGAATCTTGCCAGCATGGAAATCAAGGACCTGCTGAAGCTCCAGTCCGATGTCATCGACGAGCTCAAAAACCGCGGAATTCTCAGAACCAAGAACAACCCTACCGGCGACTATGCCGAATGGCTGGTTGCTTCGGCTCTATCGATGAAGCTTGCCAAAAACTCGTCAGCGGGTCATGACGCAGAGACGGATGCAGGCAAGAAGATACAGATCAAAGCGCGCCGGGTAACCGCAGACAACAAGTCCAGGCAGCTTGGCGTTATACGCAACTTGGACAAGAACGACTTCGACGAACTCGTGGCAGTAATTTTCAACGAATCATACGAGGTGGTCGAAGCTGTATCGATACCGCATTCAGTAATCAGGGAGTACAGCTCGTTCAGGCAGCATGTGAACGGCCATATCCTGCACATTCGCGGCGCGTTGCTGTCCGACAGCCGCATCCGCAATTTGCGGACGGAACTGAGCGACTACATCAACGATCTGCCGCTCCACATTGAAAGCGCCATGCGGGAAGACGGTTGATTGTTCACGCCCTGCTAATTTCGGCTGAGACAAAAAAGCCCAGCGCTAAGGCCGGGCTCTTTGGTGATGTTTGGCAAAGGCAAAATTGTCACGATGGGGAAAAGTTACAGCCAGCCGTGCATTTTGTCAATACGTTATAACGATGCGATTTCAAGCTACTTCTCGCATCACTGAAATCGCCCTCGCCACGGGCACCAATGCGTCTCTGTCGAGGTCGTTACAGGCAGCAAAGCAGGCCTCGATGAACCCCTCCCATTCCCGGGCCCAGGCCACGCTGCTCAACTCCAAACCCAGCATGCGCAGTAGCCACTCGCGGAAGCCCTCAGGCGTCGGGCTTGGATCAATCCCTTCGCTTTGTCCTCCCTGGTGCATACGGCGGTATCGGTAAAGCACGCCCAGTGCGACCAGGTGCGCCTTCTCGAACTTCTTGGCGTACATGCGCGGGCCAGCGGCATAGGCCACGTTGAACACCGCCTGGTGCGCGTCATCGGCATCGTCTGCCGTGGCCATCGGACTGTACATGTGGTTGCCGAACGCCTTCAGGTGGGCCGGGAGCGTGTCGATCGCCTGCTGGATGCGGCCGGCGATCGCCTGGTGAGCCTGGTGGCCGGCCTTCCGCTGCTTGTCGGTCTTCTGGATCATGCGGCCCAGCAGGCCCATCTCCTGCATCACCGCACCCTGGCTGTCCCGCGGGATGTAGAGAGCGTCATGCCACGCCTTCCTTGCGCTGCTCAGTTGCATGGGCCGCCCTCCTCGCGGTTGCGCTTAGCCTTGACGACCATCCCCAGGACGATGGAATAGCCACCGAAGACTGCCATGGCCAGAAGCAGCAGCTGGCCGCTGTCGATTGGTGTCCAGTTCATGCTGCTGCCCTCCGTAGGTCTTTGAGTTTTTGCCTGTAGGTGGCCTTGATGGCCTGCAGGCCTTCGATGGTCAGGCGCTGGGGCTTATGAGGCCCTTCGAGCCAGTCCACCTGGTCGGCGCCGATGCGCTTCACCAGCCGGATCCGGTACTCGACAGCGTTACCCGACAGGTTTCGGTTGCACTTCACGCATTGCCGGTGGACGTTCAGCGGCTCGAAACGCAGCTCTGGGCAGGCAGCCACCGACCGGTAATGACCGGCGTCCCAGCGGCTCCCGGTGATGAGGTCGTGATCGCTTGGCCGCGAATCGCAGCTGATGCACGCCAGGCCGGCGTCGCGCTCGCGGATGTACGCGTTGAATGCGGTCTGCGCCTCGGCCATGTGCTCGCGACGGGTCTTCAGCTTCTCCCGGCGCTCCTGGGTGTCCTTGCGGTTCTGCTGGGTGATGGCTTTGGCAGCCACCTTCTGCACCTTCGAATCCTTCGACATGGCCAGCGCACAGGCGATGCTGCAAACCTTCTGCGTGGTCCTGGCAGGCTTGAAGCGCTGACCGCAACCTCGTGCCTGGCACTTTTTCGGCTTGATCTCCCTGGCAAGCATCAGTACCGCCCTCCCCACCGATCAGGCTCGGTCCAGCGCACGCCATGCTCGGCGCCGAAGGCATGCATCACTTCGAACAAATCGCTGAACCACTTTTGCGACTGCTTTCGGGTCGGGACGCCCAGCACGACGAAGCCGCCATCGATCCCGGGTACCGCGTCCTGCTTCTGCACCGCCGCACTGAAAATGTGCTTCCAGTCCTCGTCGGTGAGCTTGCGGCCGTACCACTCCACCTGCTGGGAGACGTCGCGGAGCATGGCCCACATCTTCCGGTTGCAGACGTCGGGGCGCTTCTCGTCCTTGATCACGATGACCTTGGGCTTGGTCAGGTCGATCCCGTGCAGGGCGCCGTATACCCGGTTGAGGTCCTGGGTGCAGCGGATGGCGTACTCGGTCATCACACACCCTCCTTGCCGCGGTGCGATTCCCATTCGAACGGGACCACGATCATTCCGCCCTCGCGCAGGCGGTCGACGCAGCGCTCACCCATGGCCATCGGGAGCTGGCTGCCGTCCAGGTTGGAGATCACCACGGTTGGCTTAACCTGCTCGTAGCGGCCATTGATGATCGCGAACAGGGTCGTCAGTTCGAAGTCGCTGGGCTGCTCCTTGCTCACGCCTACCTCGTCCAGCACCAACAGGGATGGCTCGATCAGGCTGGCCAGAATGCTGGCCTCAGTTGCCTCAGTGGAGCGGTCGTAGGTGGCACGGATGGCTTGCAGGATCGAGCCGACAGTGCGGTACACAGCCGAATGCGACGTGCTGCGCATCAGGTCGTTGGCCATGCCGGCGCCCAGGTGGGTCTTGCCGGTACCAGGCTTGCCCAGCAGGACCATGCACCGGCCGGTCTCGGCGATCTGGTCGAAGGTCTTCACGTAGTGGCGGCAGAAGCGCAGCGCCTCGGCCTGGCCCTTCTGCTCGGCCTTGTAGTTCGCCAGCGAGCGGTCGGCAAAGCGTTTCGGAATCAGCGAGTCACCCAGCTTGCGGGAGATCGCCAGGCGCACGTACAGGGCCTGCTCAGCATCTGCGCGCGCCTCGCGCTCCTTCTTGGCGATGCGAGCGCATTCAGGGCAGTGGCTGCGCAGAGCCTTGCCCAGCAGGATGGTGACCTTCTGCTCGAAGGCGCCGTGCTTCTCGCACTCGGCTGGCTGGATGCGGGCAACGACCGCGCCTTGATCGATCTGGACGACTTTTTCAGAGCGCATAGCTGCCGTCCTCCCGTTGCTTCAGGCCTGCGGTGTAGTCGCGATCAGCAAAGCCGTGGTGGCGGCTGGTGGGCAGATGGTGGACGTTGTCAGCAGGAACCTCGACCTCGTCCTCCCAGCGCTTCCCGTTGAGCCAGGTGGCTGCATGCGGGATGAACTGGCCGCTGTCCTTGGTCCAGCCGGGCAACTGTCGGTGCTTGGCCAGGGCGGTGACGATGGTGTCGAACAGGTCCGCAGTGAGCTTGAGCTTTGCCCAGGCCTTCTCGGCCTTGTCCTTCCCAACCTTGCGCGGATACAGCTTCCAGAACCGCGCGAACAGCTCGGCGGAATCGACCGGCGCGGGCGACGGGTTGAGGGAATCAGGAATCAGGAATCCGGAATCAAGAGAGAGGGAATCAGCAGGGAAAGAACTGTGCGAGTCTGGTGCTTGCACGGTGCTTTCCTCATGCTTTCCCTGGCATGCGTCTAATACGGGCATTTCAGGGACGGTGCTTTTGGCCTCCTTGACGTGCGGGTTCTGGTGCTTCGACCAATTGATGACCTGAATGGCCTTCACGTCGCCAACGGTGTAACGCTTGATGAACCCCAAATGATCCAGGTCATCGAGCATGCGATCGATGTCCACGTTGTCAGCGGGGAACAGGGCCATCTTCAGGCGCCGGGGACGATCCTCGAGGCGCCCTTCCCTGTCAGCCTCGGTCCAGAGGCCGATGAACAGTAGGCGTGTAGCAAAATCGAGCTCTGCCAGGTGTTCGTTCGAGAAGAACCCTGGCTTGATGTTTCTTGAGCGGGCCATCATTCGACCTCCAGGTTGTACTGCGCCCACAGGCCAGCCACCCAGGTGACGCCCTTGGGGGTGAACTTGGCTTGATTGAAGGCGTGACCGCTTTCGCTGGTACCGGTCTTGATGTCGAAACGGCCAGCATCGATATGTTGCTGGTAGGCCTGCCACTCGCCGCCCATGCGGTACATGATCTTCTTGTCGAGCAAGAACTCGCGGAAGCGGGCCTCATTGGCCCTCAGCAGCTTGGCTGTTTGGCGGAAGCCTTTGAGGCCGGTCGAGTCTACGTACTTGTCGACAAACTCCACCTTAGGTGCAGCGATGGCCAGGGCCTGCTGGGCGACCTGGCGTTGCTCATACTGCTCAGCCCAGGCCCGGGCCGCGGCGGCAGGATTGGAGAAATCGGGCAAGGTTGCGATCACCCTACCAGCGCCCTCCTCCAGCTCGCACCAACGCTTGATTACCGCCATGCGCATCGCGGCGCTGTAGCCAGTCAGTAGGCAGTCGGTGTGCTCACGATCCAGCAGGTACTCAGTCTGCTGGCGGTTCATGCTGTCCAGGTAGATGCGCGCAAAACTGCTCACATCTTCGTGAAGGTCATCAGCCATTACCTGGATGTCGCGCTTCACGTCCGGATGACGCTTGCCGGTCAGCTCCGCGATCTCGCGGGATGACATCGTGCGCGCCACGGAATCGTGGTTCGCATTTTGTGGCGCGACCCTTGAGAGGGCCTGTACACTTTGGGTCTGCATATGCATAATTCACCTCAGAGTTTTGTGTTGCAGAGAGCCGGGCCGCTATCCCGGCTTTTTTGTGCCTGTAATTCAGAGAGGGCCTCTGCCCTACCCTGAAGAGTCCCTCTCTGAGGCCCTTTTTAGGGGCACCAGCTGTAGCACCTTGGCTTTCCTCCGCCCGGCGGCGGATGTAGCTCCAGCCGAGACGGCTTCCAATGCCATCTCGTTCAGCGCTGTTTCGAGGGTCCATTCATTGGCCCTCATCAGGGCCTCGATCCGTCGTCTGGCGCCAGGCGACAACTTGCTCATTTCAAAAAACATTCGGCCCTCCAAAGGGGCCTCAGCCCGCGATATCTTGTTTCTTGGGCTGCATCAGCTCCTCGATCACGCCGTTTTCGACGGCCCACTCGATGATTTCGTACAGATACGTGGCGTGCTGCATGCGGGTTCTGCTCGCAGCCTTCCGAAGGATTCGGTCAAGGACTGGCTCGAAACGAACCTTGACCGGAATGTCGCGCTTCTGGCTGGGGTCTGTGTACATGCTTGGGTAGCTCCTTGCGGCTATGGAATTGGTTACGCAGCGCCCTTGAGCGCTTTACGTGCAAACGGAATCAGGTCGGGACGCAGCCCGGCGATGGTGATTTCGCCGTTTGAGGCGTCCTGAAGTCGTTCGGCGAGTTCGGTGGAGGCCTTCCGATGACCACCTGCGAGCTGCCACAGATGGCCGACGGTGGTCCTCGCTTCAGCAGCTACCTGCTGGCGTCGTTCATTTGTGGCCCTGCCCAACCAATCACGGAGGTGATCATTCATGTGGGTTCTCCTTACATATAGGGCGAAATTTAGCTTATGGCTAATATTCAGGCAAGGAGAATTTAGCTTTGCGCACATTTAGCACCGAGCTAAACACTGGCATTCTTCGCGTCATGGATATCTATGAGATTCGCAAGCACAACCTGGTCAAGCTGATCGGCAGCCAGAGAAAGGGATCCTGCGCTGAGCGTTGGGGGATGGCGCCTGCGCACCTTAGCCAGATCCTTTCGGACAAGACGGCGAAGAACCTGGGCGATGACGTTGCCCGGAGAATCGAGGAGGTCGAGGGGTTGCCGCGGGGTTGGTTTGATTCGATTCCAGCGAGCGACGATCTCCAGCCACAAGTCGAAGCTGTGGACAGCAAGCTTTCAGCTGCCGAGCTGGTTAAACAGATGCTGGCCAAAAGCGGAAAAGGCATTCCTGAGGAAACGCGCCAAAGGCTTCTAGCTGCCGCGGAAGAACCTGCTACTACAGCCGAAGCAGGCGAAAGCGGTGTAGTGAAAGCCGACTTCGATCGGCCGGGACTGGTTGGGGATGAGGTGTGGATCGCTCACTACGACGTCAGGGCGGCAATGGGCGGGGGTCAGAACGCCCACGACTTCCCTGAGCTACTCAAGGACGTCCGAATCAGCCCGAGCCATCTCCGCGAGTTAGGCGTTGAGTTCGAAGAGCACTACCACCTGAAGGTGGTTACCGGCTGGGGCCAGTCTATGGAGCCCACGATCAAGCACCGCGACCCGCTGATCGTGAACATCAACGTCCGCGAGTTCGTGGGCGATGGGATCTACCTCTTCTACTGGGATGACCACATCTACATCAAGCGCCTGCAGGTAGCTGATGAAGACCATTTTGAGATGATCTCGGATAACACCAGGCACAAGGACCGGCTGATCCGCCGGGATATGACATACATCCAAGCCAGGGTGCTGCTGGTGTGGAACGCGCATTTGGTTTAGCCAAGCATCTACAACGCTTTCACAGGCTCATCATTTTTTAACGTGATCGGCCTTATAGCTACACGGTGTGGAGTAAGAAATGACCGATGAACAGATCACTGAACAAACGGCCGAAACGAAACAGCTAGCGCGGCTAAGAGCAGTCACATTTGATGAGCTCGATGCCTTCTACGCTGAAATGGGAACTGAACATCCGTGTGATAATTGTGGGTCTAATGAATGGACTCATATCGGCGATGGCGAAGGACCAGTATCGCTCCGCCTTCCCGCATTCAACAGGGATACTGCCTTCGCCTTAGCCTTTGCTATCCATTGCAACAAGTGTGGAAACATGCGGCTCACCATCGGCAGCACGCTTTTAGATTGGCTTCAGAACAAGGATCATCAATGAGCGGCGGAGATCGAAAGCCCTCCCTTTTCGGCATTAACGGCGGAAAAAATGGGAATCGCGGCGATGGAAGCTACACTGGCGGGGGAGAACCACCTGGAGGAGATCACTTGGACGCCCGCGTTGCAGCACTGGAAAAAGCAATTCCTGACTTACGGGAGAGGCTTGTTCGTATTGAGATGCGACTCGACTCCATAGAGTCGTCCATGGCAACGAAAACGGACCTAGCCGCAATCGCTACCAAAGACGACCTCAACGGGTTTGTCCGTGCGAGTAGCAAGGACATTCAGGATCTGGCGGTAGCATTTCAGAAATCGCTCAACGATCAGACATGGAAATTCATCGGTGTTGCTGCCGCGTTAGCTGGCTTGGCTTTCACTGCAGCAAAATTTGTCGGTCACTAACCAGCATTAAGTGTGAGGCCCGCAGCAAAGCGGGCTTTTTATGCCTGTCAGAAAGGCGCCTCCTCTTCCAGTTTCTCCGCTTCGCAATCCTTATCCACAATCAGGTCGTCTCGATCGTCGGCGCTCTGCGGCTCCCACCGAACCGTCACGCTTTCGTCGTCGTTGAAAGTCAGGTCCAGCTCTGGCGTTTCGGCCAGCAATCCCATCACCTCCTCCCACTCTGCTTCGCCATCCGTGTCTAAGCGATGGATCGTAACCCAGCGCTGCATCTGCGCGATCGGATGATTGATCATCGACGAAACGCGCAGCCCTAGGCGCTCTAGACCGGTCATTTCATGACGCTGATTGGATGCGACTTTGTTCCGCTTTTCCATGGCTCCCTCCTAGAATGCTGTATATTCGTACAGTGATTTGGGAAGCATATCTCAGTGCTAAATCTCGCGTAAAGCCCTGCCTCTGAAAATTTTCGCTCTGCGGTAATTTGTCGCCCAGCGAAAATAATTTAGCTCACAGCTATTGACGCAGCTTTAGCGCTTGGCTAAATTTCATTTCAAGCAGTCACTCACCTGGGACTGCAGAGGCCCTCAAAGGCCACCGCTCTTTAACAACCAGCGCAACAACCAACAGACCGCATTGCCTCTACCGGCGACCGGCGCCAGACAGCCCCGAAAGGCTGCCCACGACAGGGATCACCCTGTACGGCTGACGAAGGTGAAACGCCCTAACTGAGAGAACGACCCGGGCATGCAATGCGCCCCGCCATCCCGGCGGTAATGGGACAGAACGATTCACTGAAGCACCTGGGCGACCGGGTGCTTTGGGAATCAACTCTGGAGGAAGCCATGTACGCAACTGACGATGAGATGAAGATCCGAAAATTCGGGCGCGTGAGCATCACCAAGGAAGGCATCAGCGTTGAGGGTTTCGACGTGAAAGGCGCGATGTGCCGTGACGTGGCTGTGATGGCCGCCGCCTGGGCTATCGGCGAACTTCAGCGCGAGATGCTCAAGACCATCGCAAAGCCTGGCGGCGGAAAAATCAGCGTCGATTGAATCCTGCTGCATCCCCTTCCCTTCACATCGACCGCATTGGCAGGCGCCAGGCCACCTTCACGGTGGGTTTGGTCACCCGCGCCTGGCTCCTGACCAATGCGGCCGCACAACCCAACAGGAGGACGCCATGGGCGCACTTCGAGCAGCACAATGGCGGTATGACTATGCCGAGCCTGACGATGATTCTGCGTATCAGGCAGCGGCTCAGAACTGGATCGAGAGCAACGCCGAGGCCCTGGTGGGCGGCTGCGACGTTCTGATCCCGCAGCGCTTCGGCGGCCCGGTTGGGGTTCGCCAGGATGAGTTCGTGGCCAAGGTCGCCGAGCACCTGCGGTCGCTGCAGGAAGCCGAGCAGGACGACATCACCGCCCTCGCCCTCCTCCTGCTCCAGGCGAAGGCCGGCGGACCGGTGAAAAGCATGGTCGAGGACATCGTCGGTACGAGCGATCACGTCAACGGCAAGCTGTACGAGATAGCCGAGGGCATGCTCGACCAGTACGTCGAGCAGGGCCTGAGGCATGAGGCTGACGAGGCCGGTCTATGAGCCCGCATGTCCTGCTCGACAACGAGCTGGATGCCTTGGCCGATCCATCCACTCCGGTGAGCTGGTCCGTGATGATCCAGAAGCAGCTCACCGAAATGATGGCCGACCAGCGCATCACCATCGAAGAGTTCAACCACTACTGCGGGCGCCTCAACAAGATCGTTGGTGGGCGCAAGGAGGTTGCATGAGCACTGCACCGGTTAAGTCCCTGATCGACGAGCAGCTTGAGCAGATCGAGCGCAGCCTGGCCATCATCGGCGCAGGGCTACCGCGCGAGGTTCCTGTCTCTTCCCTGCCGCCCAAGCTCGTAGCCGCCATCAAGGCCGGGCGCATCGCTGTGAGGCCTCGGCCATGACCGGCTACCAGCGCGCCCGCCGCATCGCTACCTGGCGCGGCTCGTTCATCGCCCTCACCTTCTGCACCGGCTGGCTCCTCCTAAGCGCCCTGGCCGGCACCATCACTTCCTGAATTCACACCCGAGCACGGCGGGCCTTCGGGATAACCGTACCCCTTCGGGAGCGTAAGCGGCGAGAGCGCGCAACCATCCACCGCAGCCAGGGCCTGGGCAATACCTCCAGTCCTGGGTGACCTGGCATTTCCCCTACTCCACTGACGGCGCCGGCCTGGCGCGAGGTTTTCCAATGTCCACTACCAACTTGCGCATCTGGGAGAAGGTCCAGACGACCGACACCCGATTCACCAAGGACGCCAAGGTCGGCGGCCAGCAGATCACCAGCCTGAACGGCACCGCCATGATTATGAAGGCCACCGAGGTATTCGGGCCGGCCGGTATCGGCTTTGGCTGGAATGTGGTCGAGGAGCGCTTTGACAAGGGCGCCGAGATGTTCAGCGGTGAAGGCGACAAGCGCGTCAGCCTGGGCCACGAGCTCAACCACACCATCAAGATCAACTTCTGGTTTGTGCTCGATGGCCAGCGCGGCGAGATCGAGCAGTACGGGTGCACCCAATACCTCTACAAGTCGAAGTACGGCACCACCACCGACGGCGAGGCGCCGAAGAAGTCGCTGACCGACGCCATCAAGAAGGCCCTTTCCATGCTCGGCTTCAGCGCTGACGTGTTCCTGGGCATGTTCGACGACGTGAACTACGTCCAGCAGCTCCAAGCTGACCAGGCGATCGAGCAGGCAGAGGACCGGCAGGCAGAGATCGATCGGCAGCAGCAGGAGCGCCTGGACTTCATCAAGGACACGATCGAGACCATGCAGAAGGCCGTTACGCCGCATGAGCGCAAGAAGATCCACGACCACGCGGTGCGCAAGCTCATTGGCCGCAAGGATGAGAAAGGCGCGGCGCGGATCTCGCTCGAGCTGAAGAACCTCGAGTCGGGCAAACCTCAGGAGGCAGCAGCATGACCCAACTCTACGCGCTCACCGGGCAAATGGCCGAACTGGCCGCCATGTGCGACACCGATGATGAAGGCCTGAAGCAGGCAATTCAGGACACCATGGCTGGCATCCAGGGTGAGTTCGATGTGAAGGCCGACAACATCGTCATGCTGCGGCGAAACATTGAGGGCGACATCGGCGCCATCGACGCCGAGATCGATCGCCTGAGCGAGCTCAAGCGCATCAAGACCAACAGCGTCACGGCGATCACTGACTACCTGCGTCGGAACATGGACGCCGCCAACATCAAGTCGATCAAGCGTCCTCTGTTCACCATCAGCCTGGTCACCGGTAAGGAAAAGGTGATCGTCGACAACGAGCAGGCGGTACCGGATGAGCTGACTTCGGTGGTGACCAAGATCGCTCCGGACAAGAACGCTATCGCCGCCAAGCTCAAGGCCAACCGCGAGCACAACGACGCCGTCCGCAAGCGCATGGCCGCTGGCGAAGGCTGCGAACACGAACTGAGACCCGAGCCAGCCTGGGCGCACCTGGAGCGCGGCGAGAGCTCGATTCGCATCAAGTGAGGTGAGCATGAACCAATCCATTGACCTTGAGGCCGCAAAAGCGGCCTTCCTTGCCTCTGGAGGCAGCATCATCGTGCTCGACGATTTCCAGTACGTGCCGCACCGCCCGCACCGCGACATCGAGCAAGTTCGAGCCGTGCAGCCAGAGCCGATCAGTCAGAAGGCACAGAAGCGCCAAGAGCAGCTGGCCGAGCTGCGCAAGCTGGCCAAGACCATGACCTATGCCGAAGCCATGGAGCACACAGGCCTGGCCCAGACCACGCTGTACCGGGCGGCTATGGAAGGCTGCTTCTGCTTCAGGCCCGATCCCAAGCGCGGTCGCGGGGAGAAGAACAGGGCCTATGCAGACCCCGAAGCGGACAAGGCCCTGGCCGCCAAGATCACCCAGTTGCGCGATGCTGGACTGAACAGGCACGAAGCCAAGACAAAGCTGGGCATCTCCGATCGCAAGTTCTGCCGGGTCATCCACCTCTTCGGCGTCGACTATCCCAAGGTTGAGGGCAAGCGATGCGACGGTCCGGTCTAAAAAATCAGGTCCGCCAGCGCCGCCGGCAAGACCAGTTCCACCTGCCGCCCAGCGGCCTCACGGAGCACCGAAATGCAGAAAGCACCCTCTGGAATCGTAACCCTGCCGGCCTGGATGAATCGGCCGGTCAAGAAGCTGTACAACACCCGCAGCGGCGGCCAGTACCGTGCTGATGAGGTCGCGCTGGCCTTCGCGCTGAGCCTGCGCTTTCACGACAGCGCTGATCATCTGCGCAGGCTGGCACGGCGCCTGGTTGACAAGGTATGCCTGGAGCACCAGCCGAACATGAAGCGCCTGGCCCGCGAGCCGGACGACGCAAAGGTGTTCGACGCGGCGCTCAAGATCATCAACCGGGTCTGCGACCTGCTGGAGTACGCCCCGGGCACCGCGTTCGTGCGAAATGGAGGCGCTGATGGCCCTGACGCAGCAGCAGCGTGACGAGCGCCGGCGCGCCAAGTCCGCGAGGGTGCAGGAAGAGGAGCTGCGCTTGAGGGTTCGACCAGGGACCAAACAGGCCCTTCTGGAGCTGATGGAATGGGCTGGAATCGAGGAACAGGGTGAGGCGATGACGCTGATGATTCATCACCTGCATGGGCTGGGCCCGGGCGGCGCACTGCCGCTTCTGGAGCCTCCGCGCCACGAGATCACGGTGTCACCGGCTGTGGCGCGGAAGCTTGAAGCTGCTTTCCGCCGTGCGGAATTAACTACCGCACAGAACGACTCATAGCTTAGAAGGTGAGACCGGCGTCATACACCTTATGCAATTTGGTTGCGTGCGCGATTGCTTCATCCAATGTTAGGAATACCGAGGAGACAGTGCCATCCGGACTGACCACGGTAAAACCTACAACATCTCCCTTCTCGTCCAGTTCCTCAAAGATCCGAAAATCTCCAACCCGCTTCACGACATTTCCGCGCATTCAAAACTCCTCATCACCCGCAAAGCTGCGGGTTGAGCTTAATACCCCATCCCAAACCAAATTGCCACCATGCCGCATCCGGCCACGGAGGGCGGCGCATGCATGGAGAGAGCCATGATCGAAGCGACTCAAAAGCAGCTCGGCCTGCTCTGGCACACCCTGGGCCTGAGCGCCGAGCGATCAGACCGCCGCAGCATCAGCCGCAACTACTTCCTCACCAGCCCAGGCTACGACGACTCCAACAACCTGGACGTTCTGGTAGCCGCCGGCCTGATGACCCGCGGGAAGGCCCCGGCCTTCTGCTCCGAGGACGAGGTGGTGTACCGCGCCACGGACGAGGGCAAGCAGTTCGCTTTGGACAGGCTGCCGCCGCCCCCTCCGCCGGCCAAGCGCACCAAGTTCGATGCCTACCTAGAAGAGTGCGAGTGCTACGACGGCTTCGCTCACTTCCTCGGAATCAACATGCCGCAGTACCAGCAGCGCGGCGAGTGGGGTGCACGAGAGTACCGGATGGTGCGCTACCCCCGTGGTAGCGTGTATCGCCAATATCGACGTCACTACAACTCCGCGAGCTGGTCGCCATACGAGACGCTCGAAGTCGTCGGCGAGTGGGCTCCGACCCTGAAGGAAGCCAAGGCAAGCTACAAGGCCGCACTCAAGCAGTTCCGCGCCCGAACCAAGTTTCCGGCAAACGACTTCGAGCGTCTCTACTCCGCCTGACCCTCCGCCGTGGCACGCATGCCACCTTGGTCACAGCAGCTTTGTAAGGACCTGTAGAGAAACTGAGGCAGCAGCCGCGAAGGCAGCGATGCTATTCCACCAAGCCTGTTTGCGTAAGGTAGGAATCAAGTCGCCACCGTTGAATACGGTGCCGCCCATGTACTCACCATCCGGCATGCCCTTCAGTTCCTCAGGCGGGTCTGTCCTCACAACGGCAGCCCTAATCCAGCAACCCGCAGATAAAATTCCAGCGGCGATGGACCCACATTCCACGATTGCGGCCAAGTTCATAGAACGCTCCTTCTCTGAAGCGCCAGCAATACCCCACTTCCACAAATCACGCCACCACGGCGCTGCCCGCCAGCGCCTTCCCCTACTCAACGACAGGGTCGGCGCGCAGGCCTTTCCGGTAGCGGGCAATCGCGATGATCTGGCGCAGGCAGATGACCACCTCTTTCTTCACCTGGTCATCCGGCAGCCCGATCTTCTTCAACATCGCCTTTGCCTCTTCCTCAATCGAGGCAAGAGCTTCGGTATCGCTTTTCAGTGTCATGGCGACCTCCACCAGGTCGAGTCAGACATGAATTGATAGCCCAGCAGAACAATGCGCGCCAACTGCGGCGCCTTCCCCTCTTCAACGATAACGCCTCCCCGACTATGGCAAGCTGAAATGCTCGCCAAACTCGCGGGCGTCCTCGCCAGGCGTATCCGCCTTCACTATCGCAGTGAAGCTTCCAGTGAAACGCCGCCGGAGCTCTTTCGGCATCTCATAGGCGAAATGGACAAGCCAAGATCCATCTCCCAACAGCAACGATTCGCGTCGATACCGCTCCACTTGCTCTTCTTCAATCCCGACTTCGATTGCTACTTGCTGATTGCTTGGCTCGATATCCATCGCCATCTCCTGTGCGGTGCTGAGCGACCTCATGTCATTGCTAAGCGATAGCACAGAGCCATCACAAATACCAACTTTCACGCCTCCCCGGCGAGGGCGGCGCCTGCAATGGAGATTGCCATGAACCCCTATCAGATCACTGGACCGGCGCAGATCGGCGTCAGTGGTGGTCGCACCAGCGGGCACATGCTCTGGAAAATCCTCGAAGCCCACGGCGGCAAGCTACCGGCAGAAGTGCACGCCTTCTTCCAGAACACCGGCAAGGAGCGCGAGGAGACGTTGGTCTTCATCGACGCCATGGCCAAGCACTGGGGGGTCAAAATCGTCTGGATGGAGTGGTGCCGGGTGTACGGGCAGCCGGACGACGCGCCCTGGTACAAGATCGTCGACTTCGAGACGGCCAGCCGCAACGGCGAGCCCTTCACCATGATGCTCGAGTACTACGAGGCCTACCGGAAGGTGGAGAAGAACCTGCCGGCGGTGCTGCCGAACTTCAGCAACAACATGTGCACCGCCTACCTCAAAGTGAAGATCGGCGAGAAGCACATGCGCGCCCTGGGCTACGAAGAGTGGGATTGCATTGTCGGCATCCGCTACGACGAGCCACGCCGCTACAGCCGGATGATGACCGCCAACGAACGCGGCAATGCCCGATGGGACAGCGTCTGCCCTTCCTACGTTGCCGGCATCATCAAGGAAGACGTGGCCGCATTCTGGCGCGACCAGCCTTTCGACCTGGGCATGGATTCGGACTACGGCAATTGCGACCTTTGCTGGAAGAAGAACGAGGCCAAGCTGATCAGGACCATCCAGGAAGACCCATCCAGGGTGATCTGGTGGTCTGGTACCGAAGAGCGGTTCTGCCAGGTATTCCGGCAGGACCGGCCCAATTACAGGTCGCTGGCCTGGTCAGCGGACCAGCGCGCAAGACAAACGGACTTCGACTTCGATTACTTGTCTGAAGATATCGATTGCTTTTGCGGGGACTAATGAACAAACCATCCAAAACCGAAGCTTCTACAAGCGCTTATCTTTCAAATATGCCTCTACGGCCGCACAAGCTCTTTCGAACTCCTGCCTGAAGTCATCACCCTTTTCATCAGGCGAAGCGTACATTATTTTCCTCCGAGCGCTTAGGATTTCACGGTACTGACTCCGGTCGTCTTCATCTTCTCTTGGGTCGGACGTGATTAAGGAGAGTTCCACGTATCGCGCAAACTCATGATGTAGCTTGAATAACGGCATATATAACTCAGTGAGCGTCTTATCCCATACCGCCTCACTATCTAACAAAGTGATATGGATCGGCTCACGAGCGGCGCGAAGTGCTTCGAGTCTACGTTGGTAGCCCTTTCGCATTTCAAGGTGGTTTTTCTCGGTAAAGGATAGCCCCGCAGCTTCATCCGCTGAAAGCTGGAATTCCCACCCAAGCATTCCAGATAGGCGGGCCTGCTCCATTGCATCCCGATATCGATAAAGCTCAATTAATGCTCTGCGCGAAAGCTCGTGATCAGACGTGCCCTTCAGCTGGCGGCGCCATGTTGCCAGGCCGGCAAATCCAATCCAGGCGGCCAACCCTACACCAATTGCGCTAACGATCGTTCCAATCACGCTGAACACGTCCTTCGTGAGCGCCCAGTCCCCGTCCGTGATCGCAAAGCAAATCGACATCATCGTCCCCCTCAGAAATTGGGAGCACTATAGCCGCGAGGTATCCCTATGCCCACAGCAATCAATATGTTCGCCGGGCTCGGCGGATGGAGCACCGGCGTGCGCGTCGCAGGCGTCCAAGTTCTTTGGGCGGCATACTCTTGCTCTTGGCCAGAGGTCGTGAAGTGACACGGAGCCAACGCGATCATGGCTATCAAAGAAAAGGCTGAAGCCGCCTGTTCCTCCGGTGCTGCCCGCCAGCTCTGGTTTATAACCGACTACAGAGCCTTAGTGCGAGCATTCAGCGCCGACGCGCTTCTGGGAGTCGCTCTGTTGCAGCCCGTCTAAACGATGGGCTCCCAATCAGATTTTCGCCAAGTAAGAGTACCGGAACCAGACTCACGATCCTGTCGATAGGTAACCTCGTATCTCGCGACTACCTCACCTTGCTCGTTCCGGTGGGCCACTTGCTTGGTCTTGGTTCCCTCTGCCCAGCAATGAACCGTGATGTCCGACTCAGCTAAATGATCCTTCTCAGGAATATTCAGCAAGCCCTTCAACGTGATCTTTCTCATCACCATCTCCTTGATCGAATCCAGCGAGCGATCTTGCTCCATCTCGTTAAGCCTAGCCAGTCATAGCAGACGAAAACTTATCGGATATCCTCATGAGCACATTCGCAGTGTTCGGCATGACCGCCGCTGGCCGGCCAGAGGGTGAAGCGCTGCTGAAGGCGGCTTAACCACTCACATCTATTGCGCCGAAGCATCGGCATCGTGTGAATTTGGTTTGATTTCCGTATACCAATGGGGCGGCTCACCTACCCCCCAGATCACGATATTGACCTTTTGGCAGTGCTCACACTGGAACTCAAACTCGGGCCTTGGGTCATCGGGATCGAAGTCCATTGCCTCCCCACAGCCCGCACAGCCCGACATTAGCGTCTCTTTACTGTCACGCTCGCTCATAACGCGCACCTCTCTGCGATACGTTAAGCGTAGCCAACTCCAGCGCCACAGAATCACGCCAGCCCCGGTGAGGTATCTCCAGGCCCACAGAAAACCGATCCAGCAACACATACCGCCATACCCTCATGGCGATCTTCCCTAGCGACGGCGATGATCGAGTACAGCCTTGAGATTCGCAGTCAGCCGGTATTCTTTGATCCTTCTAGGACTGGAAAATATGCTTGCGATGATGCTCTAGGAATTTACGTTGCACGGAGTTGAATTTTCCACCTAAGGCTTCCTGAGGAAGTCGCCATGCAGCCACAACGGCAACAGCTCCAGACGCAACGAGCAACGTACCTTCGTTCGTAAACGAAATCCAACCACGGTCGAACAGCCTATCCACGTGCGGAGACAGCAGCAGTCCATTATCGCCGCTCAACCTCTCCTCGTTTGTGCAGTCACGCCAAGGTTTAATATGACTGGCAACCAGGAATGCAAGATTGTCCACTCCAGTCAATCGACACCGTTTTTCGACCTGGACCACTCGCTGCCGAAAGATGCCCTGACCAACTCGGGCGCGCGTCAGTTGTTCCTTCTCTGTTTCAGTGAGGTCTGCTGCAGCAAGGCTATCGGTTTCGATAGCTTCTTTCCCCTCGACCTCCAGCTCATGCGCTAACTGACTAGCTGATGAATCAACCTCCACAGCCAACTCAAGGATCAGTCTTCCTAGCTCCGGCGAAATCGCAGCCAAATAGCACCCTTGGTTTCCATCGCCATTCTGCTGAAGAGGTGAGTACTTACCTGGCAACATAGGTGCGATTCGATCAATAAAATTTTTCGGCCTCACCCAAGTCGGGAGCGGCAACCACTCAACTAAGACCTCCCAGCCCGATTGCGACCAGTAATCGGCAGCATCCCAGTGAGTCTTAGGAATAGGAGCTTCAGCAAAGCCTTTCGTCACCACCCCAATGGCTTTAACCACGCCTTCAGCATACGAGATGATTTTGTCCCCAACGCGGGCCTTTGTAAGGTTTTGATAGGTCTCGTTGACACCACCATTGCGCTTTGCTTTGGGGGACCAAATGTAGCCACCGGCATATTCATCCAGGTGGGTTTGTTTATGGTTAACCCACCAATATTGCTCGGTAGAGTCTGTCGAGCCTCGGATAGTGCTCACCGGTTTCATAGAAGCAAAGGGCGGTTTATGACCCTTATAAAATGCAACACGCATTGCTCCATTTTTTTTGGTGTCCGTGCTGTCTGCCGGCACCATTCTAATTTTGCCTTGCAGATCAAACCGGCCGTTTTCTATCAGTGCAATCAACTCTTCAGCGGACGCAGGTATGAAATCTCGGTTGTGGGCTTCGAAGCTGTAGCTGAATTTTCCTTTCTGACCTCGAACGGTGTGCTTGTAGGGGTGGCAGTAAGCGCCTTCGTCATTAATCCCTACTACGTCCTCTAAAAACTCAAAGTTACTCATTCAGTGCGCCCTTATGGATCCGTAGTTGGCCAAATCATGAGCCACGCGATCTCAAAATGAAATCCTTCCTGACATCAAAACACCATCTCTCCACCTTAAAAGTCAGCCGCTAAAGCGGCCAAGGACGAAGTCATGCCTGAAAAAAATACCTACGGCAACGAGCGCCATCTCTCCCCGCACGAAGCCCAGCCCGAACCTACAGCCGCTCTGGCGCCCGACCTGATCGAAGTGAAGACGGCCAACCTGGTCGGCGAGGCTCTTGGCTGGGCGGTCGGAAGGGTCGAGGGACTGAGCCTGCAGTTGGCGGAGCCTGGCTACAACGCCGTACCTTGGCGGGTATTTGCCCGGTACCAAGGTCATGCCACCGCCCACACCAAGCGGTACAACCCGTGGGAAGACTGGACGCTTGGCGGGCCGCTGATCGACAAGCACCTCGGCAGCGCCCATCACAACCCGCACCTGGAGGACAGCAGCTGCCGGTACAGCGCCGGCCCGGCAGGCGCTGGTATCTGGCTCTACGGGCCAAACGCGCTGGTTGCCTTCTGCCGCACCCTCGTTCTCACAAAGCTCGGCGATACCGTCCAGGTGCCGAAGGAGCTATGCCAATGATCCTGCCCCTGATGTACATGGCCTACCTGATCTACAGGGGGCCTCGATGAGCGAAGTCAGTCTGTATCAAGGCGAGTGCCTGAAGGTGATGAGGTCGATCCCAGACACCAGCGTCGACCTGGTGCTGGCTGACCTGCCCTACGGTACAACCCAGTGCGCCTGGGATGTGGTGATCCCCTTCGCCCCGCTGTGGGAGCAGTACTTGAGAATCGCCAAGCCCGAGGCGGCCATCGTCCTCTGCGCGGCCCAGCCTTTCAGCTCCCTGGTGGTCGCCAGCAATCCGCGCGACTACCGCTACGAATGGATCTGGGAGAAAGGCAACGCGACCGGCTTCCTCAACGCCAAGAAGCAGCCGCTTCGGGCGCACGAGAGCGCCCAGGTCTTCTACCGGCGCCAGCCCGTGTACAACCCACAGATGACCACCGGCCACGAGCGGCGCACAGCAAAGCGCAAGACGGTCAACTCGGAGTGCTACGGCAAGGCCCTGTTGCTCACCGAATACGATTCGACGGACCGGTACCCGCGATCAGTGCAATTTTTCTCGAGCGACAAGCAGACGGCCAACTTCCACCCAACGCAGAAGCCGGTCAGCTGGATGAGATTTCTGATTGCCACCTACACCAATCCCGACCAGGTGGTGCTCGACAACACCATGGGCAGCGGCACGACCGGCGTTGCCTGCATCCAGTTAGGCCGTCACTTCATCGGTATCGAGCAGGACGAAGAGCATTTCATTACTGCGCAGCAGCGCATAACGGAAGCCATCACCCTTCGCGACACCCCGGCGCCGCAGTTCGATCTTTTCGAAGCGCGAGCCTAACCCCTCCCCCTACAAATCAAGCCCGCCGACATGCCCGGGCGAGGATGCCGATCAGGAAAATTGCTCCGCAAGCAGATGGATAACCTCTTGCTCTGACATCAGTAAACGTTCTCCTTCAGCCCTGCCACTGCGCCAGAAAACCACCCTCCATCCCTCTTTTACTCGGTACTTCCTGACGTAGGCCGTGACAGTTTCGGTGCGCAGTGTGAGCTCTCCATCACCGCTGCTCCCAAATTGAATACCGCGTTGCGATTGGAAGTGACTTTTTATCCTTTCGAGATCGTTTTTGACGCCATTGTGAGCAAATCGATCAAAGGGCTTCATAGGTCGAGCCTCACGTCCAGACGAATTTAATAGTTTCAGAACTTTAGCAGCCTATTCCTGAAGCTATTCACCCTTACTAATCCCATCTCTGCCGCCACCGGCGGCGTGGAGACCATCCATGAACCTGATCGACTACTACGTCACGAAGATCCTCGGCGAGCCGTACCGCAAGTTCGGCGCCTGGTGGGTCGATGCTGAGTACGAGGCCTATGGCCGGACCAGCAAAACCAAGCTCATGTTCCGCACCGAGGAAGCCGCCAAAGCGGTGAAGGTCGGGTACCACTTCTTGGCCTGACTGGCACGGAGAGACACATGGCGAACGCCACAGCAGCAAAGCCTTCCAGTATTCAGCCCCGGTTCATCCGATTCGGCGATGCCCCGGGGTATCTCGGTATGTGCCGGGATGAATTCAACAAGACGGTCAGGCCGAACGTACGGGAATTCCCGATCGGAAAACAGGGCGTTGCCTTCGACCGCCAGGAGCTAGACGAGTGGGCCGACGCCTACATCGAGGCAAAGTCGATTGAAAAAGCCACAGGACAGGACAACAATCGGCCCCGCAGCGAGCGCCGAGGAGATGATACATGGCGCGAAAAACGATCACCGGCCTCTACGAGAAAGGCGGTGTCTGGCAAATCGACAAAGTCTACAAAGGGGAGCGAATTCGAGAGAGCACTGGCACTGGTGACCGCGAGGAGGCCGAGCAGTACCTGATCCACAAGCTGGAGAAACTTCGCCAGCAGAAGGTATACGGCGTGCGGCAGGTCAGGACCTGGGAGGAAGCCGCGACGCGGTACCTCTTGGAGTCCAAGGATCAACCCTCGATTCACCTAACCGCCCTGTGCATGAAGCAGTTGCACCCCTACTTGGGCCACCTGCCGCTGACGCACATCGACGACCAGGCATTTGAGCCTTTCATTCGAGACCGACAGACGGAAAAGGTGTTGCCCGACGGCACCGTCGAGAAGGCGGTAAGCAACAGGACGATCAACATCGCGATCGAGCGCGCGGTTCGGGTTCTGACCCTCTGCGCGAGGAAGTGGCGGGATGAAGATCGCCGGCCCTGGTTGGACAGCGTGCCGATGCTGAAAAAGCTCGAAGAGAAGAAGTCGAGCCGCAAGCCCTACCCGATGTCGTGGGAAGAGCAGTCGATTCTCTTCAACGAGCTGCCCGGGCACCTGCAGACAATGGCCTTGTTCAAGGTGAACACGGGTTGCCGCGAGCAGGAGGTGTGTAAGCTGAGATGGGATTGGGAGATTTCGGTGCCGGAACTTGGGACCAGTGTTTTCCTGATCCCCGCTGACTTCGGCGGGAGGCACGCCCGATCCGGCGTGAAGAATGGCGACGAGCGCCTGGTGGTGTTGAACAGCGTGGCCAAGTCGATCATCGAGCGGCAACGCGGTGTCAGTAAGGAGTGGGTGTTTCCTTACAACGGTACCGCAATGCACCGGATGAACGACTCGGCCTGGAAGAAGGCAAGGGTGAGAGCGGCGAAACTCTGGCAGGAGGAAAACCTTCGCCCCGCTCACCCTGGGTATGCCTCGATCAGGATTCACGACTTGAAGCACACCTTCGGCCGCCGACTGCGGGCTGCGGGTGTTACTGAAGAGGATCGGAAGTCACTGCTCGGGCACAAGAACGGCAGCATCACCAGTCATTACTCCGGCGCTGAGCTAGGCAAGCTGATTGAGGCTGCGAACAGGGTATCAACAACGGACTCGCGTGGGCCGGTGCTGACGATATTGAAGAGGAAAATCGGATGATGTCCCGAAAAAGTCCCCACACGCAGAAATGAAAAAGCCACCCGTGGGTGGCTAAGTCATTGGGATTATTTGGTCGGGACGGAGTGATTCGAACACTCGACCCCTTGCACCCCATGCAAGTGCGCTACCGGGCTGCGCTACGCCCCGAACTCATTCTCGATGTTGCTGAGAACGATGAAGAATCTACCTTAACTACATGATAAGTGGAAGCTTTTTTTCAAAAAACTTTCTACTCACCGAAGACAGATCACTTCTTCAACACCACCAGTACATCTTCCAACTCGACAATCATTTGCCGAATCAGCTGCTTGTACTGGCTAGACTCATCCTTCACCTCATCACTGGAGAGCCGCAACCGCGCCCCTCCAATGGTGAACCCCTGATCGTAGAGCAGCGCTCGAATCTGTCGGATCATCAGCACATCTTGCCGCTGGTAATACCGCCGATTCCCCCGCCGCTTCACAGGGTTGAGCTGAGGAAACTCCTGCTCCCAGTACCGCAGCACATGCGGCTTCACCGCACAAAGCTCGCTCACTTCACCAATGGTGAAGTAGCGTTTGCCCGGTATGGGGGGCAGTTCGTCGTTATGGCTTGGTTCCAGCATAGGCCTCAACCCGGGCCTTCAACTTCTGCCCTGGACGAAAGGTGACGACGCGCCGTGCAGTGATCGGGATCTCTTCCCCTGTCTTAGGGTTGCGGCCCGGCCGCTGGCGTTTGTCGCGAAGGTCGAAGTTGCCGAAACCGGACAACTTGACCTGCTCGTTCTCTTCAAGTGCGTGCCGAATTTCTTCAAAAAACAGCTCGACCAACTCCTTGGCCTCACGCTTGTTAAGCCCCAGCTCCTCGTACAGCCTTTCGGCCATCTCAGCTTTCGTCAGAGCACCCATGCCGTTATTTCCTTAACGTGGTGTTCAACCTTTGTTCGAGCGAGGTGAGGATATTTTGCAGGGTAGTGTTCACCTCATCGTCGTTAAGAGTGCGCGATGGATGCTGCCAGGTCAAGCCGACGGCCAGGCTTTTTCTATCAGGATCAATGCCTTTACCCTGGTAGACGTCAAACAGCCTGAGGTCTGTCAGCCATTCGCCTGCATTGTCACGAATTACTTCAAGGACCGAATTAGAAGCTACATCACGTCCTGCGATCAACGCCAGGTCACGACGGGTTTCCGGGAACTTGGAGAGCTCGCTGAACTTCGGCAGGCGGCCTTCGACCACCTCACCCAATACCAGCTCGAAGACGAACACTGGACGATCCAGGTCCAGGGCCTTGGCGAGCTCTGGGTGCAGGGCGCCGAGGTAGCCGACTTCCTTGCCGTCGCGCTCGATGCGGGCGGTCTGGCCTGGGTGCAGGGCGTGGTGCTTGCCGGCGACGAAGGTAAAGTCGCTCAGGGCACCGGAGTAACCCAGCAGGGCTTCCACGTCAGCCTTGACGTCGAAGAAGTCGATGCTGTCGCGACCGTTGGCCCAGCCTTCCGGCAGACGGCTGCCGGTGATGACGCCGGCGATCATCGGTTGCTGCTTGAGGTCACCGAGCTGGCCGACAAAGCGCAGGCCGCTTTCGAACAGGCGCACGCGGTCTTGCTGGCGGTTGAGGTTGTGCTGCAGCGCCTTGACCAGGCCCGGCCACAGGGACGCACGCATGGCGGCCATGTCGCTGGAGATCGGGTTGGCCAGCAGCAGCGGCTCTACGCCTGGGGTGAACAGTTCGAAGAGCTTCGGATCGATGAAGCTGTAGGTGATGGCTTCCTGATAACCGCGGGCGACCAGCAGGCGACGCAGGTTCGGCAGCTCGCCGCGGGTTTCCGGGCGGGCTTGCGGCGCCAGGCGGGCTTGCGGGTAGCGGACCGGCAGGTTGTTGTAACCGTACAGGCGGGCCAGCTCTTCGATCAGGTCGACTTCCAGGCTGATGTCGAAGCGATGGCTCGGGACGTTGACAGTCCACTGCCCTGCCCCGTTCGCCGTGGTGGTCAGCTCCAGGGCGTTGAGCATCTGCTCAACCTGGGCAGCATCCAGCTCCATGCCGAGCATCTGGGTGATGCGTTCGGCACGCAGGGTCACCGGAGCGACTTGTGGCAGGTGCTGCTCGCTGACCGCTTCGACGATCGGCCCGGCCTCACCGCCGACGATTTCCAGTACCAGGGCGGTAGCGCGCTCCATGGCTTCGCGGGCCAGCTGCGAATCGACGCCACGCTCGTAACGGTGCGAGGCATCGGTGTGCAGGCCGTAAGAACGGGCCTTGCCGGCGACGGAAATCGGCTCGAAGAAAGCGCTTTCCAGGAACAGGTCGCGGGTCTTCTCGGTGTTGACGCCGCTGTGCTCGCCACCCATCACGCCGGCAATGGCCAGGGCGCGGGTGTGGTCGGCGATGACCAGGGTGTCAGCGCGCAGGGCAACTTCCTGGCCGTCGAGCAGCACCAGCTTCTCGCCCTCTTCGGCCATGCGCACGCGGATGCCGCCGTTGATTTCGGCGAGGTCGAAGGCGTGCATCGGCTGGCCGAGTTCGAGCATCACGTAGTTGGTGATGTCGACGGCGGCGTCGATGCTGCGTACGTCGCTGCGGCGCAGGCGCTCGACCATCCACAGCGGAGTCGGCTTGGACAGGTCGACGTTACGGATCACGCGGCCCAGGTAGCGCGGGCAAGCGGCCGGCGCAGAGACTTCGACCGGGCGCACTTCGTCGTGGGCCGCCGCTACGGCCGGTACTACCGGGCGGGTGACCGGGACGTTGTACAGGGCGCTGACATCGCGGGCCAGGCCGGCCAGCGACAGGCAGTCACCGCGGTTCGGGGTGAGGCCGATCTCGATGCTGGCGTCGTCCAGGTTCAGGTACTGGCGAATGTCTTCGCCAACCGGGGCATCGGTCGCCAGTTCCAGCAGGCCGTCGTTCTCTTCGCTGATCTGCAGCTCGGCGGCCGAGCACAGCATGCCGAACGACTCGACGCCGCGCAGCTTGGCCTTCTTGATCTTGAAGTCGCCGGACAATTCGGCGCCAATCATGGCGAACGGGATCTTGATACCGGGGCGTGCGTTCGGCGCGCCGCAGACGACCTGGAAGGTTTCCTGGCCGTTGCTGACCTGGCACACGCGCAGTTTGTCGGCATCCGGGTGTTGTTCGGTGGCGAGGATTTCGCCCACGACGATACCGCTGAACTGGCCGGCAGCGGGGGTCACGCTGTCGACTTCGAGGCCGGCCATGGACAGGCGGGCGACCAGTTCATCACGGGAGACTTGCGGGTTTACCCAACCGCGCAGCCACTGTTCACTGAATTTCATGCTGTTCTCCTAGAAATTGCGTCGATTGGGCCTAGCGGAATTGGGCCAGGAACCGCAGGTCGTTGTCGAAGAACAGACGCAAATCGTTGACGCCATAACGCAGCATGGCCAGGCGCTCGGCACCCATGCCGAAGGCGAAGCCCTGGAACTCTTCTGGGTCGATGCCGGACATGCGCAGCACGTTCGGGTGCACCATGCCGCAACCCATCACTTCCAACCAGCCAGTCTGCTTGCACACGCGGCAGCCTTTGCCGGAACACATCACGCACTGGATGTCGACTTCGGCGGACGGCTCGGTGAACGGGAAGAACGACGGGCGGAAGCGCACAGCCAGTTCTTTCTCGAAGAACACCCGCAGGAATTCTTCGATGGTGCCCTTGAGGTCGGCGAAGTTGATGTCGCGATCGATCAGCAGGCCTTCGACCTGGTGGAACATCGGCGAGTGGGTGATATCCGAGTCGCAGCGGTATACACGACCTGGGCAAACAATGCGGATCGGCGGCTGGGTGGACTCCATGGTCCGCACTTGCACCGGCGAGGTGTGGGTGCGCAGCAGCATGTTGGCATTGAAATAGAAGGTGTCGTGCATCGCCCGGGCCGGGTGGTGGCCAGGGATATTGAGCGCTTCGAAGTTGTGGTAGTCGTCTTCCACCTCAGGGCCTTCGGCGATGCCGTAGCCGATATGGGTGAAGAACTGCTCGATGCGCTCGAGTGTACGGGTAATCGGGTGCAGGCCACCGGTGGTCTGGCCACGGCCTGGCAAAGTCACATCAATGCATTCGGCGGCCAGGCGAGCGCTGAGCTCGGCCTCTTCGAAGGCTGCCTTGCGTGCGTTGAGCACTTCGGTGACGCGCTCTTTGGCGTCGTTGATCAGCGCGCCGACTTTCGGCCGCTCTTCGGCTGGCAGGTTGCCCAGGGTCTTCATCACCTGGGTCAGTTCGCCCTTCTTGCCGAGATACTGAACCCGGATCTGTTCCAGGGCATTGATGTCTTCAGCGCGCTCCACAGCCTCAAGGGCTTGGGAGACCAGCGCATCCAGGTTTTCCATGTACAGACTCCAGATACGAAAATAGGGGAAGAGCTTTGAAGGCTCTTCCCCTATCGATGACGTTTTACACCCGACAGCGCAGCGCGCTGCCGGATGATTGTCGTGGGTACTTAAGCCAGAACGGCTTTAGCTTTCTCGACAATTGCAGCAAACGCCGCTTTTTCGTTCACTGCCAGGTCAGCCAGAACCTTACGGTCGATCTCGATCGACGCCTTTTTCAGGCCAGCAATCAGACGGCTGTAAGACAGACCGTTGGTGCGGGCACCGGCGTTGATACGAGCGATCCACAGTGCGCGGAACTGACGCTTCTTCTGGCGACGGTCGCGGTAGGCGTATTGGCCTGCCTTGATGACTGCCTGCTTGGCTACGCGGAATACGCGCGAGCGTGCACCGTAGTAACCTTTAGCCAGTTTCAGAATTTTTTTGTGACGCTTACGAGCGATAACGCCGCGCTTTACACGAGCCATGAGTAACTTCCTCTATCTTTGACCAGAATTAACGAACGCGCAGCATGCGCGCGACTTTCGCGACGTCGGACGGGTGCAGCAGGCTGCTACCACGCAGTTGACGCTTACGCTTGGTCGACATTTTGGTCAGGATGTGGCTCTTGAAAGCGTGCTTGTGCTTGAAGCCCGAAGCTGTCTTCAGGAAGCGCTTCGCAGCACCGCTCTTGGTTTTCATTTTTGGCATGTTGGAACTCCGCATTCGATAAAATTACACATAATCATCAGGCCTGCCGTGCCCGGGAGATTACTTCTTTTTCTTGGGGGCGATGACCATCATAAGCTGGCGTCCTTCCATCTTAGGATGCTGCTCAACGGTGCCGTATTCGGCGAGGTCGGCTTCGACCCGCTTCAACAGCTCCATGCCCAGCTCCTGGTGGGCCATCTCACGACCACGGAATCTCAGAGAGATCTTGGCCTTGTCCCCATCGGTAAGGAAACGTACCAGGTTGCGTAGTTTTACCTGGTAATCCCCATCCTCCGTCCCTGGACGAAACTTGATTTCTTTGATCTGGATCTGCTTCTGGTTTTTCTTGGCTTCGTTAGCCTGCTTCTTCTTTTCGAAGAGGTGCTTGCCGTAGTCCATGACCTTGCAGACGGGCGGTACCGCGTCTGCAGAGATTTCTACCAGATCCAGCTTCGCTTCATCAGCGATACGCAGCGCTTCATCAATCGAGACGATGCCAACCTGCTCGCCGTCTGCGCCAATTAACCGAACCTCGCGGGCCGAGATATTCTCGTTGATCGGGGCCTTCGGTACAGCACGCTTATCGTTTCTCATTTCACGCTTAATAGTCATTACTCCGATTCTTGGCGACCACGCCGGGAAACCGCTTGTGTCAGCAGCTCAGCGAATTGGGCGACGGGCATGGAGCCCAGGTCTGCGCCTTCGCGAGTACGCACAGCGACGGTTTGCGTTTCGACTTCGCGGTCCCCTATAACCAAAAGGTACGGGACCTTGAGCAAAGTATGCTCGCGGATTTTAAAGCCGATCTTCTCATTTCTCAAGTCCGACTTGGCACGGAAACCGCTACCGTTCAGAGATTTCTCAACCTCAAGGGCGAAATCGGCCTGTTTGTCGGTGATGTTCATGATCACGGCCTGGGTCGGTGCCAGCCACGCCGGGAACACGCCGGCATAGTGCTCGATGAGCATACCGATGAAGCGTTCGAACGAGCCGAGGATGGCGCGGTGCAGCATCACCGGACGCTTGCGCGCGTTGTCTTCGGCGATGTAGCTGGCGTCCAGGCGCTCCGGCAGGTTCGGGTCGTACTGCAGGGTGCCGCACTGCCAGTTACGGCCGAGGCAGTCGCGCAGGGTGAACTCGATCTTCGGGCCGTAGAACGCACCCTCGCCCGGCTGGTATTCCCACTCCAGGCCCGATTCGTTCAGGGCGTCGGCCAGTGCGCCTTCGGCACGGTCCCACAGCTCTTCGGAACCCACACGCTTGGCCGGACGGGTCGACAGCTTCATGGCGACATCGGTGAAACCGAAGTCGTTGTACACGTCCAGGGTCAGCTTGATGAAGTCGGCGGCTTCTTTCTTCACCTGATCTTCGGTGCAGAAGATGTGCGCGTCGTCCTGCACGAAGCCACGCACGCGCATGATGCCGTGCAGGGCGCCGGACGGCTCGTTACGGTGGCAAGCACCGAACTCGGCCAGACGCAGCGGCAGATCGCGGTAAGACTTCAGGCCCTGGTTGAACACCTGCACGTGGCACGGGCAGTTCATCGGTTTTACCGCGAAGTCGCGGCTTTCCGACGAAGTGGTGAACATGTTCTCGGCGTAGTTGGACCAGTGGCCGGAGCGCTCCCAGAGGATACGGTCGACAACCTGCGGGGTCTTGATTTCCTGGTAGCCGTTTTCGCGCTGGATTTTACGCATGTACTGCTCGAGTACCTGGTAAACGGTCCAGCCGTTGGCGTGCCAGAACACCATGCCCGGCGCTTCTTCCTGCAGGTGGAACAGGTCGAGCTGCTTGCCGATCTTGCGGTGGTCGCGTTTCTCGGCTTCTTCGATGCGCTGGATGTAGGCGGCCAGCTGCTTCTTGTCAGCCCAGGCGGTGCCGTACACGCGTTGCAGCTGCTCGTTCTTGGCATCGCCGCGCCAGTAGGCGCCGGACAGCTTGGTCAGCTTGAATGCCTTGAGGAAGCGAGTGTTCGGCACGTGCGGGCCACGGCACATGTCGACGTATTCTTCGTGATAGTACAGGCCCATGGCCTGCTCGTCGGGCATGTCCTCGACCAGGCGCAGCTTGTAGTCTTCGCCTCGGGTCTTGAACACGTCGATGACTTCGGCGCGCGGGGTCATCTTCTTGACGACGTCGTAGTCCTTCTCGATCAGCTGCTGCATGCGCTTTTCGATGGCCGCCAGGTCGTCAGGCGTGAAAGGACGCTCGTAGGCGATGTCGTAGTAGAAGCCTTCGTCGATGACCGGGCCGATGACCATCTTGGCGGTCGGGTACAGCTGCTTCACCGCGTGGCCGATCAGGTGGGCGCACGAGTGACGGATGATCTCCAGTCCCTCTTCATCTTTAGGGGTGATGATCTGCAGCTTGGCGTCATGGGTGATCAGGTCGCAGGCATCGACCAGCTTGCCATCGACCTTGCCGGCCAGCGTGGCCTTGGCCAGGCCGGCGCCGATCGACGCGGCAACGTCGGCTACGGATACGGCGTGATCGAACGCGCGTTGACTGCCATCGGGAAGAGTAATAACGGGCATGGCGCCTCCTCTCCTAGTGGTGACCCCTACCAAAGGTCACGTGGGTTGGGATGAGCCAGTACAAGATCCGACCTGCCTTCCGCTGGGGAAGCCTGCCTCACAGTGGCAGAAGCCTTTCGGCTTGCCAGGGGGACCTGAGTGACTGGAAAGTAAAAAGATAGCTGCACGCTGCAAGTCTGCAGCTGCAAGCCGCGCATGCTAGCACGCGGGTTGCACGGCAGGCAGAAATTATTTGGATATTGCGCCGCCACGGTGAACTAACGCGGAAAATTTCCTATCAGACCTTGGGAAGCAACCTACTCTTGATGAGACCTTAACCCAAGGAGTGTCTGGTTATGCGAGTACAGTCTCTTCTGGCCCTGGCGGCCGCTGGCGCCCTGCTGCTGCCTCTGGCTGCTACTGCTGGCAACTTCCCTGCCGGCAAGGAGGGTGCCTACATGGCTCAGTGCCAGCAGGTAGCCGGAGCCCAAGGCGTCGACGCTGCGGCCGCGAAAAAACACTGCGACTGCGGTGCACAAGCCATCAAAAAGAATTTCACCGACAAGGAGATCGAAGACCTGGACAGCAAGGACGGCGTTGACGCCAAGCTGATGCAGAAGGCACAGACTGTCGTGCAAGCCAGCTGCAAGCCGAAATAGACGGCTCGCGGGGTGTCAGGCACGCATCATTTGGCCTGGATCAACATCCTGCGAAGGTAAAAGGCGCTACATCCGCAGAATTAGACTATGATGTTGTCCGTGCTCCGTAGCCTCGGCCACATTGCACCACCGAAAAAATCAAAATGTTCTGGAGATTCACCCATGTCCAATCGCCAACAAGGCACCGTCAAATGGTTCAATGATGAGAAAGGCTACGGCTTCATCACCCCAGCAGGCGGCGGCGACGACCTGTTCGTTCACTTCAAAGCCATCGAATCCGACGGCTTCAAGAGCCTGAAAGAAGGCCAAACTGTTTCCTTCGTCGCCGAGCGCGGCCAGAAGGGCATGCAGGCTGCACAGGTTCGTCCGGAGTAATTCGGAAGCTGTAAAAAAAACCCGCCCTTGTGGCGGGTTTTTTTATGGCCTGGGGTTTGTCAGTACAGGCCCTATCGCCGGCAAGCCGGCTCCCACAATGATCGCAGCGCTGCAAATTCTGTGGGAGCCGGCTTGCCGGCGATAGGGCCGGAAAGATCAACCGCAGTTGACGCGGGTTACCACACCCCGCTCGTCCACGTTCAGATTCAAACGCTCGGAACGGTACTCCAGGGTCACCACATCATGCGGCTTGAGGATACGCGCCATCTGCGAGCCGCTGGCCTTGCGCGCCTGCTCGAGCAGGTCAGCGCTGCCCTGCTTGCCGATGGCGAAGTCGGCGCCGCTGGCCTCGCAACGGCCGTCGTTGCCCCCGGCGGCGGGTGCGTCGCCTCCGCCAGTGTTGCCACCAGTGCTGCAACCAGCCAGCAAGGCAGTGATCAGCAAGGTTGCCAGGGAAGCACGGGTTCGGAACATGAATCCTCCTAAAATCGATCCGGGAACTGCCTGTTCGGACAGCTCCACCAGTCATTTGTTGCAAAACGGAAAAGTTTGCCTGAACTCGACACTGCAGGCGAAAGGCAATCGTGACTGGATTTTGCAGCGTTCATCGCAAGCCGCTTGGTTTACGCGGCGAAGCTTTTTATGCTGAGAGGCGCAAGGCTATTGACGCAATGTCATGATTTACTTTAAGAAGTGAAGGCACAATGCCTTCTTCGAACACCAGGGTCAGGTGTTCGCCCCTCCGCCCTGGGCCCCCAGTGAGAGCCTTTCATGAGCAGCCATAGCATCGACGCCGATATCAAGGTCAAATGGGCCGAAGGTCAGAGCGCCTACAGCCCCAGCACGCCCGAAGAGTTGCTGTTGATCGCCATCGACCTGCTGGTGCGTGATCGCGGCGGCGAGGCGGCGCGCAGCTTCATCGAGCAGGTGTTCGAGCGCTACGCACCGCACACGGCTATTGCAATCGAGCCAGGCGCGCGCTGAGCAGGTCGAAGAAGCCCTGCGCGTCACCCTCTGCCACCCACATCACATTGGCCGGCTGCTTGAGTACGCCGTACCAGTCGGCGACGGTCTGACCGAAGGTCGGGCCTTCGCGACTGTCGATGCTCACGTGGATGCGCCGGCCGCTGAACAGCTCGGGCTTGAGCAGGTAGGCGATGACACTTGCATCATGCACGGGGCCACCGGGCAGGCTGTACTGGTCCATGTCGTGCTTGATGTAGGCGTTGAGGATATCCACCACTAACTGGCTGGCGTGGTTGTTCACTGCCGCCAGCTGCTTGAGACGTGCATCGCTGGTAAGCAGCTTGTGGGTCACGTCCAGGGGCAGGTAGGTCATTGGCACGCCACTGGCCAGTACTACCTGCGCAGCATGCGGGTCGGCGAACAGGTTGAATTCCGCTACAGGAGTAATGTTGCCGCCGTTGAAGTGAGCCCCCCCCATTACCACGACTTCCTTGATGCCCTTGGCAATTTCCGGACGCTGGGTGAGCGCCAGGGCCAGATTGGTTTGCGGGCCGAGCATGGCGAGGGTGATGCTCTGCGGCTTGGCGGCCGCCAGCGTATCGACCAGGTATTGCACGGCACTGCCCTGGGCCAGTGGCTGCTTCGGCTCATGCACCTGAACACCGGTCAGGCCTTCTTCACCGTGCACCTCGGCGGCATAGATGGGGGTGCGTACCAGTGGCTGCCCTGCCCCGGCGTAAACCGGGATGTCTTCGCGCCCTGCCCACTCCCGGGCCAGGCGGGCGTTGCGCGAGGTCTTGTCCAGGCGCACGTTGCCCGCCACGGTGGTGATGGCGCGGATGTTCAGTTCCTCCGGCGACGCCATGGCGAGGAACAGCGCGACCACATCGTCGGCGCCGGGGTCGGTGTCGATGATCAGCTCGCGCGGGGCGGCCTGGAGGGTGGTGGTGGCGGCTGCAGCCATGAGGGTGAGTCCTTGTAGCAAGGGTTTGAGCATGAGGCACTCCTGTTGCCTGGGTGGTGGATGGGTTGGGGCCGCTTTGCGGCCCATCGCCGGCAAGCCGGCTCCCACAGGATCTTCGCCCTCATCAGGGGGAGTGCAACACCTGTGGGTGCCGGCGAACGAGGGCACAGCCCTCGCCTCTAGAAGGTGACGCCGGAAATCAGGGCAATATTGCTGTAGGGCTGGCACTCCCCGGTACGCACTACGGCACGGGCACTGCGCGACAGCACCTTGAAATCGTCATGGCTCAGCCACTCGCGCTTGCCCAGCTTGCCTTTCAAGCGCTCGATCTCGACCAACGCCGGCGGCACCACCTTCTGCATCTCCTCGGCCAGTACATGCCGCTCCACCTGCAGCTCGCTGAGCACTGCCCGCAACACACTGGCAAAATCCGGAACCCCCGGCGTCAACGCCAGGTCGATCAACTCGACGCCCGGCGGCACCGGCAGCCCGGCATCACCGATCACCAGGATGTCGCCGTGGCCCATGCCGGCAATGGTGCGCGACAAGGCCACATTGAGCAGCGCGGTCTTTTTCATGGTGTCAGCTCCGCTAGGTAAGGAATCGAGGGCTGCGCCCCGGCGCGGGTGACGGACAATGCAGCGGCGCGCTGGCCGAACGCGATTGCCTCGCCCTCCTCCTTGCCCTGCACCAGCGCCGCAGCGAAGCCACCGACGAACGTATCGCCCGCTGCCGTGGTATCCAGCGGTTTGACCTGCGGCGCCGGGAAATGCCGGCTGCCATCTTGACTGACAAACAGTGCCCCCTGCGCGCCCAAGGTGACGATGACCTTGCCAGCGCCCAATTGCAGCAGGCGCTCAGCAGCGCGACGCGCGCTGTCCAGGTCGTCGACCGGCTGGCCGGTCAACGCCTCGGCCTCGTGCTCATTGGGGATCAGGTAATCGATGTTGGCGAACCACTCGGCCGGCAGCGGGCCGGTGGCCGGCGCCGGATTGAGGATCACTCGCTTGCCCAGCGCGCGTGCCCTGGCCAGGGTCCAGCCTACCGTGGCGGCAGGCACTTCGAGCTGGCAGACGATCACCTCGGCAGCCTGCAGCAAGCCATCGAAGCGCTGCACGGTCTCAGGTGTCAGCAGGCCATTGCCACCGGCAATGATGACGATGCAGTTCTGACTGCTGGCATCCACCGTAATCAGCGCCATACCACTGGACACCCCCTGGCACACGCCGACAGCCTGGCAATCGATGCCCTCCACTTCCAGAGCCTTGCGTAGCTGCTGGCCATAGGCGTCATCGCCGACGTTGCCGACCATCGCCACACTGCCGCCGAGGCGCGCCACCGCCACTGCCTGGTTGGCCCCCTTGCCGCCCGGCACGGTGGAGAAGCTTTCGCCCGCCAATGTTTCACCTGCGCGTGGCAAGCGCTCGGCGCGTGCCACCAGGTCCATGTTGAGGCTACCGACCACCAGCACTTTGGCACTCATGACGATTCCTTAACGGTAATCATTGAACAAGTCCGGGCGCGGCCCGGTGGATTCGCGCAGTACGATGCGCGGGGCGACGATGCGTTGCTCGGCTGCCTCCCGGCGCGGCGTGGCGATGCGCGACAGCAGCAGCGCCGCGGCGTTCTCGCCCAGCTCGCGGATCGACTGGCCCACCGTGGTCAGCGGCGGGTACACATAACGGCTCAGCTCGATGTCGTCGAAGCCGATCACCGACAGCTCGCCCGGCACACTGATATTGCGCTCGGCCGCCGCACGCAGCACACCAAAGCCAATCATGTCGTTGCCGGCGAAGATCGCCGTGGGCCGCTTGCCGTCGAGCAGCTGTGCAGCCGCCGCATGGCCACCTGGGCTGGTGAAGTCGCAATGCAGCACATGATCGCTGTTCACGGCGACCCGTGCCTCGGCCATCGCACGCTGGAAACCGGCCAGGCGCAACTGGCTGACACCGGTCTCGGCAGGACCGCCGATATAGGCGATATCGCGGTGGCCCAGCTCCAGCAAGTGGCAGGTGGCCAGGTAAGCGCCGTGTTCATGATCGATACGCACCAGGTCGGCATCCACGCCTTCCAGTTCGCGGTCGACGATGACCATGGGCGTGCGCACGCTGGCCAGGCTCTGCAGCAAGTCGCTGTCTTCCCCCACCGACGCCACCACCAGGCCATCGATGCGTTTTTCCAACAGCACGCGCAGATAGCTGCGTTGTTTTTGCGGGTTGTCGTCGGAGTTGCACAGGATCACACAGTAGCCATTGCGCTCACAGGCATCCTCGATACCCCGCGCCAGCTCGGCGAAATAGGGGTTGACGCTATTGGGCACGAGCAAACCGATGGTGGCCGTGCTGCGCGCCTTGAGCGACCGCGCCACGGCGCTGGGCACGTAGTCGAGTTCGACGATGGCCGCCTCGACCTTGAGCCTCACCTGTTCGCTGACCGGGCGCGTCTTGTTCAGTACATGGGACACGGTGGTGTAGGAAATACCCGCGAGTGCGGCGACGTCTTTGATGGTTGCCATGTTTTCAGTTCCGCCGGCTCGCACGCCGGCTGCGATAAGTGTCGAGCACCACGGCGATGACGATGACCGCCCCGGTGATGATGCGTTTAGTGGGTTCCGATGCGCCGATCTGGGCAAGGCCTGCGGCCAATACCGAGATGATCAGCACACCGAAGAAGGTACTGATGACCGAGCCTCGCCCGCCCATCAGGCTGGTGCCACCGATGACCACGGCGGCGATTACCTGCAGTTCGAGCCCGGCACCGGCATTAGGGTCAGCGGCCTCCAGCCGGGAAATCTGGAACAGTGCGGCCAGGCCCGCCAGCAGCCCCATCAGGGCGAACACCAGCACCTTGTAGGGGCGCGGGTCGATGCCGGTCAGGCGCACGGCCTCTTCATTGGTGCCGATGCCGATCAGGTAGCGGCCGAACACCGTGCGGGTCAGCACCAACTGGGCGAGGATGATCACCAGCAGGGCGATGATGAAGGCCGGCGAGATGCCAAAGGCGATCGGGTTGGAGAACCAGGCATAGGCATCGCCGATGTAGGCGGTGCGCGAGTCGGTGAACTGGTAGGCCAGGCCCCGGGCCATCTCCAGCACCCCGAGCGAGACGATGAACGATGGGATGCGCCAGGCCACGGTGACCGCGCCCGTGACGCTGCCTGCCAGGGCTGCCACGGCCATGCCGAGCACGGCGGCCGGCAGCACGCCCCAGCCCCAGCCGAGGATCGCCACACTGACCGTGGACGCCGCCAGCGCGAGCACCGAGCCGACCGACAGGTCGATGCCGCCGATGATCAGCACGAAGGTCATGCCCACGGCCAGCACCATCAGGTCGGGTATCTGATTGGCCAGGGTGCTGAAGGTGGCGTAGGACCAGAAGTGGCTACTGAGCAGCGAGAACAGCACGATCATCGCCAACAAGGCGCCGGCCAGGCCCAGATAGGTACCCAGGCCGAAGTAGGTGCCGCTACGGCACGCGGCCGTGCTGTCTGTCGTTTCGAGAGGTGGGGTCTTCATGCATCCATCCTGGGCGCTGCGTCATGCAGCAGGGCGTCACGTTTCTGATAGCCGGCGAAGGCGGCAGCGAGTAGCTGGTCCTGGCTCCAATGGTCGCGGTCGAAGGTGTCGATCAGACGACCGGCGCTGAGCACGGCGATGCGGTCACAGATCAGCATCAGCTCGCGCAGGTCGCTGGACACCACCACCAGCGCTTTGCCTTGGCGTGCCAGTTCGGCCAGCAGGCCGTAGATGTCGAACTTGGCGCCCACGTCGATGCCGCGGGTCGGCTCGTCGAACAGCAGCACCTGGCAGTCGCGCTCCAGCCAGCGGCCGATCACCACTTTCTGCTGGTTACCGCCCGACAGTTCGCCAACCGCCTGGGCAGCACCGGCACTGCGGATGCGCATGGCGGCGATCTGCCGTTCGGCAAGGGCCCGCTCGGCGTCGCCATCGAGCACGCCCGCACGGGACACGGCGCCCAGGTTGCCCAAGGCGATGTTGGCGCTGATCGACTGCGACAACAGCAAGCCTTCGCCTTTGCGGTCCTCGGTGATCAGGGCGATGCCGGCCTTGACCGCCGCCTTGGGCGAATCGATGGTCACGGGCCTCGGCGGCTGACCCAGGGCGATGCTGCCACTGTCGGCGCGGTCGGCACCGAAGATCAGCCGCAGCAGCTCGGTGCGCCCGGCGCCGATCAGGCCCGAGATGCCAAAGATCTCCCCTGCCCTGACCTCCAGCGATACGTCACGCACCTTGTCGCCGCGGCACAGCTGCTCGACCTTGAGCAATGGCGCACCGATCGTGCGGCGGCCCAAGTCGATGTGCTCGCCCAGCTCGCGGCCCACCATCAGGTTGACCAGCTCGGTGCTGTTGTAACGCTGGATCGGCTCGTCGCATACCAGCTTGCCGTCGCGCAGCACGACGATGCGCTGGGCAACACGCTGCAACTCTTCGAGCCGATGGGAGATGTAGACGATGGCAACGCCGCGCTGGCGCAAGCGTTCGATCTGCACGAACAGCAACGCCACCTCGCGCGCGGTGAGCATGGCCGTCGGTTCGTCGAAGATCAGCACATGGCAGTCGCCGATCAGGTTGCGCGCGATCTCGACCATCTGCTGATGGCCGATGCCCAGTTCGCCGACCGGGGTATCCGGGTCGATGGCATCGAGGCCGACCTGGGCCATGGCGTCCGTGGCCAGTTGGCGCAAGCGCTTGCGGCTGATCCAGCCGAAACGGCTGGGCAGGTTGTCGAGGAACAGATTCTCGGCCACGGTCAGGGTCGGCAGCAGGTTGAGCTCCTGCATCACCATCCGCACCCCCAGACGCTCGGCATCGCTGCGGCTGGTGGGGGCATAGGCCTGGCCGCGATAGGTCATGTGCCCGGTAGTGGGCGTCTCCAGGCCGCTGAAGAGCTTGGACAGGGTGCTCTTGCCCGCGCCGTTTTCACCGGTCAGTGCCAGCACCTCGCCAGCGCGCAGGGTCAGGCTGACGTCGCCGAGTACCGGCTGGGCATAGCTCTTGCCCAGGCTGGTGGCGGTCAGCACCCCTTCATTGGCCGTCGACATGGCCGTTTCTCCTGGGCGTCAAGGCTGAGTGATCAGCGTGACCGGAGTCTGGATGACATTGTCGGCATCCACATCCGGTTTTTCTCCCTTGAGCATCTTCAGCGCCGCCTGGATCCCGAAGACGGCTTGCTCGCTGGCAGCCTGGTCGAGGGTGGCGAGTACGCGGCCGTCCTTGAGCATCGGTTTGATGGCGTTGATGTTGTCGTAGCCGACCACTTGCACCTGGCCGGTCTTGCCGGCGGCGCGCACTGCCGAGACAGCGCCCAGGGCCATGCTGTCGTTGCCGGCCAGCAGGGCCTTGAGGTCAGGGTATTCATTGAGCATCGACGCCGCGACGGCATTACCCTTGTCGATCTCCCAGTTGCCGGACTGTACCGAGACGATCTTGATCTGCGCAGCTTCCATGGCGTCCTTGAAACCTGCGGTGCGTTGCTGGGCGTTGGTGGTGGTCGGCACGCCTTCGATGATGCCGACCTGGTCCCCGGCCTTGAGTTTTTCCTTGACCAGGTAATCGCCCACCAGGCGCGCGCCCTTGCGGTTGTCGGGGCCGACGAAGGGCACGCTGATGCCTTTGCTCTTGAGCACGTCGGGGTCGAGGCGGTTGTCGATGTTGACCACCGTGATGCCGGCGTCCATGGCTTTCTTGACCACGGGCACCAGGGCCTTGGAGTCGGCCGGGGCGATGATCAGCGCCTTGGCGCCGGTGGCGATCATCTGCTCGACGATGCGGATCTGGTTACCGGTGTCGGTCTCGTCCTTGATGCCGTTGGCCACCAGTTCGAAGTCGTCGGCGTGCTCTTTCTGGTAGGCCTTGGCGCCGTCTTCCATGGTGCGGAAGAACTCATTGGCCAGGGACTTCATCACCAGGGCAACCTTGGGCTTGTCTTCTGCGTGGGCTGCAGAAAAAGGCAGGGCGAGGGACAGCGACGAAATGACGGCGAGCGCCAGCAGGCGACCGGGGAACGGCAGCTTCATGTCAGGTAACTCCGAATCTTGTGATTTTTATCGGATCGCAAACGTTTGCGTTGAGTAACTATGGAAACAGGATCCGCTTTTGTCAAATCCGTTTCGCTTTTCGAAGCCAAGCTGCTCGTTGCGCAGATTATCGGGGATTTCTCCGAAAAACCGAACAGCTTTTCCTATGCTTGTTCGGAGCCCCGAACGCGAGGGCAATTAGCCGCCGCACTAAAGCCTTGTGGGGCCGGTAATAAGTGCAGATTACACCCTGCTGGTACGAAAACTGCCTTGCATGCTTTGCGACACAGCAAACAAGCTCATTAGGAAGAGAACAATAACCATGAATGTTGCACTCAAGACCTTCGCCCCCAGCGCCCTCGCCCTGTTGCTGATCCTGCCAACCACAGCGTCGGCCAAGGAAGTCGAAAACCAGCAGAAGCTGGCCAACGTCGTGATCCTTGCCACTGGCGGCACCATTGCCGGCGCTGGCGCCAGCGCTGCCAACAGCGCCACCTACCAGGCCGCCAAGCTTGGCGTAGACAAGCTGATCGCCGGCGTACCGGAGCTGGCCGACCTGGCCAATGTCCGTGGCGAGCAGGTGATGCAGATCGCCTCCGAGAGCATCACCAACGACGACCTGCTCAAGCTGGGCAAGCGCGTGGCCGAGCTGGCCGACAGCAACGACGTCGATGGCATCGTCATCACCCACGGCACCGACACCCTGGAAGAGACCGCCTACTTCCTCAACCTGGTGGAAAAGACCGACAAGCCGATCGTCGTGGTCGGCTCCATGCGCCCCGGCACCGCCATGTCCGCCGACGGCATGCTCAACCTGTACAACGCCGTGGCCGTGGCCAGCGACAAGGACTCGCGCGGCAAGGGTGTGCTGGTGACCATGAACGACGAGATCCAGTCCGGGCGTGATGTGAGCAAGTCCATCAACATCAAGACCGAAGCCTTCAAGAGCGCCTGGGGGCCGCTGGGCATGGTGGTGGAAGGCAAGTCCTACTACTTCCGCCTGCCCGCCAAGCGTCACACGGTCAACTCCGAGTTCGACATCAAGCAGATCAGCAGCCTGCCGCAGGTGGACATCGCCTATGGCTACGGCAACGTGACCGACACGGCCTACAAGGCGCTGGCGCAGAACGGCGCCAAGGCGCTGATCCATGCCGGTACCGGCAATGGCTCGGTGTCGTCGCGGGTGGTGCCGGCACTGCAGGAACTGCGCAAGAACGGCGTGCAGATCATTCGTTCATCCCACGTCAACCAGGGCGGTTTCGTGCTGCGCAACGCCGAGCAACCGGATGACAAGAACGATTGGGTCGTGGCCCATGACCTGAACCCACAGAAGGCGCGCATCCTGGCGATGGTCGCGATGACCAAGACCCAGGACAGCAAGGAGCTGCAGCGTATCTTCTGGGAATACTGATCGCAGCAGGCCCAAGGCCGGTGTGCCAAGCGCGCCGGCCCTGCTGGGTCGCTGGTGGATGTCGCTACCTACGGTGGCTTTTTGCCTGACAGGCTGTTGCGAAAATAATGGCAGTGAAATACTGTATGCGCATACAGCAAAACAAGGAAAATCCCCGTGGCCACTACCGCTTCCGCAACACCGAGCAGCTATGAACAACTGGGTGTGCGTATCCAGAAGATCATCAATAGCCCCACCGCCCAACGCAGCCGCGCCGCGCTGATTTTCCGCCTGACGCACGAGTCGCCGGACGACTGGGAAACCCTGCTTGAAGAAATCGCCGAAAACGACAACGTCACCCTCGCCCACCGCGACGATGGCGGCGTGCAGATTTTCTGGACGGTGCCCAAGGAAGACTGAGCGCCCATGGGCTTGAGGTTCAGGCCAGCGTCTGCAGGTAGGCGCTGGCTTCCCGGTAGCGGGCCAGCCGCGCCAGGTCGGCGGGGCCGGGACACGGGATACGTGAGAGGTCGCTGTTGTCCGCCAGGTCCGCCAGCTTCACGGTGCGGGCCAACGGGTCGACGCCCAGGCGCACCACGAAATCCTCGTAGCTTTCGCCCTGTCGCCGGCTCAAAGCCAGCAAGGCGGCGAGAATCTTGAGCGCGAAGCCTTCGCGCGCAAGATCGGACAGTGTAAGCGGCGTATCTTCAATGACATCGTGCAGCACAGCGACGATCCGCTGCTCAGGCGTGGACACCCGCATCATCACCCGCAACGGGTGAAGGATATACGCTGCGCCACCCTCGTCGTATTGCCCTTCATGCGCTCTGGCGGCCACAACGATGGCCCGCTCCAGTGTAGACATGAGGCTCTCCCCGTTCGGCCATCTCCCAACGCAAGCATAGCCGGCTCGGCAGGTAGATGACAGGGTGCCTTTCCCAGAGCCTCGGGGTCAGCGTTGGGCACCATGCTGGATGACGACCGAATCAGTACCCAGCTTGGCCATGACTTCGGCCTTGCGCGCCTGCGCCTCTTCCCGGGTCGGGAACGGCCCCATGAGCACCACCGGCTTGCCATCGCGGTATTCGACCGAGGACGGGATGCCCTTCTCGATCAGTCGCGCAGTCATGTCGCTCAATGCGCCCATGTTCGCGCCCTGGACCACCTCCACATCCCAACCTTCCGGCGCCGGCTGGTCGGCCAGTGCCTCGGCACGGCGCTGCAGCTCGGCACCGCCGCACAGTTCACGGATGCGCAGGTTATCGCCGTTGTCGTCAACGATGATCTGGTACTGGCCATCGTCACCCTTGATGGCCACGTAGCTGCGATAGGCTTCGTACTGCCCGGCATCGTCCTTGCCCCGTACTTGACCGCAGATGGTGCCTTTGGTGTCGATTCGCACGTTGCCGAACTTGGCGGTCTTGGGGTTGTGCAAGTGCTCGGCGACCTGCTTGTGCACACCTTCGACCTCGTTCTCACAGCCAACCAGGGCCAGCACTGCCATTACCACTGCCAGTTTGCGCACGCGTGTACCTCCAGATTCGAAGGGGCGGATTCTAGCATGACGGCCCATGGCCAGGACCGCGACCATACGTTACACCGTGCAACAGCCCTGTCCCGGTCTAACGCTGTACCGGGGCCGCTCTGCGGCCCATCGCCGGCAAGCCGGCTCCCACAGGGAAAGTGCAACCTTCCGCTGCCCGGTCTGCAACAGCGAACTTCAAACCCGACCGGCCACCCGCGCGGAAATCATGAGGCGCGGCTGACCCAGTTCTTTTCCCACCCACGGGGCTGAACCTTTAATGACAGCCTATGGCCATAAAGCGCTGAAGTCGGGCAACCGACGGGCGGTGCAGAACCTGCGATCCTAGTAACTTGCATAATGAAAGTTACAGGCGGATAGTGACTTCATCCCAGGATGACGCCCAAGGTCAACGCCATGAAAAAAGCCAGCTTCCAACCCATGCCCTGCCCCGTCGCGCGTGCGCTCGAGCATATCGGCGATGGCTGGAGCCTCTTGATCCTGCGTGATGCGTTCTATGGCTTGCGCCGGTTCGATGAGTTTCAGCACAGCCTGGGCATTGCCACCAACACCCTCACTCGCCGGCTCAACGACCTGATCACCACAGGCCTGCTCGAGCGCCGCCCCTACCAGAACAACCCGCCGCGCTTCGAGTACCACCTCACCGAGGCCGGGCGCGACCTGCGCCCGGTAATCCTGACCTTGATGGCTTGGGGGGCAAAGCATGCCGCCGGTTCGAAAAAGGTCTATCTCGCCGATGAACACACTGGCGAACCCGTTGCACTGGCGCTCATGGACACCAACACCGGCAAGCGCATTACCGTTGATGACCACAGAGTGCGTATCTCGCCCGACGCCGACCCATTGACCCACTGGCGCGCCGAAACCGGACAGGCGTACCGCCAAGGCAACACCTGGGTAAGCCCCTTCCCCACCCAAGCCGCTTCAGAGGGCTGACCACCATGAACGCTCACGTTGGCATGACACCCGCGCCGGTCGAAAGCACCGACACCGTTGCAAGAAAACCCGTCAGCCGAAAAGCAGCCTTGCGCATGGCGGCATTGGCGCTCGCGGTAGTAGGCGGCGTGAGTTATGCCAGCCATTGGTGGGCGAGCGGTCGCTTCATCGAAGACACCGACGATGCCTACGTGGGCGCGGACGTTACCGTGATCAGCGCCAAGGTACCGGGCTACATCACCGACGTCGCGGTGCTGGACAACCAGTTCGTCAAGGCCGGCGACCTCCTGGCCCGGATCGATGTGCGCGACTACAAGGCCGCACTGGCCAAAGCGGAGGGGGCCGTGGCCGCGCAGCGCGCACGCCTTGCCAACCTGGATGCTGTCGAGCAGCTGCAGCATGCGGTCATCAGCCAGGCAAAAGCGCAAATCGACGGGCGCAGCGCCGAGGCTCAGCGCGCACTGAACGACAAGGTCCGCTACCAGAGCCTGGTCAGCAGTCAGGCGGTTTCGGTGCAAAGCGCCCAACGCGTCGATGCCACGTGGAAAACGGCGCAGGCCGATCGCGTCCACGCCGAAGCAGGCTTGCTGGCGGCGCGCCAACAGCTGGTGGTCATCGACACGCAGCGTGAACAAACCCGCGCGGCGCTGGCCCAGGCCGAAGCGGACAGGGAACAGGCGCGGCTCAACATCGGTTACACCGAACTGCGCGCACCGGTGGACGGCTACGTGGGCAACCGCAGGGCGAAAGTCGGCGCCTTTGCAGCGGCCGGCAGCCAGTTGATCTCGGTGGTGCCCGCCCATGGCCTGTGGGTCGACGCCAACTTCAAGGAAGACCAGCTGGCGCGCATGCAAGTGGGTCAGGCAGTCAACGTCTCTGCCGACATCCTGCCAGGGCGTACCTTCCACGGGCGCGTCGAGAGCATCGCGCCGGCCACCGGCGCACAGTTCAGCGTGTTACCGCCCGAGAACGCCACGGGCAACTTCACCAAGATCGTCCAGCGCGTGCCGGTGCGGGTCCGTCTGGAAGGCAGCGACGCCGACTTCGGCGCCCTGCGCCCTGGCCTGTCGGTGATCGCCGAAATCGACACCAAGGCGCAAACCCAGGCGCAACCCAAGGTTGCATCGGCAGAGCGGCTGTGAGCAGCGAGCTGCCGGTCCTCACCCCCACACAAAAGGTGGCGGCCTTTGCCTGCATGTGTGTGGGGATGTCCATTGCCCTGATCGATATCCAGATCGTCTCGGCGTCGCTCAAGGACATTGGTGGCGGGCTCTGCGCTGGCGCGGACGACACAGCCTGGGTGCAGACGGCCTACTTGATCGCGGAGATCATCGTGATCCCCCTCTCGGGTTGGCTATCGCGGGTAATGAGCACCCGCTGGCTGTTCGCAGCGTCCGCGGCCGGGTTCACCTTGACCAGTCTGCTCTGCGCGCTGGCCTGGAACATCCAGAGCATGATTGCCTTTCGCGCCCTGCAGGGTTTTCTCGGCGGCTCGATGATCCCACTGGTGTTCACCACGGCGTTCATCTACTTCACCGGCAAGCAGCGGGTGATCGCCGCCTCGGTGATCGGGGCCATCGCTTCGCTTGCGCCGACACTGGGCCCTGCGGTGGGCGGCTGGATCACCGACATTGCCTCCTGGCACTGGCTGTTCTACATCAACCTGGTGCCCGGCATTTTCGTCACCGTCGCCGTGCCGCTGCTGGTCAAGGTCGACCGACCCAACCTGGATTTGCTCAAAGGGGCCGACTACCTGGGCATGGGGCTGATGGCGCTGTTCCTGGGCTGCCTGGAGTACACCCTGGAAGAGGGTCCGCGCTGGAACTGGTTCAGCGATGCCACGATCTCTGTGACCGCTTGGGTGGCGGGTGTCAGTGGCATCCTGTTCATCTGGCGCAGTTTGACGATCGCCGAACCTGTCGTTGACCTGCGGGCCCTGCGCGACCGCAATTTCGCCCTGGGCTGCCTGTTCTCCTTCATCACCGGCATCGGCATTTTCGCCACCATCTACCTCACGCCACTGTTCCTCGGTCGGGTACGCGGTTATGGCGCACTGGACATCGGCCTGGCGGTGTTTTCCACCGGAGTGTTCCAGTTGCTGGCCATTCCGGTGTACGCCTTTCTCGCCAACCGTGTGGACCTGCGCTGGATCCTGATGCTGGGGTTGGCGCTGTTCGGCCTGTCGATGTGGGACTTCTCGCCCATTACCCACGACTGGGGCGCCAAAGAGCTGCTGTTGCCCCAGGCCATTCGCGGCTTCGCCCAGCAGATGGCGGTGCCGCCGACCGTCACCTTGACCCTGGGCGCACTCTCGCCGGCACGCCTGAAGCTCGCCTCGGGCTTGTTCAATCTGATGCGCAATCTGGGCGGTGCGTTGGGGATTGCCGCGTGCGCCACGATACTCAACGATCGTACCAACCTGCACTTCCAGCGCCTGGCCGAGCACCTGAACAGCCGAAACGAGACAATGAACACCTGGCTCGATCAATGGAGCAGCAACGCCCAGGCGCTGGGCCAGAACAGCCTGGACGCCAGCCACACCGCGCTGCACCAACTCTGGGCATTGACCTGGCGCGAAGCGCAGACCATGACCTACGCCGACGCCTTCCTGGTGATCATGGAGTGCTTTGCGGTCGCCACCCTGCTGGTGCCATTGATGCGTAAAGTTCAGCCCCCAACGCAGCCTTCCGCCGACGCCCATTGACCCTTCGCCAACCGCTCTGTTCTTTCAGGGCATCTTCAAGACAACAAGAAGCCCGCGCACCTGATCGGTCGCGCGGGCTCGGTGTCACTGGGTGCTATCAGAGCAACGCTGTGTCGACGATGTATCCGTCGGCGGCCCCATTTGTGCAAACCCCGAACATCAGGGCCCGAACACACTGAGATACAGATCGATGCAGCAGGACGTGCGTCGCCGGAGGTGACCAAGGGGTAGTACGGGGAGATAGTGCAGAAACAAAAAGGGCGATCCTTTCGGATCGCCCTTTCTGAGATTTGGTAGGCACAATTGGACTCGAACCAACGACCCCCACCATGTCAAGGTGGTGCTCTAACCAACTGAGCTATGTGCCTGTCGTGTGGGGCGCATATTAGAGATCGAACACACACCTGTAAAGCGTTTTTTTCAAAAAAATCAAAAACTTTCAGATCCCGGGCAGCGCTTGTCTCAGGTGCCCATCGCCGGCAAGCCGGCTCCCACAGGTACACCACAGGCCTTGAACGCGGTGCTCTACCTGTGGGAGCCGGCTTGCCGGCGATGAGCCAGTGGATTCACAAGCAGATCTTGCAGCTCAAACCCCCGAAAAATGCCCCCTCCCCCTCCCTTAAGGGAGGACGCCTGTACGAACCAGATTAGGTCTACTGGACGCTCCGGAAGTCTCCGCGCCCTTGTAAACCATCGTTCCAGTCACAGGAGCCACCATGAACCCATTGATCCATTACCACGTCGACGCCGAGCTAGCCCTGATCGGCCTTGCCCGCCCGCCGGTCAACGCCCTGGGACAGCCATTGCGGGCCGCCCTCCTGGAAGCCTGCGAGCAGGCGCAGGCCGATCCGGCGGTTCGCGCCATCGTGCTGTACGGCGCCAACGGCCTGTTCAGTGCCGGTGCGGACATCAGCGAATTCGGCACCCAGGCCTCCTGCGCGGCACCCGACCTGCCTGGCCTGCTGCAGCGCCTGACCAGCATGGACAAGCCCCTGGTGGCGGCCCTCGGTAAACTCGCGCTGGGTGGCGGGCTGGAGCTGGCACTGGCCTGCGGCTACCGCATCGGCGAGCCAGGCACACGTGTCGGCCTGCCGGAAATCAACCTCGGCCTGCTTCCCGGTGCCGGCGGCACCCAGCGTCTACCTCGCCTGATTGGCGCTAGGCAGGCCTTGGATCTCATCCTTGCGGGCACGCCAGTGAACAGTGAAACCGCGCTGCGCCTGGGCATCCTTGACCGCGTCGCAAAGCATGCTGACGCGCTGCTCGACGAAGCCTGCGCCTTTGCCCGGGAGCTGCTTGGCGACCGCGCAAGCGCGCGGCCGGATGTGCCTTACCCCAACCCGGCAGGCGGCTTGCCCGATGACTTCTTCGACCATTTTCTCGAAGCCAATGCCCCGCGCTGGAAAAGCCGCCTTGCCCCCAGGCTAGTGGTCGACGCGCTTCACGCCGCCTGTCGATTGCCGTTGGCCGAAGGCCTGGCCCACGAACAGAGGCTGTTCAAGCAAGCCGAGGATTCCCGCCAGTCGGCTGCCCTGCGCCATGTCTTCTTCGCCGAACGCGAGGCAGCCAAGGTGCCTTGGATCGAAGCCGACCTGCCGCTGCGCCCCATCCGCAAGGTGGCCGTGATCGGCGCAGGCACCATGGGCGGCGGTATCGCCATGAACTTCGCCAATGCCGGTATCCCGGTCATCCTCCTGGAGCGTCAACAAGATGCGCTCGACCGGGGGATCGCGCAGATCAACCGCAACTACGCCAACAGCGTAAAGCGCGGAAAACTCGCTCCCGAGCAACTCGAACAGCGCACGACGCTGATCACCGGCACCTTGGACTACGCCGACCTGCGAGACGTCGACCTGGTGATCGAGGCCGTCTTCGAAAAGCTGGAAATCAAGCAGGAGGTGTTCCGCACCCTGGATGAAGTGTGCAAACCAGGCGCCATCCTCGCCACCAACACCTCATCCCTGGACGTCGACCGGATCGCGGCCGTGACTTCACGGCCGCACGACGTCATCGGTCTGCACTTCTTCAGCCCGGCCAACGTCATGCGCCTGCTGGAAGTGGTGAACGGGCGGCAAACCGCAGCGCACGTGCTGGCCACCACCCTGAAGCTGGGCCGCACCATCGGCAAGCTCCCGGTCGTGTCGGGGGTGTGCTTCGGCTTCATCGGCAACCGCATGCTCGAGCCCTATGCGCGCGAAGCCCACCGCCTGGTACTCGAAGGCGCCAGCCCCGCCCAGGTAGACAACGTGCTGACGGGCCTGGACCTGAACATGGGGGTGCTGAGCATGCTTGACCTGGCCGGCATCGACGTGAACTTCCTGGTACGCGACGCCAACCGCACGGCGATCAACCACGACGACAGCTATTGCCGCCTGGGCGACGAACTTTACGCCCTGGGCCGGTATGGCCAGAAGACCGGCCGGGGTTTCTACCTCTACGACGGCCGCGAGCGGCAGGAAGACTACGAGGTGATCGCCCTGGCCGAGCGCCTGGCGGGAGAGCTGCACATTCCACGACGGCCGATCGATACGCAGGAAATCCACGACCGCTGCCTGTTCATGCTGATCAACGAGGGCATCCAGCTACTGGACGAAGGCATCGCCTTGCGCGCCAGCGATATCGACCTGGTGTGGATCAATGGCTACGGCTTCCCCGCCCACCTGGGCGGGCCAATGCACTACGCCGAACAGCTCGGCCTGGACAGGGTACTGCGCGGCATCGAGCACTACCGCCAGACCCTTGGCGGCTACGGTGAAATGTGGTTCCAGCCGGCCCCGCTGCTTGAGCGCCTGGTGGCCGCCGGCAAGTCCCATATCGAACGTTTCTGAGCACCGCCGGCTCAGGCCGGCCCCTCCCCTGACACAAGCAAGTAAAAAAAAAGCGGAGCCGAATCCTTCGGCTCCGCCCAGGTCAAGCCGACCTGCGTTAGCGCACGCCCGACCCGGCAAGGCTGTCCGGTGTCCAGCGCGAATCAGAGGTCATGTTGTCGGACACCACCACGCCACCGGTGCTGGGCCAGATGTTGATGTAGTAAGTGCCCGCGATGAGATCGTAATGCCCGGAGGTCGTGGTATTGATCGCATCGGCATCGTAGAGGGCTGTCAGGTAGGCGAAGCCTGGGCGCCAAAGCTGGCCACGGCCGTCGTACTGGTCGTTGGAGAGCACCGCCCAGCTGTCCTCGTCAACGTAGAAGGTCCGCTTGGAGTAGATGTGACGAGCACCGGGCTTCAAGGTCGCTTCCACCACCCAGACACGATGGAGCTCCCAACGCACGAAGTCCGGGTTGATGAATGCGTTGCCGAACACCTGGTCAGCATCCGCGGCATAGGTAAAGCGATAGGTGTTGTACGGCACGTACATTTCTTTCTTGCCGACCAGCTTCCAGTCGTAGCGGTCCATGCGGCCGTTGAACAGGTTGACGTCGTCCATGGTGGACATGCCGGAAGTACTGGGGTTTGGCGTGTCGTAGGCCAGGTCTGGCGCCAGGCGGACGCGGCGTTGACCTGGCAGGTACTGATAGGCGCGACGGGGTTTTTCGCCATCGACGCTCTCGAAGGTCATCACCGCCTCGCCCGCCCGACGGGCCGGGCCGCTGTAGTTGGTCCGAGCGCGGTTGTAGAGGGTTGGCTCGCCTTCTTTCTGGCTATAGAACGGGCTTTCCAGGGTCCAGGCCCCTTGGGTCGAGAGCACGCGCTTGCCCGCCGCATCGACGTTGAAGGCGGAGTACCTGGGAATCACATAGGACGGCCCCTGGTAGCGGGCGATGTGATTGATCATGACCTCGATGCCCTGCTTGGGGATCGGGAAGGGAATCCCGCCGCTGGCACCTACCGCGGTATCGCCCGTGTCGGAGAGCTTGGCCTGCGTGGCATTCTTCATGGTTTTTTCACGCACGGCCTGGGGATAGACGACCGTCCGGTGGGTCGGATAGATGTCCATGCGAAAACCGGAGAGCTTCTTGAACATCGCCTTTTGCCCATCGCTGAGCTTGTCTGCGTACGCGTCGGCGTTTTTCGCATCGATGGAGAACAGCGGTTTCTCGTTGGCGAAGGGATCTGGACGTACCCCTTTGCCCTTGTCGAATCCGGCGGGTGGCGTGGTCAATCCGCCGGTGTACGCGGGAATGCTGCCATCCTTGTTGCCTGCCATCTCGGCGCCGATCGGCGTCAGGGTGACGCCCAACTGCTTGGCCTCTTGATCAGACACCGCAGCATGGAGCACGCCTGTGTGCGCCGCCATCAAGCTGGCCGCGAGCAGGATTTTTGTCAGTGTGGTCATGTCTCCACCTTCTAAGGTTGTGATGTTCGAAGTCAGCGCATCACGCCGGTCCGGGCACAGGCCCTGCGGCTTGCGTGAACGCGGACTTGCCTGGTTGTTGTATCCAAGCAGCCGCCGCATTGCCCCTCCCTAAATGGCCAGTGGGGAGGGGGCGTCCTGGAGGGCTTAGACGAATGCGCCGATGCCGGTAAGCGCGCGGGAGATCATCAGTTTCTGGATCTCGGTGGTACCGTCGGGAATCGGGATGACGATGGCCTCCCGGGCCAGGCGCTCGACATCGAACTCCTTGGTCAGGCCATTGCCGCCATGCAGCTGCACCGCGTCACGGCAGACTTTCACAGCCATTTCGGTGGCGAACCACTTGGCCATCGACGACTGCACGTCACAGCGAATGCCAGCGTCCATCATCGAGAAGGCCCGGAAGCACATCAGCCGCGCGGCGTCGGTCAGGGTGGCCATTTCGGCGATCTTGGCAGCGACCAGTTGATGGGCAGCAATGGGCTTGCCGAACTGCTGACGCTCCTTGGCATAGCTGATCGACGCCTCGAGCGACGCACGCATCAAACCTACGGACAGCATGCCCACGTTGGCGCGTGCCTTCTCGAACAGCTTCATGGTGTTCTTCAGGCCCGACCCTTCCTCCCAGACCATGTTGCTGGCGGGCACCCGTGCATCGTCGAAGAACACCTGGGCTGTGGACTGGCCATTGAGCGCGATCTTGTCGATATTGCGCGTCTCGTAGCCGTGCTCCTCGCGGTCGACGAGGATGTGCGACAGTGCCTTTTCACCCGTGCGCACGGTGGTGATCAAGAAGTCGGAGTAGTGCCCGTTGGAAATCCAGGTCTTCTCGCCCTTGATGATGAAATGCTCGCCATCGCGCTTGCCGGTAGCCTTGATATCGGCCACGTTGGAGCCCACGTCCGGCTCGCTGATGCAAAAACCACCGAAGGTACGCCCGGCCATGATGTCCGGCAGGTAACGCTCGCGCAGGTGGGCCTGCGATGCCGGCAATTCCGCCAGCGTGACCGCCATCCCCTTGTTGATCATCACGCACAGGCCAATGTCGACGGACACGGCGCACAGCTCTTCGAACAGCATGGCCTCGGTGACCAGGTCAAGGCCAAGGCCGCCGTGCTCCTCGGCGACGCTCACCCCGGGCAGGCCGAACTCGGCGATCCCCTGGGTGATTTCACGCATCCGCTCCTTGGGAATGTGCTGGTCGCCATACCGGCGTGCAACGGGACGGATTTCGGCATCGAGGAACTTGCGAAAACTCTCGACGGCAAGGCGTTGCTCTTCACTGGGCATGCAAACTTTCATTGTGTGTCGCTCCTTCGGGTCGCAGTGCCGGTGCGAACACAGTCGCCCTGGCTCAGGTGATACGTGGGTTGTCGCTGGTGCGATGGATCACCAGTGGCTACCGACGTTACGTGAGCCCTGTGGGCGATTCCCCCCCACGTTAGAGGGGCCAGAGGGGGTCGGGTGGGGTGCCGTTGCCAGGCCTGGGAAAAGGAGCGACACCGGGCCCGTCACTGCAATCGCAGGCGAGCCCGGTCTTGACGCGGGAGGAGAGCACTCACTCGAAGATAACGGTGCGACCTGATGCCAGCCATTGCCCAGCCTGTTCCAGGTAGCGGCTTTCGATGACGTCACGCTTGATCTTGAGGGTTGGGGTAAGGAAGCCGTTCTCGATGCTCCAGAGGTCGTTCACGACGACCACGTAGCCGAGCCGCTCATGGGGTTCGAGGTCGAGGTTGAGACGCTCGCGCAACGTGTCCAGCTCACGCTGCAACGCGTGGCGCGCGTGCGAATCGGCCAGGCTGTCGCGCCCCTCGGGCGACAGCATGAGCAACGCGAAGGGTGCAGGTTGCCCGGGCCCGGTGATGCACGCCGCCTCGACCCAGCGGTGTGCGATACGGTTCTCGATGGGCACCGGCGCCACGTACTTGCCCTTGTCGGTCTTGAACAGCTCCTTCACCCGCCCCGTGATCTTCAGACGCCCCTCCTCGTCCAGCACGCCACGGTCACCGGTCCTGAAGTAGCCATCGGCGGTCATGCTTTCGGCCGTCAGTGCCGGTTGCCGGTAGTAGCCCAGCATCCGCGTGGCACAATCGACGAGCACTTCGCCGTCCTCCGACAGGCGACAGCGCACGCCGGGCAACGCCTGCCCGACATAGCCCACGCGCACCTGGCCCGGCCGGCTGTAGTGGGAATAGCAGAAGTTCTCGGACATGCCGTAGACCTCCAACAGCTCCAGGCCAAGGTTGCGGTACCAGTTGACGATCTCCAGCGGCAGCGGTGCCGAGCCGGTAAAGGCAATGCGGGTGCAGTCCAGGCCCAGCATGACCAGCACCTGTTTCCTCAGTGCCGCGCCCGCTTCGCACGGGCTGGACAACAAGGCCTGCTGCTCGGCCGGAAGGCGTGTGCAGATCGCCTGGTAGAACTTGGTCCAGAGCCTGGGCATCGAGATGAACATCGATGGCCGCGCCCGGCACAGGTCCTGGGTGAAGGTTTCCAGGGTGTCGTTGAAGAAGACCTGTACGCCATGGCAGAGCGAATTGGACTCTACCGAGGATCGCTCGGCGGCATGGGCCAGCGGCAGGTAGGACAGCAAGCGATCATCCGGCCCCAGCTGGATGAAGTCACCGCCCGCCAGCGAAGCATAGGCATGCATGCTGCCGAAGCTGTGCATCACCCCTTTGGGCGTACCCGTGGTACCCGAGGTGTAGATGATGGTCGCCAACTGATCGGGGTCGGGCAGAAGGATGTCCTGCAGCGGGTCATTGGCGGCAGACACTTCGTCCCATTGCCGATAGTCGCCCTCAGGTGCCAACGGCAACGCGAAGACCTGCACGTCGGCTGGCAACATCTGCTGGATACTGCTGCCGGGCTCCATCCGCCCGAGGAACAGCAGGCGGATGTCGGCATGATCGACGATGTAGCGCAGGGTATCGGCATTCATCGTCGGGTACAGCGGCACGGAGACATGACCGGCCATCCAGATCGCCAGGTCGGCCATGATCCAGTGAGCGCTGTTCTTGCCCAGGATGGCGATACTGCTCCCGGCGGGCAGTTGCAACGCGGCCAGGTAGGTGGCCATCCGTCGCGCCTGGTCACCCACCTGGCGCCAGCTGTACTCATGGACCTGGCCCGCCACAGGCTGGGTCAGGTAGATCGCATCGGGTCGGGTGGCTTCCCAATGCAGGAAGCGATGGAGCAAGGTCGTCGAGTTATTATTGTTCATGCAACGTTCCTTCCAGGTCATGACCGGTCGCGGCCCGTCCTCACGGGCGCGGACGCTGTTGAACGGCCGAATCAGGGGGCGGCTCAAGGTGCCGAATCGGCTGACACGCCCCGTACCGCTCACCTTGCGCACCAATCGCGCAACACCGCCTCCGAATCCTGGCCGCGGGCCGGTATGGCGCCTGGCGCTGCCGGTTGGGTCACCGAAAAGCGTGGTGCCGGGTTGGCCTGCAGCACGCCATCGATCCGGCTGTACACGCCCCGCGCCGCCATATGCGGATGCTGCGCCGCCTCGTCGAGATCGAGCACCGGCGCGAAGCAGGCATCGGTGCCTTCGAGCAGCGCGCACCATTGCTCGCGGGTGCGGGTGGCGAACAGCTCGGCGAAGCCTTCGTGCAGGTTCGGCCACAGCTGTGGATCATGCCCCTTGGCATAGGCCGGGTCACCAGCCAGGCCGAGCTTGCCCAGCAACAGTTTGTAGAAGCGCGGCTCCACCGAGCCCACCGAAATGAACTTGCCGTCGGCACAGCGATAGGTGCGGTACCAATGCGGCCCGTCCAGCAGGCTGGTGCCACGCTCGTTGTGCATCTGCCCTGCCGATTTGAGCCCCAGCATCAGGTTCAGCATATGGGCGCTGCCATCGACGATCGCGGCGTCCACCACCTGGCCCTGGCCGGTGGCCCGGGCGTTCATGATGCCGGCCAGCAGGCCCACCGCCAGGTACATCGAACCGCCACCGATGTCGCCCACCAGGCTCGGCGGGGCCATCGGCGCCTGCCCCGGCTGACCTGACCACCACAACGCGCCAGACAGCGCGATGTAGTTGAGGTCATGACCGGCAGCCTGAGCCATTGGGCCGGCCTGGCCCCAACCGGTCATGCGGCCGTAGATCAGCTTCGGGTTGCGTGCCAGGCATACGCTGGGGCCCAGGCCCAGGCGCTCCATCACACCGGGCCGCATGCCCTCGATCAGCGCATCGCAGTTTTCCACCAGGCCCAGCACGGTATCGATGCCTGCCTGGCTCTTCAGGTCGACGGCGATGGAGCGTTTGCCACGGTTGCACACGGCGTGCTTGCCAAGGTCCAAGTCCTCATCGCCCGCGGCCAGGCGATCCACCACCACCACATCCGCGCCCAGGTCGGCGAGCAGCATGCCGCAGAACGGTGCCGGCCCGAGCCCAGCGATTTCCAGAATTCTCAGCCCCTTCAGAGGGCCAGTGCGATCTTGTGCCATCAGGTCATTTCTCCATGGGCTGGCAGCGCCAGCCTCCTGTCACGCTGCCGTTCAACCGAACACACGCAGGATGCATTCCGCCACGCAGGCAGGTTTGGCGACGTGTTCGATTTCCACGGTCATCTCGTAGGTGACCTGGGCACCATTGCCCTCCAGCGGCTCCCAGGACTGCACCTTGAAGTGCGCGCGCAGACGGCTGTCCACCGGCACCGGCTGGACGAAACGCACCTTGTTCAGGCCGTAGTTCACGCCCATCTTCACGTTGCGCACTTCGAACGCATCGGTCATGAACGTCGGCAGCAAGCTGAGGGTCAGGAAGCCATGGGCGATGGTCTTGCCGAACGGGCCTTTGGCGGCGCGCGCGGGGTCGACGTGAATCCACTGCTGATCGCCGGTGGCCTCGGCGAAGGTATCGATACGCTGCTGATCGATGGCTACCCAGTCGCTGGTGCCGACCACCTCGCCAACCAAGCCCCGCAGCGCGTCCACGTTCTCAAAGCTGTTCATGTTGCTCTCCCCCTGGAATTGTTGTTGTCGTTCAGTCGAGCAGCTCGGCCTGCAGGGCGGCCGCACAGGCGGCCTCGTGGCTGTCGCTGCTGCCCAGCAGCAGGTCGGCGACCACGGCGTGCTTGTAGTAGTGGCCCACCAGGTACTCCTCGGTCATGCCGATGCCGCCGTGCAGCTGGATGCCATGGGCACAGACAATCTTCGCGGCGCGACCGATCAGCATCTTGGCGCTGGAGAGGGTCTTGTCGCGGTTCGACGGGCTATCGTTGGCCACCGATGCCAGAGCAGCATGCAGCATCGAGCGGGCAAGCTCCGTTTCCGCCGCCATGTCGGCGATGCGGTGCTGGAGCGCCTGGAACGACCCGATGGGCACGCCGAACTGCTGGCGAACCTTGAGGTACTCGGCGGTCACTTCGAGGGTCTTCTCCATGCCACCGACCAGCCCGGCACACAGTGCCACGATGCCATGGGCAAGCCCTTGGCGCAGGGCAGCAAGGCCCTGACCTTCAGCGGTCAGCAGGGCGTCAGCCCCCACCTTGACGTTCTCCAGGCGCAGTTCCTGCACCCAGGTGCCGTCGTGCAGAGGCAGCGACTGGCGCTCAAGCCCGGCGCTGCCCGCGTCCACCCACAGCAAACTGATGCCTTCGGTTCCGGTGATACGCGCCGACACGATGAAGGCCTGGACCCCGTCGGCGCCCATGACCAGGGTCTTGGTGCCATTGAGGGTGAAGCCCTCGCCGTTGCGCTCGGCACGCACGGTCACGGTCTCGGGCATGCCCCGTGAGCCCGGCTCGCTATAGGCCAGGGCGATACGGCATGCGCCTTCGGCCAGTTGCGGTAGCCACCGGGCCTTGTGCGCGGTGTTGTCACACGCGGCCAGAGTCTGAGCGGCGAGTACCGCGCATCCCACATACGGCTCGAGCACCAGAGCGCGCCCCAATTGCTGGGCGATGATGGCCGTCTCCAGCAATGAGCCACCGAGCCCTGCGTATTCCTCGGGCAAGGCAGCCATCAACCAGCCCTGGCTGGCGAAGATGCCCCAGTTGTCGGCACTGCCGTTCTTCCCGGCCCCCAGCAGGGCCATGCGCGATTCGAAGCTGTAGGCCTTGTCGACATAGCGTCGCACGCTGTCCTGCAGCAGTTGTTGTTCCGAAGTCAGCTCGAAATCCATACCCGTTTCCTGCCCTTAGAGTTGGAACAGCAGCTTGGCGATGATGCCGCGCTGTACTTCGCTGGTGCCGCCATAGATGGTGGAAGCTCGGCGGAAGAACATTTCGTTGGCGATACCGGTCGCCAGGGCCTGCAAGGGGTAACCCTGTTGCAGGTTCGGTTCGTGGGGATGCGGGTAGGCGATCGCGCCATAGTCGCCCAGGGCTTCCACCTGGGCTTCGGTGATGCGCTGCTGGAACTCGGTCGCGCGGATCTTCAACATCGAGCCCAGGGTGTGGGACTCTGGCCGGTGCGCCTGCTCCAGGCGGGCCACGCGCTGTACCAGCATCTCCAGGGCCTGCAGCTCAGCCTCCAGGCGCGCCAGCTTCAGCGCGAAGACCGGGCGCTCGCACAGACGCTGGCCGTCAGCCTGCAACGTCGAGGCAAACAGTTTCAGCTCGCGCATGTAGCGCTTGAGCTCGGGCAGGTCGGCGGTCGTGGCATGCTCGTTGTTGAGCAGGAACTTGGTGATGCTCCAGCCCTGCCCTTCCACGCCGATCAGGTTCTCCACCGGCACGCGGACGTTGTCGAAGAAGGTTTCGTTGAGGTGGTGCGCATCGTCGATGCTGCGGATCGGCCGCACGGTGATACCCGGGGTGTTCATGTCCACCAGCAGGAAGCTGATACCGGCCTGCTTCTTCACTTGCGTGTCGGTGCGCACCAGCAGGAAGATCCAATCGGCATGGTGGGCGTAGCTGGTCCAGGTTTTCTGGCCATTGACCACATAGTGGTCACCCTCGCGCACCGCACGGGTACGCAGCGAGGCCAGGTCGGAGCCGGACCCAGGCTCCGAGAAGCCCTGGCACCAGAGGCGCTCGCCCTCGAAGATGGCGGGCATGTGCTGCGCCTTCTGCTCGGGCGTGGCGAAGGCATTGAGCACCGGCCCCAGCAACTTGTGCACGAAGCCGTCCTGGGTCGGGGTGCCTGCGGCACTGCATTCATCGTCGAAGGCCAGGATCTGCGGCACGGTCCAGCCGGTGCCGCCATGTTCCTTCGCCCAGTAGGGCGCGCCCCAGCCGCGCTGGTTGAGGATCTTCTGCCAGCGCATCACCTGTTCACGCGGTGACCGGGTAGCGCGGCGAAGCCCTTTGAGGTCCGCCGGGACGTCCTCGTCGAGAAAGCGCCTGACTGCCTGGCGGAATGCGACCAGGCTCGAATCGGGAGTGAAATCCATGATCCTTCCTCAGTTCTTGCGGTAAAGCGTGACCACGCAGGCCCCACCGATACCGACGTTGTGCTGCAGCGCGACGCGCGCACCCTCGACTTGCCGCTGCTCGGCCTGGCCACGCAGTTGCTGGACCAGTTCGGTGCATTGGGCAAGGCCGGTGGCGCCGATGGGGTGCCCCTTGGACAGCAGACCACCGGAGGGGTTGACCACATAGCGGCCACCGTAGGTGTTGTCGCCATCATCGATGAACTTCTGCGCACCGCCCTCCGGGCACAGCCCCAGGGCCTCATAGGTCAACAGCTCGTTATGGGCGAAGCAGTCGTGCAGCTCCACCACATCCACCTCGTCGGCGCCGATTCCGGCGATTTCATAGGTCTGCCGGGCCGCCGCACGGGACATGGAGAAACCGGCCAGGTCGCGCAGGTCGCCGGACTGGAAGGTTTCCGCGCCATCGGTGGTCAGCGCCTGGCCGGCAATCACCACGGTGCTGTCCAGGCCATGCTTGCGGGCATAGGCTTCGCTGCACAACACCACCGCCGCAGCGCCACAGGTCGGAGGGCAGGCCATCAACCGGGTCATGACTTCCGGCCACATCACTTGATCGGCCATCACCTCTTCGGTGGTCACAACCTTGCGGAACACCGCTTTGGGGTTGTTCGCGGCATGCCGGCTGGCCTTGGCGCGGATCTTGGCGAAGGACTCCATCGGCGTGCCAAAGCGCTTCATGTGCTCCCGGCCGGCGCTACCGAACAGGCGCAAGGCGTTTGGGATGCCCGCTGCCTCTGGCAAGGCCGCATCGCACTGCTGCATGAACAGGTCCAGCGGCGCTGGCCGGTCGCTGAAGGTGTTGCCCAAGGCACCCGGGACCATCTGCTCGAAGCCGACGGCCAGGACGATATCCACCATGCCGCTGGTGATGGCCTGGTTGGCCAGGAACAGGGCGGTGGAGCCGCTGGAGCAGTTGTTGTTGACGTTGATCACCGGGATGCCGGTCATGCCGACGTTGTAGAGCACGCGCTGGCCACAGGTGGAATCGCCGTAGATGTAGGCGGCGTAGGCCTGCTGGATGGACTCGTAGCCAACGCCGGCATCGGCCAGGGCCAGACGAACGGCCTGTTCACCCATTGCCACATAGGTGTCGCTCTGGCCAGGCTTAACGAAGGGAATCATGCCAACGCCCGCGACGACGACTTTCTGCCTCATGTCTTTCTCCTCAGCTTTGGGTATCCCGCCTACCGTTGGGCTCGTGCCCTGCGGTACTGGCTGGCAGGCTCTTGAGCTTCAAGAGTAAGCATGCCCCTTCCTGGGTCGCCCCTCTCCATTAGGGGAGGGGCTGCGGACGCCCGGTCTGCCGTTGTTTTCGCCAGTCTGGCACCCTGCCAGTGGCATTGAACAGAGACCGACGAAGTGGCCATCGGGTATGGCATGAACGACCTGCTCGACCCACCTGTGAGTGGCTGAAACCAGCACGAACACCACCCGCGAGCCTTCGCTCCGGGTGGTGATGTCAAAAACGCAACCGCAGACTGCGCGGCGCGGCGGATTCAGGACGCCGGCAGTTCAGCACCGACGTAGGCCGGCGCTTCCTTGGCGAGGAACCGGCGCACCGCCTCGGCATGGTACTGGCTGGCCCCGCACAGCGACTGGGCCGCCGCTTCCAGCTGGTTCATGGTCGCCCGATCGGTCTCGAACGAGCGGTTCAGCAGGGTCTTGGCCAGGGCCAGGGCACGCGGCGGCGCGTCATCGAATTGCCGCGCGTAGTCCAGTGCCCGCGACAACAGCTGGTCCGCCGGCACCAGGGCCTGGGCCAGGCCCAAGGCCAAGGCTTCCTCGGCGCCAATGGCGCGCGCGCTGAAGATGATTTCCTTGGCCCGTGCCAGGCCCACCAGTCGCGGCAGTACATGGAACATCGAAAGGTCCGGCACCAGGCCAATACTGACGAACGATGCCATGAGCCGAGTACGCGGGGTCACGAACATGAAATCCGCCGCCAGGGCCAGGGAAAACCCGGCGCCCGCCGCCGGGCCGTCCACGGCGGCGATCACCGGTTTTTCCAGGGCCGCCAGCTCGCCGAGCCAACGCTGGTGGCCAAGTACCAGGTCACGGCCAAAGAATACCGGGTCGTCGCTCGCCGCGTCGCCCGCAAGGTCGGCACCTGCGCAAAAGGCTCCGCCCGTGCCGGTGAGCACCACCGTCCGCACGGCCGGGTCCTGGCGGGCGCTGCTGATCGCCCCCTGCATGCCCTCGGCAACGGCCGCATCCAGCGCATTGCGCCTGTGCGGACGGTTGAGCGTGATCACCGCCGTGTTGCCGAGCTTTTCGTAGCGCACTGCTTCGTCTGTCATGGCCATTCCTCCCTGATTACAGGTTGCGAGCGATGATCACCTTCTGGATATGGCTGGTGCCTTCGTAGATCTTGGTCACCCGCACATCGCGGCAATAACGCTCCACCGGGAAGTCGCTCAGGTAGCCGTAGCCGCCATGGATCTGCAGCGCATCGGAGCAGACTTTCTCGGCGATCTCGCTGGCGAACAGCTTGGCGATGGAGGCTTCCTTGGCACAGGCCACGCCGGCCTGGTTCAGGCGCGCCGCATGCAGCATGTAGGTGTGGGCCACTTCGAATCGGGTCGCCATGTCGGCCAGGTCGAAGGCCACGCCCTGCAAGTGGATGATCGGCGCACCGTAGGCCTCTCGCTCCTTGGCATACTTCACTGCCGCTTCCAGCGCGGCCCGCGCCGCGCCCACCGCCACGGCAGCGATGCCGATGCGACCTTCGGACAGGGTGCCCATCAGGCGTTTGTAGGCACTGCCCTCCTCGGCCAGCAGGTGCGCGGCCGGCACCCGGCAGTTGTCCAGCTGGATAGCAGCGACCTGGGCCGAACGCTGGCCCATCTTGCTCTCCACGCGGGTTACGGTGTAGCCGGGCTGGCGCGGGTCGATGATGAACATGCTCGGGCCTTTGCGACCCTCCGGCGTATCGGTGACCGCGGCAATGGCAAAGGCGATGCCCGCCTCGTTGCCGTTGGAAATGAACTGCTTGCTGCCATTGAGCACGTAGCTGTCACCTTCGCGACGCGCCGTGGTGCGAAACGCTGCGGTATCCGAACCTGCCTGGGGCTCGGTGAGCAAACCGGCGGCGATCAGTTCGCCGGAGACCATGGCGGCCAGGTACTGGTCTTTCTGCGCCTGCGTGCCGTAGCGATGGAGCATGTCGGCCATCCCATTGTGCACATGCAGGATGGTGGCAAAGCCCGCATCGGCCGCGGCGAATTCGGTGATGGCCAGGCAGTACTCGGCAAACGACATGCCCGCGCCACCAAACGCCTCGGGGATGTGCATGCCCAGAAAGCCCAGGTCGGCCACCGCCTTGAGTTCGGCATGGGGCCAGGCCCCGGTGCGGTCGCGCTCGGCGGCCGTGGCCGCCACCACTTCCTGGGCCACCTTGCGGGCGGCATCACGGATCATGACTTCCTGTTCGCTCAGGAACACTGCGGATGTATCGCTCATATTTTCCTCACACCCTAGAGAGAGGCCATGCTGCAGCCAGGGGCACGCAGCGCACTGACCGGAGCATGGCGCTCGCCCCGCGTGCGTGCGCCTCCCTTCTGGGTAGGGGGACCGAATTGGCAGAGCGTCCGCCTACCTCAGCAGCCCCTGCTGGCGTGCCAGGGAAATCGCCGCATAGCGGCTCGACACGTCCAGCTTGGCGAGGATGTTCTTCACGTTCCACTTCACCGTGCCAAAGGTGATGTTGAGCGTCAGCGCGATACGCTTGTTCGACATCGCCTGGGCCACCAGGCCGAGAATCTCCAGCTCCCGAGGGGTCAAGCTGGGGCGAGGTCCATTACTGGCGTTGCGTGTCGGGACCCGCTTCACGGCGGCTTCCACCTGCGTCTCCCGGGCGGCCAGCAGGTGCTCCAGGTAATCGGCCAGCAGCGGCTCCAGTGCTACGTCCCGGCGCCAGCCTTCGAGCAGCTCGACGACCGCGGCGCCCTGATCGAGCACGGTGCGCACCAGTCCCAGCCGCGCAGCGGTGCCGATCGCATGTTGCAATTGCTCCCTGGCGGCGTCTTCCTGGCCCAGGTCATGTTGCGCCAGCGCACCGAGCAAGCTCACCTTGACCTGCGTGCGCACACAACCGACCGCGGCCGCGAACGCGCCCACGGCGTCCAGGTCTTCCAAGGCGCGCGCCGGATCCTGCGCAGCCAACGCCAACCGAGCGCGAGACATGGCGGCCACTGCGGCAATTTCGTCACGTGTCTCGGCGCTGTTCAGTTCAGCCGCCTCCAGCGCGGCCAGCCGCGCCACCAGCTCTGCCGCGCGGCGCATCTCACCCTGTGCCACCAGCAACCTGACCTGCTCGGCCAGGACCAACGCCCGCGGGCGCTCAAGGCCCAGGACATGAAAGTGCGCTGCCTGGGATTCGAGCAAATCCAACGCTGCCTGAGGCGACTCGCGCTGCGCGCAGATGCGGGCGCGGTTAAGGGAGGCGCGGGCCATCACATCAGGCATGGAGGAACGCAGGATGCCGCTGCGATTGGCCAGCACACTCAGGGCATCGTCGATCCGGTCCAACTCGTAGTAGGCATCGCAGAGCGTGGCGGCGCACAGGTTGGCGCAGACCGAGCCACGCCCGTAGGCTGTCTGGGCTCGGGACAGGATGCTGGCCCCCAGGCGCGCGGCCTCCCGGGCGTCGCCATGGGCCAGGCTGGCCATGGCGCGGGTGTTCTCGAACACCATGGCCATGTCGTTGTCACAGTCCTCGGCATGGATCGGGTGCTGTGCATGCAACGCGCTGGCGGCGTCCAGACGCCCTACGGCCAGGTAGGCGCAGGCCAGGGCCGACAGGCCGATGTAGCGCAACGAGCGATTCTCCAGTGGCGCCCGAGAGGCCGGCTCCAACAGGCCGACCACCCGGCGCGGCTGGTCCAGCTGCAAGGCAATGGCGGCATCGGCGAGGGCAAATTTGGACGAGATCGCCGGGTTGCGCGCCGCCTCGGCGCGACGGATCTGTTCCAGCCAACGCCGTGCCTGCTCCGGGCGGGCGGTGAAGGCATACGTCAGGCAACCCAGGATGAACAGCCGCGGATGGGCAAACAGCGTCTCTTGCGGCAGGCGCTCCAGCAAATGCAGCATGGGGCTGATGTAGGCCATGCTCCAGGCACTGGAGGCCGCCTCCTCCATGGCCTTGACCGCATAATCCACATCGCCGCCCAGATTGGCGTGACGCACTGCCTCTACCAAGTAGTCGTGCTCAGCAAACCACTGACTGGCCCGCCGATGCAGCTCTTCCACCCGCGACTCGCCGCGTGCCGACAGGCGCTGCACAAGAAACTCGCCGAACAGCGGATGGAAGCGATACCAGGGCAGGTTGTCATCGGACTCGATGCGGTACACCAGCAGGTTCTCCTCCTCGGCCCGCTTCATCAAGGCATGCGCTTGCGCGTTGCCGGTGACGAACTGGGCCAGCTCGGCATTGAAGCGCCGAAACAACGACACCTTCTCCATCAACTCGATCATCTCGGGCGCCAGGCACGCGACCACATCCTCGGCCAGGTACGCCTGCAGGTCGCTGGACTTCCACAGGATCGAGCGCAATTGCGAGCGTTTGCCCGGGCGGACCCTCAGCATGGTGGCGATCGGTTGCAGGCTGGCGGGCCAGCCACGGGTCACGTCGTGGATCAGGCGCTCCTCATCGGCACTGAGTGTCAGGGTAGTGAGGTTGTGCTGGAAAAAATCCCGCGTCTGCTCAAGGCCGAACGGCAGTTCGGCAGCATCGATCTCGGCCACCTGCCCTTGCATGCGCAAGCGGCCCAGGCTCAGCGACGGAGCGGCCCTCGAAGCGAGGGTGAAGTGCAGGTTGACCGGGCAATGATCCAGCAGCTTTTGCATCAAGCGGTGAGCGGCGCTGGATTCCACGTGATGGAAGTCATCCATCAGCAGGTGCAACTCCTTGCCCACCGCCTCTGCCTCGCGGGTGACGATGGCGATCAGGGCGTTGATCGACGGCTCGCTGCCGTCGCACTGCAGCCACTCAGGCTCGATGGCGATGCCCAGGCGCTGCAGGGCGTGCAGCAGGTAGGCGAGGAAGCTGGCGAACTGCCGGTCGTCGAGGCTGAACGAGATCCAGGCTACATCCAGCCCGGCACGCATCAACTCCAGTCGCCACTGCGCCAGCAGGATGGTCTTGCCGAAACCGGCGGGGCCGGTGATCAGCGTCGCACTGCCGTACTGCGCCTCATGCAGCCGGGCCAGCAGCGGCTCCCGGGCGATATGCCGGGCATTGAGGCGCGGCGGTGAAAACTTGGTCGCGACCAACAGGTCGTCGGCGTCGATGACAGATGTGGACATGCTCATTTTCTCCACCTTCGTAAGTGTTCGTGACGTCCCCTGCATCCTGCTACAACCGCAGGGAAGTGGACCCCGTCCGCAAGGGGGGGGGTGTGTCCGCAAGGGCCTCGCGTAAGTTCGAATCCAGGCAGAAAAGCCCTGTGAATTGCGAGCGAGGTGATGAGATGAGCGAGTCCGTATCGTTTGAAGTGAAGGGTCAGGTGGGCTGGATCACCTTGACCCGCCCCAAGGCCATGAACGCCTTGAACCCGGAAATGCTGCAGGCCATGACGGCGCACCTGGATGCCTGGGAGCACGACGATGGCGTGCGGGTGATTGCCGTCACCGGCACCGGGCCGGCCTTCTGCGCCGGCGCCGACCTCAAGGTCGGTGGCACGCCGCAACCCGGGGAAAAGGACCTGCTGGATAACATCGTGGTGTTCTTCGATGCCCTGCGTGCCTATCCCAAGCCTGTGATCGCCGCCGTCAACGGGCTGGCCCTGGCCGGTGGCCTGGAAACCGTCCTGTGCTGCGATTTCGTCATCGCCGCAGAAAGTGCCCGCTTCGGCGATGCCCACTCCAACTTCGGTGTATTCCCCGGCGGCGGCGGTGCCGCGGTGCTGCCACGCAAGATCCCCGAGAACATCGCCAAGTACCTGCTGTTCACCGGCGATTCCCTGCCCGCTCGGGACATGAAGCAGTACGGGCTGGTCAGCGAAGTGGTGGCCGATGCCGAGCTGGTGGCACGGGTCCAGGCCATCGGCGACAAACTGGCCGAAAAGAGCCCGCTGGTGCTGCGCAAGATGAAGCGCGTGGCAGACGCCGCCGGCGACAAATCCCGTGCCGATGCCCTGCGCCACGAACTGCTGGAGCTGCGCGACCACCAGCGCTCCCATGACATTGCCGAGGGCATCCGCGCCTTCGCCGAAAAGCGCAAGCCGAACTTCAAGGGCTATTGAGCCGGGCGCCTGCCCTCCCCTTACCAGAACGATTCGAGGCAACGATGGAAAACGTATACATAGTCGGTGTCGGCATGACCCCGTTCGGTCGCCACGCGGACAAGACCATCAAGCAGCTCACCGCCTGGGCCGTGGAAGATGCCCTCAAGGATGCCAGCTGCGACCGCAAGTGGATCCAGGTCGGGTTCTTCGGCAACTGCACCCAGGGCCATTTCGATGGCCAGCACATGATCCGCGGCCAGGTGGCACTGCTGCCGCTGGGACTGGAAGGCATCCCGCTGTTCAACATCGAAGGCGCCTGCGCCTCCTCCAGCCATGCGTTCAACCTGGCGGTCACCCAGCTGCGTGCCGGTGCCGCCGACATCGCACTGGCGGTGGGTGCGGAAAAGATGTTCTACAGCGACAAGTCGAAGATGTTCTCGGCCTTCGAATCGGCTTGGGATATCGAGACGTTCGAGGAAAACCAGCAGTACCTGGCCGCCATGGGCAAGGGCATCGTGCCGCCGCCAGGCTCGCAGTCGCCCAAGCCCTACAGCCCCTTCATGGACGTCTACGCCGCACTCGGCCGTGGCGGCCTGATGGAGCGCTTCGGCATCACCCAGCGGCAACTGGCGGCCGTGTCCTCGAAGAACCATGGCCACTCCGTGCACAACGAACGCTCCCAGTACCGCAATGCCATGAGCATCGAGGAAATCCTCGCCGCGCCACCGATCACCTACCCCATCACTCTGCCGATGTGCTCACCGATTTCCGATGGCGCCGCGGCGGCCATCCTCTGCACCGAATCGGCACTGGCGAAGTACGGCTTCGACAAGCGACGTGCGGTGAAGGTGCTGGCCAGCGTGGTGCGCTCGGCCTCGGCACGTGCCGCCGATGACTTCGACAAAGGTTGCACCTACCAGGCCGGCAAGGCGGCGTTCGAACAGGCTGGCATCAGCGCGCAGGAGGTCGACGTCGCCGAAGTGCATGACGCCACCGCCATCGGCGAGCTGCTTTCCATCGAGTCGCTGGGCCTGTGCGAACCCGGCATGAGCGGGGTCATGGCCGAACGTGGCGACAGCGCTCTGGGCGGCCGCTTGCCGGTCAACCCGTCGGGCGGTCTGGAGTCCAAGGGCCATCCGATTGGCGCCACGGGCATCGGCCAGATCTTCGAACTGGTCGAGCAGTTGCGTGGCAACTGCGGCAAGCGCCAGGTCGAAGGCGCGCGCATCGCCCTGCAAGGCAATGGCGGCGGCCTCTGGCGCGTGGAAGAAGCCACCGAACACGTCGGCATCTTTGCCCGGGCCTGATCTGTTTTGGAGAACGGCAACCGGGGGAACCCACGCAGTTCCCCCGCCGTTCTCCACCTATTACACTTTCTCAAGAGGACTCAAACCATGACTATTCGCTTCGATGACCGCGTTGCCATCATTACCGGCGCAGGCAACGGCCTGGGCCGCGTCCATGCCCTGCAACTGGCCGCTCGCGGCGCCAAGGTCGTGATCAACGACTTCGGTGGCAGCCGCGATGGCTCAGGCAGCTCCACCGAAGCCGCCCAGGCCGTGGTCGAGGAGATCCGTCAGGCCGGCGGCACCGCCATCGCCAACGGCGCCAACGTGGCCGACTACGAGCAGGTCCAGGCCTTGGTCAAGCAGACCGTCGAGGCCTTCGGGCGCGTCGACATCCTGATCAACAATGCGGGCATCCTGCGTGACAAGTCCTTCAGCAAGATGGACATGACCGATATCCAGGCCGTGATCAACGTCCACCTGATGGGCTCGATCCACTGCACCAAGGCGGTGTGGGACCTGATGCGCGAGCAGAACTACGGCCGCATCCTGATGACCACCTCCGCCGCCGGGATCTTCGGCAACTTCGGCCAGGCCAACTATGGCGCGGCGAAGATGGCGGTGCTGGGCCTGATGAACATGCTGGCGATCGAAGGCGTACGGAACAACATTCGCGTCAACACCCTGGCCCCGATGGCCGCCACCCGCATGACCGAAGACGTGATGTCGGCCGAGCTGCTCGCCGCCAGCCGTCCCGAGCAAGTCAGCCCGGGTGCCTTGCTGCTGGTCAGCGAAGAGGCACCGACCAAGCTGGTGCTCAGCGCCGGTGCCGGGGTCTTCTCGGCCCTGCGCATGGAAGAGACCACGCCAGTGTTCATCGGCGGTGCCGACCTGACGCCGGAAGCCATCCTCGCGCAAATGGACCGCATCACCGACTGGAGCAACACCAGCCCACGTACCGATGCCAACCAGCAAGTGCAGCTGTTCATCGAAACGGCGATGAAAGGCCTCAAAGGCCTCTGACACGCCTCGATTCGCGGCACTCATGTCCCCCCGCAAGTCGCTGGCTTGCGGGGTTTCGGGTTTCGCTCGGGCCCTGGTGGCTGCCCGGGCAACAGGAGGGACGACAATAATGACAAGAATGAACTTCGCCCGCACGATGGGTAATCTCGCTGTCCGTTTCGCCGACCGCGAGGCGCTGGTCAATATCGAGCGCCAGCGGCGCTACAGCTTCCGCGAACTGCATGCGCTCACCAATCGCATCGCCAACATGTTTCGTGAGCGTCTGGGCCTGGTGCGCGGTGATGTCTACCTGTGCATCCTCGACAACGACAGCCTGTCGCTGCTGCACGCCTGGACCGCCATGAAATGCGAGGCCGCTGGCGCCTATACCAATTTCCGCGACGCCCTTGAGGAACACCGTGGCCAGATCGCACTGATCCGTCCCAAGGTGGTGATCCTCGAAAACGCGCTGCTGGCGCGCTACTTCGACATGCTCCAGGCGCAAGGCATCCAGGTGGTCTGCATGGACCGGCCGGAGCAGCCCCGCGAGGGCTTGCTGTACTTCTGGGACCTGCTCGAAGGCGTGAGTGACGCCACCCCTGGCACGGTCCACGAAACCCAGGTCGACGTCGTGTCCTACCGCTTTACCGGTGGCACCACCGGCGCCAGCAAATGCGTGCCCTACACCCTGGACAACTGGCTGGCCCTGCGCGACTCCATGTACATGGAGAGCGAGCAACCCTACCAGCCGGACACCCGCTTCCTGCACATGGCACCCATCAGCCATGGCTCCGGGCTGGGCCTGTTGCCCACGCTGTTCCGGGGTGGCTGCACCGTGACCCAGAACGTGCCGGACCTGACGCAGTTGTGCCGCAACATCGCGGCCGAGCGCATCACCATGACGTTGCTGGTGCCGACCATGATCTATCGATTGCTGGAACTGCCGGCGGCCAGCGACCATGACCTGTCGTCGCTACGCACCCTGGCCTACGGCGCCGCGCCCATGAGCCCGGCCAAGTTGCGCCAGGCCCAGGCGCGCTTCGGCAATATCTTCATGCAGATCTATGGTGCGACCGAATGCCTGCATGCCGTGGCCATGCTCGGCAAGGCCGACCACCTCGATGCCAGCGACCAGCAGATTGGCAGCGCCGGGCGCATCGCCGCGGGGGCCGAGGTCGTCATCGTCGACGACCAGGGCAACCCCGTGGCACCGGGTGAGACCGGTGAGCTCTGGGTTCGCTCCCGTGGCACCGTCTCCGGGTACTTCAAGAACCCCGAGGCCAGCGCAGCCGAATTCGTCGACGGTTTCTGGAAGTCCGGCGACCTTTGCTACCTCGATGAGAAGGGCTTTCTGCACCTGGTCGACCGCAAGAAGGACATGATCATCACCGGCGGCTTCAACGTCTACGCGGTCGAAGTGGAGGCTGCCCTCAACGCCCATCCCGCCGTGTCCAATTCGGCCGTGGTGGGTGTCCCCCATGATGAATGGGGCGAAGCGCTGCATGCCGAGGTGGTGCTCAAGGCGGACCAGCAGGTCAGTGCCGATGCCTTGATCGAGTACGCCAAGGGCTGCCTGGGCCGCTTCAAGGTGCCCAAGTCGATCCTGTTCGTCGACGCCCTGCCCGTGAGCGTGGTCGGCAAAGTGTTGCGCCGCCAGGTGCGGGAGAAGTACTGGCAGGACAAGACGCGACGCGTGTCCTGAAGCCACAGGGTCCGCGGATCGGTACCAGCGACGGTGCGGGTCCGCAGGCCCGGTTGCCCCCGCCCTCCCCCCCGTTAAGGGAGGACGCCGCCACACACGACAGCAGGTCTACTAGGCGTTCGACCTTCGCCTGCGAGCCTTGCCATGACCTCTCAATTGCTCAACGAACGTGAACTGAACTTCCAGCTCTACGAACTCCTCGATACCGCGTCGCTGCTCGATCGCCCTCGCTACGCCGAGCACGACCGCGCCGTCTTCGACGCCACCTTGCACACCGCTCGTACCCTCGCTGCCAACTGTTTCGCCCCGCACAATCACAAGGGCGATACCCATGAACCCAGTTTCGATGGCCAGCAGGTCAACCTGATTCCCGAAACCAAGGTGGCCTGGGATGCCTTCGCCCAGGCCGGGTTCCTGGCCGCGCACCACGACGCCGACGACGGTGGACTGCAATTGCCGGAAGTCGTGCTGCGCGCCAGCATGGCCTACTTCAATGCGGCCAATATCGCCTCGGTGGCCTACTGCTTCCTGACCATCGGTGCCGCCAACCTGGTCAAGAGTTTCGCCTGCGATGCCCTGCGCCAGCGCTTCCTGCCCCCCATGCTCGATGGCCGCTTCAGCGGCACCATGGCCCTCACCGAACCTGGGCAGGGCTCGGCCCTTGGCGACCTGCGCACCAGCGCACGCCCCGCTGCAGACGGTAGCTACCGCCTGTTCGGCCAGAAAATGTTCATTTCCGGTGGCGACCACTCCCTGACCGACAACATCGTGCACCTGGTGCTGGCACGCCTTGAAGGTGCACCGGCTGGGGTGAAGGGTATTTCGCTGTTCCTGGTGCCCAAGTTCCTGGTCAACGCCGACGGCAGCCTGGGGCCGCGCAACGACGTGGCCCTGGCCGGCCTGCTGCACAAGCTGGGCTACCGCAACACGTCCTCCACCGTGCTCAACTTCGGCGAGCGCGAAGGCGCCGTCGGCTATCTGGTCGGCGAGGCCAACAAGGGCCTGGGCTACATGTTCCAGATGATGAACGAAGCGCGCATCGGCGTGGCCCTCGGCGCCTCGGCGCTGGCCTACAAGAGCTTTGTCCAGGCCTTGGCCTATGCCCGCGAACGCCCCCAGGGCCGCCTGCCGGGCAGCAAGGACCCGTTGTCCCCCCAGGTGCGCATCGTCGAGCACGCCGACGTGCGGCGCATGCTGCTTCAGCAGAAGGTCTACGCCGAAGGCAGCCTGGCGCTGTGCCTGTACGCCAGCAGCCTGTTCGAGGACAGCCATACAGCGCCGGATGAGACCGCACGGCGCAACGCTGGCGAACTGCTGGACCTGCTGATCCCCATGGTCAAGTCCTACCCGTCGCGCTACGGCGTGATCGCCTCCGACATCGGCATCCAGGTACTCGGGGGTTCCGGCTACATCCGCGAGTACCCGCAAGAGCAGAACTATCGCGACAACCGCCTGAACCCTATCCACGAGGGCACGGAAGGTATCCACGGCCTTGACCTGCTAGGCCGCAAGCTGCAACAGCACGCGGGCGCCGGCTACCGGCTGTTCCTCGACCAGGTGCGCAGCACACTGGCCGACGGCCGGCGCAATGAAGGCTGTGCGGCGCTCGCCGATGCCCTCGCCGCCGCCCTCGCCCCGTTGCAGGCGGCCAGTGAAAGCCTGCAGGACCAGGTCGCTGCCGACCCAAGCCTCGGCCTCAGCAACGCCACCGCCTACCTCGACCTGTTCGGTCGCGTGCTGGTGGGCTGGCTCTGGCTACGCATGGCACTGGTCGCCAACCAGGCGCTGGAGGCCGGGGCACAGGGCAGTGAAGCGGACTTCTACCAGGGCAAACTGCAGGCGGCACGCTACTTCATGGACTGGGAACTGGCGGCGGTCCAGGCGCAGGCCAACTTGCTGATTGCAGGCAACCGCCTCTGTTTCGACATGCAGGATCGCTGGTTCTGATCACCATGCCCCTCGGCACCGGGCCGAGGGGCACACAGGCAGTGAACGGATGACGGCTCAGGAGGCGGGTTGCGCCTCTGGCAGTTTCCAGCGTCCCTCGACAATGCTGGAGTCGGGCAGGTAGTAGCGCACCATGTAGTTCCAGCCCTGCATGATCGGCAGGCAGTTGGCGACCTGCGCCGTGCAGCCGCCAAAGCGTATGTCGATGCTGCCGTCCTCGCCCTGCTTCGCCGTCAGGCTGTTGAGGCTGTAGGCCTGCAAGGCGTTGGGTACGAAGTACCCCTGCGCGTTGTAGACACTGACAGACCAGAAAGCCCCCACCGGCACTTTGCCGACCGTCAGCCGATAGGGAGTGGCACCGTCGTTACGCACGGGGGTGACGATCTGGTAGAACGCGTCCTTCTCCGGGTTACCGCCCCAGGCGATGGCACTGCCGACCAGATGGCGCACCGGATCGACCTTTGCCTCCCTGCCAAACATGCCGCGCGAATCCGGCACGCCCTGGCCCAGCACCCGCAAGGCGGCCCTCAGGGCGTCCTGGCTGGGCTTGTCCCAGGCAGGCACCTCGAACTGCCCCGGCCCGGCGGGCTGGCTCGCGCCGATGCCATCCTGCAGGGCCCAGGCCTTGCTGACATCGGTGGGACTGGCAGGGTCCACCAGCGTGCGCACGCCGATCAGTACATAGCGCGTTCCGGCCGTTTTGCGGTCGAAGCGGTAAGTACCGGCGCCGTATTTCATGCCGAGCACTTCGTGGTTTTCATTGATGGCGGTGAGGGACATGTAACGCCGATCGGCATCGGGCAGCGTCACGGTCACGGGGCCGGCATCCAGGTCGAAGACAGCGGTGGAATACAGCGTGTCGCGGTTCGCCCGCACCACCGACTGGCGATCCACCGGCATCAGCTCGCGCATATGGCCGAACTTGCCCAGCCCGCCGCGCATGACCGTAGCGCTGAAGTAGCGGTCGGTTTCGGCACGAATGAAGGTATCGAGCGTGACGGGCACGGACCGGGGCGGCGCGACATCGGCCTGCGCGCTCAACGCCGGCGGGAAGTAGGTACCGCTCGAGACCTTGTCCTTGGCGCCGTAGTAGCGCAGCAGCAAGCGGTATTGCACACCGGCAACGGTTGGCAGCCAGTTGCCCTGGGGTGCGTCCTTGGGCTTTTGCGGCCCGAAGTACAACGTCAGCGAGCCGTCCTTGCCGTATTGCAGCGGAGAATGGCTGTTGAGCACGAAGCGATCGAGCGGGTTGGGCAGCACGCGGAAGGTCTTCGCGTCCGTCGCCGTCACCGACCAGTAGTACTCGACCTGTTTGTCTGGCAGTTGATCGGCAGTGAAGGTCAGCGTGTAGGTCCGCTCGCCGGACAGCGTTGCACCCTGCGCGTCCACTGCGGCGCGGTAGTAGTTCACCTCCGGTCGGGTGTTACCCCAGATACCGCCGTAGTTGACCAGGGTGCGGGTCAGGTAGTCACTCCCGTAGTTACCCGCCACGGCGGGGCGCACCCAACCGTTCACGAGGGTGCCTGGGCCAATTTTCGGCCCGGCCTTGGCCAGGTCGGCGAATGCCCGTGTCCGAATCACCTGGTCGATGCGGGCGCGCTCGGTCGGATCCGCCAGCCGGCTGGCGAGGGTGCGGACCTTGGCTTGCACCCCTTCCATGCCAGGGTTCAGATCGGGCTCCTGCAGGGCAACCTGAGCGACTTCGAAGGCTTCCACACCCGGCAACTGCCGTGGATCGAACAGCGGCGTGGCCGGCACGGTCGGCACGCTCGGCGTACCCATTGCTTTCATCGAGAACTGCTGCTGCAGCGCCTCGGCCTCTTTCCAGTCGCTACCCAGCTCCACACGCGAGAGCACGCGCGCGGTGCGAGCCGGCAGGTCGAGGCGCTGCACGCCTGCCGGCAAGGCTACGCTGGCGCCTTTGAGGCACACCGCAAAATCGCCGTTGGGATGGTCCGGGAAGTTTCGTTCGTTGATGTTGGCAAGCGTCTCGCCCCAGCCATTGAGGAACTGCACGGTGTAGTAGCGCGCCTTGATGGGCGGCACATGGACCAGGGTGCAACTGCCTTCGTCCAGCGCCACCCAGCCCTCGGAATAGACCACATCCAGGTTGGGGTTGGGCCACTCCACGGCGCCGGGCTTGCGGTGCACCAGTTGGTTCCAGCCCATCCCCTGCTGCTGATCGAGCTGCAACTGACGCAGGATCAGCAGTCGCCCAAGCAGGTAGATGTACGCATCGCTGATGTCCTGATCGGCGATGGACGTGGCCTGGAGCGGTGCCTCGGTGGTGGCTGCGCGGGCAGAGGGCACCTGCCAGGCAAGTACGGCGGCAGAGAGTGCAAGGGCACTGCCGGTCAGTGTGAAAAGAGGTAAACGCATCGTTGTTGTTCTCCGTTCGGATTTACCATCCGAAAGGTTATGCCGCCCCGGCGGCTTGCCCCCCCTCCCATTCGGGGGGCATGCGCCGAAGCAAGGTGGCCTAACCGAGCGAGGCCATGTCGATCACGAAGCGATACTTCACGTCATTGCGCGTCATGCGTTCGAATGCCTGGTTGATGTCCTGGATGCCAATCATCTCGCAGTCCGGCAACACCTCATGCTCCGCGCAGAACGCCAGCAGCGCCTGGGTCTGCTCCAGGCCGCCGATCAACGAGCCGGCAATCGCGCGGTTGTTGCGCGCCAGCAGCGCACCATGGATCGGCTCCAGGGGTTCCAGGGCCCCCACCAGCACCAGCGTGCCGTTGCGCCCCAGGAGCATCAGGTAGGGGTTGACGTTGTGCGTACGCGGAATGGTGTCGAGGATCAGGTCGAAACCGTTGGCCGCTGCGGCCATCGCCTGCGCATCGTTGGACAGCAGCACCTGGTGGGCGCCCAGCGCACGTGCATCGTCGGCCTTGCCCGGCGAGGTGGTGATCACCGTGACCTGCGCGCCCAGGGCGACCGCCAGCTTGACGGCCATGTGCCCAAGGCCCCCGAGACCAACCACCGCGACCCGGCTGCCCTGCCCCACCTGATACTGGCGCAAGGGCGACCAGACGGTAATGCCGGCGCACAGCAGCGGCCCGGCGTAGCGCATGTCCAATGCTTCGGGCACGCGCAACACGAACCGCTCGCGCACGACGATGTGCTGCGCGTAACCGCCATGGGTGATGTCGCCCGTCACCCGGTCGCGGCCGTTGTACGTGGGGGTGGTGCCGTGCTGGCAGTGCGGCTCCTGGCCGTCTTCGCAGGCCGCGCAGTGCTGGCAGCTGTCGACCAGGCAACCCACGGCCACACGGTCCCCCACCTTGTAGCGGCTCACGGCACTTCCCACCGCCGACACATGGCCGACGATCTCGTGTCCGGGCACGCAGGGAAACACGGTGCTGCCCCAGTCGTTGTGGGCAAAATGCATATCGGTATGGCAAACCCCGCAATAGGCGATGGTGATGGCCACATCGTCATCGCGCAGGGCGCGGCGTGCGATGCGCAGCGGGGTCAGGTCGGCGCGGGCTTCGGTGGCGCCGTAGCAGAGGCAATCGGTCATGCCGCTCACTCCTTTGGTTCAGATCGATGGGCGCAACCAGGGGGCTGGCGTGGTTTCTGGTGAGGCAATCTGGTTCGAGACCCATTTGCCCATGCGCCGCAGCGGCTCGATGGCATCCTGGGGCGCTGCGAACTTCATGGCCGCTGCATAACCGAGTGAAACGATGCGCTGGGCGCCATGGAGCGGCAGCACATCCTTGAGCTCGTCCTTGATGCTTTCCGGGTACACGCCCACGGTCTGGGTGTAGGCATCGACGGCGTCGAGCATGTCGTCGAGGCAGTCGACCGGCACCAGGTTGGCCGTGCGGTCGTCGAGCAGCGTCGAGAACGGTACTGCCTCGGGCAGTTGGGAACAGATGATCGCGCCCTCGCCGGACTGACCGCCGATGACCTTGTACCACTCGTCATCCAGGCGCAGCGCATCGACATGCGCCTTGAGGTTCTGGTCGTAGCGCTTGGGTGCGGTGCTGAGGCTGTTGGGCAAGCCCAGCATCGCGTCGTACACGTAGCGACCGAAGGTGTTCAGCTTCTCCAGACCCTGTTCGTCAGTACCCGACTGCACATAGACGGTACGGGCGCAGACACACCCCTTCTGGTTGATCGCCCCGATATCCGAAGCCAGGCGCACCGCCGCCTCGCGCATGTTCGCCTCGCTGTCGAAAACGCCCTGGCCGATGATGCTTGCACTGCGCTTGGGGTCCAGGGAGATCAGTTCGAGGCCCGGCTGAATGTAACGGGTGACATGCTTGATGGAGGCAAAACCGCCCCACGCGACGATCTTCTCCAGGTTCTGCGGCTGGTACAGGCGCTCCTCGAACGCCTGGTCACCGCCTTTCCAGTAGGCGACGCTGAGGTGGCGCGTGAGCGGATGGTCAGGCGCCATGTCGACCATGGTGCGGGCGATGGCCACCGCGGTGAACGGGTCGTTGGAGGGGGCTTTGATAATGGCGTCGCTGCGCAGCACCATGTTGCGGATGATGGTCCACAACGACAGCGCCACGGCATTGCCGGCGACGATGTGCAAGGTGCGCGCGCCAAAGCAGCGCACTTCCAGCTCGGTGCCATCGAGCAACGGCTGCTTGACCCAGCCCTCGAGGTACTTGATGCCCACCGAACTTTCCACCATCTCGCTGATCACGTCCCGCCGCAGCAGGTTCTGCAGGCCCATGTAGGAGGCCTTGACGATGGTCGGGGTGGTTGGCGCGGTCAGGTAGGAGAGCTCGCAGGCCTCCTGCAGGTAGGGGTTCTTGTCGAGTGTCAGGCGCTCACCGAGGGCAACGGCATAGTCGAGGATATCGTCGAAACTCAGCCGGTACAGGTCGGCCAGCTTCGTCGGGTTGCCCAACGGCAAGCGGTCGATGTAGCGGTTGGCATCGGGTGTGCGGAATGTCAGGTCGCCGCCCCGGCCACCGACTTCGATCAGGTTGTCGGTGATGACTTCGCCGCGCAGGATCATGGGTGCGATTGGATGGGACATGGCTCAAAGCTCCAGGGTATTGAGGAAGTCCATCGCCTCGCGATGGGATTGTTCGGAGGCGGCGCAGGTGATCTTGTCGTCGCCTCCGTGCTTGTCGCTGTAGCGCTGGATCGGCTCCGCCACATAGCGACTCGGCCGGCCACAGGCGCAGGGCTTGTCCCATTCGACGGTGATTTCGTCGCCTGTGATGAAGCCGCCCCAGCGCAGGTCGGCGCCCAGGTCGAAGAACGCTGCCCGCCCTGTCTGGCGGCCACTGCGCGGCAACGGCTCACCGCTTTGCGGGTCGAGCACGAAGGGAATTGCGGTGTGCGCGAAGTGGTAGTGGCCGTGCTCGCAGAGCGCATGCGAACCGCTGGGCGTTTCCGACATGGCATAGGTTTCGAAGATCTTTCGCGCACCGGTGAAGCGCAGCACCTCCTCGCGCCAGCCCTCAGGCTGAACCACGCCCTTGGCGCCACCGGTGGTGGCAATGAACGAATCGGGGTGGAACACCCCTTCCAGCCCCCGCTCCAGCCCCGCCTTGGCCATGTTGTGCAACAGGTTCCAGGTGCCGCCGATGTAGACCACCTTGCCCTTGAGGCGGGCGGTCATGTCGGCGAAGAAGTCAGCCAGGTAGCTGGGCATGTCGGCCTGCAACTGGTCGAAGTCTTTTTTCTTGGCCATCAGTTCGGGGCTGATCACCAGGCGGTCCAAGGTGCCCTTGGCATGGGCCGCGCGCACTTTGGCGCCCAGGTGCAGCACATCGCTGGACAGCGTGGCGGGATAGGCCGGGTGGAAATGGTCCAGGCTTGGCAGCACGGCCTTCATGATCGCCAGGTTGCCGCGCATGTGGCTGAGGTAGCCTTTGCGGTAGTAGGGGTACACCGAATGCATGTCCGGCACGGGTGATTGCGGGCCTTCCATGCGCCAGGCATACAGCCTTCGGACCTGCACCGCCTTTTCGAACTCGCGGTTGCTCAGCGGCAGGAACGACAAGGTGCCAGAGGTCCCGGAGGTATGGCTGATGCACAGTTGCGGCACCGCCTCGTCCATGGTTTCGAACCATTCGTCCAGGCCTTGGCAGCCGCTGACATCGGCCGCCTCGATGGCTTGGGCAGTCTCGGCGGTGACCAGCTTGCACAGCCACCGGTTGATCGCCGCGAAGTTGTTCTTCTCCAGCAACGACGGCGGATAGGACTTGAACACCGTGTGCTCGAACAGCAGCGGCACCAGGTCTTCGATCCGCTCGATCTTCTCGACGCTTTCGGCATCGGCGAGCTTCTTGAGTACCGGGATACTGTCACGCATCTGGGCAAAACGCCGTTGGGCAGCGGCGAGCTGCAAGGCGTCGATGTCTTCGCGCGGCAACTGGTTCCAGCGCTGGCAGGAGTGCTCGACCAACGCCACGGGATCGGTGAGCAGCAGCTCGACCTTGTCTTCGATTGTTCTTGTCATGTGCAGGGAAGCTCCTGGCTCTTACCCGTTTCGCCCATCGCGCGAAACGCCGGTTGTCCGGGGCTGGACAACCTTCTTGGCAAGGCCAGTGTAGGGGTAGAAAGGGCAAAATCATTTCCGAGTTCCACCCCTTCACTACAGATCACAACTAGCTGATTTAAAAGCACTTTTCATTAATCAGCGGCCCTTAGCAAGCACGTTACTCCGGCTCTTTGGTGGTCAGCAGCGCATGCAGCATGCGCGCGAGCAAACGCACCGTGTCGCGATCGAGCAGGTAGTGCGGGCGGTCGATCACCAACGCCCGTGGCAAGGCGGTCACGGCCTGGTAAGCCAGATAGCCGGCCTTCTCGCGGTCTGCGACCAGCACTTCGTCACTGAAGCGCTCCACCAGTGCCGGAATCACCATGGCCGTCCAGAAATGCTCCGGCTTGACGACCTCAAGGCGCACCAACTCGCCATAGAAGGCCGTCTTGATGCTCAGTTGCGAATCGAGTTGCAGCCAGCGGTGCAAGGCCGCCAGCCCTGTCACCAGGACCATCTCGATGCCGTCGTAGAGCGTGGCCGAGGCGGGTAGCGCGCGGATGTTGGCAATCACCTCCAACCGGGCCGTTGCGCGATAGTCGTCGAAGATGGCGGCGACCAGAGCGTCGATAGTGGGGAAGTATTCGTAGATGGAACTGGTCGCCACGCCCGAGCGGTCGCTGAGGTGGTAGATCGTCAACGCCTCCCGCCCCTCCCGCTCGAGGATGTCGCGGCCGGCTTTCTTGAGCGCGTCGACCAATGCGACCGAGCGCGCCTGCCTGGGCTGCTTGCGGGGCCTGGCAGGCAACGCCACATGCAGGACATTGTCCCGCACGGCGTGGTCGAGCGAGGGCTTCGCGACCCTGCCCTCGTGGTGAAGCGGCACCTCGCTGCGATGGCCCATTACACGCGGATCCTCACGGGGTGACGATATTGAAGTTCGGCACGAAGCTGCCGAGCATGCCGAGCAGTGCCGTGAAGCGGGAGGCATCGCCCTGCAGCTTGATGTCGCCTTGCTTGATCGCCGTGGCGAAGTCGAGTTCACGCAGGTTGATGCGGTCCAGTACCGCTTTGCTCATCTGCACTTGGACGTCCGGCTTGGCATGGCTGCTGTTCTCGCGGTAGGTGAGCACGCCGTTGCGCAGGGTCAGCGCAAAGCGCTGCTCAAGGTCATCGAAGTTCCAGTCCAGGGTCATGTCGTGCCCCTGGGCCTTGTCCGAATCCAGTCGCACGGCCAGCAGGTCGAGGAACATGGCGGGGGTGGCGGCGCGAACCAGATCGGCAACGGCCCTGTTCGACGGGGCGGGCGCACCGTTGCGCAATTCCATCGCGCCAACCAGGTACATGTTGCGCCAGGTCGCCGACTCGCTACGGTAGCCCAATTGCTCCAGGGCATCGGCCTGGGCATGGCGGGCGGCCTGGTTGTCGGGTTCGGCGAACACCAGGTGATTCCCCAGTTGCACGGCCCAACGGTAATCACCCTGCTGCATCGCCGTTTGCATCAGCTGCAAGACCTTGTCCGCGCCACCCAGTGCCTGCACGTACTGCTTGCCCGCCTGCTCAGGGGTCAGCGGATCGAGGTTCGCCGGGTTGCCATCGTAGAAGCCCAGGTAGCGCTGGTAGACGGCGCGGGTGTTGAAGCTCAGGGTGCCGTAGTAGCCGCGGGTATACCACTTCTGGTCAAGGTCGCCGGGCAGGCGCTTGACGGCATCGGCGATCTCCGCAGGCGTCAGGCCCTGGTTCAGCAGGTGCAGGGTACGGTCGTTGATGTACGCATACATGTCGCGCTGGTCGGCCAGCAGCGTTCGGATGTCGTTCGCCCCCCAGGTGGGCCAGCTGTGCTGGACGAACATCACCTCGGACTTGTCGCCGTAGCGCACCAGGCTGTCGTCGAGAAAGCGCGACCAGGCCTTGGCGTCACGCACCTCTGCACCGCGCGGGGTGAGGATGTTGTGCATCATCATCACGGCATTCTCCGCCATGCCCAGTGCCTTGAACTGGGGCAGGTAGAGGTTCATCTCCGAGGGTGCCTCGGTGCCTGGCGTCAGTTGGAACTCGACCTGCACCCCGGCAATGTCGTGGGTCTCCAGCGGCTTGGTGATCAGGTCGGTCGGGGCAATCAGGCTGATGGTGCCGCCGACTGGCACACCTTTGCCCAAGCCCGCGTCCAGTTGCCCGCGCTCGCCGCGCGGCAGGGTGCTGCCGCCTTGGTAGGTGCCACGGCGAAGCATCGCCGTACCGGCCAGGACGTTCTCGCTGATCGCATGCTCCATGAAACCGTCCGGTGCGTAGATCCGCACCTTGCCGGCCTTCACATCGGCCTCGTCGACCACCCCGCGCACGCCACCGAAGTGGTCGAGGTGGCTGTGGGAGTAGATGACCGCCACCACCGGCTTGCGTGGACGGTGCTGGTAATACAGCGTCAACGCTGCCTTGGCGGTCTCGGTGGCGAACAAGGGGTCGATGATGACCAGCCCGTCCTTGCCTTCGATGATCGTCATGTTCGCCAGGTCCAGGCCGCGCACCTGGTAAAGCCCTTCTGCCACCTGGTACAGGCCTGCGTTGGCATTGAGCTGGGCCATTCGCCACAGACTCGGGTTGACCGAGTCTGGCGCCTGGTCCTGCCTGAGGAAATCGTACTGGTGGGTGTTCCAGACCACCGTGCCCTGCGCGTTGAGCACCTCGCCTTCGAAGGCCGCCACCAGGCCGCGGCGAGCGGCGTCATACTCGCTGCGCTGCGCGAAGGGCAGTTGCTTGAGCACCGCCTGGTTGGCGTTGGTGGTATCAAGGCTGGCGGCCTTGGCAGCGTCAGCGGTTTCAGGCCCCTTGGCCATGGCCTGGACCGTGACCAGGGAGAGTGCGGCGAGCATGACAACAACAGAGGTTTGCATCGGAAGTTCCTTCAGTGTCAGAGGCTGCGGGCGATGATCAGCTTCTGGATGTGGCTGGTCCCTTCGTAGATCTTGGTCACGCGAACATCGCGGCAGTAACGCTCCACCGGGAAGTCATTGAGGTAGCCATAACCTCCATGGATCTGCAACGCACCGGAGCACACGTTCTCGGCCATCTCGCTGGCGAACAGCTTGGCCATGGAGGCTTCCTTGGCGCAGGGAACACCGGCTTCGCATAGACGCGCGGCATGGAGCATGAACTGCTGGGCGACTTCCAGCTCGGTGGCCATGTCGGCCAGGTCGAACGCCACGCCTTGCAGGTTGATGATCGGCGCGCCGTAGGCTTCGCGCTCCTTGGCGTAGCCGACCGCTGCTTCCAGTGCGGCGCGGGCGGTGCCGGTGGCGACCGCGGCGATCGCCACCCGCCCCTCGGACAGCGAGCCCATCACGTTGCGATAGCCTGCCCCCTCCTCGCCCAGCAGCTGATCGACCGGCACGCGGCACTGCTCCAGCTGGATCTGCGCCACATGCGCCGAGCACTGGCCCATCTTGTGCTCCACCCGGGCGACCACGTACCCGGGGTCCACGGTCGGATCGACCATCAACAGGCTGCAGCCCTTCTTGCCCGCCGCTTTGTCGGTCACCGCCAGCACCAGGCCCAGGCCGGCTTCACTGCCATTGGAAATGAACTGTTTGCTGCCATTGATGACGTAGTGATCGCCCTCACGCCGGGCGTGGGTACGAAAGGCCGCCGTGTCCGAGCCGGCATGAGGCTCGGAAAGCAGGAAGGCACCGATACGCTTGCCACTGGCAAGGTCAGGCAGGTACTTGCGCTTATGCGCCTCGGTTCCCAGGCGCGCGACGGTCATACCCACCGAATTGTGCACATGGATCAAGGTGGCGAAGCCTGCGTCGGCGGCCGCGAATGCCTCGATGGCCAGGCAATAGTCGACAAAGCTGGCCCCCGCGCCGCCGTACTGCTCTGGAATCAGCATGCCCAGGAAGCCCAGGGCCGCCACGGATTCCAGCTCGGCGCGCGGCCAGGCACCCGTTCGGTCGCGCTCGGCCGCTGTCGGCGCCACCACTTCAGCGGCAACCTTGCGCGCCGAATCGCGGATCAGGACTTGCTGCTCATTGAGAAACACTGCATGGGTATCGCTCATCACGCTTTCCTTATCTATCAGGTACACACCGGCCCGGCCTCATACGCAATGCGCGGTCGGGCTCTTGGGTTCAAGGGAAGTGGAGGGTTGCGCCGTCGTCACGGTGGCCGGCACAGGGCTGCCGGCTGCACCGACATCGCGCAGCAAAAAGTGCGACAGCGCCGGGATCAGCACCAGGGCACCGAGCATGTTCCAGAGGAACATGAAGGTCAGGAGGATGCCCATGTCAGCCTGGAACTTGATCGGCGAGAACGCCCAGGTGATCACCCCGGCGGCCAGGGTCACCCCCACCAGCGCCACCACCTTGCCGGTAAAGCGCAAGGCATGGCGGTAGGCCTCGCCCAGGGAGTCGCCCGCGCGCTGGCGGGCGAGCTGGATGCTCAGCAGGTACAGCGCATAGTCGACGCCGATGCCCACCCCCAGGGCAATCACCGGCAAGGTGGCGACCTTGACCCCGATGCCCAGTACCACCATCAGCGCCTCGCACAGCACCGAGGTGATCACCAGCGGCACCACGGCCACGACCACCGCGCGCCAACTGCGGAAGGTGATGAAGCACAGCACGATGACGGCCGCGTAGACATACAGGAGCATGGTGAAGTTGGCCTTTTTCACCACGATGTTGGTGGCCGCCTCGATCCCGGCGCTGCCGGCGGCCAACAGGAACTGACGGTCCGGGGTACTGTGGGCGCTGGCAAAATCCTCTGCCGCCTTCACCACCCGCTCCAGGGTTTCGGCTTTGTGGTCGGTCAGGTAGGCGACCACGGGCATCACCGAGCATTCGGTGTTGAACAGCTCCGGATTGCTGGTGCTGGCGGTACGCGCGGCATAGTTCAGGACGTCCTGGTTCGGCGGAATCGACATCCATTTCGGACTGCCTTCGTAGGAGCCCGCTGTGATCTTGCGTACGGCGTCGGCCAGGGACACCGTGGTCTGCACCCCCGGCACCTGCTTCAGGGCCCAGCCCAGGCGATCGGCCTCGACCAGGGTCTGGTACTCCAGGCAACCTTCGGGCTTGGTCTTGACGATGACCGCAAACTGATCGTTGGACAGCGAGTACTGGCGGGTGATGTAGGCGTTGTCCAGGTTGTAGCGCGAGTTCGGTCGCAGTTCGGAGGCGCCGGCATCCAGATCACCGATCTTCAGGTGCGTGCTGACGACGAAGCCGACCACCGTGAGCAGCGCCGACCCCACCAGCAGCAGCGTCGCCCAGCGGCGCTCGGTGAACCGCTCCAGCACGCGCCAGACGCCACCGGCCTTGCGTTGCTCGGCGCGCAAGCTGCGCTCGGCTGCGCGGTGGCTGACACCGGTATAGGACAACATCACCGGCAACAGGATCAGGTTGGTGATGACCAGCAGTGCCACGCCAATGGAAGCCGTGACAGCCAGGTCCTGGATCACCGGGATATCGATCAGCATCAGCACGCCAAAACCCACCACGTCGGCCACCAGGGCGGTGACCCCGGCCAGGAACAGACGGCGGAAGGTGTACCGGGCCGCGACCAGACGGTGGGTGCCACGGGCAACGTCCTGGAGGATGCCGTTCATCTTCTGCGCGCCATGGGACACGCCGATGGCGAACACCAGGAAGGGCACCAGGATCGAGTACGGGTCCAGTGCATAACCCAGACGCGCGATCAGGCCCAGTTGCCAGAGCACGGCGATGCAGGAGCACGCGAGCACCAGCACGGTGCTGCGCACGCATCGGGTCCAGGCGTAGATGATCAGCGCGGCAATCGCAGCGGCGACACTGAAGTAGAGAATCATCAGGCTCAGACCGTCGAGCAGGTCGCCCACTACCTTGGAGAAGCCGACGATGCGGATTTCAAGGTCTGCGCTGCCCTGCGGCCCGGCGTATTGCGCACGCAGGCTTTCCAGGTGCTTGGACAGTGCCCAGTAGTCCAGCGGCTGCCCGGTGCTGCTGTCCTTGTCCAGCAGCGGCACGAAAATCATGCTGGAACGGTAGTCGTTGCCCACCAGGCTGCCGAGCAGCTGAGCACGGCCGATGTTGCGGCGCAGCTGGTCGATGCTGTCCTGGGAGCCGCTGTAGTGGTCGGGCATCACCGGCCCACCGGTGAAGCCTTCCTCGGTGACCTCGTTCCAGCGTACCACCGGCATCCACAGCGACTTGACGTTGGCACGGTCCACACCGGGCGTCAGGAACAGTTCATCGTTGATCTGCTTGAGGGCTTGCAGGTAGGCCGGGTCGAAGATGTCCCCCGAGCGGTTCTCCACCACCACGCGCACCGCGTTGCCCAGGCCTTTGAGTTCGTCACGGTTGTCCAGGAAATTGCGGATGTAAGGCTGGTTGTGCGCAATGGTCTTCTCGAAGGCGGCATTGAGCGTCAGACGGGTGGCGTCCCAGCCCAGCAGCAGCGTGATCACGCCGCAGAGCAGGACCACCAGCAGCCGGTTGTTGAAGATCAGCCGCTCCAGGAGGCTGCCTGACTTCGGGTCGAACGCGTTCACGTCACTGATGACCCGCAGTTTTTCACTGAGGTTGTTGGCACCCATCACGGCTCTCCCAGGTTCTTGTTCCATTGCAGGTCTTGCACGCGCACGCCACCCAGGCCGGCCAGGGCTACTGCCCCGCCAGAGGTGGGCGCTACCGCAAAGTTGGGTGCCAGACGATCGACCTTGACCCGGCGAAAGCTTGCCCCACGGTCGGTGGAGCGCAGCACCTGGCCGGCCTGGCTGACCAGAACAAGGCTGCCGTCGTCGGTGACGGTTCCCCCGGTGATACCCGCGTCGATACCGGTGTCGACCTTGCTCCAGCGGGTGCCGCCGTCGAGGCTGCGCCAGACGTTGCCCCGCAGGCCGTAAACCAGCACCAGGCCCGCGTCCCCCAGCACGCCGAACAGCGTGCCCTCGTAGGGCAGCGCCCGGCGCTCGAAGCGCTGGCTGACGCGGTCCAGCGCCAGCACCAGGCCCTGCTCACCGACCATGAACAACGTGCCCCGCGCAGGGCGCAGGCTATAGAGGTGCATGGACCTGGGGTTGTCGACGCGATCGAGCCACGGTAGCCAACTCTTGCCGCCGTCCTCGGTACGCAGGATGAGGTTGAACGCACCGATGACGAAGCCGTTGCGCTCGTCCTCGAACCAGACATCGAGCAGGGGTTTGTCGGCGCCTTGGGCTGCGAACAATTCCGCGTCCTGCTTCAGCCGCTGGGCCTGGGGATCGTCAGGATTGGCGGGGTTGCCGTAGTGACGCATCAGCAGCGTGGCGATCTGCCGGCCATCGAGCTGCTTGCTCCAGGTCTGTCCACCATCGCGGCTGTGCAGCACCACCCCCTCATGCCCGACGGCCCAACCCTGGTTGGCACTGGGGAAGGACAACGCGGTGAGGTCCGAGCTGGACGGTACCTGGGCCTGGGACCAGGCCTGGCCGTCGTCGGAATACAGCACGTGCCCGCGCTGGCCGGCAGCGATCAGTCGCGTTCCAGCCCGCGCCAGGGCAGTGAGCGGTGCATCGAGTGCCAGCGCACTGGGCATCGCCGGTGTATCCATGGGTGCAATGAAGCCTTCCTGTGCCAACGCCTGCCCCGCCAGTAGCGCGAGCAGCAACGCCAGTTGCGGCCGAACGATTTTTCTGAACACCTTGCTTTCCTCGCATCCGTAGCGCCGTGGCGCACTTTGATAGCGGGAGCCCCGGTGAACCGGGGTTCCCCTTCACAGACCGGTAACGGCGGTGGTCACCGCTCAGAGCGTGGTCTTGAAGGTGAAATACACGGCACCGCGATCCTCCAGCAGCGCCTGGCTGCCGCTGGGCGTCAGGGCTGCGCCGTTGGCGGAGGTCGAGTAGTCGCCAAAATAGTCGACGTACTTGAGGTCGAAGCGATAGCGGCTGTAGAGGTCCAGCGCGATGCCGACCGCGTAGCTGCCCGCGTCCTTGTTGCCACCGGAGGACACCGCGGAGTTACCCGACAGGCCCTGCGAGTAGCTCAGCGGCATCGACAGGTCGCCGCCCGGGAAGACCTGGTACCAGACCGGCGTGAAGTTGACGGCCATGCCATAGGCATCGCGGGAGACTTCGTCGATATTGCTTGGGACAGCCTTGTAGGCAGATGCCCCCTTGAACAGGTTGAGCGGGTCGGAGTTGACCGACACCCAGCGGCTCCAGGTGAGTTCGGCAGACCAGCTGGCGCTGTCGAACAACGCGGTGGGGCTGACCGTGCCAATGGCGTTCAGCACGCCATGCAGGGTGTCGCCGCGGGCGCCGAGCACATCGCCATCGTCCGGCAACTGCGCCGCCGTCCTCACCCGCGCAGCGGAGCTGACCAGTGGCATGTTGTGGCGATAGTTGAGGTCTGCACCCACGCTGATGCCGGCGATCTGTTTCGACAGGCTGATGCCGTACATGTCGATGTCATCGGCATAGTTGAGGAAGTACTGCGGGCGTGCATTGGCCAGCAGGATGACCTGCGGCAAGGTGTCGGAGAACTGGCGCACATAGAAGCCCAGGGTTCCATCCAGCCACTCAGGGCTCCAGCGCGCCATGACGCCCCAGTCGCCAGACTCCTTCGGCTCGATATCATCGCCATGGATAGCGCGCAGTGTCGGGCTGAGGATGAAGGATTCACCGCCCTGCTGGTAGATGTCGGCGAGCCCGAGGTAGGTCCCGGCTTCCGGCAGACGCGAGGGGCGCCATTCGAAGAAGTACTGGGCGGCGAAAGAGAGCTCCGGAGTGGCCTGCAACTGCAGGGACAGCTGGTTGCGCGGCAGGTACAGCTCCTTGGCCTCGATCCCTGGCAGGGCCAGGGCCTTGCCCTGGTCCAGCGGTGCCTGGCCGTAGGCGATACCGTGGATGGCGCCGGCGCCCAGCAGGGACTCGCCCCAGTTCACCGTGTGCCGGCCCAGACGCGCCTTGAGGGGCATGCTGCCAAGGTCGTATTCGCCAAAGACGAAAGCGTCCATCCATTCACCGGATGGCCCCTGGTAATAGCGATCGGCGTAGCGACTCAGGCCCAGTGCCGGCGTACCGGAGGACGACAAATGGTTGGACGTGGCGACGCTGTCGTTGTCCAGGCCGCCGGCATACGCCGCGTCATACCACAATGCGGCGCTGGCACGGGCACCGTACTTGCCTTTGTAGATGATGTCGGACTCGGTGAGGATGTCGACACGGTTGTTGACCAGGCGGTGCTTGTCGAAGTTGCGGTCGCCATCGTCGTTGTTCGGGTTGGCGATGATCGCCGCATCCTGGCCTTCGGTGCGCATGCCGAGGTTGTAGCGCAAGGTGTTGTCCCAGCGCAGCTGGATGTCGCTGTTGCCGGTGTCGATCTCGACGGCATTGGCGCCGCCGCAGGCGATCGCGCACAAGCTGAGTGCTGTGGCGCGCAGTGCATGGGTGTTGGCTGGACGACAGTGACTCAATTTATTCTTGTTATTCATCTGGGTGTCTCTCCACCTCGGTTGAACCAGAACCCGGTGCCGACCTCCACCTGGTTCGCAGCACCTCAATCAGTGATCAAGTGGCCAAAGGGTGCCAGCAGCCCCCGTGTGTTCTCCCCCCCCTTCTTGAAGGGGGAGCCCCCCTACCCCTTTGCGGGATATCGGCCGCCGATCAACGCATGCCGCACTGGATGTCCAGGGTCAGGGCATTGAGATAAGGGTTTTCCACCACGTGACGGACCAGCGCGGCGAACTCCTGCGGCTGCCCCATGCGCCGGGGAAACAGCAGGCTGTTGACGATGCTTTCGGACACTTTGGCCGGCATGCCTGCCGACATGCCCGACTCGAACAGCCCCGGTGCCAGGCTGAGCACCCGGATGCCGTGCTCGGCCAGATCCCGTGCGATGGGCAGCGTCATGCCGATGACCCCGGCCTTGCTGGCGCTGTAGGCGGCCTGTCCCATCTGCCCTTCCCGCGCGGCACCGGATGCGGTGTTGACGATGACGCCCCGCTCCCCGGACTCTTCCGGTTCGTTGGCGGTCATCGCCAGGGCGGCGTGACGGATCACGTTGAAGGTGCCGGTGAGGTTGACGGCCAATACGCGGTGCCACAGGTCGGAGGGGAACAACTGTCCTTTGGAGAGGGTTTTGCTCGGCCCGAGGATCCCCGCGCAATTGACCGCCACGTGGAGTGCACCGAAGCGCTCCATCACCTGGTCGATGCCGGCTTTCACGCTGGCCTCATTGGCGACGTCGACGGCGATGCCCAGGATCTCGCTGCCCAGGGCCGTGTCGAGGCGCGCCTGGTCAAGGTCCAGCCCCACCACCCGCGCCCCCGCGTCGCTCAGTGCCCGGCACGTGGCAAGCCCAAGTCCCGACGCCGCGCCGGTAACGACGACGACTTTGTCTTTCAGATTCATGAGGGTTCCCCGTTTAGCGTCCATTGAAAATGTTCGGGGATCTTAGGAAACAAGACCGATCGTCCGTCCCTCCCTTTGCGGGGGGAGGCGACCGGCAGCGGATGGATGCGGCTCGCCGACAGGCGGAGAAACAGGCACGAACGTACCTGCTTGACGGGGGTGGGCAAGATTAGCTAGCGTCGCCGGCGACCTGAGCCGTCGTTCGAAATGGCTACCGCGGATAATAAATTGACAATAAATAGCGCTAGACACTTGGTTTCCACCAAGTTTTCGCCCCCCCGCATCGGCACCAAGCATGTACCCCGCAATAATCTGCTGGTGCAGCTCGGCCGGATGCATCACTGCCGGCTGGCGCTGATCACGGGCGCCGCAGGCTATGGCAAGACCACCCTGCTGGCCCAGTGGCGTCATGCCCGGCTGAAGGCAGGTGCGGAAGTCGCCTGGGTTTCCCTGACGCCGGACGAAAAAGGCTACGCCGCCTTCTGCGCGGCGCTGCTCGAAGGCCTGCGGCGCCTGAACATCGAAGTGGGCATCAGCCTGTTGCGCGACGACAGCAACGCCAGTGCCATGGACGCTACCGTGGCGGCCATCGTCGATGGCGCTGCGATGCAGGCAAAGGAACTCTATCTGATCCTCGATGATTACCATCAAGTCGAGGCACCGCTGGCCCATAGGCTGATCCAGAAACTGCTCGATCATTGCCCCGGCAACCTGCACCTGGTGCTCGCCTCGCGGGTCAACCCGCCGCTGAGCCTGTCACGGCTCAGGGTCATGGACCAGGTGACCGAGATCGAGAGCGTGGAGCTGCCCTTCGACCTCGCCGAAACGCGCACCTTCATCGAAGAGAACCTGGGCCCCAACAAGGTCAACCCTGACGAACTGAGCCTGATCCAGGACCTCACCAGCGGCTGGCCATCGTGCCTGCAACTGATCGTCATCATGCTCAAGAACCGCCCTGAAACCCGCACCATTCTCCACGACCTGGTCTGGCGCTCCAGTGACCTGCAGACCTATCTGAGCGAAGAGGTGGTGGCGCACCTGCCAGCGGAGCTTGTGACGTTCACCGAAGCGCTTTCGGTCTTTCGCCGCTTCAACGCCTCGATGGCCATGGCCGTGACAGGCAACGCCGACGCGGCCGAGCTGGTCAAGCGCATGGAGGACGAGAACCTGCTGGTCTACCCGGTGGACGCCGATGACCGGCTGGCCTGGTACCGCTTCCATCCGTTGTTCAGCGAATTCCTCGCCAATCGCCTGGCACGCCAGGGCAGCGAAAAGGTACGCGAGCTGCATCGCAAAGGCGCCCGTTGGTTCGCCAACCACAACTGCCTGAGCGAAGCCGTGCGTCACGCCAGCCTCGGTGAAGATATCGAATTTGCGACCCAGGTGATCGAACGTTCCGCGCCAACCACCTGGAACCTGGACTACCTCGCACCGACCCTGCGCCTGCTCGAACGGTTGCCCGAAGAGGTGTTGTTCCGTCATCACCGCCTGTTGTTCCTGGCCTGCCTGACGGTGTCCCTCACTTCGCGCCCGGCGCGGGCCAGAGCCTGGTTGAGCGAGCTGGAAGCCGTCGACCTCAAGGCGTACCCGGAGCTGGCCAATGGTCTGCCACTGATCCGCGGCGCCATCGCCGTGCAGGACGATGACACCGAGCGCGCCGTGCAGCTGCTGGAGCCGGTGCGTGATGCGCCGATGGAAAACCCCTTCCTGCGCTATGTATTGCTGGCCGCCCTGACCGTCGCGTACTCCATGGCGGGGCGCTACGCCGATGCCCGGCGCCTGTTCGACACTCACCCTATCCCCCCGCAAGACCGCAGCAACGACATGGCACTGGTGGCAGAGTCCGCCCAGGTGACCGCCTACATGCTGGCCGGGGATGTGCGCGAAGCCGAGCGACTGGGCTGCGAACTGCTTGAGCGCTCGACCCGCGAGGGTGGCCATCGCTCGATTTGCGCCAACCTGTGCGCCGGTATCCTCACCGACGCGTTCTATGAGCAAGACCGTATCGACGACGCCCGGGAGATGATCGCCAATCGCTTCGGCTTGCTGCATTCATCGGTCCCGGATGTCATCACCCGCACCAACCTCATCCGTTGCCGCCTCGACCTGCTGCAGAAAGGGCCCGACGCCGCATTGGCCTTCATTCAGCAACAGATCGCACATCTACGTTGCCTGGGGCAAATCCGCCCGGTGGCCCACCTACTGGGCGAGCAGATCAGGGTCCTGTTGATCAAGGGCAACCGTAGCCGCACCGCCGAACTGCTGGCTGCGCTGGAGGAACTGGTACAGACCCATCGCCGCGAGCACGGTGCCCGTGCAGAGTTGCCGGCGATTGCGGCACTGGCACGCGCGCGGGTGCTGCGCAATGAAGACCCCGAGCGAGCCCTGGAAGCGCTGCAGGCCGTACGCAGCTTCGCCGAACACTTCGACCGGGGCCGCCTCGGCATACTCGCCGGCCTGTTGAGCGCCGACCTTCTGGAGGCACTCAAGCGCCATGAAGAAGCCCAGCAGCTGCTCACCCGCACCCTCGACACCGCACGGGAGTTCGGCCTGGTGCGAACCCTGCTGGACGAAGGTGGCCTGACCCTGGCGCTGCTCTCGCGCCTGGCCCAGCAGCCCACCTTGGAAGCGCCCCTGCGCGAGTACGTGGAGATGTTGCTCGGCAAGCTCACCGACCCCTGCTCACCCACGGCCGTCTCACCCCGACCGCGCCGCACGGCAACGCCCGACCGCCAGCCAGTGCTGACCCCGCGTGAGTTGGAAATCCTCAGCCTGGTCGCCCAGGCCATGTCGAGCAAACGCATTGCCCATACCCTGGACATTACCCTGGAAACGGTGAAGTGGAACCTGCGCAACATCTTCGCCAAGCTCGGCGTTTCCAGCCGCTATGACGCCATGGTCTGGGCCCGCAACCACAAACTGATCGACTGAACCCGTTACCCTCCCGAAGTGGGGGGCGGCTTCAGACCGCCCCCCACTCTAAGCTGCGAGTCCTGATTCTTTGCACGGGACATCCGCCATGAGCCAGCCTCGCACGCTACTCCATACCCGCCATGTCACCTGTACAGCCTACCTTCGCGATGACGGCATGCTCGAGGTGGAGGGTGAAATGCGCGATATCACCCCCGAGGACACTGACCTGCTGTTTCGCGCCGCCCACGCCGGCGACGACATCCATCACATGCAGATCACCCTGACCCTCGACCGCGACCTGGTCATCCAGCATGTCCAGGCACGCACCCTCGCCGGCCCCACGCCGTACTGCCAGGAAATCGCATCGGCCTACCAGGCGTTGGAGCAGCTGCGCATCGGGCCAGGGTTCCTGCCCAAGGTAAAGGCCAAGGTAGGCGGCATCCACGGCTGCACCCACCTGACGGAAATGTTCGGCCCCATGGCCACCACGGCCTATCAGGCGAACTTCGCCCTGGCGCGCAAGTACAACCCGCTGCGCGCACGCCTGGCCAGTGGTCGGCCACTGCCACGGTCCCCACTGGTCGACACTTGCCACACCTACCGACTCGATGGAGACGCCATCAAGGTCCTCTGGCCGGAGGACCGTCGCGAGCGAGCGTGCGCAGACATCCAGCAAAAGTGATACGCACCCATCCCCACCCAACAGGAGGCCTGAATCCATGGGCAGAGCTTTACCGAGCGAGCGCAGCGCGTACCGTTACTTTCGCGACATCACCACCCGCTGGATGGATAACGATGTCTACGCGCACGTTAACAACGTCGTCTACTACAGCTGGTTCGACACCGTCGTGAATGGCTGGCTGCTGGAAAACGAGCTGCTGGACTTCGTCCAGAGCCCGACGATCGGCCTGGTGGTGGAAACCCGCTGCAGCTACTTCTCGTCCATTGCCTTCCCGGACCTGGTGCGTGCCGGCCTACGGGTGACACACCTGGGCACCTCCAGCGTGACCTACGAAGTCGGCTTGTTCGCCAACGACCGCCAGGAGGCCTCTGCACAGGGCCACTTCGTGCACGTCTATGTCGACCGCTCGACGCGCCGCCCTTTGTCGCTGCCTGCCCATTTGCGCCAGGCGCTGGAGACAGGCCTGGTCACGCCATGACGGAGCCTGCCTGGCGCGCTACCGCGCCAGGACAGGTCAGGCGTTCGCTTAGATCTGGCTCGCCAGTTCCGGCACGGCTTCGAACAGATCAGCCACCAGGCCGTAGTCGGCCACCTGGAAGATCGGCGCCTCCTCGTCCTTGTTGATCGCGACGATCACCTTGGAGTCCTTCATCCCGGCCAGGTGCTGGATCGCGCCGGAGATACCGACGGCGATGTACAGCTGCGGCGCAACGATCTTGCCGGTCTGGCCGACCTGCATGTCGTTGGGCACGAAGCCTGCGTCGACGGCGGCGCGGGACGCACCGACAGCGGCATCGAGCTTGTCGGCCAGGCTATACAGGTGCTTGAAGTTGTCACCGTTGCCCATGCCACGCCCGCCGGAGACGACGATCCTGGCAGCGGTCAGTTCAGGGCGATCGGACTTGGCCAGCGCCTCGCCGATGAAGCGCGACTTGCCCGCGTCGAATACCGAGCCGATCGCTTCGACCACCGCCGAACCGCCTTCGCCGGCCACGGCATCGAATCCAGTGGCACGCACGGTGATGACCTTGACCGCAGCACTGGACTGCACCGTGGCGATGGCGTTGCCGGCATAGATCGGGCGCGTGAAGGTGTCGGCGGACTCGACCGAGATGATCTCGGAGATCTGGTCGACGTCCAATAGCGCGGCAACGCGCGGCAGGATGTTCTTGCCATTGCTGGTAGCCGGGGCCAGCACATGGCTGTAGCCCTTTTCCCCGCTCTGGGAAACCAGGGCAGTCACCAGGGGGGCGACATTCTCTGGCAGGGCGTGGGCGTAGGCCGCATTGTCCGCGACCAGCACCTTGGCAACGCCAGCGATCCTGGCGGCGGACTCGGCGATGCCCGCGACATTCTGGCCGGCGACCAGCAGGTGAATCTCACCGCCGATCTTGGCGGCCGCGGCGACAGTGTTCAGGGTGGCCAGGGCTACGGCACCGACTTCAGGACCTTGTAGAAGGTCAGCGACAACCAGGACAGTCATTCAGATCACCTTTGCTTCGTTCTTCAGTTTCTCGACCAGTTCGGCCACCGACTTGACCTTGATACCCGCGCTGCGTGCAGCCGGCGCTTCGACTTTCACGGTCTTGTTGGTGGAAGCGAGCGATACCCCCAACGCGTCTGCCGTCACAGTCTCCAGCGGCTTCTTCTTGGCCTTCATGATGTTCGGCAGCGACGCGTAGCGTGGCTCGTTCAGGCGCAGGTCGGTGGTGACGATCGCCGGCAGGTTCAGCGCGACGGTCTGCAGGCCGCCATCGATTTCACGGGTGACGTTCAGCGTGTCGCCGGCAACGATGACCTTGGAGGCGAAGGTGCCTTGGGCGAAGCCGGTCAGCGCGGCCAGCATCTGGCCGGTCTGGTTGTTGTCACTGTCGATGGCCTGCTTGCCGAGGATGACCAGTTGCGGCTGCTCTTTATCGACAACAGCCTTGAGCGCCTTGGCCACGGCCAGGGCGTTCAGCTCATCGGCGGCTTCGACCAGGATGGCGCGATCAGCCCCCAGGGCCAGCGCGGTACGCAGCTGCTCCTGGACGCCGGCTGGGCCGACGCTCACTACCACCACCTCAGTGGCAATGCCTTGCTCCTTCAGCCGTACGGCCTCCTCAACGGCAATTTCGCAGAAAGGGTTGAGGGCCATTTTCACATTGGCAAGGTCGACGCCGGAGTTATCGGCCTTTACGCGCACCTTGACGTTGAAATCGACCACGCGTTTAACCGCTGTCATTACTTTCATCCACTCCTCCTGTTGCCGTGCCGGCAATTGCAGTTGATTGCAGTTGGCAAGGTAGACACGCGGATACCTGACCCTCGCCTCTACTAACGGGAGGGGTTGGCGCCGCCGCCCCGGGATGCCACCCCATGCACCTTCCTCGTCCCCTCCGTTTGGGGAGGGGACGCCCACCGTTTCGACCTGCAGCATCAACCCGCCCAGGCAAGGTGCGGACGGGCAAGTGCCTCGCGCTTGTGCCCGATAGACCGCGGCTGGCCCTTAAAACAACAAGCACAATCAGGAGCCCGGCATGACCCAGACAGCGTCCCCGAACGACAACCGGATGTACCTCAAGATCAGTTGGCGCATCATGCCGCTGCTGCTGGCGGCCTACGTCGTGGCCTTTCTCGACCGGATCAACGTGGGCTATGCCCAGTTGCAGATGAAACAGACCCTAGAGTTCAGCGACGCCGTTTATGCATTGGGCGCGGGCATCTTCTTCATCGGCTATCTGCTGTTCGAGATCCCCAGCAACCTCATGCTGGAAAGGATCGGGGTGCGTCGGACACTGCTGCGCATCATGGTCTGCTGGGGGACGGTGGCCATGCTGATGATGCTCGTGCAGTCACCCACCCAGTTCTACGTGCTGCGCTTTCTGCTGGGGGCGTTCGAAGCCGGCTTCATGCCGGGTGTGCTGCTTTACCTCACCTACTGGTACCCGCCCGCCAGGCGTGCCCGGATGATCGCCATCTTCATGCTCGGTGCCATTGCTGCGAGCATGATTGCAGGCCCTTTGTCGGGTGGGATCATGAAGTTCTTCGATGGGCTCAATGACTGGCATGGCTGGCAGTGGCTGTTTCTGGTGCAGGGCTTGCCCGCACCGCTTCTGGGCCTGCTTGCCTGGTTCTGCCTGGTGGATCGCCCCGAGCACGCCGCCTGGCTCAGCGAGCAGGAAAAAGCGCGACTGCGGGGCTTGTTCGATGCCGAACGCCAGTCTGCCACCAAGGCCGATCACGGCTCGCTGCTCGACCTGTTGCGCGACCCCAAGGTCTGGATGCTCTCCCTGGCCTATCTGCTGATGGTGGCGGGCACCTACGCCATCGTCTTCTGGACACCGACCTTGATCAGGAGCTGGGGCGTCTCGGACCTGTTTCACATTGGCCTTTACGCATCGCTGCCGCAGCTTTGCGCAATGCTGGGCATCGTCCTGATCTGCCGCAGCTCCGACCGCAACCGCGAACGGCGCTGGCACTTCACCGCTGGCGCATTGACGGCGGCCAGTGGCCTGGCCGTGCTGATCCTGGCACAAGGGCAACTGGGCATTTCGCTGGCAGGCCTGTGCCTGACGGTGCTGGGAATCGCCGCGGTGCCACCGATCTTCTTCACAATGGTGTCCGAATACCTGCCCAAGGCCTCCCTGGCGGTCGGTATCGCGCTGGTGAGCAGCATCGGCAATATCGGCGGAGCCGTCAGCCCTTCGCTCACCAGCGCCCTCAACACCGCCAGCGGGGATACCGACCACAGCATGTACCTGGTGATGGGCCTGTACCTGCTCGCAGCGGTGATCATCCTGATGGTCATCCGCCCCCAGGCTGCCACGCTCCAGCGCCCGGTCACCGAGCGCTAATCGCTGAATGTGAGAAATCGCCGCGCCTCTCACGCGACCGCACGTCGACGTGAGCAGGTGGGCGGTCTGAAGGAGGGGAAAATTGAAAACAAAAAGGGCGACCCTTGCGGGTCGCCCTTCTCGTGCCCGGAGAACCGGGGCTTTTGTTTGGTAGGCACAATTGGACTCGAACCAACGACCCCCACCATGTCAAGGTGGTGCTCTAACCAACTGAGCTATGTGCCTGTCGTGTGGTGCGCATTCTACGGATTATCAAACCGCTGTCAACACTTTTTTTCGCGCTAACTCACTGAATCTTAAACTCTTTATAAGGAAGCCATGGCAAGCACCCAGTAAAGGATTTTTAACGGGACGACTAGCGGGTGTTTATTATTATTGATAGCATCGGTACATTCGTTAAAAATATAAAACACGAGGTTTCTCGAGCATGTCCAATACCCCCTACCCCCAGTCCTACTACGCCGCCTCGGCTAACCCGGTGCCGCCACGTCCGGCGCTGCAGGGTGAGGTGGAAACCGATGTGTGCATCATCGGTGCCGGCTACACCGGCCTTTCCAGCGCGCTGTTCCTGCTGGAGAACGGCTTCAAGGTGAGCATCGTCGAAGCCGCCAAGGTCGGTTTTGGCGCGTCGGGCCGCAACGGTGGCCAGATCGTCAACAGCTACAGCCGTGACATCGACGTCATCGAACGCACCGTTGGCCCTAAAGAGGCACAACTGCTGGGCCACATGGCCTTCGAAGGCGGCCGCATCATCCGTGAGCGCGTGGCCAAGTACAACATCCAGTGCGACCTGAAGGACGGCGGTGTTTTCGCCGCGCTGACCAGCAAGCAGATGGGCCACCTGGAATCGCAAAAACGCCTGTGGGAACGCTTCGGCCACACCCAGCTGGAGCTGATGGACCAGAAGCGCATCCGCGAAGTGGTCGCCTGCGACAGCTACATCGGCGGCATGCTGGACATGAGCGGCGGCCACATCCACCCACTGAACCTGGCCCTGGGCGAAGCCGCCGCGGTCGAGTCGCTGGGCGGTATCATCTATGAGCAGACCCCGGCCGTGCGCATCGAGCGTGGCGCCAACCCTGTCGTGCACACCCCGCAGGGCAAGGTACGCGCCAAGTTCGTCATCGTCGCCGGCAACGCCTACCTGGGCAACCTGGTGCCTGAACTGGCCGCCAAGTCGATGCCATGCGGCACCCAGGTGATCACCACCGAGCCGCTGGGCGAAGAACTGGCTCGCACCCTGCTGCCGCAGGACTACTGTGTCGAAGACTGCAACTACCTGCTCGACTACTACCGCCTGACCAGCGACAAGCGCCTGATCTTCGGCGGTGGCGTGGTCTACGGTGCCCGCGACCCGGCCAACATCGAAGCGATCATTCGTCCGAAGATGCTCAAGGCCTTCCCGCAGCTGAAGAACGTCAAGATCGACTACGCCTGGACCGGCAACTTCCTGCTGACCCTGTCGCGCCTGCCGCAAGTAGGCCGTATCGGCGACAACATCTACTACTCGCAGGGTTGCTCGGGTCACGGCGTGACCTACACCCACCTGGCGGGCAAGGTGCTGGCCGAAGCGCTGCGTGGCCAGGCCGAGCGTTTCGACGCCTTCGCCGGTCTGCCGCACTATCCGTTCCCGGGTGGCCAGATGCTGCGTGTTCCGTTCAGCGCCATCGGTGCCTGGTACTACAGCCTGCGCGACCGTCTGGGCTTCTGATCCAGGCCATGGCCTGATCGCCGGCAAGCCGGCTCCCACATCTCTTGTGGGAGCCGGCTTGCCGGCGATAGGGCCAGTAATACCCCCGCTACTTACCCAGGCTGCTCACCGCCTGCTTCGCCGCAATCTCCTGCCCTGCCCGAGCCAGTTCATCGGCAGCCTGCAGCCAGCGCTGGCGGTCCACCTGCGCCGGCAGTTGCCGTGGCGGCTGCACCAGCACGGCCCAACTCCCCTCCTTCGCCCAAGCCGAGGCAAAGTCATCGAAGGCCATCAACTGCCGCCGATGCATGCCTGAGCGCAGCAGCACCCGCTGCTTGTAGCTGTCATAGCCGATCAGCAGCGCATAGCGCGGCTCGCTCCACAACACCGTACCGTCCTGGTAGCGCAGCAGCACTGGGTTGCCCGCCGCCACCTGGATCAGCAAGGCATCCAGCCGTTGATCGAGTGGGTAGACCACCATGCCGTACTCCCGCGCGACGCGGGGAATTCCGGTAGCCAGTGACTCGGCACCCTGAGGCAGGTTCAATGGCTTGTCCAGCAGCCCCGGCGTGATTGGCGCGCCCTGCTGCGAGAGCAATGCCGCCAATGCCATGGCACCGCTGTGGTTGGCATTACCGCGGTAGAACGGCACGCTGCTGATCTCGACCCGTTGCGGCAGGCCTTTGAGCCCGGCCGGTGGGGTACTGGCACAGCCGGCCAGGCTACCGGCCACCAGACAGGCCAACAGCAGCCGGCGTGGGCCGCTGAGCCAGGGTTTGAAGGAATGGTGCTCCATGAACGCTCGCTTGTTCTTGCGCCAGGCAGGCAGCCCGGCTCTGGTTACGGATCATAGGGCGCCGCGCTGCGCCGGTATAGCCCGCAGCGGGCTAGTAGCGAATCGGACCAAGCAGCAGACGTTCGGTCAATGGAACGTCCAGGCCGGCAAGCTAGACTAAGGCTGTGTCTGGAGGGCGAACCGTGGGTTGGCCCGAGAGAAGGAGGTACACATGAGCCTGACAATGGCAATCCTCATGCTGGTGGGTATGTGGCTGAGCGTCGCAGCCGCCATGCTGTGGGGTGTAATGCGTATCGTTCGGCGTCATTCGCAGCACCACCTGCCACCGCAGGCCCCGACCAAGCCACAGGCAGCACGGCGGCATGCCGGGGTGCATTGAGCTTCGAATTCGTTAAAGCCCTTCGCCGGCAAGCCGGCTCCCACAGGTACTCCACTGATTTCAAATGCAGTGGGGTACCTGTGGGAGCCGGCTTGCCGGCGAAAGGGGCGCAGCGCGCCCCCGAGTCCTGCATCAGCCTTCGGCCGCCTCACGCTTGAGCCGTGCCCGGCGCGCCAGGATGTTGAGTATTTCGATCACTGTCGAGAACGCCATCGCCGCATACACATAGCCCTTCGGCACATGGGCACCGAAACCTTCGGCGATCAGCGTCATGCCGATCATGATCAGGAAGCCCAGGGCCAGCATGACCACGGTCGGGTTGTCATTGATGAAGTTGGCCAGCGGGTCGGCGGCCACCATCATCACGATCACGGCGGTGATCACGGCGATGATCATGATCGGCAGGTGCTCGGTCATGCCCACGGCGGTGATGATGCTGTCGACCGAGAACACGATGTCCAGCAGCAGGATCTGGAAGATCGCCGCGGCAAAGCCCAGAGTGACCGTGGACGACACCTTGGCCTCCTCCTTGGCACCGTGCGGGTCGACGTTTTCGTGAATTTCCTTGGTCGCCTTCCACAGCAGGAACAGACCACCGGCGATCAGGATCACATCCTTCCAGGAGAAGGCGTTACCGAACACTTCGAACACCGGGTCGGTCAACTGCACGATCCAGGCTACCGTGCTGAGCAGTGCCAGGCGCATCACCAGGGCCATGCTGATACCGATACGCCGTGCCTTGGAGCGGTACTCCACGGGCAGCTTGTTGGTCAGGATCGAGATGAAGATCAGGTTATCGATACCCAGTACCACTTCCATGGCCACCAGCGTGGCGAGGGCGACCCAGGCGGTAGGGCTTGCGGCGAGTTCCAGCAAATATTCCATGTTTCAATCCTGCAAACGGTTCTGGATCAGATGTCCTGGGTCTTTTCTTGCGGCTCGGCGTCCTTGGGCTTCTGCCCTTCGCTGCCGATGGCGTCGCTCAGTGCTTCCTGGGCCGCCTTGTTGGTGTCATCAATGGCCTGCTTGGCCGACTTGGCCGCCTGGTCAAGCATCTGCTGGGCAGATTTCTCGGCCTGGTCGCAGCCAGCCACGCTCACCAGTGCCAAGGCTAGCACCAGCGGTGTACCGATGGATTTGAGTTGCAACATGAAGTCCTCGCTTGTCGATATCCCTGCGGCGCGCACCGCGCCTGATGGGATCGCATTCTAGAGCCCGCAATACATCAGGAAAATTCGTTTTTTCAGCGTGTATACTTCGGTTTTTACGAATCGGGAATGACATGCTCAATTACCGTCAGCTCCACTATTTCTGGGCTGTAGCCAAAACCGGCAGCATTGCCCGTGCCAGCGAGCAGTTGAATTTGACCCCGCAGACCATCAGCGGCCAGATCAGCCTGCTGGAACAAACCTATGGCCTTGAGCTGTTCCAGCGAGTGGGCCGGCAGCTGGAGTTGACCGAAACCGGTCGCCAGGCCTTGGTCTACGCCGAGCAGATGTTCCAGATCGGCGGCGAACTGGAGGCCATGCTGCGGGCCGGCCCGCAGGAGCAGATCCTGTTTCGCGTCGGGGTGGCCGACGTGGTGCCCAAGTCGATCGTCTACCGCCTGCTGGCGCCGACCATGGAGCTGGACGATGTGCTGCGCATCAACTGCCGCGAGGACAAGCTCGAGCGCTTGCTGGCGGACCTTGCGATCCAGCGCCTGGACCTGGTGATTTCCGACAGTCCGATGCCCAGCCACCTGGATATCAAAGGCTACAGCCAGAAGCTCGGCGAATGCGGCCTGAGCTTTTTCGCCACCCCGGCATTGGCGCAGCGCCATGTCGGCACCTTCCCCGCCTGCCTGCAGGATGCCCCGTTACTGATTCCTGGCCAGGAAACCGTGGTACGCAGCCGCCTGCTGCGCTGGCTGGGCGAGCAGCACGTGCAACCACGGATCATTGGCGAGTTCGACGACAGCGCCCTGATGCAGGCGTTCGGGCAGTCCGGCAGCGGGATTTTCGTGGCGCCCAGCGTGATTGCCGAGGAAGTGTGCCGGCAGTATGGGGTCGAACTGGTCGGGCAGACCGACGCGGTGCTGGAGTCGTTCTATGCTATTTCGGTGGAGCGCAAGGTGAAGCATCCTGGGATCCTGGCGATTACCGAGGGCGCGCGGCGGGAGTTGTTTCACTGGTGATCTGGGTGGGCCCTATCGCCGGCAAGCCGGCTCCCACAGGTACACCACAAGTCTTGGAAGCGGTGCTCTACCTGTGGGAGCCGGCTTGCCGGCGATAGGGCCGGAACTGACTGTGGTAAAGTCGCGCCCTTCAAAGATACCGAGACAGTGCTGCACATGACCCCCGTCTTCCGCCTCCTCAACCGTACCAGCCTGGTGACCCAGATCGTCATCGGCCTGGTCGCCGGCATCGCCCTGGCCTTGCTGGCACCGGCCATCGCCCGCGACCTGGGCTTCCTTGGCAAGGTATTCGTCAGCGCCCTCAAGGCGGTCGCGCCGGTGCTGGTGTTCATCCTGGTCATGGCCTCGATCGCCAACCACCGTCACGGGCAGGAAACCCATATTCGGCCGATCCTCTGGCTCTACCTGCTGGGCACCTTCTCGGCCGCCGTGGTGGCCGTGGTCGCCAGCATGCTGTTCCCCTCGCAACTGGTCCTTAGCACCGGCGAGGCTTCGCTGAGCGCACCCGGCGGCATCATGGAAGTGATGCAGAACCTGCTGCTGAGCGCCGTGGACAACCCGATCAATGCCCTGCTCAAGGCCAACTTCATCGGCATCCTGACCTGGGCCATCGGCCTGGGCGTGGCCCTGCGCCATGCAGGCGAGACCACCCGTACCGTGGTCGAGGACCTGTCCAACGGCGTGACCCTGATCGTGCGCGTGGTGATCCGCTTCGCGCCCCTGGGTATCTTCGGCCTGGTCAGCTCCACCCTCGCCCAGTCGGGCCTGAGCGCCCTGCTCGGCTACCTGCACCTGCTGGCGGTACTGATCGGCTGCATGCTGTTTGTGGCGCTGGTGATGAACCCGCTGATCGTGTTCTGGAAGATTCGCCGCAACCCCTACCCGCTGACCTTGCTGTGCCTGCGCGAGAGCGGCATCACGGCATTCTTCACCCGCAGCTCGGCCGCCAACATCCCGGTCAACCTGGCGCTGTCGGCGCGCCTGGGCCTGCACGAAGACACCTACTCGGTGTCAATTCCGCTGGGTGCGACCATCAACATGGCCGGCGCGGCAATCACCATCACCGTGCTGACCCTGGCGGCGGTGCACACGCTGGGTATTGCGGTCGACCTGCCGACCGCCGTGTTGCTCAGCCTGGTCGCGGCAATCTGCGCCTGCGGCGCCTCGGGCGTGGCCGGCGGTTCGCTGTTGTTGATTCCATTGGCGTGCAGCCTGTTCGGTATTCCCAGCGAGATTGCCATGCAGGTGGTGGCGGTGGGCTTCATCATCGGCGTGCTGCAGGATTCGGCGGAAACGGCGCTGAATTCCTCGACCGATGTGCTGTTCACTGCCGCGGCTTGCCTGGCTGAAGAGCGGCGTGGGGCGTGAGGTAGCTGGGGCCGCTTTGCGGCCCTTTCGCCGGCAAGCCGGGCTCCCACGGGTTCACCGCTGCCCTTGAGATCAGCGGGGTACCTGTGGGAGCCGGCTTGCCGGCGAAAGGGCCAGTGATTGCTTAAGCCAAGCGCTTTACCTACGCTAGTGGCCTTTCCCCAGCAATGAGACAGGGCCATGTCAGAACACGAAACCGCAGGCGAAGGCCGCTTCAGCAGCACCGAGATCCGTATTCTAGGCTCGCTGATCGAAAAGCAAGCCACCAGCCCGGAAAGCTATCCGCTGACCCTCAATGCCCTGGTCCTGGCCTGCAACCAGAAAACCAGCCGCGAGCCCGTCATGAACCTCAGCCAAGGCCAGGTTGGCCAGGCCCTTCGCGCCCTCGAAGGCCAGCAGATGACCCGCCTGCAGATGGGCAGCCGTGCCGACCGCTGGGAACAGCGGGTGGACAAGGCCCTGGAGCTGGTACCGGCACAGCTGGTGCTCATGGGCTTGATGTTCCTGCGCGGTCCGCAAACCCTCAACGAGCTGCTGACCCGCAGCAACCGCCTGCACGACTTCGACGACACTGAACAGATCCAGCACCAACTGGAGCGCCTGATTTCGCGCGGCCTGGCCTTGCACCTGCCGCGTCAGGCCGGCCAGCGTGAAGACCGCTACTCCCACGCGCTGGGCGACCCGGCGGAAATCGAGGCGATCCTTGCCGCGCGGCAACAGGAAGGCGGCGCCCGCAGCAGCGGCAGCAGCGTTTCGGAAGAACGGATCGAGGCCCTGGAAGCACGCATCGCAGCACTGGAAGCGCGCCTGGCCGAACTGGAAGGCTGAGCCGCTCAGTGATCCGGCTCGGGGAAGTTGCGACAGCTCTTGCGCGCGGCCAGCTCCCGGTCACTGGGGCGCTGGTCGACGAATACGGTGCGGCCGTCGGCGTAGATCTCGAGGTAGCCCCAGTGAAGGTCCTGTTCCTTCTGCCCGGGCTTGGGTGGCACTAGCCACCAGGGTTCGCGGCTGATCAGGGTCATTGGGTGAGATTCCTGAGTGAGTCTTCAGTAATCATAGACACCCTCAGTCTGGAACGGCCAATCGCCGGCAAGCCGGCTCCCACAGGTACTCCACTGAATTCGACTGCAGTGGTGTACCTGTGGGAGCCGGCTTGCCGGCGATGGGGCCAGTGCAGGCTTATGCCGGCGCCGAAGTCCGAATCAAATGATCGAACGCTGCAAGCGATGCCTTGGCACCCTCGCCCACGGCAATGACGATCTGCTTGTACGGCACCGTGGTCACGTCACCCGCAGCAAACACGCCAGGGATATTGGTCGCGCCCCTGGCATCGACGATGATCTCGCCGCGTGGCGACAGCTCGACCGTGCCCTTGAGCCAATCAGTGTTCGGCAGCAGGCCGATCTGCACGAAGATGCCTTCCAGCGCCAGCTCATGCACCTCATCAGTGGTGCGATCCTTGTAGCGCAGCCCCGTCACCTTCTCGCCATTGCCAACCACTTCGGTGGTCAGCGCGCTGGTGATGACCTTGACGTTGGGCAGGCTGTGCAGCTTGCGTTGCAACACCGCATCGGCGCGCAGCTGGCTGTCGAACTCGATCAGCGTCACCTGGGCAACGATACCGGCCAGGTCGATGGCCGCTTCCACGCCGGAGTTGCCGCCGCCGATCACCGCCACACGCTTGCCCTTGAACAGCGGACCGTCGCAGTGTGGGCAGTAGGCCACGCCCCGGGCGCGGTACTCCTGCTCGCCCGGCACGTTCATTTCCCGCCAGCGGGCACCGGTAGCCAGGATCACGGTCTTGGCCTTGAGCGAGGCACCGCCGGCCAGGCGTACTTCATGCAGGCCGCCATCGGTGGCCGGAATCAGCACTTCGCCGCGCTGCAGGTTCATGATGTCGACGTCGTACTGCTTGACGTGCTCTTCCAGCGCCGTGGCCAGTTTCGGCCCTTCGGTTTCCTGCACCGAGATGAAGTTCTCGATGGCCAGGGTATCGAGCACCTGCCCGCCGAAGCGTTCGGCAGCGACACCGGTACGGATGCCTTTACGCGCAGCGTAGATGGCTGCCGAGGCGCCAGCGGGACCACCGCCGACCACCAGTACGTCGAAGGCGTCCTTGGCGTTGATTTTTTCGGCTTGGCGAGCGCCTGCGTTGGTGTCGATCTTGCCGAGAATCTCTTCAAGGCCCATGCGACCCTGGCCGAACACTTCGCCGTTCAGGTAGACGCTCGGCACCGCCATGATCTTGCGTGACTCGACTTCATCCTGGAACAGCGCACCGTCGATGGCCACGTGGCGCACGTTGGGGTTGAGCACCGCCATCAGGTTCAGCGCCTGGACCACGTCAGGGCAGTTCTGGCACGACAGTGAGAAGTAAGTTTCGAAGGTGAATTCGCCTTCCAGCGCCTGAATCTGCTCGATCACTTCGGCGCTGGCCTTGGACGGGTGGCCGCCGACTTGCAGCAGCGCCAGCACCAGGGAGGTGAATTCATGACCCATGGGAATACCGGCAAAGCGCAGGCTGATGCCGTTGCCATCAAGGGCAGACCCAGGGCGATTGAGCGAGAACGATGGACGACGGGCGTCATCACCATCCGCGCGCAGGGTAATGAGGTTCGACAGGCCGGCGATTTCCACCAGCAGGTCGTGCAATTCGCGGGACTTCGCGCCGTCGTCGAGGGAAGCAACGATCTCGATCGGCTGGGTGACCCGCTCCAGGTAGGTTTTCAGTTGCGATTTAAGCGTGGCGTCCAACATACGGGCGATTCCTTTTTTTCAAACTTCAGATACAAAAACGCCCAGGCAGAGTCGCCCGGGCGTTTGACGGGGCGGTAAGTACTTCAGCTTTGGCGGCTGCTCACCGCCCACGACTGGCGCACGGTCTTAGATCTTGCCGACCAGGTCCAGCGATGGAGCCAGGGTGGCTTCGCCTTCTTTCCACTTGGCCGGGCAGACTTCGCCTGGGTGGGCAGCCACGTACTGGGCAGCCTTGACCTTGCGCAGCAGCTCGCTGGCGTCACGGCCTACACCACCGTCGTTGATTTCGACGATCTTGATCTGGCCTTCCGGGTTGATCACGAAGGTACCGCGATCGGCCAGGCCGGCTTCTTCGATCAGCACGTCGAAGTTGCGCGAGATGACGTGGGTCGGGTCACCGATCAGCGGGTACTTGATCTTGCCGATGGTGTCCGAGGTGTCGTGCCAGGCTTTGTGGGTGAAGTGGGTGTCGGTCGACACACCGTAGATTTCCACGCCCAGCTTCTGGAATTCGGCGTAGTTGTCAGCAAGGTCACCCAACTCGGTCGGGCAGACGAAGGTGAAGTCGGCCGGGTAGAAGAACACGACGGACCACTTGCCCTTCAGGTCGGCTTCGCTTACCTGAACGAATTCGCCGTTGTGGAAGGCGGTGGCGTTGAACGGTTTGACTTGGCTGTTGATGATAGGCATGAGAGACGCTCCTTCATGGGGTTGGAAACAGTTGATGGAGAGAATCCTAACCGCTGGTCGCCATAAAGGCTCATTGGTAAACCTCATGCTCGCGATTGGTTTTGGCTATAACCGAGGTTTATTAATAGAAGGGATTGCGCTGAGCAAAGGATTGCGGGGGGATTTTAGGGCCTCATCGCCGGCAAGCCGGCTCCCACAGGTATTCACACATCCCTGTGGGAGCCGGCTTGCCGGCGATAGGGTCGGTGAGGTTTAGCGCGTAACGGTCCGCATGGTGACGAACTCTTCCGCCGCCGTCGGGTGCACGCCAATGGTTTCGTCGAACTGCTGCTTGGTCGCACCGGCCTTGAGGGCCACGCCCAGGCCCTGGACGATCTCACCCGCATCCGGCCCGACCATGTGGCAGCCCAGCACCTTGTCGGTCTCGGCATCCACCACCAGTTTCATCAGGGTCTTCTCCTGAATGTCGGTGAGGGTCAGCTTCATCGCGCGGAAGCGGCTTTCGAAGATCTGCACCTTGTGCCCGGCCTGCAACGCCTGCTCCTCGGTCAAGCCCACGGTGCCGATCGGCGGCTGGCTGAACACCGCCGTGGGGATGTTCTGGTAGTCCACCGGGCGGTACTGCTCGGGCTTGAACAACCGGCGCGCCACGGCCATGCCTTCGGCCAGGGCTACCGGGGTGAGCTGCACACGGCCGATCACATCGCCAATGGCGAGGATCGACGGCGCAGTGGTCTGGTACTGGTCGTCGACCCGGATGAAGCCGCGCTCGTCCAGCTCCACACCGGTGTTTTCCAGGCCCAGGTCGTCGAGCATCGGTCGTCGGCCGGTGGCATAGAACACGCAGTCGGCCAACAGTTCGCGGCCATCCTTGAGGGTGGCCTTGAGGCTGCCGTCGTCGAGCTTGTCGATACGCTGGATGTCGGCATTGAACTGCAGGTCCAGGCCGCGTTTCTCCAGCTCTTCCTTCAAGTGGGTGCGAACCGAGCCGTCAAAGCCGCGCAGGAACAGGTCGCCGCGGTACAGCAAGGTGGTCGCAGCGCCCAGCCCCTGGAAGATGCCGGCGAACTCGACCGCGATGTAGCCACCGCCCACCACCAGTACCCGACGTGGCAGATCCTTCAGGTAGAAGGCCTCGTTGGAGGTGATGGCCAGCTCCTTGCCCGGAATGTCCGGCACCTGCGGCCAGCCCCCGGTGGCGATGAGGATGTGCTTGGCGCTGTAGCGTTGGCCGTCCACCTCCACTTCGTTGGCCCCGGTGATACGCGCATGGCCTTGCAGCAAGGTCACGCCGCTGTTGACCAGCAAGTTGCGATAGATGCCATTGAGGCGTTCGATCTCGCGGTTCTTGTTGGCGATCAGCGTGCCCCAGTCGAAATGCCCTTCTTCGAGGGTCCAGCCGAAGCCGGCAGCCTGCTCCAGTTCATCGGCAACATGGGCGCCATACACCAAGAGCTTCTTCGGCACGCAGCCGACGTTGACGCAAGTGCCACCCAGGTAGCGGCTCTCGGCCACCGCCACTTTCGCACCAAAGCCCGCAGCGAAACGCGCCGCACGCACACCGCCGGAACCGGCGCCAATCACGAACAAATCAAAATCGTAGGCCATGTATTCAGTCTCCTTGGCTGGCGCTCAGCATACCGCCGTTGGCGCCTGCAAACAAAAAAGCCACCCCGAGGGGTGGCTTTTTCAACCTGCCGTGGCGAATCAGTACGCCTTGCCGGTCTTGTAGTAGTTCTCGAAGCAGAAGTTGGTGGCGTCGATGTAGCCTTCCGCACCACCGCAGTCGAAGCGCTTGCCCTTGAACTTGTAGGCAATCACGCAGCCGTTCTGTGCTTGCTGCATCAGTGCGTCGGTGATCTGGATCTCGCCACCTTTGCCCGGCGGGGTGTTCTTGATGATATCGAAGATATCCGGAGTCAGGATGTAACGGCCGATGATCGCCAGGTTCGACGGCGCGTCTTCCGGGGCCGGCTTCTCGACCATGTTGGTCACACGGAAGATGTCGTCGCGGATCATGTCGCCGGCAATGACGCCGTACTTGTTGGTTTCCTGCGGATCGACTTCCTGGATGGCGATGATCGAGCAGCGGAACTGGTTGTACAGCTTGACCATCTGGGTCAGCACGCCGTCGCCTTCCGGGTTGACGCACAGGTCATCTGCCAGCACCACGGCGAACGGTTCGTCACCGATCAGCGGCTGCCCCGTCAGAATGGCGTGGCCCAGGCCTTTCATTTCGGTCTGACGGGTGTAGGAGAACGAGCACTCGTTCAGCAGGCGACGGATGCCGACCAGGTACTTTTCCTTGTCGGTGCCCTTGATCTGGTTTTCCAGCTCGTAGCTAATGTCGAAGTGGTCTTCCAGCGCACGCTTGCCGCGGCCGGTGACGATGGAGATCTCGTTCAGGCCGGCGTCCAGCGCCTCTTCCACGCCATACTGGATCAGTGGCTTGTTGACCACTGGCAGCATTTCCTTGGGCATGGCTTTGGTAGCAGGCAGGAAGCGGGTGCCGTAACCGGCTGCCGGGAACAAGCATTTCTTGATCATATACGTCCTTAAACAAAGGCTGGGCCTGTGGAGTTCGGCGCAGTCTAATCAGGCGGCAGTCACCTTACAATGCCCCCGCCTGTGGCCGACCGGTGCCAACATAGAGACAACCCAGTGTAGATAGTTCCGGCGGAACGTAAAATTAACGCCCCGCAGAGGTTGCCAGCAGGCGCAGCCCGTGCCTTGGCAGGGGCCGCGCTGCTCAGCGTGATGGCACGGCAACCCCTCAACTACCGGTTCCACGCCCGATCAACACACCCTCGACTTGCTGGCCATACAGGTTGACGCCGTCGTTGGCGTGAAACTTCACCCGGGTCTTCTCGATCGAGCCTTCCACCAGGCGAGGGTCCTGGGGCCGCTCATGGCGATTGATCCAGGCGGCCACGTCCCAGGCCTGCTGGTCGCTCAAGCTCCCCGGCTTGCCCAGCGGCATGTTGTACTTGATGAACGACGCCGCCGTGTTGATGCGGTGCATACCCGCCCCCCAGTTATAGGAGTCCTTGCCCCACAACGGTGGCATCACATAGTCATCGGCCACTTTCTGCCCTTCCCCGTTGTCGCCGTGACAAATGGCGCATTGCTCGTTGTAGACCTGCTGACCCCGCTTGAAGTCGTAACCGCCCTTGGGTTGAGGCACATCGGGATAACCGCGGCCGGCAATCTCCACACCGGTGGGTGCTTTGCTCGACAGCCAGTAGGCATAGACCGACAACGCGGTCATCTGCGGGCTGTCCGCCGCCGGCGGCTTGCCGTTCATGCTGAACTGGAAGCACCCTTGGATGCGCTCGGCATAGGTGTTGACCTTGTCATTTTTCTTGCGATACGCCGGATACATCGGGTACGCGCCCCACATCGGCGCGGAATGCGCCTGACGCCCCTGGTCGAGGTGGCAGTTGCTGCAATTGAGGCCGTTGCCGACGGCCTCGGGCATCAACCGACGGGTATCGACAAACAGCGCATGGCCTTCACGCACCATCTTGCCGAAGGCGTTGTCCGGCAGCTCGCTTTCGGCGGGCGGCACGAATTGCGGGGTTGCCTGGGCACCTGGGACCTTCAGTTGGGACTGGTCTTCCATGGCGATGGGCGAGGCAAACGCATTGCCGATGGCGGCAAGCAACAGGGTTGGCATCAGCGCTCTCATGGCTTGACCTCCGCAGGGGTGGGCGTGGCGAAGTAGTCGGCAATCGCCTTGACCTCGGCATCGGTCATGGCCTTGGCCACGCCGACCATCAGCTGGTTGGGGTCGTTGCTGCGGCTGCCATCGCGCCAGCCATTGAGTTGCGCGATCAGGTACGGCGCGGGTTGTCCGGCCAGGGGCGGAAAGTGATCGCCTACGCCACTGCCACCGGGGCCATGGCATTGCACGCAACCGGGTATCTGCCGGCTCCAGTCGCCGTACAGCGCCAAGCGTGCGGTCGGGTTATCGGCGATCTGTTGCCGGCGCTCGTCCGGCGCGGGGTCGCTCGGGAGGCTGGCGAGGTAGGTGCTGACCGCCTGGATTTCATCCTCGGTCAGGGCCTTGGCCAGCGGCTCCATCACCGGCTGCTTGCGCGTGCCGTTGCGCCAGTCATGCAATTGCTTGCTCAGGTAACCGGCCGGCAGGCCAGCCAGGCGTGGGAACCCGGCAGCGGCGATACCTTTGCCGTCTGGGCCGTGGCAGCCCAGGCAAGCCATGGCAGCGGGGTTGGCCCCGCCCTGGGTGAAGATCTTCTGGCCATCGGCGGCATGCGCCGCGGGCCAGGCCAGGATCAGCAAGCTGCTGATCACGACGCGACTCATCGGGGTCATCACGAAACTCCATTTCTTTTGTTATAAGCTTAAGCTTAAAAAACATAAGCAAATGGATATTAGCCCCGTAGGGGAATACGCAACAACGCCCGCGCCGACCAAGGGCCAGCTAAGCGCGCATCACTTGCCCCAGGTCAACTACCGGAAATGCATTGGGTCGCGGCCGTGCGCACGTCACCCAGGCGCAACGGGAAATTGTTCAACCGCTCGTGCAGCGTGATGCTGCTGCCGCTGCCGCGCTTGTCGATGTCCACCAGCGCAGCCGGCCCGCTGCCGGCCGTGAGTTTCTGCGGCACGATCAGGCGCAAGCCGTCGTCACGCGGCTCTTCCACCAGCGGATCACGGCTATCTGCCAGGTGCTGCTTGACGCAGTCGGCATACGCGCGCGGCGACTTGCCGGAGATCACATCCAGGGTTTCGTGGGATTGTTCCAGTTCGGAGACACTGACACAGCCCCCCAACGCCAAGGTCAACGCTCCTACCATCCACTTCATTTACCGCACCTCTGCCGTCAAGAATCCGCTCTGACAACGGCCAGGCGTTTTTGCTCCCGGCTTCGGCAGATTTATCTGCACGCGGTTCAACCGGTGCGCCAGCCAATCGCGACATCGTGGTATCGTTCGCCTTTGCAGAACCAGACTTTGCGGAGCACCCCATGAAATTCGTACACCAGCGCGAGCACTTGAACGAGGACGACATTGTCGTCATCGAGTGTTCCCAGCGCTGCAACATCCGCCTGATGAACGACGCCAACTTCCGCAGTTTCAAGAATGGCGGCCGGCACACCTATCACGGTGGCCACTTCGAGCGCTTCCCGGCCAAGATCACCGTGCCCAGCACCGGTTTCTGGAACATCACCATCGACACCGTGACGACCCGCCCGATCTCGGTAACGCGCAAGCCAACCTTGACCCACAAGATCAAGATCATCCGTCGCTCTTCGTCGAAACTCGGATAACGCCCGCCATGACCCAGACCAAATACGTCATCAAGTACAAGCTCGACGGCCAGCGCCGCTGGGATTTCGCCGTGATGCCCGATGCATCGCAAGAGCAGGCGCTCGACGCCCTGCGCAAGATCCACGGCGAGGACGCCGACAAGATCAGCGACATCCAGGTCAGCAAGGCCCTGTAACCCCCACTGCGCGCAAGGAGATCCGCATGAGCAACTGGCCCGACCGTCGTATCCTCGATCTGTTGGGCATCGAGTTGCCCATGCTGCAAGCGCCCATGGCCGGTGCCAGCGGCCCGGCCATGGCGATCGCGGTGGCCAACGCCGGCGGGCTGGGCGCCCTGCCCTGCGCCATGCTCACCGGCGAGCAGATACGCGACGAGATCGAAGCCTTTCGCGCCGCCTGCCCGGGGCGGCCGCTGAACCTCAACTTCTTCTGCCACCAGCCGCCGGCTCCAGACCCTGAACGCGCCGCGCGCTGGAAGCAGGTGCTCAAGCCTTACTACCAGGAAGTCGGTGCCGACTTCGAGGCGCCCACCCCGGTCTCCAACCGTGCACCCTTCGATGAGCAAAGCTGCCAGCTGGTGGAGCAGCTGCGCCCGGAAGTGGTGAGCTTCCACTTCGGCTTGCCTGAGCCCACGCTGCTGCAGCGCGTCAAGGCAGCGGGCGCCAAGGTGCTGTCCAGCGCCACCACGGTGGAAGAAGCGGTCTGGCTCGAAGCCCATGGCTGCGATGCGATCATCGCCATGGGTTACGAAGCCGGGGGGCATCGCGGCATGTTCCTCAGCGACGACATCACCAGCCAGATCGGCACCTTCGCGCTGGTGCCGCAGATCGCCGATGCAGTGCGCCTGCCAGTGATCGCTGCAGGCGGCATAGGCGATCATCGCGGCCTGGTCGCAGCCCTGGCCCTGGGCGCCAGCGCGGTGCAGCTCGGCACCGCCTACCTGTTCTGCCCGGAAGCCAAGATTTCTGCCGCCCACCGCCGCGCGCTGGACAGCGCACCGGCCAGCGACACGGCGCTGACCAACCTGTTCACCGGGCGCCCGGCACGGGGCATCAACAACCGCATCATGCGCGAGCTGGGGCCGATGAGTGACCTGGCACCGAGTTTTCCATTGGCCGGTGGCGCGCTGATGCCGCTACGGGCGATCACCGACCCGCAAGGCAATAGCGACTTCAGCAACCTTTGGTCCGGACAGGCGCTGCGCCTGGGCAAAGCGATGTCCGCCGAACAGCTGACCCGAGCGATTGCCGAGCACGCACTGGCGCTGCTCAAGCGGTAAAGCCTCTGGCCTGTGGCGGCGCTCGATTCGGCAAGCCGCTGTCATCGGCACGCCCCCTCTTCTTCAACCCCTTCCCGACAAATGGCCTATCGCTATATAGTTCACACCATAACGATAACCATCCCTAGGAGTTGTTCATGCGCATCCGCCTGTCCCACCTGGCCACCACTGCCCTTGCCAGCCTGATCACCCTCAACAGCGCCTGGGCCGACGAGGTCCAGGTCGCGGTCGCTGCGAACTTCACCGCGCCGATCCAGGCCATTGCCAAGGACTTCGAGAAAGACACCGGTCACAAGCTGGTCGCCGCCTATGGCGCTACCGGGCAGTTCTACGCCCAGATCAAGAACGGCGCACCGTTCGAAGTGTTCCTCGCCGCCGACGACAGCACTCCGGCAAAACTGGAGCAGGAAAAGGAAATCGTCCCTGGCTCGCGCTTCACCTACGCCATTGGCACCCTGGCGCTGTGGTCGCCCAAACCGGGCTACGTCGACAGCAAAGGCGAGGTATTGAAGAAGAACGACTTCCAGCACCTGTCCATCGCCAACCCCAAAGCCGCGCCCTACGGCCTGGCCGCCACCCAGGTGCTGGACAAGCTGAAACTGACCGAGGCCACCAAAGGCAAGATCGTCGAAGGCCAGAACATCACCCAAGCCTTCCAGTTCGTCTCCACCGGCAACGCCGAACTGGGCTTCGTCGCCCTGTCGCAGATCTACAAGGACGGCAAGGTCGAGAGCGGTTCGGCCTGGATCGTACCGGCTGACATGCACGAGCCGATTCGCCAGGACGCGGTCATCCTCAACAAAGGCAAGGACAACCCGGCTGCCAAGGCGCTGGTGGATTACCTGAAAGGCCCGAAAGCCGCTGCGGTTATCAAATCCTACGGTTATGAGCTCTGATGCCACTCGACGCCAGTGACCTGGGCGCGGTCTGGCTGACCCTCAAACTGGCCAGCCTGACCACCCTGATCCTGCTGCTCGTCGGCACGCCCATCGCCTGGTGGCTGGCGCGCACGCGCTCCTGGCTGCGCGGGCCGGTGGGCGCGGTGGTAGCCCTGCCGCTGGTGCTGCCGCCGACGGTGATCGGCTTCTACCTGCTGCTCGCCCTCGGCCCGCATGGCTGGATTGGCCAGGCTACCCAGGCGCTGGGCCTGGGCAGCGTGGTATTCAGCTTCAGCGGCCTGGTGATTGGCTCGACGGTGTATTCCATGCCGTTCGTGGTGCAACCCTTGCAAAACGCCTTCACCGCCATCGGCCAACGGCCGCTGGAAGTGGCCGCGACGCTGCGCGCCAGCCCCTGGGACACCTTCGTCCATGTGGTGTTGCCGCTGGCCCGCCCCGGCTTCGTCACGGCCAGCATCCTTGGCTTTGCCCACACCGTGGGCGAGTTCGGGGTGGTGCTGATGATCGGTGGCAATATCCCCGACAAGACCCGCGTGGTTTCGGTGCAGATCTTCGATCACGTCGAAGCCATGGAGTATTCACAAGCCCACTGGCTGGCCGGTGCCATGCTGGTGTTCTCGTTCCTGGTGCTGCTCCTGCTGTACGCTGGACGCCGCGGCAAGGCTGGCTGGAGCTGAAATGAGCGGATCCATTGTGGCGCGCCTGCAACTGGCGCGCGACGACTTCACCCTGGATGTCGACCTGCAACTGCCCGGTCGCGGCATCAGCGCACTGTTTGGCCACTCAGGCTCCGGCAAGACCTCGGTGTTGCGCTGCCTGGCCGGGCTGGAACGGGCGGCCAAGGCCTATATCGAAGTCAATGGCGAGGTCTGGGAAGACAGCGCCCGCGGCTACTTCCAGGCGCCCCACCTGCGCCCCGTGGGCTATGTGTTCCAGGAAGCCAGCCTGTTCCCGCACCTGTCGGTGCGCGGCAACCTGGAATTCGGCTGGCGCCGCATCGCCGCCCGCGAGCGCAAGGTCGGTCTCGACCAGGCCTGCCAACTGCTCGGCATCGGCCACCTGCTCGAACGCCGGCCAGCGACCTTGTCCGGGGGCGAGGCGCAGCGCGTGGGCATCGCTCGCGCGCTGCTCAGCAGCCCGCGCCTGCTATTGATGGACGAGCCCTTGGCCGCGCTCGACGGGCCACGCAAACGCGAGATCCTGCCCTATCTGGAACGCCTGCACGACGAGCTGGACATCCCGCTGGTGTATGTCAGCCACGCCCAGGACGAAGTGGCGCGGCTGGCCGACCACCTGGTGTTGCTGGAGCAAGGTCAGGCGATGGCCAGCGGGCCGATCGGCGAAACCCTGGCGCGCCTCGACCTGTCGCTGGCCCAAGGCGAGGACGCCGGCGTGGTGTTCGAGGGGATGGTGGTCGGACACGACCCGCACTACGACCTGCTCGACCTGCGCCTGCCCGGCAGCGCCGCGCCTGTACTGCGCATCGCCCATCCGGCCCACAGCATGGGCAGCACCCTGCGCGTCAAGGTCCAGGCCCGCGACGTGAGCCTTGCGCTGGCGGCCGACAGCACCTCAAGCATCCTCAACCGCTTGCCGGTACGGGTGCGCGAAGCCCGCCCGGCAGACAACCCAGCCCATGTGCTGGTGAGCCTGGACGCCGGTGGCAACGCCCTGCTGGCGCGCATCACGCGCTTCTCGGCCGACCAACTTGGCCTGCATCCGGGCCAGGCCTTGTACGCGCAGATAAAGTCGGTGGCACTGCTGGGCTGAGCATCGGTCGCACGGCTGTTGTCCATTGATCAGTGACCTGATCGAGGCTTGCCGCCGATGCTCGACTGCCCCTTGCCACCCAGCCTGCATTACGTGGACGACAACCAGCCCGGCCTCAGCCGCCGCCGCTGGCGCGAGCGCTTCATCTACCTCGACGCGCAAGGCCAGCGTGTGCGCGACAGCGAGACTCTGGCGCGCATCGCCGCCCTGGTGATTCCGCCGGCCTATACCGATGTGTGGATCTGCGCCGACCCGCAAGGCCATCTGCAGGCCACCGGCCTCGATGCCCGAGGGCGCAAGCAGTATCGCTATCACGCGCAGTGGCGCGAACTGCGCGACCAGCACAAGTACGGGCGCATGCTGGCCTTCGCCCAGGCCCTGCCCAAGCTTCGCGCGCAACTGGAACTGCACCTGGCCCGCCCAGGGCTGGACCGGGAAAAAGTCATGGCGCTGGTGGTCAGCCTGCTGGATCACACGCTGATCCGCATCGGCAACCAGCGCTACCTGCGCGACAACAAGTCATACGGCCTGACGACGCTGCGCAATCGCCACGTCAAGGTAGAGGGCAGCACCATTCGGTTCCAGTTCCGCGGCAAGCGCGGCGTGGAGCACAATGTCACGCTGCGCGACCGGCGCCTGGCGAACCTGCTCAAACGCTGCATGGAACTGCCAGGGCAAGCCCTGTTCCAGTACCTGGACGAAGACGGTCAGCGCCATAGCATTGGCTCCAGCGAGATCAACCAGTTCCTGCAGCAACTGACCGGCGCCGACTTCACCGCCAAGGACTACCGCACCTGGGCCGGCAGCAGCCTGGCCCTGAGCCTGCTCAAGCCGCTGGCCTGGGAGCCGGAAAGCGAAGCCAAGCGCCAGGTCAGCAACATCGTCAAGGAGGTCGCCGCACGGCTGGGCAACACGCCGGCGGTATGCCGGCGCTGCTACATCCATCCCGCGGTGCTGGAGCATTACGCTCAAGGGCGCCTGTCAGCTTTGCCCAGCCGGCGAGTGCGCAAAGGCCTGGACCCCGAAGAGGTCGCCTTGCTGCTGTTTCTGCAAGCCCTGGAGGATTCAGGCAATGATTGAACGCGTCTATCTCAACGATGATGCAGAGAAATTTCCCATACGCGCCGAACCCCCCTATCCTTGCCGTCGAGCACCTTCGTCGAGGCACCAAAAGCTCACTGAATCGACACCTGCGACTAAAGACACACGACAGATTTTCTATTTCGGGGAATTACTATCCGCCGAAAGCGTCTTTAATGAGAAGGAAGAGGGACAGGCTCCCACCGCTGCGGCACTGGCCAGGCGGATTTCTACATCACCAAGGAGAACTACATGCTGATACTCACCCGTAAGGTTGGCGAAAGCATCGTCATCAACGATGACATCAAAGTCACCATTCTGGGCGTCAAAGGGATGCAGGTGAGGATTGGTATCGATGCACCTAAGGATGTTCAGGTGCACCGTGAGGAAATCTTCAAACGGATCCAGGCTGGCAACCCAGCACCCGAGAAGCACGACGACCAGCACTGACCTGCCAACTACAAGTCGCACGGACGCGCTTGATCGTACCGAAAGGCTGATATTGCTCATCACCTGAGCGTCAGGTATCCAGCAATTCGCGCACCTTGGCGATCATCTTGTCCATGTCGAACGGCTTGTCGAATACCGCGGCGAACAGCTCCGGACGTCCTTGGCTGGCCTGGGCGCCGCTCATGAGGATCACTGGCAAGTCGCACAACGCCAGCTCCTCGCGAATAGCCAACACCAGCTCCTCGCCATTGAGCACGGGCATCATGTAGTCGGTGATGACCAGCTCCACGCGCTTCTCCTTGAGCGCTTCCAGGGCCTTGCGCCCGTTGCTCGCCTTCTCGACCAGAAAGCCTTCGTCTTCCAGGGCAAAGCCGAGGATATCGGCGATCAGGTATTCGTCATCGACGATCAGGATGGTATTCATCGGCCGGCCCCGTCATCCACTCCCTTGCGGCACCGGGGTACCCGAGAGCACGCCGCAGGCACCCTCGAACGCTTTGCGCAGGCTGATGCCCTGCGCGCTGAAATGCAACGCGTGCAGCGCCGGGTCATGGTGGCTGTCGCGCACCTTGAGGATCGACAACATGCGCTGCAGTTGCGAGTCCAGTTCAACAAAGCGCATGAGCATCAGGTTGTCGACGATGCTCGACAGATCCGGCGCTGGCGCGGTGATTTCCGAACCGAAGATGTCGCGCATTTCCCACGTGAGCATGACGCTGACATCCCTCGCCCGCAGCTCTCCCGTCAGTGCCCTGAAGAAGGCATTGAGCCGTGCCGGGTCCGCCGCAAGGCGACTGAACGCCCCGAGGCTATCGATAAACACACGCTTGCTGCCTAATCGATCGACCTGCTCCAGCAAGCGCGCACCGACCTGGTCGAGCAAGCCTTCGGTGGTCGGTTGCCAGCACAGCTGCAAGGCGCCCTGTCGCTCCAGATCCGCGAAGTCGTAACCCAGCGATGTCGCCTTCAGGCGCAATCGATCGGGCGTTTCGTAAAAGCCGAAATGCAGGCCTGGTGCCTCGGCACTGGAGGCGCTCAGAAAGGCCAGGCCCAAAGACGTCTTGCCGACCCCCGAAGGGCCCATCAACAGACTGGTCGAGCTGCGGGCCAATCCGCCACCAAGCATTTCATCGAGTGTGTCGATGCCTGTGGTCACCCGGTTCAAGCTCGCGCAACCTGGTTGGCTGGGGTGGCTGTAGAGCGCTTCCAGACGCGGATAGACATGCATCCCGGCCTCGTCGATCAAGCATTCGTGGCGCCCCGACAGCGCCCCGCTGCCGCGCGTCTTGCGCAGCTGGATATGGCGCACGGCGCGGCTGCCGATCAACTGCTCGCCCAGTTCGATCACCCCATCGACCATGGTGTGTTCGGGGCTGCCCTCATCCAGCCGGGCGCTGGTCAGCAGCAACAAGGTGCACCCGGCAAAGGCCGCATGGCCTTGCAGCTCCGAGACGAACTTCTTGGTGTCCAACGAGGTTTCCGCACGCACGCGGGCATTGAGCACACCGTCGACGATCAGCAAGCTGGCCTGCTGACGGGCGATTTCCTGGCGCAGCAGCTTGACCACCGCATCCAGCCCCTCCTGTTCGAGGGTATCGAAGGCGCTGACGAACTGGATCTGGTCGCCGACCAACGCCGGGTCGAAGAACTCCAGGGTCGCCAGGTACTGGAACAGCCGCTCGTGGGACTCGCTGAGCAAAGTCGCCACCAGCACCCGGCCGCCTTGGCGCACGTGGCCACAGGCCAACTGGTTGGCGAGAATGGTCTTGCCGGCGCCAGGTGGCCCTTGAATGATGTAGGAAGCACCCGCAACCAGACCGCCCTTGAGCAGTGCATCGAGCCCCGCTATCCCCGTCACCAGCCGCTTGAGTACTTGTGCCATGGTGGCTACCCGTCGAGTTGACCATCCGAATTGTGCCGGCAGACCGGCAGGTACAGGCGCATGCACGTACCCTTGCCCATTTCGCTTTGGACATTGATGGCGCCATTGCTTTGCTTGGCAAAGCCGTAGGCTTGGCTCAGCCCAAGGCCCGTACCCTTGCCAAAGGGTTTGGTGGTGAAGAACGGTTCGAAGATACGCGGCAGCACCTTCACTTCGATGCCGGGGCCGCTGTCGCCCACCTCGAAGCACACGTAAGCCCCGCACAGACCTTCTACTTCGCCCGCGAGCTCGACGGCGCTGACCGCCAAGCGGATCGTACCCTGGCCTTCGATGGCATCTCGGGCATTGAACAACAGGTTGAGCAAAACCATCTGCAGTTGCCCGACATCCACCTCGATCAGCGGCAAGTCAGGCTGCAGGTGCTCTTCCAGCACGATCTCACGGGGCAATGCATGCTCCAGCAAACCCCGGGTTGCCCCGAGCAGTTCGGCGGGAGCGATCTGGGTGACTTCAAGCTGCCGATGACGGGCGAATGTCAGCAGCTGCTTGGTCAGCTCGGTGCCCCGCTGGCCCGCATCGAGGATGTGCTCCATCAGGCGTCGCAGGCGCACCGGGTCTTTGCTTTCCTTCGCCATCCGCGCCGAATTGATGATGATGGTCAGCAAGTTGTTGAAGTCGTGGGCCAGCCCACCGGTCAGCTGCCCCAGTGCCTCGAGCTTCTGCGCCTGGAACAGCTGGGCGCGAACGGCATCCAGCTGCAAGGCGGATTCGCGCCGGTCAGTGATGTCGCGGGTGACCTTGGCCAGGCCGATGACCTGACCTTGCTCATCGCGGATGACATCCAGTGCCGCCAACGCCCAGAACCGGGTGCCATCCTTGCGTACGCGCCAGCCCTCGTCCTGCGCCACCCCCTGTTCGAGGGCTTGCTTGAGCAGGCGCTGGGGGCGACCATCGAGGCAATCCTCATGGGTGAAGAACAACGAGAAATGCTTGCCGACCACTTCCTCGGCGCGGTAGCCCTTGATGCGCTCGGCACCGGCGTTCCAGGAGACCACGAGGCCTGTGGTATCGAGCATGTAGATGGCGTAGTCCACCACTGACTGCACCAACCGCTCATAGCTGTTGGCAAGCATGACAGGGTGGTCGGGGCGGTCAGCTGGAACCATGCAAACTCCACAGGCACAGCAGGAGGGAAAGAATGAGCTTAGCCAAAGATACACGCCGAGGTCAGCGCGTGCGGCGCAGGCTTAGCCAGGCTCACGTTCGACCAGCACCGGACTGACCCGCCGCGGCATCGCCACTTTCAGCAGCCAAAGGCACACCAGCACGATCACCCCGCCGCCACCCAGGGCCATCAGCCGTTGAGGCTGTGGGTGCTCGTCGGCAAACCCGAGCATCAACAGGTAGCCCCCCAGCGAGGCCAGGCTGATGTAAAGAAAGGCTCCCAGCAACAAGACATGGGCGAATAGCACCCGCCAGTACCAGCGGGGGCGAACGAGACGTCCGGTGTCAGTGGGACGGGAAGCCGGCGGCATGGCTACACACTCATTGGATCCAAAAGAAGCGGCAACAGTGGCGTAATGACACCTATGGTGTCAATTATGCCTCTGTGTGACGCCTTCCCTCCTTTGATCATAGGCGCTACGGTTGACTCAACTATAACAATGGGTTATAAAGCGCGCTTGATTGTCAGGCCCTTCTGCTAGAAGCGCGCCGGTCTTCACGACCCTTTCAAGCGTGCGAGTGTGGTGGAATTGGTATACACAGCAGACTTAAAATCTGCTGACTGTCAACACCTTTTCTGTCATGCCATTGCAGCGACCTAAACAGCTATAGGCCACGTACCACAAAGCTTCTAGCGTTTCCCATTCCCCTCTATATCCTTCATTATCTTTGGTCTTTTTGAGAGCTTGGTAGCCATTTGGTAGCCGGCACTCAAAATTAAGCTCAGCTCTCGTAAGCTTTCCTCAGCTCTCGTAAGCCCAAAACGCCTCCTCCTCGAAAAATCTCATATTTTCTAAAATATTTTCCACCATCATATCGGCTACCAAACCCGCCCTGCAGGCACAAAAAAACCCAGATCGATCTGGGCTTCTTGCTAGCCTGAGCATCGTGCCAAGGCCTGTATGAGCATCATGCTCGCGGTTCGGTAGCGCTCAGCAACCAGACGGGCAATACATAGTTTTGGAAAAAGCCACAACATCTTGCGTGCGGTAATAAATACGACGAGAGACATGCTTTAACGCAGGAATTTCTGTCGCGTGTTTATTAGTATATCGCCAGAACCTCAAGGTTTCTTTTGACACACCAAGCGCGTCAGCAGTCTCATGCACATCGAGAAACTCTTTAGTCAATTTATCAGCCGCGATCATAAAAACCTCTCAAATATACGCTTCCACCGGAGTATCCCTCCCTTGGTGTCAATTAAAGCTAAATGTTTGCGCAGCCAGTCGTCAAGGCACGAGAGACACATTTTCAAATGGGTGTGTCAGCAGCATACTCACTGACTGGCCTGAAACCCTAGCAAACACAGATGGGTATGCCAGACGCATACCTTTATAGAGATAATTGAAAACCCACTGAACGGTGAACGAGAGCTGCGGGGGGCTGGGTACTCGAGGATTGATCATCGCCGCAATGGATCACCCCGCGCCGACTCTACGATAAAAACTTTCAACCGCACACCATCTGTATGAAGCAAATACAGCGACGCCGCCTTTACCAGCATTAGCTACCCCCCGAATGTTCGCGACCTCTACGGGTAAGCGCCAAAGCACTAGAAACCCAATAATTTAACGGTATGTTTTCCGCGTACTTTCTTTAAAAAATTGCACTTTTTTGTTTGAGGTCAAAATCAAGCCAGCGCCTACGGCGCTGAAAAAAGCGATGCGCCTACGGCGCTCAAAAGCAAGCCACGCTCACGCGCATGCGCGTGAGGTGAAGTAGCGAGCAAAGGGGCGAGGCAAGGGTGGCATGCAGACCTGAGCTATCAACATCCACCTAAAACAGCAGAATTTACGATCTCAAAATGGCATCAAAAATCTGCAAAATAAGAGATCTCTGCTTTTTTTTGCTAACAAAATAATAGAGCTCCGTTTTTGAAAAATCATTTCAAGGGGGGTATGAAAAAAAATTTCATGAGGGCTTCAGAACGAGCGGATCACAGCACATCCATACACCGTCGAAAAATATACTAACGGTTGATGCCAAACTATACTGATGGTTTATTTACGACGCGAAATCCGGCTCACTTGCCAAGAAACCAATATCGACGCGTTTTTTTCTTGATTTTATGTGCTAAAGTCACGTCATCTTGAAACCCTATCAACGCATCGTTAACTCAACGAAAAAGTGACTTCCGTGCAATCAAAAAACTCTTCTCAGCCTCAAGATCCAGAAATCAGATCAGCCTTTCAGATTGCCATGCCGATCAATGTGATGCATACCACTGTGCATCTGCATGACATAGATCATTTATCTAGAAATTATCAAAACTATTCGACATCTGAGTTGATCTATCAGGCGGATTATCCGTGGGCCAGTAGCTTTGCGATGGGTCACCCTTTCGTGGAATGGCAATCAAGGCCTGATTGGAGCGATGAGCAGAAAAAACGCTTTATTACTGAGGCTTGGAGAGGGGGTTACCTGGGAGCTTATATAGTAAACTCCTGGCACCAGGTTGTTGATGGGAGCTATGAGCCCTACAGTAATCTACTCATAGACTGAATCGCCCCTGGTTTCGTAGACACCTCCAAGCCTCATAATGAGGCCCAAACAGGAGGTGCCATGAGTCGTCAGCGTTACCCCGAAGAATTCAAAATCGAAGCGGTCAAGCAAGTGACCGAGAAAGGCAAACCTGTCGCTGATGTCGCTCAGCGCTTGGGCATGTCCGTGCACAGCCTTTACGCGTGGATCAAGATCTACAGCAAGCCCCAAGAGCAGCGTCAGCAAGACGATGATCAGCAGGCCGAACTGCGCAAGCTGCGCGCTGAACTCAAGCGGGTGACGGAGGAGCGAGACATCTTAAAGAAGGCCGCCGCGTACTTTGCCAAGGAGTGCGGCTGAAGTACGCCTTCATCAAGAAGCACTCGACGGATTACCCAGTGCGCCGCCTTTGCCAAACCCTCAAGGTGCATCCCAGCGGCTACTACGCTTGGCTGGCCGAGCCTCAATCTGCCCGAGCCAAAGAAGATCAACGCCTGCTTGGCTTGATCAAGCATGCCTGGTTAGAAAGCGGAGGCGTGTATGGCTATCGCAAAATTCACGATGACCTACGAGAGCTAGGAGAGATCTGTGGACGGAATCGAGTCGGTCGTTTGATGCAGGTAGAGGGACTGCGTTCGCAAACTGGCTATCGGCGGCGTCCGGGGTTTTACGGTGGAAAACCAACAGTGGCCTCGCCCAACCATCTCGCGCGGCAGTTCAAAGTCAGTGAGCCGAATAAGGTCTGGGTGACCGACATCACCTACATCCGTACGTATGAAGGTTGGCTGTATCTGGCGGTTGTGCTGGATCTGTTCTCTCGCCAAGTCATCGGTTGGTCAATGAAGCCCAGGATGTGCAGCGACCTGGCCATCGACGCCATGCTGATGGCCGTGTGGCGACGCAAGCCACAGCAGCAAGTGATGATTCACTCAGATCAAGGCAGCCAGTTCAGTAGCTCAGATTGGCAAAGTTTCTTGAAGGCCAACAACGTGATTAGCAGCATGAGTCGCCGAGGAAACTGCCATGACAACGCCGTGGCCGAGAGCTTTTTCCAGCTTTTGAAGCGGGAACGAATCCGGCGAAAGATCT